>CAUWJG010000016.1:0-47597 GCA_963559095.1 uncultured Collinsella sp. | reverse complement strand
CAGTACAGGCCGATCTCGGGGTAGCCCTCGCGATGGGCAACGCGAGCCATGGCCAAATACATACCAACCTCAGAGCACTCGCCCTCGAAGTTGGCGCGCAGATCCATGATGATGTCCTCGGAGACACCCTCCTCGTGAGCCACGCCAACGATGTGCTCGGCAGCCCAAGTCATCTGGCCGTCCATCTTGGTGAAGCGGTCACCGGACACGCCGCACTGGGGGCACTTGAAATCGGCCGGCAGCTCCTCGCCGTCGAACTCCTCAACGAAACCGCAAACGGGGCACACGAACTTCATGGTGAGATCCTTTCGATCAAATGCTGGCATGCGACCGCGCGTTATGTTTCCTGCGGGCGTCATGCGGTACGACATTTATTATGCCTATATGCGAGTAAAAAGAAAGCATATTAGGAATGATTCCTAAAAGTTCAAATGACCTTCACAGTAAGTTAGCCGAGGTAAATCATTATGTTTCGCTCTGTGACCTGAATCCGCAATTATCCAAGGATATACAAGGCGCCATGGACTGCCAGCGTTTCAAACATCGATAAACTCAAGGCGGCATCATCGACTATTGCCTCTATGATGATGAACAAAAGACATCGAGCGGACTCGAAACCACCGCCCAGCAAGGCCGTCGGGCTGCAATCTCAACGAAAACTTTGATCTAGTTTTCAAAACTTCACGAAATGTAGATTTTTATGCGGGAGCACCGAGTACACCTGACCTACAGCGAGAAACCGCAGGCGGTATACCTGCGGTTTCTTCTTTTCACGATTTGACTCTACTTCGCAAAACGCCAAACAAGCCTACATTTCGCGAAGTTTTGTCCTCGCACGCGTGACTCCAGTCGAAAAGTCGCGAAAACGCGGATCATGCTTCTGGAATCGAGGATATGCAGGGCACCGTGGACCGGCAGCACCCCCAGCCCCCCTGGGTGCGCCCAAATAAGCGCCCGTACGCATCGCGCAAGTGAACTCCTACTGACGATAGGTGGCGAAGAAGTCCGCGAGGTCATCCATCGCTTCGCGCAGCACGCTCATGGGGGGCAGGTACACGATGCGGAAATGGTCGGGCTCATGCCAGTTGAAACCGCCACCACGCGTAACGAGAATCCCCTTTTGATGCAGTAGGTCGAGGGCGAACTGCTCGTCGTCGGTGATGTTGAACTTCTTCACGTCCATCTTGGGGAAGATGTAGAACGCCGCCTTGGGCTTGACCACCGTGATGCCATCGATGGCGCTCAGCGCCTCGTACACGAAGTTGCGCTGCTCGCACACGCGCCCGCCCGGCACCACATAGCTCTTGACGGACTGGTGCCCGCCAAGCGCCGTCTGAACGATGGACTGCGCCGGCACGTTGGAACACAGGCGCATGTTGGACAGCATGTTCACGCCCAGCATGAAATCGGCGCCCAGCTTGCGATTGCCCGAGACGACCATCCAGCCGATGCGGTACCCCGCGATCATGTGGCTCTTGGAAAGACCGGAGAACGTGACGCAGAACAGGTCGGGGGCAAGGCTCGCGATGGAGATGTGCTCGGCGTCGTCCATGCACAGACGGTCGTAGATCTCATCCGAGAAAATCATGAGCTCGTGCTTGCGGGCGATTTCGACGATCCCCTCGAGCACCTCGCGCGCATACACGGCGCCGGTGGGGTTGTTGGGGTTGATGATGACGATGGCCTTCGTGCGCGGCGTGATCTTGGACTCGATGTCCGCCAAATCCGGATTCCATTCGGCCTGCTCGTCGCAGATGTAATGCACCGGCGTGCCACCCGACAGCGTGGCGCACGCCGTCCACAGCGGGTAATCGGGGCTTGGGATCAAAATCTCGTCGCCAGTGTCGAGCAGGGCCTGCATGCACAGGTTGATGAGCTCGGACACGCCGTTGCCCGTGTAGATGCCGTCCATGCTCACGTTGGGCAGGCCCTTGATCTGCGCGTACTGCATGATGGCCTTGCGCGCGCTAAACAGGCCGCGGCTATCCGAATACCCCTCGCATTCAGGCAGCTGCTCGCGCATGTCCTGGATGACCTCGAAGGGCGTGCGAAAACCGAAGGGGGCGGGATTGCCGATATTGAGCTTGAGGATGTTGGCGCCCTCGCTCTCCATGCGGGCAGCCTCATCGACCAGCGGGCCACGCACATCGTACAGGACGTTATCGAGCTTGGAGGATTTGTTGAAGGTACGCATGGGGGTGCTCCTTACCGGCGACGTTTCGGAAGATGGCTGAGGGGATGCTACAGGGGCGGCAGCCATGGGGCCAACGGCGGCAGGCCGCGCCGTAGCTCGTCCAGGCGCCGCGGCGGCACGACGTGCCGATGAGGGCGCGGATGCGGCGGAAACTGTTGCCCGCGCGGTTGATGTGCCCGCTGGGGCCGCGGCATCCTCACCCACCAGCCAGGCGCACTCGATGCCCAGGATGTCGGCAAGCAGCGCCGCCACATCCCGACGCGGCATCGTCTTTCCCGCCACATACTGGCTCACCTGGCTTTTTCCGAGCTTCTTGCCGCGCTCCGCGGCGGCCTGGATAAGATCGGCCTGCTTCATGCCGCAGTCGGCGAGCGCGCCTCTGAGGCGCTCCGCGAACAATGCCCGATCCATCGCCTACCCCCTTATGACCATGGGCAAGTTCAATTTTGAACTCGCTTGATTCAAAGTTCAATATAAGCGTAGTCTAGCACAGCGAAAGGTTCAATTTTAGACAATCGCATATAACGCAAAACACCCCGGCCTGCCATGCAAGCCGGGGTGCATACATCCCACGGGACGGCTATGCGCTCAAACGCGTGAAGCCCTTAGTAGCGGGAGCCGCCACGACGGTCGCCGTAGCCGCCACGGCCACCGCGGTCATCGCGGCCGCCGAAACCGCCGCGGCCGCCACGGCCGCCGAAGTCGCGGCGCGGGCCACGGTCACCATAGCCACCGCGACCACCACGGTCGTCACGGCCGCCGAAGCCGCCACGGCCACCGCGGTCATCGCGGCCGCCGAAACCGCCGCGGCCGCCACGGCCGCCGAAGTCGCGGCGCGGGCCACGGTCATCGCGGCGAGGGCCACGGTCGCCAAAACCGCCACGGTCGCCACCACGGCCGCCACGGTCGCCGAAGTCGCGGCGCGGGCCACGATCGCCGAAGTCGCGACGGGGGCCACGGTCATCGCGGCGAGGGCCACGGTCGCCGCCGCGGCCGCCAAAGCCACCGCGAGCGGGACGGTCGTCGTTGTCCAGACCCATCTCGACGAGCGGGTCGATGATCTTATCCATGAGAGCGATGATGTCCTCGGCGTCCACGGCGGACAGCTGGGCCACGAGCTTCTTGCGCTTGCTGCCCATGGCCTCCGCGAGCTCGAGAGCGTTCTCGCAGGCGGACACAACCACGATGCGCATGTCCTCGTCCTCGGGCTTGACGCGCGTCACGACGCCGGCCTCCTCGGCCTGACGCAGCAGGGCGTCGAGCTCACGCAGACGCATGCCGAGCAGGTCGGACATCTCCTTCTGCTCCATCTGGGACTTAAGCTCGAGCAGCTTGAGGGCGCGCATGAGCTCGCTCACGCGGGCGGCGTCCTCCTCGGCCTCGCGAGCCATGGCGCCCTTGCGGTTGCGCAGCAGACGGGCGGCGCGCTGGACCTTGTCGAACAGCACCTCGTCCATGTCCACAGGCTCCTCGGCGGACTCCTCGGCAACGGCCTCGTCCTCAGCCACAGCCTGCTCGTCGGCCACGGCCTCAACTGCAACCTCGGCCTCGACGGCCTCGTCCTCGACAACCACGTCGGCGTCGAGCTCGATGTTCTCGTTCTCGATGTTCTCCAAATACTCGGACATGTGTCCTCCTCCTGCGCCCTCGTCGGCGCTGTTCGCGGGGGCATCGCAGCCCCAGTGCCCATGTGGCACCATCACGCGCCTTCCGGCGCTCTGCTCGCGGCACGCTCCATCTGAGCCTCGAATACCGCGCATTTCAGTGTACGCGCTGGGATGTGCGAGCGGTCGTGCACTTTTCATGAGGCGCGGCGAATCCTTGAATACCACACGCCCAGCGCGGCGCAGGCGAGTGCGCAGGCTGCTGCCACCTGCTCCCACGCGGTGTCACCCGTGGCCGGGAGCGCTGGCGCCTGGGGCTTCTCCTGTGCGGGCGCAGGCTGCTGCGGCTTGGAGGGCTTCTCCGGCTCCTGGGGTGTGCCCGGCTGCTCGGGTGCGCCAGGCTCCTCGGGCTTCGAGGGCTTATCCGGCTGCCTGGGCTCCTCCGGCTTATCGGGCTTGCCTGGCTTGTCGGGCGTAGGCTCCTCCGGCTCGCCCGGCTTCCCCGGCTCCTCGGGCACCGGAGGCTTCTCGACCTCATTGTGCACCGTGATGACGAAGCTCCCCGCAGACGGCTCGGCCACCTGCAAGTCCTTCACCTGGAGCACCTGCTCCGCACCCGTCAGGGTATTGGCATCATCGACCCACTTGGTGTACGGCAACAACCCCGGCACATGCAGCTCCCATGCGCCATCGGCCGCCTTGGACAGGCGCAACGTATAGACGAGCTGCGCCGGGCTGTAGTATCCCGCCCCCGACGGCAGCTCGAAATGGTCCCCGTCGTAGTCGTACACGACGCGCACGTCTTTGGCGTCGATCGGGATGTCCTTAAACGAAACCTTCCCTTCCCAGCTAAATGTATCCGCCGTGTAGCGCATCTCGCCGTGGCGCGTGTCGCCGTCCTCAATCGCCACGTCGATGCTGACCGCAAAGTCCTTAAGCTCCCAGGCGTCCTCATCGAAAATCTCGGGGTTCACCCCCGCCTGCGCGTAGTTGGTGTAGGCTGCAACTGCATTGTCGATGTCGGACAGGCCCGGGCGCTCAATCGCAAAGGAGAGTAGCGTCTTGCCCGGCTGGCGCTGCGGTTTGCCGACCGTCGTCACATAGCCATCGCCGCCGGCCGTCTCAACGGCATACAGCACATCCTCGATCGGCGCACCCGCCACGGTTGCGGGCAAGCCCTTGACCATCGCCCGATAGCCGTTGTCGGCGTTGAGCTCCACCCGCTCGATCAGCCAGTCGGCGTCGTTCAAGCGTGCGCGGAGCTCCACGGTCACGGGTCCAGGCGTGGCGCCCTCGCCCCAGGTCTTGACGAGCTCGACCTCTTTCAAGGCATGTTCGCCAGTGGGCTCTGTACCAAAGATCACGCTGCCGTTCGACCCGACGCCGCCGCCCTTCGAGGCATGGTTGTCCACGATCTCGAGGCGCGCCAGCGACCGGGCGGTGCGCAGGCCATCGGCATCGCCCACGGCCTTCACCGCCAGCTCATCGCGCACGTCCGTCACATCGACTCGCTCGCCCGGCGCCGTATACCGCGCCCCGGAGCCATCCTTGTAATACGTCAGCGCGCTGCCGTTCGGCAGGCGCTCCGCCAGGGTCACGCTGTAGCCATCCTGTGCCAACTTGGGCGAGGACCACAGCTCGTCTCCGGCCCTGGCCGCCGCGTTCTCCGCCACCGTCACGCCGTCCTCAACGTGCAGGACCGCATGGCCCGTTGGGCAAAACCACAGGCCGCCGCCGCTGCGCGCCGGCAAAAACACGCCGTCGGAGCTCGTGGAGCGGCTGCCGTCGGCCTGGTTGCCGCCAATGTAGGCGCGCTTGATGCGCAGCGTGTAGGGCACCGAGGACACCGCGACGCCGCCGCCGTAATCGCCGGCCCTGTTGTTGGCGATACGCCCGCCCATGAGCTCGACGCCGTTGGAGGACACCAGCACGCCGCCGCCGATCATGGTGCTCGCGTTTTCGACCACCTCGCCGCCAGCCATGACGAAGCGGCCGGCATAGTGGCGCTGCCACGCCTCGATCGGCAGCTTGGTGATTTCCTTGTCCAGACCGATGCCGTCAACGGCCCAGTCGGAAATGAACACGCCGCCGGCCTGATACGCCCGATTGCCGGCGACGCGCACCGAGCTGCCCTCGGGGAAGCTGATGTCGACGTTGCCGTTACCGGAGATGCCACCACCGCCAACAGCCTGGTTGCCCTCGATGGTGCCGGCGTTGAACACGGCCGTGGCGAGCTTTTGCGGCTTCAGCTCGGCCTCATCGGTCTTGCGGCGATCGTACTGGTACGGATCCGCACTACCCACGAGCACGCCGCCGCCCCAGCCCTCGTTCTTGGCGATCGTGCCACCGTTCATGGTAAACGAGCAACCTGGGCCAACCATGATGCCGCCCGCTCCCGGCGAGTCCGACCACACCAGGCCCTGCAAGCGGTATGTCGTCGCGCGGTTGCCCGAGATCTCCCCGCCCTCCATGACCATGGAGGCGCCGTCTGCCAACGCGATGGCGCCCGCCGCATACGCCGTGCGTGCCTCGGAAAAATCGTTGTCCGCGACCTTACCCGACACAAGCGTGATGCGGGCATGCTCACCGGTCGCGCGCACCGGGGCGGCAAAGACTCCGCCTCGCGCCATCTCGTGCGTGATAGTGGCGCCGTCGATGCGCAGCGAGCCCAGCACGTTCACGGCGGTACCCCTGCGATCCACCTCGCCGAGGTTGCGCCGCTCGCCATCGAGCGTCAGGTTGGCGCCGAGCGTCAACGCGCCGTCTTTCGCAACGTTGAACATCACGCCGTCGTAGCCCGCTGCGCGCTTGAGGGTGGCACCCTGCGCGCCACGCACCGTCACGCCGGTCGACACCGCGAGCGCCTCGGGTACCTCGCAGACATCGGACGTCAGCTCGATGACGGCACCGTCCTGAGCCGCCGCGAGGGCGTCTTTGAGCTCTTCGAATGTTGCGACCTGCTGTGGCTGCTCCGCCGCTTGCGCCCGCTGGGGCGCCGCGCCCCACAAGGCGCACACCGCCGCCAGCGCAATCAATGCGCCGGCGATTGAGCCTCGTCGTATCAAACCCATGCTTCCTCCCTGCTCTGCAGATGTGGCACGTTTCTGTACACGTGTCGCCCAGTGTGTAGATATAGCAGGAAGGTCCCATGGGATGCATGTATTATTACCGCAGCGGGTGCATAATCACGCCCACTTTCTGCAGGCGCGCGCACCACGGATCACCCGCGGCCGTATGCGGGGCATGCTACGCGCGGCGGTCGAGATATGCCTCCAGGCCGGCAAGCTGCGCCTGAGCATCACGGCGGCCCTGTTGGTAGATGCGCTCGAGTATCGCCGGGTCTTTGACCGCGAGCGGCGCCTGCACTGATTCGCTCGGCCTGATGACGAACAGGCGGCCCTCGCCTTCAAGGCGCTCGACCTCGGCGAGCTGCGCGTTGTAACGTTCATGCCGGTTGGCGAGCAGCGCGACAAGCCGGGGATAGCGGCGCAACGCCACGCGCAGCAACGGCATGAGACGATTGGACTCTTTGCGAAACCCGGCGGGCTGCGTGAGAATCGCGATGTTTTTGTCGTAGCCGTGGGCGCACATCCACGCCACGGGAATGGAGTCGGCAACGCCGCCATCCAGCAGGAGATGGCCCGCCAATTCCACGGGACGCGCGAGCAGCGGCACCGAGGCCGACGCGCGAATCCAATCGAGGTCCTCCTCATCGCCGTGCTCGATGTCCCGGTAGACTGCCTCGCCCGTCTCGATGTCGGTGCACACCACCGTGAAGCGCATCGGGTTCGCGCGCAGCGCCGCGACGTCGAACACGTCGAGCTCGAGCGGGACCTCGCGATAGGCAAAGCCCACGCTGTAGAGATTGCCCTCGCGTACCAGGTTGCGCAGGCTCGCGTAGCGCGGGTCGGCGCAGAAGCGCTTGTTGTAGCGGATGGCGCGGCCCACCTGGCCGGATTTGATATTCACGCCGAACGCCGCGCCCGCGGAGACCCCCACCGCATGGTCGACGCCGATCCCCCGCTCCATGAGCACATCGAGCATGCCGGCGGTGAACAACCCGCGCATCCCGCCGCCCTCAAGCACCAGCCCCGTCGCCATATGCCGCCCCCTTATCGCCAGTTCGCACAACTGATACGTCATTGTACTCGTCCCCACAGGCAGGCGCGCGGCGCGAGGCAGCCCTTGGTGGCTAAGCGCAAGTTGGCACGATGCAGTCGTAACGGACAGCCTTACCCGTCAGGCTGTGACTCGGCTTGACACCTGCCAGATACGGCCCCTTGACGGGGCGCTTCACGACGACCTTTCGCCGTGCGGCCCTCATGGCGGCGGTCATGAGAGCCCGCTCCGCCTCTGCATCGCACGGCCGCTCCAGACCGTGAATCAACTGGAACTTCTTCTTGACCGCCGCGCTTTTGGTCCGCCCTGGAAACATCGGATCCAAATACACCACGTCCACCGGCTCTGGCAGCGCCGCCAACAGCCGGCTGCTATCCCGCTCGACCACGTGCATGCGCGCCACAATCGGGGCAAGCTGCTCACATTGCGCACCACGTCTGCACGCATCGACAAGCAACGCGGCGATCACCGGGTCACTCTCGCATAGCACCACCTCAAAGCCCGCAGCAGCCAACAGCAGCGCATCCTCACCCAAGCCCGCCGTTGCATCCACAGCGCAAGGGTGCGCCTCGCCCTTGATGCGCGCGGCCCGCACCAGCAATTCGCGCTGCAACGCGCCTTGCCTTAGACGTGGCATCATACGCGTAAAGTCCCCCGTGAGCACCATGCCATCGCGAGCAAGGGATAACCCGCTCGCGTCGACGTGCAATGCCAGCTGCGACGCATCAACCTCCAAAGCGCAGATGCACGGAGCGTCTACATGAGCGGCAAGTTCTTCGGCCTGCGCGCGATGCCGTGCATCCGCATAAGCCACCACCACGGCGTCCATCGCACGCACCCTACTTCGAAGACGCGCGCATCGAACGCGGGCGCATCGCGCGCATGGGCGCCTCGATATTGATGCCCAAAATCAAATTGGCGGCCCAGAGGAAAAACAGCAGCACCAAAATGGGGATAACACACGATGTCACCAACATCACCGCCAACGACTCGATGAAGTTATTCACCACATCCTGTGCGCCCGTGACAGCTGCGTTGATGCCGTTGCCGACGCTCTCGCCAATGCCAGCAAGGAATTCCAGGATGCCGCCATCGCCTTCGTCCTCGGCCTGCTGAGCGTCGGCCGCCATGTCCTCGGCCTGGGCAACCGTCTGGTCGATGGATTCTTCGAAGGTCGCCTCAATTTGGTTGGTGAGCATCACGCTGGCCGGCACGGTAATGACCAGCACGACGCCAAGCAGCGCCAGCTTACGCGACAGGCGTACCAGCGATTCGCTCGTGCTCACCCGTCGATACGTGAGGATCCCGGCGATCATCAGCGCGCACGCCACGGGGAACAGGATGCCAAACGACGCGAACCCCATGGTGGTGAGCAGGTATTTTTCCAGATAGATAGCAGCAAGCACGATCAGGAAGTCCGATGAGAGATCCATGAGCTTCTCGGCAATGGGCGTGCCGGCGTCCCCGGGCACCGCTGAGATCGCCGCCGACGTTGCCGCGGAGGCAGCGGTCAGGGCCAACACGGTGTCCTTTTTCGCATCGAGCGTCTCGATGGTGCCACGATATACATCCGGGCTCGAAAACACCCCGCGCAAGGGAAAGGCGCACACGATTGCGACCATCACGAGCGCCGCGATGACAGGCCACTTGACGCGCACCACGTAGTCCATGAGGCACGCCGGTGCCTCATCGCACACGCGCAGGTCAGCGGCATCGAGCGCTGTAGTTGCCTCGGCGTGGAGCGCGGTATCCTCCTGCGTCGGCTGCGGGGCACGGCGTGTGGCCAGATCATGAGGGTTCATATGGACTCGCAATCTTATCGCGGGAACAGCTTTGCCCCATTGTACCCACCTACGCACACGGCGCGCCCGCAGAGCACGGCGCGCTATGCGCGATCGGCAAGCTCCAACACAAACCGCTCAGTCTGATCCCATCCGATGCACGGGTCGGTGATCGACTTGCCGAACACGCCGCCGTCAATCGGCTGCGCGCCATCCTCCAAGTAGCTTTCCACCATGAAACCGCGCACCAGGCCCGAAATGGCATCGTTGCGACGACAGGAATCGAGCACCTCTTTGGCGATGCGCAGCTGTTCGAGCGGACGCTTGCCCGAGTTGTCGTGATTGCAATCCACCACAACCGCCGGATGGGCGTATCCCGCCTGCTCGGTATAGCGCTCCGCCAGGCGTTCCAAGTGCTCGTAGTGGTAGTTGGGGTAGGTGCGTCCGTCCAGCCCGATATAGCCGCGCAGCACCGCATGCGCAAACGGGTTGCCCGGCGTCTCGACCTCCCAGTTGCGGTAGATGAAGCCCTGCTCGGCCTGGGCGGCGTAGATGGAATTGAGCATCACGCTCGTGGACCCGGCTGTGGGGTTCTTCATGCCCACCGGCACCGAGATGCCGGAAGCCACCAACCGGTGCTCCTGGTTCTCGACCGAGCGCGCACCCACTGCCACATAGGAGAGCAGATCGACCAGATACTGGTAATTGGCGGGATACAGCATCTCGTCGGCGGTGAAAAAGCCCGTCTCCTCGATGACGCGCAGGTGCATGCGGCGGATCGCCTTCACACCCTCAAGCAGGTCATCGGGCGCTTCGGGATCTGGATTGTGCAGCAGGCCCTTGTAGCCGGTGCCCTTGGTGCGCGGCTTGTTCGTATAGACGCGCGGAATGATGAGCAGGCGCTCGCGCACGCGCTCCCGCAGCGCTGCCAGGCGCGTCATGTAGGCGAGCACGGAATCCTCGCGGTCGGCCGAGCAGGGGCCGATGATGAGCAGACGGCGCGTGTCCTCGCCGCGAAAAATCGCCGCGACGCGTGCGTCGAAATCGCACTTGGCGCGCACGAGGTCGTCGGCGAGCGGCATCTGCTCGCGGATGTCGCGCGGAATGGGCAGCAGGCGCTTGAAATGCATGGGCATGACGGTTCCTTTGCGTGACGGTACATACGTCCACCATCCTACCGCCGCAGGGCGCTTGGGGCTCGCGCGCGCCCGCATGTCACCAAGATGTAACGGCGGCGCAGACGAGGGTGCCCAATGCAAAATGCGGGCACCCGGACACTTCCGGGCACCCGCGTCTGCTTGGGTCAACGTGTCCCATGTGCGATGCTATGCGCAAGAGGCCTCCACAGGCTCCGCCACCTCGCCCGCGGCCTCCGCGGCCTGACGGGCAGCGCGGCGCGTCCGGTAATTCGACACGCCCATGCACACGGCGAGCAGCAGAGCGACCGGGACGGCGATCATCGCGATGAGCACCATCGGGGCGACCGTGAACAAGATCCAATCGAACATCACATGCCCCCTTCTACACGAACAGGCCACCGGCGATGCCGGCCACACCGGTGAACGCCAGCGCCATGAGCGCAGCCGTGACGAGCGCAATCGGCAGCCCGCGCATCGCACGGGGCACCAGGCGCTCATCGATGCGGTCATACACGAACGCAAACGCCACGACAGCGATGAACACGCCCATGCCGGCACCGAACGACGACCCGAGCGCGGCGTCGAGTGTCATCGTCTCGGCAACGGCGGCATTGCCCAGCGCGATGCCGAGTACCGCCGCGTTCACGGACAGCAGGGAGCACGCGCGCGCCATACGGGCCCGTACCTCGGCCTCCTTGCCCATCGTGGCAAACGCGCCGACCACAAAGATCACGCCCGCGCTGGCAATCACATAGGCCAAAGGCGCCAGATACGCGATGCCCCACGGCTCCAACAGCCCGGTGTACAGAGGCCAGCCGAGCAGGCCGCCCGCGCACACCGCAGCCCACAGCAGACCGCCCGTGCGGAAGGCGTCCTGCGGGCGATACGCCACCAGCATGACCGATACCATGCCGATCATCTGGGCGAACACCAAGTTGCTATCGAACGCGGCCGTAAACAGGCCATTCAGGAACGCCATTAGCGCTCACCGCCTTCGCCATCCGTGTCGGCCGGCGCGCACGCGCGCTCGATCGACTGCGTGAACACGGCAACCAGGGCAAGCACCAGCAGCGAGCCCGTCGGCTTGCCAAAGGCGGCGATCGGCGACGCCGCCAGCTCGCCCATGGTAAGGCCGAACACCTGACCCATCGTGAACATACCGTTGATGAAGCCCACAAACGACAACGTGGCAAACACCAGGACGGCCGCATAAAGCGCGGTGACCAACGGGGACTTAGCCGGAGAGACCGTCAGACCGTCGCCCACGATCCAGGCAACCACGACCGCATTGACGGCGGCGATCGGCAGATAGATGCCGAGCGACTCGAACACGACAGGGTCGGCGATGCGCACACCAAAACCGAGCAGCGTCGCCACGGTCACGCTCACCATAAGCATCACGATCGTGCGGGTCCACGTGCCGGTGAAGGCGCGCAGCAGCGGCGCGATCGCCGCCATGATCACGATCACGGCTGCCGTCACCACGCCCATCATGATGCCCGTCTCGAGCGATGTCACCGCATACAGCGCCGGCAGCGATCCGGCGACCACCAAAAACGTCGGTGTGTGCACCATCTTGGACAAGCGCGCATCCTGCTCACGCACAACATTCTCGTTCAGCGCCATTAGTTGCCTCCCATCTGCGCATACGCCTCAAACGCGATGTTCAGGCAGTCGACCACGGCGTTCGAGGTGAAAGTCGCACCCGACACCGCATCGACGTGCGTCTGATCGGCAGCGGCATCGCCCGTGGTCAGTGCGCCGGAGGCCGCCATACCAACGAACTTCTCAACATAGGCGTCCTCAAACGCCTTGGTGCCGATGCCGTCCGTCTCGTCTTCGGCCACGACCTGCAGGCCTGCGACCGTACCATCGGCGTTGATGCCCACCATGAGCTGCACCTCGCCGTGGTAGCCCTCACCCGAGGTGACATCGAACACCCACTCGCCCGTATCGGCCTGATACACGGAGTTCAGCCCCTCCACGGACGGAGCGCTTTTGGCCTCGAACGACCCGGCCTCCGGGAACAGCAGCTTGCGCTGTGCACCGCCCTGCGCCTCGTCCAAACGAGCATCGGAGGCGGCAAAGGCATCGCGTGCGGCATAGTGGACGCCAGCGGTCACGCCGGCGCAGACAACCGCGACGATGACAACCGCGAAGAACGAGAATACGGCGCCGTTGCGATGGCGCCCAAGCCAGGAGTTAGACGAGCGCATGCTTCACACCTCCAGCCGGCTGAGGCCGCGTATAGCGATCGATGAGCGGCACAAACAGGTTCATGAACAAGATGGAGAAGGCAACGCCTTCGGGAGCGGCGGCAAATACACGCACCAATCCGGTGATCAGGCCACACCCGATGCCGAAGATGATCTTGCCGCGCGCCGTCATGGGGGTGGTGGTGTAATCGGTCGCCATGTAGAAGGCGCCGAGCGCCAGGCCGCCGGAGAGCAGCTGCGCGATGACATCCTGCCCCGCGATGCCCGTCACCACGGCGACCGTCCCGATGAACGGCAGCGTGGCCCAAGCGTCGACCACACGCATGACCAACAGGAACACATACCCGATCAGCAAAGTGATCACGCAGGTCTCGCCCAGGGCGCCCGCGTGGTCGCCCAGCAGCAGCTGCAGATAGCTATAGGGCATAGCGCCGTCCGCAGCGGAGAGCGCCAACGGGGTCGCGCCGGTGATGGCGTCCAGCGGCTTGCCCACGACATCCGGATACGCGGTCAACGCACTCGGCAGCGCAAGCATCACAAACACACGACCAGCCACGGCGGGGTTGGCGAAATTGCAGCCAATACCACCGAAGAGCATCTTGACGACCACGATCGCGAAGGCCGTGCCGAGCATCGCCGCGAAATACGAGCAGGTCGCCGGCAAGGTGAAGGCGAACAGCATCGCCGTGACCACACAGGACAAATCACCTGCAGTGCTCTCGCGATGCATGATGATGCAGCACAGGTGCTCGCACACAAGCGCCGTGGCGATGCACACGAGCACGAGCAGCGGAGCGCCCGGCCCATAGAGAACCAGCGATGCCACAACGGTTGGCAGCAAAGACAGGCACACCATCCCCATGATCCACTGCGTGGACCCCTTGCCATGGAAATGAGGCGAAGCCTCGTTGATGAGATTCATGGGTTTCTTACGCCCCCTTCTCAGACGTTGCGGGCTGGGTCAGGCGAGCGACTTCGCCGCGATAGACGGCCTTGCCCTCGCGGATGGACGCCGTGATGCGACGATGCGCCGGGCAGACAAATGCGCAGGAACCGCACTCCATGCAATTCATGGCCGCGAGCTCATCGAGCGCGACCGCGTCGTGGCGACGCGAGGCGGCATCGAGCGCAAAGGGCTCAAGGGCCAACGGGCAGGCGCGCACGCAGCGCCCGCAGCGAATGCAGGGCGTCTCGTCCGGCAAAACGGCTGCATCGTGAAGCACGACAATGGCGTTGTTAGCCTTGATGAGCGGGCAGTCGATGTCCGTGATGGTGCGACCCATCATCGGCCCGCCCATGATGATCTTTTTGGGATCCTTGACCATGCCGCCGATGGCGTCAATCACATCACGGACGGACATGCCGATGGGGACGCGGTAATTGCCCGGGTTGGCGATGCAATCGCCCGTGACGGTCACTGTCTTGCAAGTGAGCGGCATGCCGCACTGGAAATACTGCTCAATACGCGAAATGGTGGTGACGTTAACCACCAGGCACCCCACATCGATGGGCAGGCCGCCAGCCGGCACATCGCGGCCCGTCGTGGCAGCGATAAGGACCTTTTCGCCACCTGCGGGATACTTCGTGGGAATAGCCATGACCTCGATGCGGTCCTGCAGCCCCCGCTCGCGCACGACCCGCGTGAGCTCGTGGACGGCCTCGGGCTTGTTATCCTCAATACCAATAACGGCGGAGGGGATCTCAAGGGCATCGATCGTACGCAGCACGCCGGCGATCACACGCCCGGCATGCTCCATCATCTGGCGGTAGTCGCTCGTGATGTAGGGCTCGCACTCCATGCCGTTGACCACGAGAAACTCAAAATGCTTACCCTGCGGCGCGCGCATCTTGAACCATGTGGGAAACGATGCGCCGCCCAAGCCAACCATGCCCGAATCGCGCACGCAAGCGATGAACTCGTCCTTCGTCGCATACGTTGGCGCCTTGAGCGCGGGGTCGCTTTCCATCTTGCCGTCCGAGGCGATCTCCACCACGGGTGCCGTGGCGCCTGTAGGCAGCGTCTCGGTGGCGACCTTGGTCACCGTGCCGGAAATGCTCGCGTGAATCGGGGCGCCCAAGCCGTCAACCTGGCCGATAAGGGTGCCCACATACACGTGGTCACCCTCAGCGACCACCGGGGTGGCAGGCGCGCCGATATGCATATTCAGCGGAATACGCACCTTATCCGGCGGGGTGACGGACGTGCAGGCAAAATCCCGCGCGTCCTTGCACTGGGGTGGATGCACACCGCCTCGCGTCTTGTGCAGCGTAAACATCTGCTTCCTTCCATCTCTTTTTCTTGCAGCAACGATGCCAAGCGCGCCGCATACCTAATGCCCTATTGTACCTGCTTTGATGCAATTTGACGTGCAAAGCTCGCAGCAATGGGTACAGAACGGGACACCATATGGAGTGCCACAGCGGGATGCTAGGCGGTTGGAAGGGCATCCGAGGCACCGTTTTCGCCCGCAGATGCCTCTTTTGCCTCGGCAAATGCCGCCTTCATGGTGGGGTTACCGTGTGTCAGTTTACGGATCGTGAGACCCTGGGCTTTATCGTTGGCGAGTCGCAGGTTGTTTTCGCTCGAAATGAGGTTGTCCTTGACCTTCTGTAGATGCTTGATGGTCGTATCGATCTCGTCGATCGCCGTTTGGAACTTGCGGCTGGCCAAATCGTAATTGCGGGCAAAACCCTCCTGAAAGCTCGTGAGCTTGTCCTCGAACTTCGTCACGTCGATGTTCTGCTGGCGCACGAGCGCAAGCTCCTGCTTGTAGGCAAGCGAGTTCATGGCGGCGTTGCGCAGCAGCGTGATCATGGGAATGAAGAACTGCGGGCGGATCACGTACATCTTCTCGTAGCGATAGCTCACGTCCACGATGCCCGTGTTGTACAGCTCGCTCTCCGGCTCCAGCAAGGTGACCAGCACCGCATACTCGCAGCCCTTCTTCTTGCGGTCGGAATCGAGCTTCTTGAAGAAGTCCTCGTTCTTGTGCTTGGTGGCCGTGGTGTCGTTCTCGTTTTTCATCTCGAACATGATGGAGACGATCTCATTGCCGGCATCGTCGCGCTCGCGGAAGATGAAGTCGCCCTTGGTACCGTCGGAGGCGTCGTTGTCCTTCTCGAAGTACGCATGCGGGAACGCCGTGGCGCGCAGCTGGTTGAACTGGGTCTCGCAGTGCTGCTCGAGCGTCTCGCCCACCATCTTGGTTGACAGGCGCGCCTTCATGTCGCGCAGGCGCTCGATCTCCTCGTCCTTGTAGCGGATGAGCTCCTGAGTGTTCTTGCGGGTCTGCTCCACCTCAAGGGCATGGGCGGTCTCGAGCTGGCGCTTCTCCGCCTCACGCGCCTCGCGGTCGGCAGCGCGGGCATCCTGTTCGCGCGCCAGGTCGAAGCGCGCTGCGTTGAGCTCGCGCGAGAGCTGCGAGCGCTCCTGGTCAAACGATGCGCGCGCTTCCGAGACGGCCTGCGTTACCGCCAGGTCGCGCTGGGTTGCCCCCGCATCCAGCTGAGCCTTGAGCGCGGTGATTTGCGCGTCGCGGTCCGCGACCATCTGCCGCAACTCCTCTTTTTGGTCCGAGGCATCCTGCTGCACCACCATGCGCTCGCGCTGGGCCGCGACCCTCACGGCGGCCTCGCGCTCCGCCGCCGCCGATTCGAGCTTGGCCTTGAGTTCGGCGATCTGCGCATCGGCCTCGGCCCTGACGCGCATGAGTTCCGCCTCACGCGCCGCGCGCTGGTCGGCGAGCTGGGCCGAGCTGAGCGCTTTGGCTTCCTGGAGCTCGGCCTCGCCTTGGGCGCGCATTTCCTGCAGGGCCGCAGCGCCCTGCGCTTTTGCCTCCTGGAGCTCAGATGCGCTACGCGCGCGAAGCTCCTGCAGCTCCGCCCGTTGCGCGGCAACCGTACGCTCCAGCTCCGCCTTGGCTTGAAAACGCGTGAGCTCGAGCGCCTGGGCATGCTCGCGCGCCAAGGCCACCTCGCGCTCGTGGAGCTCGTGGGCGAATTGATCGTCGCGCACCTGCCGCACGATGCTCTCGTAGTCGCTCTCGTCGAGCTTGATAATCGTCCCGCACGTCGGGCATTTGATCTCGTTCATGGCGCACCCTTACACGTCGTCCTGGCCTACCAACCATCTTGTGCACCACTATACAGGCTCGCCCGGACACAAATCCCGTGGCGCATACCCACCGGACACCCCATAACGCGCGCTCACTCGATGTCCCCCCCAACGCATGCCCGTCTGACACCCCTCAACGCATGCCCGTCTGACACCCCTCAACGCATGCTCGCCCAACGCTCCCCAACGCATGCTCGCCCAACGCTCCCCAACGCACAAAGGGTTCGGCTTTTGGCCATCTGAGCCACATTTTTGGCTCCAGACGGCCCAAAGCCGAACCCTTTGCTGTTGCAACCACATAGCGCAGCCGCGCGCGCCGGCGCAGGCACAGCGAGGCGCCCCACGCGACGCTCCTATGCGCCAACCAACGTTGCGGCCGCCTCCCGGGCACCCAGCCCGGGCTGCCCGTAATACGCGCCCGGCCCGTGTTTGCGCAGGTAATGCTTGTCTTGTATATATGTCGGAGCGGGTGACGCGCCAGGCGCGATCAGCTCGGTGTCCCGCGCCATCGAGGCGACCTCCTCCAGCACCACCGCATGGTACACGGCCTGCTTCGCGTCAGCTCCCCAGGTAAAGGGCCCGTGGTTGCGCACGAGCGCGCCCGGCACGGCAACCGGGTCGAGCCCGCGCTCGGAGAACCCCTGCACGATGACCTCGCCGGTGCTGCGCTCGTAGGCGGTCTCGACCTCCGCGGCGCTCAGCCCGCGCATGCAAGGCACCGGTCCGTAAAAATAATCGGCATGCGTCGTTCCGTACAGCGGAATATCCCGCGCCGCCTGCGCCCACGACACGGCGGCGGCAGAATGCGTGTGCACCACGCCGCGCACCGTCTCGCCCCACGCGCGAAACAGCGCCGCATGGGTGGGCGTGTCCGAAGATGGGTTCAGATCGCCGTCAACCACCACACCGTCCAGGTCGCACACCACCATCAACTCCGGAGCGAGGTCCTCGTACGCCACGCCCGAGGGCTTGATGGCAAAGACCCCTTGATCGGCGTCGAACTCAGACGCGTTGCCCCAGGTGAACACCACGAGCCCATGGCGTTGCAAATCCATATTCGCACGGTACACCCGCTCGCGCAGCTCACGATAGCGCATGACATCCTCCCTCGCCCGCAACGGCACACCCAGCATGCGCCGCCGCCTCGATCCCATCCTCAGTGCACTGACCCACGGCGAGCTCGCACGCCCGCATCGGCGCCGCCGGCGCATCGAGATCCGTATGCGCCAGCGCTTCCTCGATCTTGCCTCGCACAAACGCCGCAGCCTGTGTTGCGTCGGCCTCCCAAGTAGGCGAGCCCAGATACCAAAACTCAGCCACGAACCGCCGCACGCCCTGGGAAACGAGCGCGGCAAGTCCGCCCGCGTAATCCGTCGTGCCCTCACCAAAGGTCATGTCGCGATAGGTTCCCGCGCGCGTCTCCTTGCAATGGGCCGCCACGATATGGCCGTGTCCGCACGCGATGTCCTTCCCAACCGAACCGCCATAGGCCAACGCGGCGTTGGTCAGATTCCCCAAATCGGGATACACCCCCAAATACGGGCTGCCGATCTGATGCACGTACATCATGGCCTTGGCGACCGTATCCATGAAGGGAGTCTCCATCGTCTCGAACCCGAGCACAACCCCGTGGCGCGTGGCCGCCTCGACCACGCGCTCGAGGTTGCGCGCAAAACGCGCCTGCGTATCGGGCGTACTCGGCTCGTAATACACGTCGTATCCGGCAAGCTGCACCGTGCGCGCACCCAAATCGCTCGCCAGTTCGCAGGCGCGCTCGGCCAGCTCGACGCTGCGCGCACACACCGATGCGTCGCTTGAGCCCAGCGGGTACATCCGGTGCCCCGAGAGGCACAGCGAACGAATGGGCACGCCCGTCCGCTCCATGGCGCGCACCAGCTCGCGCCGCTCATCCGGCGTCCAGTCCAAACGGGCCAGGCGCGCATCGCTCTCATCCACGCTAAGCTCGACGTAGTCGAATCCGCAGGCGCCCGCCACGCGTAGGCGCTCTTCCCACGACAGCTCGGCGGGCAGCGCCTTTTCGTAGAGCCCCAACTCATATAATCGCCTCATGGCCGTCACGCTCCCTTCTCTTGCGCAAGAGCGCTACAGCACGCTGCGGAACGGCACGTTGGGCTCCGCCTCAAAGCAGTCCTCGAACCCGCGACGGTGGACGAAGTGCGTTTTGTCGGCATCCGCCGGGTAGGTATAGTGCCCGCCGACCTTCCAGTAGAACGGCGTGAACGTATAGCCCAGGCGATCGCGGCGCATGCGGTACAGCGCGTCGATCTCGCCCAAATCGGCCTCGAAGTTCGTCCAGACATCCCAATGGATGGGAATGACCACCCGCGCCTTGAGCGCCTCGGCCATGCGCAGGATGTCGGACGCCTCCATCTTGTCCTGCATGCCCACCGGGTTGCAGCCATAGGAACCAAACGCCACGTCAACGCCGCCATACAGGCGCTCGATGTCCTTGCCGTGCTTGGCAAAGTAAATCGAGTAGTGGGAATCGCCCGAGTGGTAGATATTGCCGCCCGGGGTGCGCAGCAGGTAGTTCACGGCCTTCTCGTCCATGTCCATGGGGCAGGTCCCCCACAGCTCCTCGCGATCCTCGCCCGTGGAATCCGTCGTCACGATGCAGGTACGGTCGAAGGAGTCCAGCGCGATGATCTCGATATCGCCGACGCGCACGACGTCACCGGGGCGCACCACGCGGCAGCGATCGGCCGGAACGCCCCATTTGAGCCAGAAATCAACGGACTTCTGCGGGCCGATGAACGGCACGGGAATCGTGTTGCCCCGCTCGTCGGTCGTCGTCATGCCGGACTGCACCACGTGCGCGGCGAACTCCTTGGACATGTGGTCCTGGTGGTAGTGGGTCGCCAGTACCGCATCGACGTGCTGCACCGCAAAGGGGTCGAACACATAGGGGATGTTGCGCAGATTCGGCTGCATGGCGCGGCACCCCGCCATATTCGCCATCTGATGGCCCGGCTTCATGCGGCCATCGCCATGCGTGCGCTTGCCGTTGCCGGTCCACACGTCGATCGTCACCGATGTGCACGAGGGCGTCTTGAGGTAAATGCCCGTGCAGCCGAGCCACCACATCTCAACGGTGCCCGGCGCGGGGCGCGCGGCCTCCATGTCCTCGTTCAGCCATGTCCCCCACTCGGGAAACGTGTCCATAATCCAGCGTTCACGAGTCACCTCGTCAATTGCAGTCATCGTCGGCCTTCCTTTCAAATCTCAGTGGCGGTAGAACGAACCCCGTGTACGGGACATGTCGCGGCGTCTCAACGTGGGGTGTACAGCGCTATCTCATCCGTCTCGCGGTTGGCGGCAACGATGCGTGCGCCGCCGCGTCCATCCCCGATTGCCAGGCAATTCGCCGGGCCCGCGCCCGTATCGATCTCCTCGATGCGGTAGGCGCCCTGCGCGTGGATCAGGCACAGCAGCGCCTGCTCGCCACGGCGGTGCCCCACGAGCGCGCAGGGATTCCCCTCAAGCTCGGCTACGCAGATCGCGTGCAAAAAGGGGCGCGCGCGTTCATCTCGCCACACGCATTCGTACATATCCTCGTGCTCGGTCACATGCCAAACCGCCAGGTGCTCTCCATGAAACGCGGAGAACGTCACCAGCTCGTCTTTGCCGTCGCCGTCCAGGTCGACCATGCAGACATCGCTGGTGGGCTGCACGATCAGGCACGTGATCTCCCACGGCTGACCCGCCGAGACGGGCGGGCGGTAGCGAAAGACTCCCGCCGCCGTCGAGACGAGCGCGAACGAACCATCCGGCGCGCACCAAAAGCCATGGTTCTGCACTTGCTCCGATGCGATTTGCCGCAACTCGAGGCGCGCGGCGGCGTCCGGATCCGACAGGTCGCCAGCAAGCGGGGCCGCCCACACGGCCCCCGGACGCGACCAGTCCTCTTTGATGCGGCGGCATGCGCCCTTGAGCGTACATGCCAGCAGCCATGCGCGGCCATCCGCCGCGCGCAGCACCCCGAACCGATGCACATAGGGCAAATCGCACAGCTTGCTCGAGGCCCACGCCCCGCTCGGCGTTCGCGTATACACGCGGATATGCGCGGTGTCGGCCCCGAAGTTGGGCGAGAAGAACTCGCACGTGGCCAACAGCTGGTCGCTCCTGCCAGGAACCTGCACCAAGGTCATGACACCCCCGGGGCCGTCGGACACGCACTCGAGCTCATCGCCGTCGAGCGAGAACCGCCGAATTGCCCCCGCCTTTTCCGGGCCGACCATAAAGCTCGTCCCCCGGTCGCTCTCAAATGCGCAGACGGCATACGCGAGCGGCATATGCGCCACATGCCGTTTGTCGAAGTTCGCCATCGTGTGCCCGCTTTCCGCTACGCCGAGAACTTCTCGACGGCGCCCGCGGCTGTAAGGGCCTGCTCCATCTCGGCGTCCGACAGCACGTTGCGCAAGCCGATCACCGTGACGCCCGCCTTGGCGGCATCGTCATACATATCCTTGAAATTGAGCGGCACGAGCACGATGTCATATTGACGCGCGGAGCTGACGCCCTCCGAGAGCGCGCAATGGTGGATGTCGGCCACACCCATCCCCAGGCGCGCCGTCACGCGCTCGGCCGTCATCTTCATCATGAGCGACGTGCCTGCACCGTTTGCGCACGCCACGAGAATCTTTGCATTCATGAGATGCTCCTTCTTCTTGTTGAACCTTGTGTTGAAACTCCGTATCGCCATCCCTGCGCGAGCGCACGGGGCGGGTGCGCCCACGGGGCGAAATCCCAACCCGTGTGCGCTCCGCGCGGGGACGCGCGTACAACTAACCAGCCGGCGCTAGCCTTACTCGATGCCCTGCTCGCGCATCTGCTTGCACGCTTGCCAGTCCTCGACTTCCAGGAAGTAGGTCTTGCGATGCGCGCGGTACTGCAGCTGCGGGATGGCCAGCAAAGCGATTGCCGCAATGCCCAGTCCCGCGTAGGACAGCGTCTGCATCAGGCCGGTCATGACGGGCCAGACCACCGCCCAGTCCCACATGCCCAGGTATCCGCCGTAAGCGGCCATGCCAACCCATCCGGCAATCAGGGCCGAGCCAAACACCTGCAGCAGGCCCGAGATGAACGGCAGCACGCACGCCGCACGCAGGCCACCCTTGTTGTTGGCATACACGCCGATCACCGCGTTATCGAAGAACAGCGGCACGAATCCCGCCATGACCACCACGGGGCTCTTGAGCAGCACGAGCGCCGCGATGGCGATGAACTGGCCGAGCGCTCCGAACAAAAAGCCGATCGTCACCGCGTTCGGCGAGCCAAAGCCAAACGTCACCGCGCAGTCCACGCCGGGCACCGAGCCCTTGAGCAGCTTGGAGGAGATGCCCTGGAACGAATTGGTGAGCTCGGTCACGAAGGTGCGGACGCCGAGCTGCAGGATGGACAGGTACACCGCGAAGCCGAACGACGTCGTGAGGATGTACATGAAGAAATCCTGCCCCGGCTTCATGAACTCTTTGGCGATCAGGAACTCCTGGCCCAAAATCGCCAGGATCGTCCCGAAGAACATCGTCATGAGAATCGCGGTGGCAACCAGGTTCTCATTGAAGATCTTGAGGAAGCCCGGCAGCTTGATGTCCTCGATGTTCTTGGAGGGGCGCTTGGCATGCACGCGCATCCACGAGGCGGCGCGGGAGGCAGCGTAGATGCCGAACATCTGCTGGTGCGCCACGGTCAGGCCGGCTCCGTCGGTCAACTCCTGCGTGGGGCCGATGCACAGATTGGAGCCGACCGCCCAATACAGGCCAAGCAGCAGCGTCATGATGGCAAGCGTTGCCCAGTCCATATCTTTGAGGGCCGGGAAGCAAAACAGGATGAGCCAAAACGCCGTCGACGCCTGTTGCACCTGGACATGGCCGGTGGTGAACAGGGCGCGGCACTTGGTCCAGCGCTTGGCCGCCACCAGGATGATGTTGAAGATGAACGCGAACAGCAGCAGGAACATGACGAGCGAGAACGACTTGCCCGCGATGAACGCCGGACCGGATGCGTCGGCCATGCCCGCCTGCACGGCATTTTGGCCAAAGTACGGATCGATGATCATGGCCGAGAGGTTGAAACGCTCCTGCAGGCCCACGAGCACCGGACGAAATGCGTTGACCAAGCCGCCGGAGCCGACGATCAGGATCTGATAGCCGACGACCGCCTTGATGAATCCCGCCAGAATGTTGTACCACGGCTTTTTAAGCAACGCGTAACCCAACACCACGATCAGGCCGATGAAGTAGGCGGGCTGCGTCAGAATATTCTGCGCAAACCACGTCCACATTCCCATAACGACTTCCATGACCTTCCTCCCTATCCAGCGGAACCGCCGAACTGCCCGGCGACCCCTCCATCTATCCGCGACGCCCAGGCGCCGCGCACGTGCGGTTTATGCGCCGCACGCTTGAGCACCCGTGTGATCGGCTGCGAACTTGTCCTCGTCAACCAGCTTGTCGATGGCCAGCAAATCGGCCGGAGAAGTGGCCGCCTTCAACCGCTCCAGCACGGCCTCATCGGTGAGGACGGCGTATAGGCGCTGCATGTTTGCGAAGTGGCTCTCCGGATCGGTGTCGCACAGGGTGAAAAAGATCTGCGCGTCCTTGTCGCGATCATCTGCGTCGAACTGCACGGGCTGCGCCACGCGGGTAAAACCGATAGCCGTGCTATTGCAGCCTCGGGCGTTTTCCGTGGAGTGCGGCATGGCCACGCCCGGCACCAGCACGATGTAGGGACCGTGTTTCTCGACGCACGCGATGATCTCGTCGGCATAGACCGGCTCGACCGTCCCGGTCGCCACCAAGGGCTCGCAGCACGCGCGAATGGCATCGCGCCACGCAAGCGGCCCTTCCTCAAAGGAGCAATGCCCCCGTTGCACGATTTCCGTCAAGAGCATGGCAATACCTTCCTCGCACATCCGGAAAACCCGCGTGATCGCGGATCTCATTTGCGAGCTATCATATGTGATGTATAGGCAATAATTGATTTATATGATTGCTTTTACAGCGAACGGTAGCTTTTTCGCTGTAAACGGTCATTATTTTCGTTCTAAACGTTCATAAAGAACATCAGCGAACTTCAACGTATACTAATGAGCAGATGCCAACGGCACGAAGAACGCAACCGATCGATCATTCGCAACCGTATGGATACTCGTCCATAAGCCAGGGGGTTTTAGCATGGCGGGCAAACGCACCCAACAGGCCGTCCAGCGCCGGCACCAGTCAATCATGGATGTGCTCAGCGCGCAGCCGAGCGCCCGCGTTTCCACCCTTGCCGAGCAGCTCGACGTCTCGCCGCTTACGATCAGGCGCGACCTGGATGAGCTCGCCGCGCACGGTTTTGTGGAGCGGCGGCATGGCGAAGCGCGCGTCACGGCGGCAGGCAGGCAGCTCGCCGACCAGGCCCGACAGCCCTTTCGCGCCGAGCGCGATGCCATAGCGCGAGCGGGGGCCCAGCTTGTCGGGGACGGCGAGCTTGTCTTTATCAACACGAGCACGACGGCGCTGTCGATCATCCCCTACATCGCGGCGACGGACGTGAACATCGTGACCAACAGCTCTCATGCCGACGCGCTGCCCATACCGCCGGGCGCCACCGTGTTTGTCACGGGTGGAGAGGTTCGCCCGCCGCGCGGGGTGCTCTCTGGGGAGTTCGCACTCGCCAACATTCGCAACACCAGTGCCACGACCGCGTTCGTAGGCTGCGCGGGCATCTCGCAGACGGCGGGCATCACATCGACCACGCAGCAAGAGGCGATGGTCAATGCGCTCATGGTCGAGCGTTCAAAAAAGCTCGTGCTCCTCGCCGATTCCGGCAAGATCAATGTGGCTGCCGGCTTTTCCTATGCGCCGCTCAGCCGCATCACGACCCTCATCACCGATACGGGGGCGTCGCCCGCCGATGTGGATGCGCTCATCGAGGCGGGCGTCGGCGAGGTCGTGCTCGTGGACGCCCATAGCGGTGCGCGGAGCGTTGTGGAACGGTAGACGGGCAGGCGGCGGGGCGGCCCGCGGCGACCGGGCAGCAGCGGGGCGGCCCGCGTCGAGCAGGCCAAGGCGGCCCCTCACACGCAAAGGGTTCGGCTTTGGACCGTCTGAGCCACTTTTTCGGCTCCAAACGGCCCAAACCCGAACCCTTTAATGTTGCAACGGCCCAAACCCACACCCTTTGATGCCGCAAGCGCGCGACGCGGATACCTACGCAACAAGCATCCAAGCCCGGAAACGCACGCCTAACGCGTCATAGACAGCATGCGTCGAATCCCCGGCAGGGACGATGCCTCCTCGAGTACGTTGATCAGAGCGTCTGACTGATAAAACTCGCCACGATGTCTATTGCCCATCGCACGCAGCATTCCGTACTCACAAGCGCGATTCACCAGGCTGCTCGCAGCGCGCTCCGTGATGCCGAGGCGCTTCGCGACAAAAGCCACGTTCACCACCGGCTGCTCAGCCAACAGTTGAGGTAGCCGATGGATACTCGAACCCGCACGCTCCGTGATGCCCTCGCCCCACTCGCACATCACCTCATCAATGTCGCGCGCGACCAATTTGCCAACCACAAGCGACAAATCAAGGGCATCGATGAGCTGTTCCACAACGACAACGGGTTCCCCCTCTTGATACGCACTAAGCGACCGCATATAAGCATCGATATTGTGGAGCAGACCGGCCGATACCGGCAACGTCACATGAGCTACAATGCCCGACTGACGCAGCAGCTTATGCAACAGCGTCCGACCCGTGCGGCCATTGCCGTCAATAAACGGATGAATCGTTTCGAACTGTGCATGCATCACGGCCGCCTGGGCAACTGGGTTTATGTCAGTACGCCTCACAAAAGCGACAAGATCGTTCAGGTATTCGGGCACTCGCTCGCAAGCCGGCGGCACATACAGCGCGCCATGGGGGCTATAAGCGGTCCCCCCAATCCAAACTTGCTCATCGCGCAACTCGCCCCCAAAACTCTCCCCGGCATTTCGCATCAATACGCGATGAATTGAGCAAATGCCATCGATTGTCAGGTCATCGGGAAGCGACAACGCTTCACGCATTGCGGCGACATTTCCCGCAATAAGACGGGCGTTTTGCGGTGCAGCTTCCGAAACTTCGGCCAATGCAACATTGCGCACGCTCGATGTGAGGTGTTCGATTTGCGAGCTTGCCGCCGACTCACTACGCAGCAGCAACGCAGGGAGACCGTATCCTCGCTGCACCTGTTCCATATCAAAGCGGGCAATCGCGACGGATGTTTCCGAGATCCTTTGCACGAGTTCCGCAGGCAACGAAAGCGCCCGGTCGGCGATATGCAGAGGCAGAGCTGCATCAAATGACGATGCGATCCTTCTGCGTGCACTTTTGGGAAGCATGGCGAGCTCATCAGGATCGCGCACCCACGGCAAGCTCTCACACGATACGACCGGCCACTGCCCTTGCTCCCTACGCGCCTCCATGCTCCTGCCCTCACTTCCCTTTTATGCTTTCTAACGGAAGTGAAATCATGTTCGCTTCCGTTAATGACATTATAACGGAAGTAAAGTTTAGTTCGCTTCTTCTAATGACGCTCGGCAGAGGCGAGCAGATCGCATGAGAGCCCATACATGGCATCCCCCTGGGCCCGTGCAGCCACTTGCCTCTTCCAAGCAGCCGCTTTTCTCGCATCCCAAGGATATGGCGCCGTCCGGGCGGAGTTTACCGCGCGATTGAAGCCCCACTTACCTCCCCGACATCCTCCGCACCATGGCTTTGCCAATTGCATGGGGAATTCCGGCAATAAGGATGCATTGTCCACGCACCAAAGAAGAGCCCGCTCGACAATAACATTGTCAGATCTTGATCTGTCAACCCAA
Source organism: uncultured Collinsella sp. (assembly GCA_963559095.1). Taxonomy (GTDB): domain Bacteria; phylum Actinomycetota; class Coriobacteriia; order Coriobacteriales; family Coriobacteriaceae; genus Collinsella. The sequence goes on along the minus strand of CAUWJG010000016.1, from coordinate 20,562 downwards.
ACGTGATCTAGTAACTGTAAAGAGCTACCGCTGGGAGGACTGATGGACACGTTTAATCGAGCCGACCTCACCGCACACCTTGCGAGCAAATACGATGAAATTCGCGATCGATATGACATGATTCTCGATACGGATCCCGACCACAAGGTTTTCACCTATCTCATTGCGGATACCTTTGAAACCACCGATGAGGATAAATTCCGCTATACCGACGGAGCGAACGACCTCGGAATTGACTTCTACATATGCGAAGAAAACTCCTACACCATTTACCAATGCAAATCGGTCGCCTCGTTTAAAAGCTCAGATGGAACCACATTCGATGCGGCACCTGTCAACGAGCTGAGCGAAGCTGTAGACTTCCTCCTTGAAGGCGAACGTTCAACGTGCTCGAAAGAAATCCAAAAGCTGTGGGAAAACTACAATCTTAACCGCGACGACAATCGTTTAACCGCCGTCCTTGCACTTGAAGGTTGCCTCTCGCAATCAGGCTTAGAGCGTTTTGAAGAAAGGAAGAAACACTTCAAAAAGATGGGAATAGACTTTCTCCTGATTGACGAAAAGACCCTTTTCTCCACCTGGAACGAGCCAGAAACATCAGTCAAATCAAAGGATATCAAGCTTAAATTGGATATCGTTGACAATGGAATAATGCGGATGCGCAACTGGTTCTGCGCGGCTGTTTCCATTCAATCCATCCTCAAGGGCATGGAGCTTTACGAGAGCGCTCTCTTTGACCTTAACGTTCGCTCGAAACTAACCAAGTCAGGTGTCAACAATGCAATTAAGAACAGCCTTGAGACATCTCAAGGCCGAAAGCAATTCATACATCTCAATAATGGACTCGTTATCACATGCACATCTATTAGGTATTCAAGCGACGGATCACAAGTCACACTTTCCGGCGCTCAAATTATCAATGGGTGTCAAACGGTTAATACAATATGGGACTTCTATAAAAAGTCAGATCAGTCAACAAAGCGCGAGCTCATTGACGAACTTAAACTTATGGTCAAGGTTATCAGCAACGATGAACTTTCGAGCAATAACCTAATGGACAAAATCATCATCGCCTCGAATAATCAGAACCCGATGAACCTCCGGAATTTAAAATCGAACTCCACTGAGCAGATCAAAATCCAAAAATCCCTTTACTCTGATCCGCTTAAAAAGTCGCTCAGGTATTTTTATATCAGGAAAGATGGGGAGCTGGATTCTTTTCGTTCCAGCAACCTCAAGAAGCAAACGCCCCGAAAAAGCGACTTTGAGATAGTTGGTAGCGCGAGGAAGGGCAATAACCGGCTCCGGCATATTGACAATGAGGAGTTTGGCAAAATCTGGTTATCCTGGATTGGCGGAAGCCCGTCCATCAATTCGGGAACAACCAGAGTTTTCTCGGATAGTGCATATCGTCATATTTTTCTTGAACGGCCCTCTTCCACATGTTGGGAGCGACTCAAGAAGAGTTCGTTCCAGCAGAAGTACACCGAGATGGAGCAGCTGCCCCCTCTCAATATCAAATCCTCCTCTCCATCGCATTTAGCAAGTACATAGAAGCAAGAATTAAGCCCAAACGCCGTTCTCAATACAAACAAGAACGAATTGCATTCCTTATAGAAAATGATGACCTATCTTCAACGGCCAGCGAGGCGGAGATATCTGAGGCCTTGCGCAACGACACTCCCTATCTTCAATATGGCTGGCTATATCAAATGACCTACCCGCTAACAGAGGTGGCGTCATTCCTCCTCGTTAATAAATACGGAAGCTTAACATCCGACGTCTGCCAGCAATTAATCAAGCATCCAGACATTGCCCACTGGCTCGAGCACGGATTAGATTCAAAAACCCTGAACGCCGAAAGCATGAAAGGCGGATTGATGGATAGAAGCTTTCAGTTCATCCGCTATGCCGCAGACGCGCTCTTTTCAACGAACCAAACATCCATCCTACTTGAGACTAGGCCAAAACTTTATCTCGGCAAACGAGAAACCCTGACGAAACTAAAGGAACTACTACTTGAATTCAATGACAGCCTCGTTCCTTTCGCAATCGCCGGCAAAGACCCCAATATGACCTTCTTCGAATCCTTTCCGGATCTGTAAAAGGGCTACCTCCCCGATACCCTCCGCGCCATGGCTTTGCCAATTGCATGGGGAATGCCAACGATAAGAGCATTGCCCATGCAAAAGGCGCGGTTGATGTCGGTCATACCGGTGTCCGTCCAGCCTTTGGGAAAGCCCTGCAACCTGTCCAGCTCATCGGGGACCAAGCGACGGTAGCGGCCGCCCGGCGCCGCCACGATATGTTTGCTGCGAGAAGCAGACCCCCCCCCTCACTTGTAAGAATCGTTCGGGCCGGAGCGTCAACAGGATCGGGAAACGCCATGGCGCCCTCGGCATAACGGTACTCATGACCGGTTTTCTTGTTCACGCGAGGCTCACTCTTGCCACCCTTGAAATAGCGCCATTTCTCGAGCTTCTCGTCCTCAACGTAGAACTCCTCCGGAACGTCCTCATCGGGCACGAGCACATCGCCAAGCACGAAGCGTGGCCCCTCATATGACGCCTCAACCTTGGCTGTCACAACGCGATACCCCTGCATGACGCCCGCATTCAAAAACGGCGAGGCCTTGCCTCCCACGCCAAAACGCTCCGTGTTCTCGTACGGATCAGCGAAAACGGAGAAGGAAACCTCACGACCCACAACACGGGCCGACAGGGCATCGGCCATAACACCGGACGTCAAACGACCTGACAAGTCCCACGATTCGTCGGTGCGCTCAGCATAGATATACACACGGCGGCGCTTCTGCGGGAACCCGTAATCCGCCCCGTTCACGACACGCCATTCAATCGCATAGCCAAGTGAGGCCAAGCAGGACAAAATGATGGCGAAATCGCGACCGCGCTGAGAGGCAGGGCTTTTCAGTAGACGATCGACATTTTCAAACAGGCAGTACGTCGGCTGCTTCAACTTGAGAAACCGATAGATCTCCCACCAAAGCACGCCCTTCTTGCCCTCGATGCCGCTCGCCTGCGAGAGGGGCTTCGCCACCGAATAGTCTTGACAAGGAAACCCTCCCGCAACCATATCGACGTCAGGGATGTCAATCTTGCCCGCTTCATACGCATCAAGCACAACGTGGATATCCTCATTGACCACCGACCCATAGCCGAAGCGCTCCTCGTAGCAGCGCGCCGCGAACTGACGCGTTGGCGCGCCCTGAGGCTCCCATTGATTTGCCCATACGGTCACAAACGGCCCTGCGGGCGGCATGGAAAACTCGGGATGCTCCTCGTTGCAATACCCCTCAAGGCCCAGGCGAAAACCGCCCACACCCGCAAATAGCTCTGCAACCCGAATCATGTTTCCAGACATCCTGCCCTGATCCAATTTCTCCTCAAGCGCCTCCTCGGTCGGTGAGCGCAAATCCCGCTTAACTCTATCGATCTCCGATGCGATATAGCGCGCGTTGAGCCAAAAGCACTTCTTTGTCAGATACGATCCATAAGGCGTTGGAAGCACATCCGCCTTGTTCCTGCCGTGAGGCCGCACATGACAGCATCGGTTCTCCGTAGACCTCACCGAACGATCGGCATGACCCGTTTTCACACGTCGCTGCATCTCCTCGTAGCATCTACGCGCCTCGAGCAGGTCGGCATCGGGCATTTGCCAAAACAACACCTCGTCAAATCTAAACACGCCTCGCTCATGCTTGTTTTCTCGATAGATGACAAAGAGGTACTTCTGCGCAAGGTGACCTCTAAAGTCACTCGACTCAAACGGTCGCTCCGCAAGGTCGAAATAGCTAAACGTTGGAAACGAAATTGATTCCTTGGGTACGCCGTTATGTTTTAGCCGCATCGTTTTTGCCCGCATGCCTGCTTTTTCGAACTCCGCAATGCGCGAATCCGCATCGACGCCCAAGATGTGCTTTGTGATGAGCGCGCACAAGTTCTTCGGTTTGCGCCTCCCCTCCCAACGATAGCCACATACGCCCGCCAGCTCCTCCTCTGTCAATCCGATATACGGCTCAAACCTCCTTCTCACCAGTGTGAACACATCGAGGCTGCGCTCTTGTTCGGCCCGTTTGATAGCCTGGATCTTGAACAGGTTGTTAAACGTCACCGTCATGTACGAGGATTTGATTGCCCAGGCGCGCGGCTTGGCCGGGATGTCGGAAAACGGCTGCTCAGTGCGTTTCGAGGCGTTGGCCGCCTTCGTGGCAGCCTCAAGATAGAGCGTGTCCGAACCTGACAACTCATGTGCCTCGCCGCGCCGAATCTTGCGTACGACCGTGTTCCAGTCCTTTTTGAACGTCGGTACATCCTCTTCTGGAATGCCCCACAGTTCGACCAGCTTAACCAGGTAGTCGATTGGATTGAGATCTTTATCATACTGATACGCAATGAGCAGAATGCTATGGAGCTTCTTCTGCAGGGAGCTCGTCTCCCACGTCTCATCCACCACACTCATGTAGTTGATCATGCTAAGGACCAAACGCTCCTTAGCCGAAAAGCTCCCGTCTTTCCTCAGCTTGAGCGGCGTGGTCTTGAGCTCGGTGCCCACTTCGGCAAAATCGGCGTCGGGGTTGCTGTTGATCTCGTAATGGAAGTAGTGCGTTTCGACCGCATTGCCAAATGAGCCTTTTCTCCGACGCGTGGTTTCCACGTCACGCAGGTCAGGACACTCCTCGCGCAGCGTATGGCCCTCAAGTCGCTTTGCATATGCAAGTATCGAATCAATCGACGTGTTGTCGTACCCGATCGTGCCGTCCATGACCATCACTCCACAAGAACACCCGTTCGATCATGTCATTGTACCGATCGAACGGGTGTTCCTGTATGAATTGATTGTCTTGCTGTGCCCCGGCCACGCGCTTTGCTCCCTGCGCACATAGGGTTCGGCTTTGAACCGTCTGGACCACTTTTTTGGCTCCAGGTGGTTCAAAGCCGAAGCCCATTCACGTCGTGTGCGCATCCGCATGCTGCACTCGCGATATGGGGATGCCTCCATTTGAATACCGGCCTGCCCGCCCGCCATTCCAGCGAGCACCTGCGAGATGCGGTTCAGCGAAGGCGGCGGCGCCAATCGGGAACCTTACACCACATCCACCACATGCAGCACGTCCCCATCGACCGTAAACGCCACATCGAGTCCCGCAACCGCCGCAGGCACCGCGAACTCCGGCTCGAACACAATGTGCCCCCGCACATGCGGCGCCAAAAAGCTATTGCGCGGAATACCGAACTTCTGTGGCAAATCGGAATGCATATGAGCGATGTGACGCATGGCGGCCTCCTGTACGCCTCGCTACCCCTACGCGCAAAACTGGACGACTGGCGCCATCGCCTGGCGCCGAACACGCGCTCGACAGCCCTCAGATAATCCTCGACGCTACGTGCCTTCCGAACCGCTCGGTGCACGGCCGAAGGATCGGCGAAGGTGTATTTGGCGTAGAACCACCATTCCTTCATGCGAAGCACTGCATTGCCGCCGATCTCGGCCTCGTACGCACCGAACAAGTCGTCATGGAACCGTCTGAGCTCCGACGGTGTGATCGGCAGCCCGCCGCGCGCCTGGCGCGCCAGGGCGGGATTGGAGAGCAAGCCGCGGCCGAGCATCACGTGGCGCGTAGCGGGATATGCATCGACTAGTGCATCCACATCGGCGGCGCAAAACACATCTCCGTTATACGCCACGGGAAACGGCGCACGCTCGAGCGTGCGGCCATACGGCTCCCAGCGTGGTGACCCTTGATACCGATCGTGCCGGATGCGCGGATGCACGATGGGCTGCGCCAACGGCATGCGGCAGCACACGTCAAGGATGCGTTCATACTCGGCATCGCCCTCAAGGCCGAGCCTCGTTTTGACCGAAACCGGCAACGCGGAGCGCTCGCAGATGTCGCACAAGAAGGCTTCCAACCGATCGAGGTCCCGCAAAAAGCCGGACCCCCTGCCCTTGGAAACAACTGTCCCCGAAGGGCAACCCAAGTTAAGATTGACCTCGCGATAGCCCATGTCGGAAAGCAGCTGCGTGGCCCACACGAACTCATCGGCACGATTGGTGAGGAGCTGCGGAATGACGTTCAAGCCCTCATTCGCCGCAGGGTCAATCTCCTTGAGGCCCCTGCCCACAAACGGGCAGCCCAGATGCGGCGGGGCGAGAAAAGGCGTGTAGTAGCAGTCAAGGACACCAAAGTGCGCCGCGTGGACACGGCGAAACACGTGACCGGTGAACCCCTCCATAGGGGCCATCGAGTAGATCATCTGGCGCATCCCTCTAAAACCAGCGGACGCGACACATGACGCATTAAAGCATGGAGCAACGCAGCCGCGCGGCAGTTTTGTCCGAACGGGATTGTAACCTGCCTGGATAGTGGGAGCTTCCCGAGGCTCACGCATGATGGGAGATTCCACGAACGCCCTCTTGTTTTGCGCTGTCGGAAGATACCGGTCAAAATACTCCAATCAACCATAGGCAGACAAGATGGGCCTCAAACAGCTTCTCGTATAATTAGCGGTATCAACAAACACACGGAGGCGCACCAACATGAAGCCCATGCTCAAATACCGCGGCGGCAAACAGCGTGAGATCGCCGAGATCAAGCCATTCATCCCCGAGGACTTCGACCGCTACGTCGAGCCCTTCTTGGGTGGGGGCGCTCTGTTCTTCCACCTCGATCCACCGCGCGCCCTCGTAAACGACCTCAACCGGGGCCTCATGAACTTCTACCGCGGCGTCCGAGACAACTTCGAGACCCTGTCTTCCGAGCTGCGCTATCTAAGCGAAGAATACGAAGAAAATCGTAAAGCCTTCGAAAAGTTGAAAGCGGCCCATCCCGAAGAGACCGTTCCCGACGCGAACGAAGCGCGCTACTACGAGATGCGTGCGATGTTCAACGGGGCAGAGGAGAGCCCGTGGTCGTGGGCAGCCCTCTACTACTACATTAACAAGACCGCCTACTCAGGAATGATCCGATACAACAAGCGGGGAGAGTACAACGTACCTTACGGACGCTATCGGCACCTACCGGTAGACAGTGTGACGCGCCAGCACGCCGATGCGCTCGCGCGCGCAGAGGTAACGGACGGCGATTTTCAGCAGGTGCTCAATGCATGTACACCGAAGGACTTCGTGTTCCTCGATCCGCCCTACGACTGTGCCTTTTCAGACTACGGCAACCCTGAACTCAGAGGCTCGTTCTCGATATCTGAACACGAACGGCTCGCCGAGTCGTTCTTCTCGTTGCCCTGCCCTGGACTCATGGTCATCGGTAGGACCGATCTAACTGACCGGCTATACGGCGCACACATTGTCCACGAATATAAAAAGTCCTATGCCGTCAATATTCGCAACCGATTCAAATCCGAGAGCACACATATCCTCGTCTCGAACGGAAAGTAGGAACCGATGCCCATCATAAGAAGCAGGAACCTCTTTTTCACTACTTCACCTCGGTCGCCCCATCGCATGATCCCAGAAATACAGCTTCTCGCCGATGAATTTAGCGATCGAGTGTGGAATAACGCCACGCAAGTCGAATACATGCAGCTTCTTATCGAGCAAGATTATTATCAAGGCTCCAAGCAACCCAAGGACCCCGCCCTCTCCGCACGCGATCGCATCACCAGGTCCCCAAAGGCACTCGGACTTGTCGACCTTTCGCCAACAATTAAGTTGACGCACGCCGGACGCGCCCTAATCCAAGCCCGCCACAAAGAGGAGCCGCTCCTCCGTCAGTTGCTCAAGTTTCAGCTCCCATCGCCATATCACACGCTTCCCCGTGATGGGTCCCTCGATTTCTGGGTTAAACCATACCTAGAAATCCTGCGCCTCATCAGACATTTTGGCAGCTTGTCCTTTGATGAGCTCAAGCTCTTTGGTCTCCAGCTCACCAACTACCACAAATTCAACGAAGTCATACGTAAAATAGATGACTTCCGAACTGGCCGGATCAGCTACGCCGGAAGCTATAAAAAATATTTAGAAACGTGCTCAGAAGCAGAAATTCGCAGCATATATGCTATCGAGATCGCCGATGGCAACCTTAAAACTCGAGAGTCGAGAGAGGCGACAACCAAACACTTTATACAAACAAAACTCAACAATATGCGGGACTATACAGACGCCTGTTTCCGCTATCTTCGTGCAACAGCCCTCGTCAATATCTCGCAATCAGGTCATTCTCTTTCAATCGCACCGGAAAAAATCGATGAAGTTGATTTTCTTCTTGCAACTATTGACCGGGATCCCGTCCATTTCGATGACATCAATGGCTATAAAACATATCTCTTCGATCCCGAGCTGCCCCACCTGTACTCCGACCATGCCGCAAATGTGCAGCGCAGCATTCGGTCCCTAGACCCGAATTGCAATTGCGATGGACTGTCCCTCGTTGACCTCAAAGACTTGCAGTACGAGCTGATTGCTCGCAAAAAAGATCAACTCATTGCACAACAAACCGAGCAAATCAAAGCATATGCTCAATTTGATGACATCCTCGATGTATTTGAAAGGATCGGCGACCGAAACTCCTATTACGACAGACCGCTTATGTTCGAGTGGAATACATGGCGCGCTATGACCATGATTGATGGTGGCTCAATTCGCGCCAACCTCAAATTTGACGACGAAGGACTGCCTCTTTCCACTGCAGCGGGCAACCTCCCCGATATCATTTGCGATTACAATGATTTTATTCTCAATGTCGAAATCACACTTCAAGCGGGGCAAAAGCAATACGACAATGAGGGCGAGCCCGTTGCGCGCCACGTGGGTAAGGTAAAAGAGACAACGGGTCAACCTGTTTTCTGCTTCTTTATTGCTCCCACCATCAGCGATGCAACTAAAGCCCACTTCTTTATGTTGCAGCGCACACCGATACGCCACTATGGGGGCACAACCAATATCCTTCCCTTGGAGCTAGAAACATTCAAACGCATGATTCTTGATAGCAAAAAGGCGTATTACACCCCAAATCCCAGCCATATTAAGCGGCTTATCGAAAGGAATCGAGAACTTGCCCTAACGTCATCAGATGAAATTGACTGGTATCAAAAAGCACAAACCGCAGCACTCGGGTGGTTGAGCATCGAATAGTATGCATTCAGCAGGTTACGGCAAATCGCCCCTGCTGTAAGCCACTTTCGAACAGTCCCCTTGCAAACGATTTCCCGCGCACCTATACTAGAACTTATGTTCGAGAAAGGAGGGGACATGGGGGCGTTTGATCGGTTCGCACCGTTTGTACAGGACTTCATTTACGAGAACGGCTGGAACGCGCTGCGCTCCATCCAGGTTGCCGCTGCCGAGGCGATTTTTGACACCGATGAGAACGTCTTGCTCACGGCATCAACCGCCTCGGGCAAAACCGAGGCGGCCTTCTTTCCCATCCTCACCGAGTTTTGGGAGCAACCGCCAGCGTCAGTCGGAGCGCTCTACATCGGCCCACTCAAGGCGCTCATCAACGACCAATTCCAGCGTCTGAACGACCTGTGCCGTGAGGCGGAGATTCCGGTATGGCACTGGCACGGAGATGTTTCGGCATCGCACAAGGCGAAGCTGCTCAAGCATCCTTCGGGCATCCTCCAAATCACACCCGAGTCCCTGGAGGCCCTTCTACTGCACCGGCACAATGCCGTGGCCCGACTCTTTTGCGATTTGCGCTACGTCATTATCGACGAAGTGCACTCGCTCTTGCGTGGGGATCGCGGCGGGCAGGCACTTTGTCTCATCGAGCGGCTGAGCCGCATGGCGGGCGTCAACCCGCGCCGAATCGGCCTGTCTGCAACCATCGGTGACGCGCAGCGCGCCGGTGCGTTCCTCTCCTCTGGAACGGGACGAGGCTGCATCATTCCGCGCTTCGAGGAGCCACGCAAAACGTGGCGCCTCTCCATGGAGCATTTCTACATCACAGGCCCCCAGGCCGGCGAGCGTGCCATAAGCGCCCGCTCGCCGCAAGAGGCCGAGGTCATCACCGCAACGCGAGCAGGCGTGGTATCGCAGCCAGGATCCGCAGCATTCGCGCAGACAAGCACGGCCACCGAGGTCGACGTGCATCCCGCTGGTGCGAGCGAGCTTATGGCCCGCACCGATACGGCACCACGTGATGCCGACCCAGGTCTCGCCTATATCTTCGAGCATACGCGTGGTCGCAAGTGCCTCGTGTTCGTCAACTCGCGCGAAGAGGCCGAGGCCGTCTGCGCCACGCTACGCAGCTACTGCGAGGCCCGGCACGAACCGGATCGCTTCCTCATCCATCATGGCAACCTGTCGGCGGCCTTTCGCCAAACAGCCGAGGAACTCATGCGTGACGACGAGCAGCAGCAGACCACCGTCACCACCGCCACACTTGAGCTTGGCATCGACATCGGCAGGTTGGAGCGCGCATTTCAAATCGATGCGCCCTTCACGGTGTCGAGTTTTTTGCAACGAATGGGCCGCACCGGAAGGCGCGACCTGCCGCCCGAGATGCACTTTGTCATGCGCGAAGAGCAGCCGGAGCCTCGCGCCATGCTGCCGGAAACCATCCCCTGGAAGCTCATTCAGGGGATTGCGCTCGTGCAGCTCTATCGCGAGGAGCACTGGGTGGAACCGCCAGCGCTGGACCGTCTGCCCTACAGCCTGCTGTATCACCAGGTCATGAGCACACTTGCCAGCTGCGGAGAACTCACCCCCGCCGAACTTGCCGGCCGCACCCTCACCCTCTCCTACTTCCATCGCATCAGCGCCGATGACCTGCGTTGCCTGCTGCGCCACCTTATCGAGCTGGAGCATATCGAGCAAACTGAACATGGCGGGCTCATCGTTGGCCTTGCCGGTGAGCGCGTCATCAACTCCTTCACGTTTTACGCCGTATTTCAGGAAAACGAAGAGTTCACGGTGCGCTGTGAGTCAAGCGAGCTGGGCACCATTGTCAACCCGCCGCCCGCCGGCGAGCGCATTGCCATCGCCGGGTGCTGCTGGCTGGTCGAGGAGGTCGACTGGAGGCGGCACCTGGTGTATTGCACGCAGGTCAAAGGGCGAGTGCCCGCGTATTTTGGCGACTGCGCCGGAGACATCAACACGCGTGTGCTCAAGCGCATGCGCCGTGCCCTGGAGGAGCACGCGAGCTACCCCTACCTGATGCCCAATGCCCGAGCACGTCTGGCGCAAGCTCGGCACACGGCTCGAGCGGCCGGCATCGTATCGGACACGGCGTCTGCGAGCAACCCGCTTATCAACCTCGGGGGCGACACCTGGGCGCTGTTCCCATGGCTCGGCAGCTATGCCTTCCTCACCTTGGAACGGCTCCTCAAAATCAAGTGCGCTCAGGAGCTGCACCTCAAGGGTCTCGACCCGTCGCGTCCCTACTTCCTGCAGTTTCGCATGGAAGCCGATGCAGCAACGTTTTTCGAGGTGGTCGCAGCGGAAGCGGAGACGGACTTCTCGCCACTAGAGTTGATTTACCCCGGCGAAGTGCCCCGATTCGACAAGTACGATGAGTTCTTGCCCGATGAGCTTGTCCGCAAAGGGTTTGCGGAGGGCGTGCTCGACATCGAAGGCATGCGGGCGCGGGTCACCGGGTGGCGCGATGCCTGGCGGGCGGGCGCATGGTCAGACGAGGGCCTCATCATGCATGACGGATCCGAGGAAATCATCATCGACGGGTAGGGCGCCCGCAATATCGAGGTCCGCATCCGATGCCACAAGCAGGTAGTTATCCTCGCCACCGAACAGCTCATCGGGACAGGGCACCACCTGCACGCAATCAAACACGCACAAAGCGGTTGCGACGGCATCGCGCAAAAAGTCAACGCATACGCCATCACACGTCGAGACGATATTGGCCAGATAGAGACCGCCGGGCACTAAACACGCTCGGACCGCGCGCAGAGCCTCGACCGTCGCCAATGCCCGCACCGGCTCAACACCGGAGAAGCAGTCGTTCACCACGGCATCGTATCGCACGGACGCGCTCGCGGCGCGGCCGAGGTACTCCCGTGCATCGGCCGTGATAAGCCCCAACCGCTCCCCCACGCGCTCATGAAGCTCATCGAGATAAAACCATCGCCGTGCCAGGCGGGTGACAGCCGGATCGATCTCAACAACATCCATGGAAAGCTCGGGGCGCCGGGTGAGGGCATGCTTGGGATAGGCATAACCGCCGCCACCGAGCATGAGCACACGCTCAACGCCGTGACCCGTCCGCGCCCGCAAGGCCTTGTCCGCCTCGAACATCGTATCGAATGCACGGTAATAGGCGAACACCGGCTCGAAACGACGTTCGTCAACATACGTCGCGCTTTGAAAGACGCCACCTACCTGCAGCACACGGACGACACGGCCATCCACATCCTCAAGGCGTCGCACACGTGCCACCCCAGAGTGCGTACGCGCCACATGTAGGCAACGAGAGGCAGCCCATGCGGCCACGCAAACCGCCACTGCACACACGGTGGCGCCTACGGCAAAGCGCGCCGCAGATGTCGCCGACACGGGCGAGCCGCCCATTTGATTCACCCTCATGACAGGTCTCGCCTCTGATACAGGCCGTGGTCGGCAAACCCAAGACGACGATAGTAGTCCCGCGTCCCCACGGCGCTGATCACATTGATGCGTGCATAGCCCGCCTCACGAGCCAGCTCGCACGCGCGTTCCACGAGCATCCGACCCAAGCCAAGGTGCTGGGCCGACGTGCCATCCGCCCCAAGCCGCGTCGCCACGCCATAGACGTGTACCTCACGAATCATGGCCTCCCCGGGCGCGACGGGCAACTCACTCTCATGCGCGCGGACATAGTCTTGACGCAGCAGTGAGAGCCGCAGGAAGCCGGCGATACGGTTTTCGGGTGTCACCCATTGCAAGAAGCGCTCATCGGTATTGGTCGTCTCGTAGGAAACGATGCGAAGCGCCAGCTCATCGATACCCACCTCTGACGTGGCAATCTCACGAAAGCGGATCTCTTGAATGCCACCGGCGACGCCCTGCGCGCGAAGGCGCTCCTCAACCAGCTGTCGCAAATTGGGCTTCTTGTTTCCCACCACGATATCGGTTGAGGAAAAGTCACGGATCATGCGCGAGATGCGCGTCCAAGGCGGCGTTGCCGCCACATCGCTCACCAGCACGTCGAGCAACTCCGCCTCGGTGTAGGGACGCCAGGAGCCATCGCGGAAGCACGTGCACAGACGCGCGCCCTCGATCAGCGCACACGGATAGAGCTTGATCTCATCGGGCTGAAACGCCGAGCCGCGCACCAGGCGCTCGTAATCGTGCTTGTCCTGCTCGGGTGTGGCGCCCAACAGGTTAGCCATGGCGTGCGCATGGATTTTGAAGCCAAACGCCCGCAGCAACTCGAATGCCTCTTGCATGCGGGCCAGCGTGGCGCCGCGGCCGTTGGCGTCGAGCAGCTTTTGGTTGAGCGTTTGGATGCCCATCTGCACCTTCGTGCAGCCCAACTGGCGAATGAGCGCCAGCGCCTCGGGCGTGATGGCATCGGGACGCGTCTCGATGACCAGCCCCACAACGCGATGGCGCGCCTGCTCGTTCATGCACTGCTGCCGCGTGAGCTCGTCCATGGTCGCCGTCTGCCATGCCTCCGCACGCCGCCACGGGCCGCTCGCGCCGTACAGCTCGCGAAATGCCTGGTTGTAGGTTCGACTGCCCGCAATCAACTGCTGCTGGGCGGCGCCGGCATACGCGGAGAGCTCCTCGTCCCCCTCGGGAAAGCCCTCGGAGCGATAGAGCGCCCGGCGCTCCGCAGCCAACTGCCCCATGGCGGAAGTCGCAGCGGCATCGCCCGTTGCCGCATCCGATGAAGCCGTCTCGGCGCACACGGGCGCGTCCGGCACCCCGTCGTTCAGCGCGCGGAACAACTCCGACATGAACCACAGCTGGTAGCCGCGCGGATAATCGCTCCACGTGCCACCCAAAACGATCAGCTCGATCTTGTCGGTCGCGTGGCCCATCTGCGCCAATGCGGTCAGGCGCGCGTTGACTTGCAGGTAGGGATCGAACCAGTTCTGCTCCGCGCGCTCGCACGCGGGCTCGTTGTGCAGGTAGCTTTTGGGCATGCGGATGTCATTGGGGCAAAACAGGCAATCCCCACCGCATGGCCACGGTTTGGTGATGACGGTGATGGTGGCCACACCCGATGCGCTCCGCCTCGGCTTCATGCGCAGAACCGCAAGCAACCGGCGTTCCAACTCGGGCGTGACACCCCACGCGTCCCACCGCTGCGGCTCCTCGCGCTTGACGCGCTGATAGAACGGCAGCAGCCGCCGTTTGGCCAGCGAGCGCTTGTCGGCGCCGGTGCGACGCGCCGCAGCATGCACGAACTTGAGCAGTGCGCGGTCGTCCACCGTCTCGCCCCGACGCAGGGCATCCAGTATGTGCACGATAATCTCTTCCATGAGCAAGCATTGTACGCCATCGCGAGCCAACTAGACGAGGCGGGTAGCAATACCATTCGTGCCCCGCCCCCGCAAGCCTCCGCACGCACACGCCCGCAAACGCCCGCGCACCTCCAGCGTCCCGATTCAGCCGGCGCAACGTATTCCCCTACAATGAAAGGCAACCAAGAGCTGGGAGGCACACCATGGATCACGCGCTCGCGCGCTCACTCATCGAGCTCAACAATCGTTTTTATGAAGAGCACGCGGCCTCGTTCTCAGCGACGCGCACCACACCCTGGAACGGCTGGCAAGCCGTAGCTGAGCTCGTGCGCGAGCACGGTCGCCCCGTTCGGACCGTCCTCGACCTCGCCTGCGGCAATCTCCGCTTCGAGCGCTTCCTAGCCCGCGAGCTGCCGGATAGTCGCCGCTCCATCCATGCCATCGACAGCTGTCCGGCGCTCGTTTGCAGCGATGGCGATTCGTGCGGGCCGTCTCCCTCCGCCATTGACCTCACCTATCATCAGGCGGACATCTTGGCCGCCCTGCTCGACGCCTCCCCACTCGATGCCTCAACGGTAAGCACGCCACGCCAGCACGCCCATGAGGCACTGCCCGCCACGCCCGCATGCGATCTGGCCGTCTGCTTCGGGTTCATGCACCATGTCCCCACATTCGAGCTGCGCGCACAGGTGCTTACGGCCCTCATTGACCACACGGCCCCCGGCGGTTTGGCCATCGTCTCCTTCTGGCAATTCATGCACGACCCTCGCTTAGCTGCGAAAGTCGCCACCTCCGATGCGCTCGCACAGGAAAACGGCCTGCGAGCCACGGCGCACGAGCGGCCTGCCTCACTCAAAAACGCAGATTTGGAGCCGGGCGACCACTTCCTCGGCTGGCAGGCCGATCCCGCGCCGCTGCGCTACTGCCATCACTGCAGCGCACGTGAAATTGACGCCCTTGTAGCCTTTGTGGGAGAGCGCGCTCGCGAGGTCGCCCGATGGGTCGCCGACGGCAGCTCTGGTACGCTCAATCAATACATCGCACTTGAGCGACTGTAGACCTAGACACACATGGCCCGTCCACGAATACCATCGCGACTCAGGAGAATGCCCGCATGCACGCTCGTATGCCCAAGAACTTTGTCCTCGAAGAACGCCTTGAGCGCTACGCCGACGCCATCGAGGTCAACGCGCCCGCCTATCGCGGCTCCTGGGCTGAAGCATGCTGGCCGTTGACGCAAGCGGCAAACGGAGCCACCGAACAGGCACGCGCCATCGGCTGCAGCACATCCGCCGATCCTGGCGCTGCACTCACGTGCCCCCTCGCAAACGGAATGCACCGCGACCGTTTTTCCGCCGTTCACTTGGATCTTGGCTGCGGCAAGGGCTCCTATATCGCCGCCATGGCGCAGGCGCACCCCAACACGCTCTTCCTCGGCATGGACAGCGAACCCGTCTGCGTTGCCTACGCCGCGCAACTCATCTGCGAGCTGGGCTTGCACAACGCATTGGTCATCCCCGGGGACGCCGCGCGCCTCGAGCGCATCTTCGCTCCCGGCGAGCTTACGGCCATCTCCATCAACTTCCCCACGCCGCATCCCAAGCGCCGCCACGCGCGTCTGCGCGTCATCAACGCCGCACACCTTGCCGCCTACCAACCGCTCATGGCGCTGGGCGCCGCCCTCACGCTGCGCACCGATAGCCAGCCGCTGTTCTCCTACGCACTCCCGCAGTTCCGAGCGGCCGGTTGGCACGTGCTATGGACCTCCACCGATGACCGCGCCGACCACCCCGACGCCCCGATCACCGAATACGAGCAGCGCCTCGCGGCACAGGGAGCAACAGTCCATGCGTTGTGCGCCGCCCCAGGCGAACAGCCCGTCAGCCCACAACAACTCGCCTGCGCCGAAAAGCTGCCGCAAAGCCTCTTCGACTACCTGCCCGACGACCTCTTTGCCGCCGACTACATACCCCACGGCATGAGCTACGCCATCGACAACATCCGCAACCGACGCAAACACCAGGCGGAGCGCAACGTATCGAAGCATCGCGCATAACCACCGTCCGCACGACCCGCTATCATGAAAGTCGCGGCAAGCCCCATCGTATGCGGCATCGCCGGACGCCCCGCACGCGTTGGCTCATGCCGCGACTTTCACCCCATCCGCGCCATGCCGGCGTCCCCCATGAAAGGCACCACATGAGCATCGATCTTACCGACCCCTTCGCTCACGGCTCGCTGGGCGCGCTTGCCCCAAGCTGGTGGGAACCAGAAGAAGGCGAGACGGCCGAGCCCTGGCTCGACGCCGAGACGGCCTATGAGCGCTTTCTCTCCTGGGTCGAGGCGCGCGGTATCGAGCCGTGGCCGCACCAGGAAAATGCCCTGTTCAGTCTTGCGGCAGGCAGCAACGTCATCCTGGGCACGCCGACCGGCTCGGGCAAATCGCTCGTCGCCCTCGGCTTGATGTTCATGGCCATGGCCAGCGGCCGGCGCGCATACTACACGGCCCCCATCAAGGCCCTCGTCAGCGAGAAGTTCTTCTACCTGGTAGACATCCTCGGCCGCGATAACGTCGGTATGGTCACGGGCGACTCGCACATCAACACCGAGGCGCCCATCATCTGCTGCACCGCCGAGATCCTCGCCAACCAGGCGCTGCGCGAAGGCGAGCGCACCGACGTCGCCTGCGTGGCCATGGACGAGTTCCACTTCTACAGCGACCCGGACCGCGGCTGGGCCTGGCAGGTGCCGCTGCTCACCCTGCCGCATGCCCAATTCTTGCTCATGAGCGCCACGCTGGGCGACATGAGCGCCATCGCCGCCTCGCTCGAGCAGCGCACGGGCCGCGACGTCGAGCTGATCGCCGATGCCCCGCGCCCCGTCCCGCTCTCGTACGAATACGTCAAGACCGCCCTTGAGGGCACCGTCGAGCTCGCGCTGCGCGCAGGCGACTCGCCCCTGTACATCGTGCACTTCTCGCAGGATGCCGCGCTCGCGTCCGCCAAGTCGCTCGCCAGCTACGGCGTCGCCAGCAAAGAGCAGCGCGACGCCATCAAGGAGGCCATCAAGGGCAGCCGCTTCACGACGGCGTTTGGCAAAACGCTCAAGCACCTCATCTCCTGCGGCGTCGGTCTGCACCACGCCGGCCTGCTACCCCGCTACCGCCTGCTGGTGGAAAAGCTCGCCCAGCAGGGGCTACTGCCGGTGATCTGCGGAACCGACACCCTCGGCGTCGGGATCAACGTGCCCATCCACACGGTGCTGCTCACCGGCCTCACCAAGTTCGACGGCTACAAGCAGCGGCGCCTGCGCTCGCGCGAGTTCCACCAAATTGCCGGGCGCGCCGGGCGCTCGGGGTTCGACACCGAGGGCGTCGTGATCGCCGAGGCGCCGGAGTTCGAGATCGAGAACCACAAGGCCGAGCTCAAGGCCATGGGCGATCCCAAGAAAATGAAAAAGCTCAAGAAGAAAAAGGCGCCCGAGGGCTTTGTGACCTGGAACGAAGGCACCTTCGAGCGCCTGATTGCCAGCGAGCCCGAAACGCTGCGGCCCCGTCTGCGCATCACGCACTCCATGGTGCTGGCCGAGGTCGAGCAAGGCGGGGACGCGTGGGCGCGCGTGCTCGAGCTCATTGACGCCTCGCTTCAAACGCCCGAGGAAAAGGCCAAGCTCAAGGCGCGGGCGGCCGAGATCTTCGCCACGCTCATCGATGCGGGCGTTGTGGTGCGCGAGGTCGATGACGAGGCCGCAGCGACGCGCGCCGATGCCGCCGAGCCTTCGCATCCCCTCGACGGGCCGGCGAGCTACTACCTCACCGTCGATTTGCCCGATGACTTCGCCCTCGATCAGCCGCTCTCCCCCTTCCTGTTGGCAGCGCTTGAGCTGCTCGACCCGGAGAGTCCCACCTATGCCATGGACGTGATTTCCATGGTCGAGGCGACGCTCGAGGACCCCAAGCAAATCCTGCGCGCGCAGGAACGACGGGCGCGCGATGCCGCCATGGCCGCCATGAAGGCCGAAGGCATCGACTTCGAGGAGCGCAAGGAGCGCCTGCAGGAGATCAGTTATCCCAAGCCTCTTGAGGAGCTGCTCGACACCGCATTTGCAACCTATTGTGCCCAGGTACCCTGGGCAAACGACTACGAGCTGAGCCCCAAGTCGGTTTTGCGCGACATGCTCGAGACGGGGTGCGACTTCAAGAGCTACATCGCCCAATACAAAATCGAGCGCTGCGAGGGCATCTTGCTACGCTATCTCACCGAGGCCTTCCGCTCACTCGACCGCACCGTCCCACACGAGCGGCGCACCGAACAGCTCAACGACATCGCCGCCTGGCTCGGCCTCGTGGTGCGCTCCGTGGATTCCAGCCTTGTGGACGAGTGGGCCAACGCCGGGACCGAGGCCCCGGGGCTCCCGCCGCGCGCCGACGACAGCGTTGTGGCCGATCGGCGCGGCATGCGCCTGTTGGTGCGCAACGCCCTGTTCCAGCGCGTACGTCTGGCCGCGCGCGGCAACATCGCCGAACTGGGGACGCTCGACGTGGACTGGGGCTTTGCCGAATTTCGCTGGAAACGCGCGCTCGAGGCGTTCTTCGAGGCGCACGAGGAGCTCCTCACCGACGCGGACGCGCGCTCGACGGCCTTCCTGTCCATCGATGAGGCCGACGAGCAGGCCGAACACGTCTGGCATGTCCACCAAATCCTGAGCGATTCCGATGGCGACCATGACTTTGGCATCATGGCCGACGTCGACCTCGATGCGACGCAAGACGGAGACGGCATCGTGTTCAAGAACTATCGCGTTGGCGCGTTTGAAGACATCGTGCGACGCCCATGAAACTGGAGGGGCGCCCGGCCGTCGCCTGGCGCCCCGGCACCGTGCGCCCACGCATCAAAAAGCCGGCTCCACCATCATCCGTGAAGCCGGCACTGTACATAGAAAGGCTATGCTTAGCCCAGACGGGGGAACAGGGCATCGCCCTTCTCGACCGGCAGGCCGGCGGCGAGCTGGCCCCAGGCGCAGGCGGCGCGCAGGTCGTCCGTGGCGGCCTCGCCCTCGCAGCCGATGCGGCGCAGGGCCTCGGCGGATGTGCTCGGCATGAGCGGCATGAGCAGGTGCGCGGTGATGCGGATGCACTCGAGCAGGTTCCAGATCACGTTGGCGAGCTCGCCGGCCTTCGCGGGATCCTTGGCGAGTGTCCACGGCTCGGAGTTCTCGATGTAGAGGTTCGCGGCATGGACGAGCTCCATGACCTCCTTGGCGGCGTCACCGTAGGCGAAGGCCTCCATCTTGGCGGCGTAGCGCTCGAACAGGCCGTCCGCCACGGCGGCCAGCGGGTTCTCGGCGTAACCGGCCGCGTTGGCGTCGCGCTCGGGCGTGGCGCCCTCGAAGTACTTGATGCACATGTTGGTGGAGCGCGAGATCAGGTTGCCCCAGCTGTTGGCCAGGTCGGCGTTGTAGACCTGCTCCATACGGCCGAAGCTGATGGCACCGTCGGTGCCAGGGGTAACGTCGGTCATGAAGTAGTAACGATAGCCCTCGACGCCGAGCTTCTCGATGACCTCGCGCGGCGCGATGGCGTTGCCGCGGGACTTGGACATCTTCTCGGCCTTGCCGGTCTCCTCGTTCTTGACGGTGAGGAAGCCGTGGGCGAAAACGTGCTCAGGCAGGGCCTCGCCCAGCGCCATGAGCATGGCGGGCCAGATCACGCAGTGGAAGCGGATGATGTCCTTGCCCACGATGTGGGTCTGCGCGGGCCAACGGTAGGCGAAGTCGGCTGCCGCCTCGTCGCCCTCCTGGCCGTAACCCACGGCGGTCATGTAGTTGGTGAGCGCGTCGAACCACACGTAGGTCACGTGCTCGTCATCGAACGGGACCTGGATGCCCCAGTCGAAGGACGTGCGGGAGACGGAGAGGTCGTTCAGGCCGCCCTCGACGAAGGAGCGCACCTCGTTCATGCGGAAGTCGGGCTGGACGAAGTCCGGGTGCTCGTCGTAGAGCGCGAGCAGCTTGTCCTGGAACGCGGAGAGCTTGAAGAACCAGCTCTCCTCCTTGACGCGCTCGAGCGGGCGATTGCAGTCGGGGCAGAGGTGCTCGCCCTTGGTGCCGCGGGCCTCGTCGGCCTTGTCGACCTGGGTCTCGGTGAAGAAGGTCTCGTCGGGCACGCAGTACCAGCCGTCGT
>CAUWJG010000015.1:0-49023 GCA_963559095.1 uncultured Collinsella sp. | reverse complement strand
TCCCCGACGGCTCGACGCGCATCGCCCCCGAGTACGAGGATTGCCGTGCCGCCGCACGCACGTTTGGTGCCCCCTTGCGCGAGGTCATGGCTGCCGCGCGTGGAGCCGTGTCCGGACAAAGTTGATAATCGATTAAAAAGAAAGACGAGTTCTCACGTTCATTTTCTGGGCTGTGGGACGTCTTTCGTCCATATTATGGACTCCTGTGTCAAAATGAGGACACATTGTCCTATCGGTTATCCAGAAGGTTTGTTATGCAGTTGTCATCAGGTGAGGTCAAGGCGAAGCGGCAAGAGCTTGGCTTAACTCAGAAGGAGTTTGCCGCCGCTTTGGGCATGGGCTCCAACGGCGAGCGCACGGTGCGTCGTTGGGAGGCGGGTGAGACGAAGCCTACTGCCGCTGAATCAAAGTACATCTCTACCCTTGGGCATCACGCGCCCTTTGAGCCCAATGGGGAAGGGAAGCCCGCCTTTACCTTCATAGACCTGTTCGCAGGAATTGGTGGGATTCGTATGCCGTTCCAAGAGCTCGGTGGCGAGTGCGTCTTTTCTTGCGAGTGGGACAAATTTGCGCAAAAGACCTATCGCATGAACTATGGGGAAACTCCTGCGGGCGATATCCGTGAGGTAGCTGCATCTGACATTCCTGACTTTGACGTTCTACTGGCGGGTTTTCCGTGCCAGCCGTTTTCGTTGGCGGGAGTATCTAAAAAGCGATCCCTTGGTCGTGCCACGGGTTTCGAAGACAAAACGCAAGGCACCCTTTTCTTCGAGGTCGCTCGCATCTTGAACGAAAAACGCCCAAAGGCGTTCCTGCTCGAGAACGTAAAGAACTTGGTCAGTCACGACCGTGGCAACACGTTCGACGTCATAATGCAGGTTTTACAGGATGAGCTCGGATATCACGTCCACTACAAGGTCTTGGATTCCAAAGGCTGGACTTGTCAGCACCGCGAGCGCATTTACATCGTTGGCTTTCGAGACGACGTTGATTTCTCATGGGACGATCTCGATTGCCCGCAGAATGGGCAGAAGGCTGCGGAGATTTTAGAGACGGACGTCGATGATCGATATGTTCTCTCCGATAAGCTGTGGTCGTATCTTAAAGCCTACAAGGCCAAGCACGAAGCGGCTGGAAATGGATTCGGCTACGGCCTCATAACCCCTTCGGATACTACGAGGACGCTCTCCGCGCGCTATCATAAGGACGGAAGTGAGATCCTCGTTTCGCGTGGCGAGGGGCTGAATCCCCGCAAGCTGACTCCAAGGGAATGCGCGCGACTGCAAGGGTTTCCCGATCAATTCATTATTCCGGTCTCCGACACCCAGGCCTACCGCCAGTTCGGCAATTCCGTGACGGTCCCTGTCATTCGCTCGGTGGCCAAGCTTATGATGGAGGCATGTCAGGATGGATTACGGGGCGCTTAGCAGTTATTTTGACGGCGCTGTGGCCAAGACGCTTGCAGACGTCGACATCGATGCAAGTAAAAGCAACCAGCATGAATTTAACGGCACCCGGCCCTTGAGGTCGTTGTTTGGCGATGATGATATTCGCGACATCTGCACCACGTTCGCTTACATGTGCGATGACGCGGAGCCCGAAATGTGCGACGGTACGGTGACTTGGTACGATGCGCGCCGCAGTCACCCTACCCGCACTGAGTACCGCCTCTACTACAAAGACAACGCTGCGATACGACTCGCATCGGCCGGGGACCTCATGGTGCTTGCCAACTCGGATGATCTGGGTTTGCTTATCCTGTTTGCGAAGAGGGGGTCGAACATCGAATCTCAGTTGAGGTGGCTGTTCGGCTTTGGGGAGCCCGATCGCTCGGGCTATGCAGTGTCTAAGGGCGAACGGAATAGAATTGGTGCAGTCGCCTCCCGTATCTTGGCGATGATCGGCATCGAGACACGTGTGCCGCTAAGCGCCGACGCCTATCTAGAAGATATGGTCGAGAGGTTTGGCGGTGCGTTCCCGCGGGGCATTGATTTCACGGAGTACTCCGTATCCACTCTGGACGATCTTGACTGGAGGGGCAACCCCGATCGCAGCCTCTTGGCATGTTACGAGCGTGAGGAAATGCTCTTCAAAGTGTTTGAGCGTCATTTGCTTGAGAGGGATTTGGCTCCTTACTTAAATGGGGTTCTTGACGTCGACGGCATCCTCAAGACCACCATGTCGACGTTCCAGCGCAGGAAGTCGCGTGCGGGCACGGCATTTGAGCATCAACTTGAGTTTCTGTTCAAAGGACGGGGTATCCGATATTCATCGCAGCCGTATACGGAGAGTAAGTCAAAACCGGATTTCATCTTTCCCTCCATTGAGTGTTATCGAGACGTTGCATTTCCGCCAGATTGCCTTACGATGCTCGGCGCGAAAACAACCATCAAAGAGCGCTGGAGACAGGTTCTTGAGGAGGCCAATCGTATAGCGCATAAGCATCTCATTACTCTTGAGCCTGCAGTGAGCGTGGATTATACGAATGCCATGCGAGCCAGTAGCCTCCAGCTTGTTGTGCCCCACGAGTTATTTGCCACCTACACCACCTCTCAGCAGGAATGGTTGATGGATGTTGCCTCCTTCTGCTCCATGGTTGAAGAGCGGCAAAGCGAGCTGGACTAAGAGATAGCCTTCAGAAAGGACGCTCATGAAGATCCTCATCGCCTCGGACATTCACGGCTCGGCCTATTGGGCGGAGCGGCTCATCGAGGCAATCGATACCGAACGGCCCGATCGCGTGGTGCTGTTGGGGGACCTGCTGTATCACGGCCCGCGCAACGACCTGCCGCGCGATTACGCGCCCAAGCGCGTGATTCCGCTGCTCAACGACTTGGCGGCGACAGGCCGCTTGACGGCGGTGCGTGGCAATTGCGAGGCGGAGGTCGACCAGATGGTGCTCGACGTGCCCTGCATGGCGGACAGCTCGATGCTGGTGGACGACCATGGGCGCACGTTGTTCTTCACGCACGGGCACGTATTTGGCGCGGGTCTGCACAACAGCGTGGACAACGTGCCGGCACTGCCGCAGGGCGCGGCGCTCGTGTACGGCCACACGCACATCAAGGTGAACCAGGAAAGCGCAGGGCATCCCGGCCTGTGGCTGTTCAACCCGGGCAGCGTGTCCATCCCCAAGGACGGCACGCACAGCTACGGTATCTACGAGAGCGGTCTGCCGGTTGAGCAGGCGTTCAGGCACGTGGTGTTGGAGGAGCGGTAATGGCTGAGTGGAAAGAGATGGGCGCGGGAAGCCTGGCGGGGATTACGCGCGACGCGTCGACGCTGGTGGACGCGCGCGAGGAGATGCAGCAACTCGTTGAGACGATTTGGCGGCTGCGTCAGCCCGACGGCTGCCCATGGGACCGCAAGCAGACCCACGCTTCCATTGCAAAGAACATGATCGAGGAGGCATACGAGGCGGTCGATTGCATCGAGGCGAACGATGTCGCCCATCTGCGCGAAGAGCTGGGTGATGTGCTCATGCAGGTGGTGCTTCATGCCCAGATCGCCGCCGATGCGGGCGCCTTTACCATGGCCGACATAGCGCGCGACATCAACGCCAAGCTCATTCGCCGTCATCCGCACGTGTTCGGCGACACGACGGCGCGGGCTGACTCGGCCGACGAGGTGCTTGCCATTTGGGATAGCGTGAAGCTCGCCGAGAAGGCATCGAAGGACGAGGCTGCCGTTGCTAGCGATGCCGACGCGCGCCCCGAGGGCCTGCTCGACGGTGTCCCTCGGGCGCTGCCTGCGCTCATGCAGGCGCAAAAGGTGTCGCGTAAGGCCGCCGCCGCGGGGTTCGAGTGGGAGACGACCGCCGACGTGTGGGATAAGGTCGCCGAGGAGCGTGCCGAATTCGAGGCGGAAGTTCCTGGCAGCGCCGAGCGCGAGCTCGAGTTCGGTGACATGCTCTTCGCCCTGGTGAACGTGGCGCGACGCGAGGGCATCGATGCCGAAAGTGCTCTGCGGGCGAGTACGGCGAAGTTTCGCAGCCGTTGGAAGGCAATGGAGGAGGCCGCGTTTGCGCGGGGTCGTCGCATCGACGAGCTCTCAACGGCGGAGCTTAACGAGCTGTGGGATGCTGCGAAGTTGGGTTAGTGGCTGTGTGTTGCCATCTCGTCGGGAGGGCGTCGCCAGCGGCCAATATGTGGACGGCTCGCACGCCCGGCCCGTGCTGACGCGCATCGTTTTCCGCAGCCATATGTAAAACTTCGCGAAATGTAGACTTATTTGAGCAAGCAGCAAGTAGCCAACTATGGTACACGAGCTTGACGTGCGGTTTTGTTCGACGGATTTTGGCTTCTACTTCCAGTTTTCCCAAAATGGTCTACATTTCGCGAAGTTTTGATTTTCAGTGTGCACTTGCGGCACATTCCAGGGACGCGTGGGTACCCGCGCTCCCGAAAGCGGGTCGCTCCGTGCCGTGCGGCCAAGCGGATTGCGGCGCACCAGTCCAGGGCGAAAGAGGAGCGGTGCGCGCTGTGCGCGCAGCGCCCGACGATTGACTCCGAGATGTGACGCCAGGGGAAGGGGCAGGTGGGCACCCCCCCTACACCGTCAAAAACACCATCACGATGATGCAAACAAAGCCGATAATGTCGGTGGGGGCGAACACCGTGCCCAGAACCAGGGCGCTCGTCACTGTAGCGGACACGGGCTCAACGGTGCCAATAAGGCTCGCCCGCACGCTACCGATGTCCTTAACGCCCTGCATGTAGAGGTTGTACGCCAAAAACGATCCCACGATCACGAGGATCGCGAGCGCCACCCAGCCGGGTGCGTCGAGCGCGGGCATATGGCGCAGGGGCTGCACGAACACGCTCAGCACTGCGCCGGAGGTGAACATCGCCGTGCCCGTTACGATCGAGGAGCCGTATACAGGCAGGATCTTGGCGGGGACAATGGACATACAGGCGGCGCCCACGGCCGACAGCAAACCCATGGTGAGGCCCTCGGGCGGAATGACCAGCGACGTGGGGTCGCCGCCAGTTGCGATGAGGAACGCGCCGCCAAAAGCGAGCACCAGGCCCGCCAACTCACGACGACGCGGCGCGCGGTGCGAACGCAGGCAGGTATAGCCCATGATGATCACGAGCTGCAAGCACTGCATCACCGTGGCGGTTCCGGCGTTGGTGAACCGCACCGCCAGCAGGTACGTGAACGAGTTGATGAACACGCCCATGAACGTGAACACCGCCATGACGCCCAGGTCATGGGGGCTCTTGAGTAACTGCACCAGGCGCGAGCGGTCGCGCAGTAAAATGACCAGCATGAACAGGGCTCCGGCGAGCAGTTGGCGAATGCTCAGCAGCCAAACGGTGTCGACGTGGTAGTTGTCGAACAGAAAACTCGCCGACGTCCCCGAGAAGCCCCAAAAGATGCCGCCGAATAACGTGGCGAGCACGCCGAGCAGCAGCTGGCGCGACGCGCGGTCGTTTAGGCGCTCGCGCATGCCGCGCCGCGCCGCTCGCGCGGGTGCCGCTGCATCGCTCCCCGGCTTGATGGACGACGCCTGCCCCATGGCTTCGCGCCTGGCGTCAACGTTGGCACGGCACTCATGCTGGCATGTTGATGGAGAGACGTCGTCCTGCTGAGTCAAAACTGCACCCTCGCTTCAGATCGTTTGGTCGTTGGGGTCGTTGCCAAGAATAACGTACTCACCTGTTTTGGCAAAATGCCTCGACGGCATGCGCTTTATCGCCAAAGACGGCGCGGCCCAAAACCGCTGCGTGGATGCGCGATGTCGAGAGACTGCGCACGATTTCCTCCGTGATGCCGCCGTCGATCCAGACCTCGTGCTGTCCGGTTTCGGCAAGCTCCCGTGCGAACTCGAGCATGTCGGGCAGGCACGCTTGTGTTTTGTCATCGTGGGAGGTGGTGCCGACCAGCACGCCCCGAACGCGGACGAGGATATCGTTGAGGTGCCGTCGTCGCATGTCGTCGCAGCTGATGTTGGCCCCCGTGGGGATTCCGGCCGATTGGTACCGGTCGAGCACGGCGAGGGGGTCGGCAACGTGGTCGGTTTGGATGAACACCATATCAGCATCACATTGTCGCACATGGTCGAGATGGGCCACGGGGTTGTCAATTTCCAGGTGAATCGTCTTGCTCGATGCAGTAGAGAGCCGACACGCTTCGGCGCACGCCTTAAAGCCGAAGGAAATGTCGCGCACGGCAACGCCGTCGGCAATGTCGAGATGGATGGCATCGAAGTGCTCATCGCAAAATGCGATTTCATCCGCCAGGCGCAGCACGTTGCCCGATGCGATCGATGGACTGATCAGCATGCTTGCTCACCGCGTGCGGCGCGTGCCCGTTCCATGAGTGCCCGTGCCCGTTCGGGGTCGATGGGGTTGTAGAAGTTGCCATCGACCTTGATCCCCGTGCCGACGATGCAGCCGTCGGCAACGGAGAGAATCTCTGAAACGGTCTGCGCTTTGACGCCGTTACTCGCGAGGACGGGGATGTCGGTGTGCGCCTTGACGGTTTCCACAAGGCTCTTGTCAATTGCTGCGCCCGGGTTGTCGCTGTAAATCAGGATGGTGTCGGGGGCGAGGTTGAATGCGAGTGTTTTAACGACCTTCTCGATCGGGCGTTCGGCGATCTGTTGCGTCCCCTCGGGGATGATGGCGGTCATGGTCTTGATGCCGCCGGCTCCAATGGCGAAGCGGTGGCGTTCCACGGCACCGGGATCGACATCGGAGACGCCGTAGACGCCGGCATGTGCTCCGTGCAGGATGCCGCGCACGAACGTCGCACCCGTGGCGAGGGCCACGTCAAACGCCAGCATGCTATTGTTCGCGACGGTGATGCCAAAAGGCACGGTGATTTCCGACTTGAGCTGGCCTATGACCGACGACATCGTGGCGACGGTGATTGGCTGCACGTCTGAGGTGTAGGGAATGGCAAACTCATTGCAAAACAGCACGCCGTCAAACCCGGCATCCTGCAGGGCGCGCAGGTCGTTGCGAGCTGATTCCAAAATGTGCTCAATGCCGAGCTCGGCCTGGTATTTCGGGTCAGTTGGCATGGCTTGCATGTGGATCATGCCAATGACCGGTTTGTCAGTTCCAAAAACATCGCGAAGCCACATGTTGATTACCTTTCTGTGTGTGAATCGCTGAACAGGGTGGTTGAAAGCCAGTCGGCAAGCCCTTCTGCAGGGCATGCGTCGATGCGCTCAAAAAATCCCGACTGCTTGATGCCGGTGATGAGGGATCGGAGGAACGAGAGGTGCTCGTTGCCATCGCGTAGGGCCAAGTTGATGACATAGCGCACTTGAACAGGCTGCGAGGGGTCCTCGATGCTTTGGAATTGGACAGGGGCATCGAGGCGCAGTACGCAGACCGCATCGCGCAAAACCTGATTCTCGGTGGTGTGCGGGATTGCCACGGGGCACGCATCGGTGAGGCCGGTGGGGTAGCGTCGCTCGCGTTCGACGCAGCTTGCAAGGAAGGTGCCTTTAACGCAACCGGCGTCATGCAGTGCGCGTGCGGTGAGCCCCAGGGCCTCCTTCCAGGTGCTTGCATGCCCCGTCAGGGCAAGGACTTCTATCATGGTGCCTCCAAATGCGTGTTGGATGTGGGTGCGCTACACGTGTCGCGTGATGTGCTCGACTGGCACGTGGTGTTCGCGTTCGAGCCAGCCGAGCAGATCGGCGGTCTCCTCGGCGGAAAAGACGTTGGGGAGCTTGTGAACGACCGTCCGCCTGCCGCTCGAGCGCATATAGATGCGGATGCGGATCTCGGGGTTGTACTCAACGCGCTCGATATCGCTCACCGGGATACGCTTCGTATCGATGATCCCGTTGTAGAATCGCAGTTCTTGTGACGAGATGCTCAGGTTGCAGGTTTTGCATCGGGCGATCGAGAGAAGGGCGATGGCAGCCGTTGCCACGTAGAAAAACAGGTCGTAGTACGATTTCCCGAATTGCGCCGGTCTGATGGCGAATACGGCCGCTGCCGCGGCGCACATCAGAAGTCCCGAGGCGAAATAGCGTATGCCGACATCGCGGCGAACGCGAAGGGTCGCCGGGGCGTTTAGCGTCTTTGCCTTTGGGGTGGGCAGTGTGCGGGATGCCATCGTCTTCTCCTCTCTCGAGCGCGTGGGACGGGGTTACCAGACGTGCAGGAACTTGCCGAGTATGCCTACGAGCACGCAGTTGAATTCGGCCGTGGTGGAACCCGACACGAGCGTGGACATGCTGTCGATGTATCCGGCTTGGAAGGCGAGCATGGTGGCGACGGGAGCCATCCAACTATTCACGAACGACTTGTAGATGACGATCGCGATGGAAGAGATCAGGTTGCGGAAGACATCGCCATTGGCAAACAGGGACGCGGCGCAGGTGATGTAAATCAGGGAGCCCAACGTCGAGATGGGGAACATCGAGATGCCGGGCAAGAAGGCGATGAGCATGGTGATGGGGATCATGATGCCCACGAGCTCGATGCCCGTCTCGTCACCCAGGCACAGCGCCTCGTCCATGCCGATGTTGATCTCGTAGTCATCGCCCAGCTTGTTCTTGAAGTAGGTGCTGGCTGCGCGGGAAACGGGGGAGAGGCCCTCCATGAGCAGGCTGACGACCTTCGGCATGAGGATGACCGCCGCCGCAAGCGTGACGCTGACCGTGAGCGCGTTGGACGGAGACTGCTGCGTAATGACCGAGAGGATGATGCCGACGATAAAGGTGAGCACGGATGATTCGCCTAAGGAGCCCAGCTTGTCGGAGAACCAGCTGACGTTGACGCTCACCTTGTTGAGGCCGGGGATCTTGTCGATGATCTTGCAGACGACCATGTTGATGCCCCATAGATAGATGGCGTCGTTGTTGCAGCAGGTGGTGCCGGGTAGGTCGTAGTACGCCTGCCAGCGCGGCGCGACCCAGTCCGCGAACTTGAGAACGACGACGAAGGTGCCAAGCGCAAAGACCACGCCGGCGGCATAGGCCACGCCGCTTTCGACGCCTGCGAGCGTCAGGATGTAGTAGAGCATCGATCCGCCGATGATGACGTGGAAGTAGTTCCACACGTCGATATCCATCGTCTTGGTGAAGCGTACCTTGAGCAGGATGTAGTTGAGGATCATCGCCAGCGGCACGATGAGCAGAGCGAATGAGGTGGACCATGCGATGGCGCTCATGCCCTCCCAGCCGATGTCGATAACGGTGAAGCCACTGCCGTCTCCAAGGCCGGAATAGTGGTCAACGACCGGCTGGATGCCGGCGACCAGCATGTTGAGCACGACGTTGATTCCCAAAAAGCCGGCACCGACGCGTAGGCCGTTGCGCATGGAATCGAACAGGCCGAGCTTGAACACGATACCCATAAGCGTGATGATGATCGGCAGGAACACCCCGCCACCGATGTCCATAACGAATTGGACGATCGCATCGATGATTTCCATGGTGTATGACCTCCCTTGCTGGGTGGGTTAGCTGTTTGTGCGCTCCTGGGCGCGCACGAGAGCGTCTTCGATTTTGCGGATAGCCCCTTCTTCATCGAGTCCCGTGATGAGCCCGCCTACAGAGACGATCTCGCAACCGATATCGCGGGAGAATTTCGACGTGACAAAGCAAATGTCGAACTCCTTGCCGATTGCCTTGACATCGGCAAGGGGGTGTTTGGAGATCTCTACCGGTATGCCGAGGCGCTTGGCGATTTTTCCAATTTCATCGGCTGCAAACGTGGAGGTTGCTATGCCTCCTCCGCACGATACGAGTACGCGTATCTTTCTCATTGCGACGTTCCTTTCTACTTGTGGTCGCCGTTGTATTTCACCCGCGATGCGGGGAGCTACCTGGCCTGGTTGGATTGAAGTCTTGAGGCGAGATAGAGATAGAGGGCTTCAGGGGTGTTGTCGACCCACGTGCGAAGCGCCTCGCACGTCTCCGGGGAGGAAAGCAGCGTCATGAGTTCTCGCATGGCTGGCAGGTGGCGGTCATCGTCCACGGCGGCGAGGGTGAACATGACGCGAATCGAGGAGCCCAAAGTCTCAAAGGACACAGGCGCTCGAAAGATGCTGAGCGACATGGCCGTGCCAAGGCAGGTGCTTCCGGGGCGCGCATGGGCGATGAGGATGCCGGGGCGGCATTCGGCATACATGCCATACTCCGCGATGTAGGCTAGGATCTCGTCGGCATAGGCATCGGTGGCAAAGCCGCCGCGCACGAGCGGCGCGCAGCCGAGTCGGATGGCCTCGGCGCTCGAGAGCGGTGTGTCGACCAGGTCGATGCGGTTGGCCGTGAGGATGTCGAGCAGATGCAGGGCGTGCTGCTGGGGCGCGCCGCCCCCAACGAGGTAGTCGTTGATATCGTGTAGGAGGCGCAACACGTTTGGGCCGCTGACGTACTGCTCGATGATTGAGGTGAGCTCGCGCGTGCTCGGGGAGTTCGACGCGGTGCGCACGCCCCATTCAAGGAGCTCACGCTCTTGCTGAGGGGAGATGATGGGGCTGACGAGGAGTGTGTGGGGGCTTAACGTCGTTGGCGTATCGATTTGGACGGTCGATACGATGAGGTCGAATGCCGCGCTGGCTGGTAGGTCATACAGGGTGCACATGGAGAACCTGCAGCTTGTGCCCAGGATGCGCGTCAGCTGCTGTTTGACCATGAGCGATGTCCCGATGCCGCCTGCGCACACGATGAGGACGTGCCGTTTACGGGACGTCTCGCGTGGCGCACCGGAATGCCGGGTTGTAACATTTTGGCTACCGAAATAGACGCATAGGCCGGCGATCTCATCATCTTCGAGGTCGAGTGGGAGGGGGCCGTTCATGAGCGAGGCGACAAGCGCGGTGGCCTCGAAGAGGGCGGGATGACGCTCGGTGACAAATTTCGTGATGGATGTCGGGATCTTGAGGTGGAACGCAGCGCGGACGAGCATGGCGCGCACATGGGGCAGGAGCTTGGCAGAGAAATCGTCGCGCGCCTCGATGCTCGTGCACATGTGCTGCTCAAAGAGCGAGATCAGCGACGATGCAACCGATAGGGCGAGGGCATCCGTGGCATTGTCGGGGTCGTCGCGTGCAAACACGCGCTCGCCGCGAAGAAGCGCCGCGATGTAAGGCTGCTCTTTGTTTGAGACGGTCAGTCCGAGGTCGTTGAGGCGCATGAGGACGGACGCCGCGATGCGCCATTCGGGGGTGTCGGTAAGTGCGAGGTCGAAGCATGGCGCTACGGTTCCGTCATCGCTTCGAAGCACGACAACTGCCAGGTGGGGCGCAAGCTCATCAAGCAGGTAGTAGCGCAAAGGCTTATCGCTGTGCTCCTGCGCCTTGAGCACGGCGGTTTGCAGGAGGGCGGCAAGCTGAGTAAGTGGCGACGCAGCCGATGGGAGCGGGTCGTGCCCCATACGCTCAAGAAGGGAGAGGTCTAGAACGTTGCGGGCCATGGTGGAGGTGGTTCCGCTGCTGAGGCGATACCAAGCGTCCATGACGAGCCAGCGGATGGCACCCTCATCGCCTTGCGGGCGATACCCATTGTTTGCCTGCGAGGAAATAAGGATATTGCGCGGCATCAGGCGCTCACGAAAGCTGGCGATGTCCGATGTGACCGTGCTACGGCTGATGGAGAAGAACTCGCTGAGATAACTTTTCGTGATGGGGCGGGGGCTCAGGGCGGTGAGCAGTAACATGAGATCGTGGCGTTCCTCTTTGAGGAACACGTAGTTCGTTTGGGATACGCTAGCCATGAAGGCATCGATGCGTTCGTGATCCCACGGCGCGAGTGCGAGCTGATCGCCGTTGAGCGTGACACTGGGCAGGCGATGGGCATGCAGCTCTTTATTGAGCTCCTTTATGTGATAGAGCAATACGGGGCGTGTGATGGTGAGGCTACTGCAAAGGTCGAGCGCCGAGACATTACCCCCCCCCCTCAATGAGCGCGGTGAGGATGGTCGTGGTGTTTCGGTTGATGCTCATGGCGGGCCTCCTTCCTTATGGGACACGATAGATGCTTGCCCGTTGCACGGTAAGGTTCGATTCTTTGTGCGGCGAAGGAAAAAAGTTGAACGGGATCGGCCGTGAGGGTGGGTGGCCGGGCGGAGATGGCGTGCGAGCGCACGTTTTGCCGTTTGCGGCTGCTTGGGGATTCGCGGTTGCCGGGGGGGGCGAAATTGCTTGCGAGCGGGGATGGCGGGCAAAAAATCTGTCCGCAGGGACGGGTATACTGGCCCCAGTCAATAGATGCGCTGCGTCACCTTGCGCGCGGCCGTACCATAGGGAGATCAGCTATATGACCAACGTAGCGCCCGTTTCGACCTGTTCCAACGTGGATGCCAGTCAGACGATTGCCAGTCCGTGCGCCCGGGCGGCCTCGTTGTTGCGGCCGGGTTGCGCGGCCTTCGGCTTTACCGTGCAGCGTCGCGAGCGCATCGACGAGCTCGATGCCGACGCGTACGTCCTGCGCCACGATGTCTCTGGCGCTCGCCTGCTCTACCTGGCCTGTGAGGACGAGAACAAGGCGTTCTCCATCGCGTTCAAAACGCCCCCGGCCGACGACACCGGCGTGTTCCACATTCTCGAGCACTCCGTGTTGTGCGGGTCGGAGCGCTATCCGGTCAAGGAGCCCTTCGTGGACCTCATCAAGAGCTCCATGCAGACGTTCCTGAACGCCATGACCTATCCGGACAAGACCGTTTACCCGGTTGCCTCCACCAACGAGCAGGACCTCATCAACCTCGCGAGCGTCTACATGGACGCGGTGCTCAATCCCGCGATTTACGCCAAACCCGCCATTTTCCAGCAGGAGGGCTGGCACTATGAGCTGGACGTGCCCGAGGGCGCCGCGCTCGAGGACGGCGCGCTGCGCTACAACGGCGTGGTCTTTAACGAGATGAAGGGCGCCCTGTCCGATCCGATGGACGTGCTGGACAACGCCATCAACCGCGCGCTGTTCCCCGACACCGCCTACGCGTGCGAGTCCGGTGGCAACCCGCGCGCCATTCCGAGCCTCACCTACGAGGAGTTTCTCGACACGCACGCGCGCCACTACAGCCTGGCCAACAGCTACATCACCTTGTATGGCGACCTGAACCCCGAGCGCTTCCTCACGTTTTTGGACGAGGAGTTCCTCTCTCGCGAATCCCTCGTTTCGAAGGCGCACGCGGGCGCGCCCAACCCGCTTGATCTGCAGGCACCCGTCGTATGCGACCATGAGCGCGTGACGATGCGCACCACGCCCGAGAACGCCATGGTCGGACTGGCGTACGTGATCGGCACCGCACACGACCGCAAGCGCCTCGTGGCTGCCGACATCGTGTTCGATGCCATTTTGGGTTCCAACGAGGCGCCGGTGAAAAAGGCTCTGATGGCGGCCGATTTGGGCGGCAATATCGTGAGCTACACCGCGGGCGATCGCCTGCAGCCCTACGAGCTCATCATGGTGCAGAATGCCAAGCCCGAGGTGGCCGACAAGTTTCGTTGCGTGTTTGAGGGCGAGTGCCAGCGGTTGGTGGAGGAGGGCATCCCGCGCGATCGTCTCGAGGCCGTGCTCGCCAGCGAGGAGTACGACCTGCGTCAGCGCGATTACGGCTATGCCGACGGTGTTGCCATCGCCTGCGATGCGCTGGGCACCTGGCTCTACAACGACGATGACATTATCCTCGGCCTGCAGTATGGCCCCATCTACGCCGAGCTGCGCAAAGAGCTGGATACCGGCTACTTTGAGGATCTGCTGCGCGAGATCGTGCTTGAGAGCGGGCATCGCGCGCTGGTGGAGCTCGTACCCGTCGAGGACGACGTGCGTGCGGAGGATGCCGGCGAGGAGGACGAGCTTGCAGCCAAGAAGGCGTCGCTTGCCCCCGCGGAGCTGCAGGGCATCGTGGATTCCGAGACTGCGCTGCGCGTGCAGCAGGAAGCCGAGGACACGCCTGAGGCCAAGGCAACGCTGCCGCGCCTGCACGTGTCCGACATCGGTCCGTCGCGCCCCGAGCCCACGCTCACCGTGGACGCCACGACGCCGCTGCCGTGCCTCAAGCACGACATCCCCACGCGCCAGCTCGCCTATGCGCTGTACTACTTCGACCTGTCGCATCTCTCCTTTGCCGAGCTGCCGTATGCGCGCCTGATGGCGGCCCTGATGCAACAACTCTCCACCGAGCGGCGCACGGCCGCCGAACTCGATAGCTACATTGGTCGCAACCTGGGTTTCCTGTCCTTCCAATGCGAGGTCATGAGCCAGCCCGATTGGCGCTTGGCGCGACCCATGCTCACCGTGGCGGCCGGCGCCCTGAGCGAGAAGATCGATGCGCTGGCGAGCATCCCGCGCGAGGTGTGGGCCACGACGCTGTTCGAGGACACCGATCGCATGCGCGATGTGCTCACGCAGATGCGCATCGGCATGGAGCAGGGTTTTATCAACAATGGACACGCTGCGGCGCTTGCTCGTGCGTACTCCTACACCTCGCCTGGCGGGATCGTGGCCCAGCAGCTCTCGGGCGTCGATTTCTATCGGTTCGTGCGCGAGCTGCTGGAGCACTTTGACGAGCGGAAAGCCGAGCTATGCGACAAGTTGCGCGAGCTGCAGGCACGCGTGTTCACCTCGACGGGCACCACGGTGAGCTTTACCGGCTCCGATGGGGACTACGAGCGCTTCTGGCGGGCGGCGGGCAACCTGGGGCTGAGCGCTCGTACGGCTCCTGCCAAGGAACTCTATGTGCCCTGGCCCGAGCCGCGCCGCGAGGCGTTCATCATCCCGAGCGATGTGTGCTTTGTCGCCCGCGCCATCGATCCGCGGCGGTTGGAGCTCGTGGGGCACGGTTCGTGGAGCGTGGTGTCTCAGGTGCTTTCGTACGACTACCTGTGGAACGAGATTCGCGTGAAGGGGGGCGCCTACGGTTGCGGGTTCCGCGCGATGCTCGATCGTCAGTTTGGGTTCTACACTTATCGCGACCCGGCCATCGACCCGTCGCTGGAGCGAATTGCGCGCGCGGGTGCGTGGCTGTCGGGCTTCGATCCTGATCCAGCGACGTTCGAGGGCTTCATCGTGAGCTGCGCGGCCGGATGCGACACGCCGCTCAAGCCCTATGCGCTCACCAAACGTCAGAACGGCGAGTATTTCACCAAGCGGGCCGCAGGGTGGCGCGAGCAGATGCGCGATGAGCTGCTTGCAACGACGCCGCAGGACGTGCGCGTGCTGGCCGACGCCGTGGCGCAGGTGGCCGCTGAGGCACCGCTGTGTGTGTTCGGCGGGCGCGAGCTGATCGAGGCGAGCGGCGCCGACCTGGTGCCCGTGGACCTGCTGGGCTAAGTTTACTGTGGAGGTCGCGCGCGTTGAACACACCATCGAGCCGGTGTTTGGTGCCGATTCGCGTGTGCTCGTACTGGGCACGATGCCCTCGCCGCGCTCGCGTGAGGTTGGGTTTTACTACGGGCATCCGCAAAACCGGTTTTGGCGGGTGATGGAGCGCCTGTTCGGCTTGCCGGACCGCGCACTGGTTGCAAACGATGCGCGGCGGGCTTTTGCGCTCGAGCGCGGGATTGCGCTGTGGGATGTGCTCGCCTCCTGCGAGATCGCTGGGGCGAGCGACGCGAGTATCGCTCGGCCGGTGCCGAATGACCTGCGGCGTGTGCTCGACGTGGCGCCCGTGGGGCTTGTGTGCACCACGGGCGGGCGCGCCGCCGCGTTGTGCCGTCGCTTTCATGGCGAGCTTTTGGCCGAGCGAGGGATCGACATGGTGGCGTTGCCCTCGACGAGCGCAGCGAACGCGCGGATGCGCCTGGATGATCTGGTGCGTGCATACGAGCCACTGCGGGATGCGGTGGTCGCGGGCGGGGAGGCGGCCCCATGTGGGGAAGCGGCTCAGATGCGGCTGGCGCGATGGGTGTGACGTGCATGCGGAGCGGCGCTCCGGGCGGCGTGACCGATGGCGTACAATAGCGAGCGAGCAACGACGACGGAAGGCGGATACGATGGCAACGAAGCACGCGGCGGCGGGCCAGGCGGGTGAGCATCTCACTGAGATGCTGCCATTCGATGTGCCGGTTGATATTTCGGCGACTGCCGAGGAGCCAACTGCAGAGCCGGAGATTGCGGCTGCGGATGGAGCTGCTGTTGCATCCGCCGATGACAAGACCGTCGCAGGCGCGATTGCTGCGGCGTCCGATGCAGCCATCGTGACGGATGCTACGTCTGCGTCGGTCGCCGCCATTGAGGACGCGGCTCTTTCTGCAGCGGAGACGCCCGAGGCGGCGGGTCCCGATGCGGCTGCGGCGCCCGAAGGGGTTGCAACCGTGGCATCCGGAGCCTCCACGCCCAAGGCGCCAAAGGCATCCAAGGTCGACACGGCCAAGGCTTCTTCCGACGGTGCCGATGATGCCGAGGCAGTGCGAAAGACCGAGGAGGCGCGCAAGGCCGAGGCCGCGGCTGCATTGTTGGCGGCCAAAGACGCCGTGCGCCGCGAGGCCCTTTCGCGCCGTCAGGAGCTGCGGCCGGCCACGCGCTCGGCTCGTTCGCGCGAGATTTGCAACCAGCTGCTGTCGTATTTGCAGGCGAGTGGTATCAAAGGGCGCAACGGCCGCCCCGCCACGATTTCGGTGTATGCCGCCTTGCGGTTCGAGGTCGACCTCGATCGCTTTATCCGCGGCGCCTACGCGCTGGGGTACCGCATCGCGTTTCCCTGCATGACGCCCAGGGATAAAGACCGCGTAAACGATCGCTCGGCGGGCACGATGTGCATGCGCAGCGTTTCCTGCCTGAACTACGTGGGCGGCAGCGTGCCGTTCATCGTGGATCCGCGCAAGCCGTGGGGGCCGGCGGTTGCCGATGAGCATCAGCAGTTCACCAATACGCCCACAGGTTCGCGTCGGCGTTTCATCCCGTCGCGCGTCAAGGGCAGCATTCCGCCCAAGGACGACACGCGTTTTCCGGTTGTGCCGCCCAGCGAAATCGACATGGCCATCATCCCTGCCGCAGCTTTTGATGCCGAGGGTCGGCGACTGGGCTACGGCACCGGTGTATACGATCGCTACCTGCCGCAGCTTCGCGAGGGCTGCCTCGTGGTGGGCGTTGCCTTTGCCGAGCAGGAAGTGACCGAAGTCCCCTGCGACGAGCACGACTGCACTTTGCCGCACTACATTACCGCGTAGCGGACGCGACCCGGGTTCGGGTTTCGGCCATCCGCGTGGCCGGGACGGGCTTGCGACGCGCTTGCAACGAGGGTGCGTCGTAGGCCGTCAATGCTGCCGGGGCTGCGGCTGTTCGGGCGATGGCGACGTGAGGTTCGGTTCGCGGTGCACGCAATGAAGGTGCGCTGCGGCCCGCTTGCATAAAGGGTTCGGGTTTGGACCGTTTGAAGGCGTTTTTGGCAGCCAGACGGCTCAAAGCCGAACCCTTTGTTGCATGGACGGTCCAAACCCAAACCCTTTGCTGTATGGATGGCCAGGACCAGAACCTTTGTTACGCGGATGGCCCAAACCCGAACCCTTTGCTGTGTGACGGTCCGATCCCCCCCCGGCTTGCAATCTGGCCTGCCCCCGTCATCCCGACGCACCTGCAGTTAACGTGACACTTTGCGATTGTTGTCCAATTCCTTACAAAAGAACCCCCACAACGGGCGTATCATAGGGCCATTGCTGTATAAAGCGGGAAGCGGGGAACGCCCTCATGGCATTCAAATACACCAAGATGGAACGCAACTGGGTCATGTACGACGTGGGCAATTCGGCCCTCGTGCTGCTCAACACCTCAATCGTGCCCATCTATTTCAACGCCATCAATACCGGTGCGCATCCGGCCGAGCTGGTGAGCGCCTGGGCCAACGCGCAGACCATCGCGAGCCTCACGGTGGCCCTGCTCATGCCCATTCTGGGCTCGCTGGCCGATTACGCAGGCAACAAGATCAAGTTCTTCACGGGCTTTTTCTTCACGGGGCTTATTCTGTGCTTTGCCCAGGCCATCCCCATGGCAGCGCTGCCGTTCCTTATCGTTTACGTGCTGTGCACGATCGGGCTCAATTCGTCCATGACCTTCTACGATGCCATGCTGACCGACGTCACCACCGACGAGCGCATGGACGCCGTTTCCAGCTCGGGTTATGCCTGGGGCTACGTTGGCTCCACGCTGCCGTTTTTGCTGTGCTTGGGTCTCATCTTTGGCGGGCCTGGCCTGCTTGGCCTGGATACCATGCTGTGCACGCGCCTGTCTTTCGTCATCACGGGCATCTGGTGGCTGTGCTTCACCGTGCCGTTACTGCGCACCTACCAGCATCGCCACGGCAAGGAACGCGAGGGCGGCGTCGAGGGCGTGCTGCACAACATCGCCAAGACGTTCCAGGGGCTGGGCGTCACGTGCCGTCGCATCGCGGCCGACCGCGCGTTGCTTATCTTCATGGTGGCGTTCTTCTTCTATATCGACGGCGTGCACACGGTGATCTCCATGGCCACGAGCTACGGCTCGAGCCTGGGCATCGATTCCACACAGCTCGTGCTCGCGCTGCTCGTGACGCAGTTCGTGGCGTTTCCGTCGGCCATCGCGTACGGCAAGCTTGCTGGCAAGTACGGCACACTGCGCATGATCATCATCGCGGTGGCCGCCTATGTTGCCATCGTGCTGTTCGCGGCGTTCTTCCTCAAAAGCGCGGTGGAGTTCTGGATCTTGGCGGTGCTCGTGGGCCTGTTCCAGGGCGGCATCCAGGCGCTTTCGCGCAGCTACTTCGGCCGGCTCATCCCCAAGGATCGAGCCAACGAGTACTACGGCTTCTTCGATATTTTCGGGCGCTACGCGAGCGTCATGGGAACTCTGCTAGTATCGGTGGTGACATCGCTCACGGCGAATCCTTCTTTAGGAGTGCTTTCCATCGGGATTCTGCTAGTGGTGGGCCTTGTCATGCTAGTAAAGCTCTCCCGCCTGCAGAATGCTGCGGGCGCCTGATCGCATTGCATGCGGCAAGCGGTTGTACGCCCCTTCCGGTTCGCGCCGGTTGCCGGGACGCGCTCGCTGGGCCGCACGGTACCCGGACGCGACCGCCGGACCGTCTTTGCGATGACATGTGCCTTGGATGAGGGCTTTGCTGGTGGTCAGTAAAGCCCTCATTTCGTAAAGGTGGCAACAGATGAAGCAGGATACAAACAACATTGCGCGCGTGGGCGTGATCGCGGCGGCGTATGCGGCGGCAACCCTCATGACCATGCTCTTTTTGGGCAGCTTGGCCTGGGGCCCCATTCAGTTCCGAGTGAGTGAGGCGCTCTGCGTGCTGGCCCTGTTCACACCGGCGGCCATTCCGGGGCTCACGCTGGGGTGCGCCATCGCCAACGTCGCCAACATCGCGCTGTCGGGCGCGGGCATGCTCGGCATGCTCGACGTGGTGTTCGGCTCGCTGGCCACCTTCCTTGGTGCCCTGTTCACCTGGAAGATGCGCCGTCGTCCTGCGCTGGCGCTCGCCGGCCCGGTGCTTGCCAACGCGCTCATTGTCCCGGCGTATTTGCCGCTCATGCTCCAGGGGATCGGCTTTTACACCATCCCGTTCACGTCTATCTCGCTCGATGGCGCCTGGCCGCTCATGTATCTGTTTGGCTTGGTCGCCACGGGTGTGGGCGAAGCGGTTATCATGTATGTACTGGCCCTTCCGCTCTCGCGTGCGCTGGCGAACACGCCGCTGTTTAAGCGCGAGGCCCAAGCGGGCGGGCGCCGGTAGAGGAGCGGGCGCACGGTAGCGCCCGGGTGCGCACGCGCCACATGCCTGCGGTGGGGAGGGCCCAATGAATCCGACAATTGTGATTCCATCTTATTGGGCGCAAGACGACGCGTCCCTCAATGCCCCAGGCGCCTACGACCATGCTTCCGCGCCGACGGCCGACCGCGCCGAGCTCGACCGTTGCCTTTCTTCGCTTGAGCAGGTGCGCGGCCTGCCCCGTGTCATCGTGCTGCTGGTGTGCCCGCTTGGCGCCGAGCCTGCCATCGAGGCGCGCGTTCGGGCCATCTTGGCGGCCCATCCCTCCATCCGCTCCACGCTTGTGTGTGAGCGCGAGGCGGCGGCGATCGTCGAGCGCGTGAGCGAGCTTGCGCCCAAGATCCGCGGCGAGGCGGTGAGCCTGCGCGGCTACGGCGCCATTCGCAACATGGGGCTGGCTGCGGCGGCCGTGCTCGGCCATGATGCCGTTGTCTTTTTGGACGATGACGAGGTGGTGCTCGCGCCCGATTTCATGGAGAAGGCGCTGTATGGCTTGGGTCAGCAGACGCGCCAAGGGCTGCCGATTTTGGCCAAAAGCGGCTATTTCTACAACAGGGAAGGCTCGCCGCTGGCCAGCACGGTGAAAAAGACCGGTTTTACGAGCCGATGGTGGACCAAACGGATCGAGTTCAATCGCTGGATGGAGCAAGCCCTGCGCGCCACGCGCATCTCTCGTTCCAATTACGTGTGCGGCGGTTGCTTCGCCCTGCATGCGCGGGCGTTTTCGCGCGTGGCGTTCGACCCGTACATCACGCGCGGCGAGGATCTCGACTACCTGTTCAGCATGCGCCTGCTTGGCATGGACGTATGGTTTGACAACGCCTGGGTGGTCAAGCATCTGCCGCCCGTGCAGCTTGAGGAGTCGCCGCGCTTCATGCAGAACGTGTATCGCTGGTATTACGAGCGCGCCAAGCTCGCGCATGCGGCTCGCCGGCGCGATTTGAACCCCGTGCTGGCGACCTCGCTCATGCCGTATCCAGGCCCGTGGATCTCTGCGGGACTCGATGAGCGGGTGCGCAAGACGGCCCTCGCCCGCGCCCTGTTCACGCGCGAGCACGCGGGATATTGGCGCATCTGGCGTCATGGCATCGCCGAGGCCGAGGATTATGCTCGTGAAAATGCCGGCAACTACCTGCGTTTCCAGAGCTTCTGGCCGGCCATCATGAACGGCTTGTGGCGAGATGCAAAGCTTGCTGCCGTGCTGGAGGGGGCGGCCTCGACGCCTCGTGCCGCGTCTTCGCCCGGCATCGCCGCTGCGGCTCCGGCGCCCGACGCCGCTGTGCGCTCGCCGGAAGACACCGCGCCGCAGCCCGCGACGCAGGAAGGCGAGGCCCAATGAAGCCGCTCGATCGCGCCCATCGCCGCGCATCCTCCATCGTGGTGCGGCTCATCGACTCCATCTCGCTGCTGCGCACCATCGCGGCGGTGCTGGCGGTGGTGCTCGCCATCTATTTTGGCTGCGCCGCCGCCATTGGCATGGAGCCCGTTACCAGGATGGTCGCCACGGCGCTGCTCATCGTGTTCCTGGTGATTTTTGGCCTGCTGTGCCTGAGCCCGGATACGCTGCGCGCGCAGTACACCGAGCAGACGCTCGCCATCGCTTCGGACATGCTCGAGGACATCACCAACGGCCTCACGCGCGAGAGCGCGGAGATGATTTGCCGCCGCCTGCTGCCCGAGACGCGTGCCATGACCGTCGCCGTGACCGATGAGTCCACGGTGCTCGCCTGCGTGGGCGAGCTGGCCGATGAGTTCCCCGCGGGCTCGTCCATCCACACGCCTGCCACGCGCTACGTGATTGAGCACGGCATCGCGCAGTCGTTCACGAGTGCGCAGGATGGTTTGGGCGCCTATGGCAAGGGCGGCCGCCGACACATTCCGGCGGGCATCATCACGCCGCTTAAAGTGCGCGGCAAGGCCGTGGGCACGCTCAAGTTCTATTTCCGCTCCGCGCGCGATGTCAACCGCACACAGTACGCGCTCGCCTCCGGCTTTGCCGAGCTGCTCTCGGCGCAACTTGCCATCCACGAGCTGGAGCGCCAAGCCGAGCTCACCGCCCGTGCCGAGGTCCGCGCCCTGCAGGCGCAAATCAACCCGCATTTCCTATTCAACACGCTGAACACCATCGCCGCGCTCACCCGCACCGAGCCCCTGCGTGCCCGCGAGCTGCTGCGCGAGTTCGCCCAGTTCTACCGCGCCACGCTCGACAACTCGGGATCGCTCATTCCGGTCAAGCGCGAGCTGGTGCAAACCATGCGCTATCTCAAGTTCGAGAAGGCGCGCTTCGGCGAGGACCGCATCGTGGTTACGGTGGATGCCGCGGAGGGGATCGAGGACGTCCTCGTGCCCGCCTTCGTGATTCAACCGCTGGTGGAAAACGCGGTGCGTCATGCCATGTCCGACGAAGGGCCGCTGCATATCGACATCGCGGTGCACAATGCCGAGGGCTCGGCGGTGGATATCGAGGTGCGCGACGATGGCATGGGCATGGACGAAGACACCGCTGCGCGCCTGTTCAACCTGGCGGTCCCCGTGCCCGACACGAGCGCGCCCCAAGGCGGCGGCGCGGGCGTTGCCATGCATAACATCTCCGAGCGCATCAAGCGCTTCTACGGTCCCAAGTCGTTCACGCGCGTGCAGTCCGCGCCGGGTGAGGGCACCGCGATCCTGTTGCATCTCGATTTGTCGGGAAGCATGTATGATGGAAGCTAGCAAGACGTCACGGCCATAACGGCGGCGCATCGGCGCCGGGCCGTGTTCGGTTGGATGGGAAGGGCACTTGTACTTATGCTACGTGCGATGATTGTGGACGATGAGGCGCCAGCGCGCTCCGAGTTGCGCTTTTTGCTCGAGCAGACGGGTGAGATGGGCACCATCTACGAGGCATCGAGTGTGCGTTCGGCCATCGAAATGCTCATGGAGGTGCGCGTCGATGTCGTGTTTCTCGACATCTCCATGCCGGGCGCCTCGGGTTTGCAACTGGCCGAGGCGCTGCACAAGCTCAAGAATCCGCCGTCGATTGTGTTCGTGACCGCCTACAGCGACCACGCGGTGGAGGCGTTCGAGGTCGACGCGGTGGATTATCTCATGAAGCCCGTCGAGGAGGCTCGCCTGGACCGCGCCATCGAGCGCGTGCAGTCACGTCAGGCGGCGGCTGCCGCCATGGCGGCCGAAAGCGAGGAGGTCGTTTCGGGCTCGGCGACTATCGAGCGCATCCCGGTGGAAAAAGGCGGTCGCAAGGTCCTCATTCCCGTGGATCAAATTCGCTTCATCA
Organism: uncultured Collinsella sp.; assembly: GCA_963559095.1. Taxonomy (GTDB): domain Bacteria; phylum Actinomycetota; class Coriobacteriia; order Coriobacteriales; family Coriobacteriaceae; genus Collinsella. Next base: position 26,082 of record CAUWJG010000015.1, on the reverse strand, counting down.
TGGCCAAGGACGATTACTCCTGTATCTACACGGGGGATGACCGTTTCCTTTCCACGACGTCGCTCGCGCAGTTCGAGACGAGGTTGTCTGAGTTCGGCTTTTTCCGCGTGCATCGCCGCTATATCGTGAACCTGACCAACGTCGAGGATGTGGAGACGCTCGCGTCCGGCGCGATCCAGCTGGGAATGAAGAATATCGACGAGCGGATTCCGGTGTCGCGCCGGCGCGTGGTGCCGCTCAAGAAGGCGTTGAATCTGTAATGGCGATACGAGTAGACATCGTTTCGGATACGCACGGGCATCTGTCGGCCGAGTTGCGGGCGGCGCTTGCGGGCTGCGACGTGCTGGTGCACGCGGGCGATTTGACATCGGAGGCGGACTGGGCAGAGCTGAGTGTCAGCGCCCCGGAGGTCCACGCCGTGCTGGGCAACAACGATTTTTATTACGATTACGAGCCCGAGGTGGGTCAAACGGCGGTGTTTACCGTCGACGGCGTGCGTTTTGGCGTGGCGCATTATCGCGAGGAGATTCCGCGTGGGGCCCAGGTCGCCGTATGCGGGCACACGCATCGGGCCGTGGTTGAGTGGCGCGGCGACGGCGTGCTCGTGAACCCGGGCTCCGCTTCCTACCCACGTGGTGTGCGCGGTCCCACAATCGCTCGCGTGTTCATCGATGCCGGTCGGGTACTTTCGGCCGAGATCGTCGATTTGTAATCGGATGCACCTTGCTTTGCGCCCCGTATTTTCACGTGGCACAAATTTTTTCAAAAAAGTTCTTGCGCGCGCGAACGGCTTCTGTGTATACTAATCCCCGCAGCAAGTGCTTAGCATCTACTGCCTGGGGAGTTAGCTCAGTTTGGTTAGAGCGCCGGCCTGTCACGTCGGAGGTCGCGGGTTCGAGCCCCGTACTTCCCGCCATCGCAATCAAAGCCTCGTCGCAAGACGGGGCTTTTTGCGTAGATGCCGCATGGCTCGTCTTGGTGGCATAGTGCGCAGGTCGTAAAATGTTACAAAGCTCACATGATATTCCGTCCCAGTTGGGCTATAGTAAGCGGTTGCATAACAATTCATGCCACCATGTTCGTCCTTGGCGTTTTGCGACGCATGGCGCAGGTGGCTTTTAATGCCCCAAAGGAGACGAGATGAACATCTCTCGCAAGACCGATTACGCCCTGCGCATGCTTGCGATGCTCGCCGCCGGCGAGGAGAGCCTGCTGTCGGTGCGGACGGCTGCCGAGCAGGTCGACGTGCCGTATTCCTTTGCCCGCTCGATTCAGCACGGTTTGGTGCAAGCGGGGATCGTGGAGAGCCTGCGCGGCGTGCACGGCGGTATGCGTCTGAGCGTCGCGCCCGAGGACGTTACGCTGCGCCAGATCGTCGAGGCCGTGCAGGGCCCGCTCGTCATGAACGATTGCACCGGCCCAAGTGGCAACTGCCCGCGTTCGGGGAGCTGCTGTTACCATCCGGTGTGGCGCGGTGCTCAGGAACTGCTGTGCAGCTACTTGGATTCCATCACGCTGGACGATGTGGTCAGGGGCAGCAAGGCCCCTGCGGTCGATGTCAAGTTCACCGACCCAGCGCGCTTTGCCGAGTATGCCGCGTGCGGTGATTGCGCCTCGCGCGCACAGTAGCGCATGGAGACATCCTCTCCCGCCATGGGGGTTTCGAATCTCGAGGCGTTTCGCGTGCTCGTTCGCACCGAAGGCCAGCGCCTGTATCGGGATCTGCCCTGGCGCCGCACGCGCGACCCATATGCCATCTGGCTGTCGGAGGTCATGTTGCAGCAGACGCAGGTACCGCGCGTCGAGACGCGTTGGGCGGCGTGGCTGGAGCAGTTTCCCAGTGTGTTCACCCTGGCTGAGGCGCCGACCTCCGAAGTGCTCGCGGCGTGGCAGGGCATGGGCTACAATCGCCGCGCCCTTGCGTTGAAATCGGCCGCCGAGCAGGTGGTGCGCGAGTACGATGGCGTGTTTCCGCGTGAGGTCAAGCAGCTTGTCGCGTTGCCGGGCATCGGCCCTGCCACCGCGCAGGGCATCCGCTCCTTCGCGTTTGACTTGCCCGGTGTCTATTTGGAAACCAATGTGCGTACGGTGGTATTGCATCATCTGTTTCCCGAGATGCCCGCCGTCCCCGATAAGGAGCTCGTGCCGATCGTCGAGGCGACCTGCCCCGCCGCTTCGGGCGATTTCGATGCGTCCGGGGGGTCGTTTTTCAACAACCCGTATGCCGCGCCGCACGACGCGCAGGACACCCCGCGTGCCTGGTATTACGCGATGCTCGACTACGGTTCCTTTCTCAAAAAAACGGTGCCCAACCCCTCACGGCGCTCCAAAGCGTATACGAGACAATCCAAGTTCGAGGGCTCTCGTCGTCAAAAACGCGCGGAGATCGTGCGACTGCTGCTTGATGCCCAGGCAAGCGGCGAGAGCGCGCTGTCCGAGGGCGTTATTCATGCACGCTTAAACGATGCCGAGCGGGCGGCGGGGCGGGATGCGGTTCCTGCAGCCCTTGTGCGCGACCTGCTCGATGCTTTGGCGCGCGAGGGATTTTGCCGTCAAGTTGCAGAGGCCTGGCGCATCGCATAGCAGAAGCGGCCCCGTGATCTATTTGCGCTCCTTGCGCACAAGGACAAATGCGTACAAGTGGGGACTTTGCGGCTCCTTGCGCCATGGCGGTGTAGGTTGCTTCTCGCAAGGGTATGAGCGTACTAGCGGGATTGATTTCTTATTAGGAATCAATCACAATAAGGCTCGTTGCGATGTGGCGCATCGCTTCGGCTTCGTATCCGTACGCCGCTTGCAAGGAGGACACATGGATTTCGAGAATTCCCAGACAAAGAAGAACCTTGAGGCTGCATTTGCCGGCGAGTCCCAGGCCCACACCAAGTATCGTTACTATGCTTCCAAGGCCAAGAAAGAGGGCTTCGTCCAGATCTCCAACATCTTCATGGAGACCGCGCTGAACGAATCCGAGCATGCCAAGCTGTGGTTCAAGGAACTGCATGGCGGCGAGATTCCCGGCACGCTGGAGAACCTGCGTGACGCCGCCGCTGGCGAGAACTACGAGTGGACCACCATGTACGACGAGTTCGCCAAGACCGCCGACGAGGAGGGCTTCACGGCCATCGCCGCCAAGTTCCGCGGCGTGGGCGCCGTCGAGAAGGCGCATGAGGAGCGCTACAATAAGCTCGCCGAGCGCGTCGAGAAGGGCGAGGTGTTCACTCGCGAGGGCGTTAAGGTTTGGAAGTGCCTGAACTGCGGCCATCTGCACGTTGGCCCCACCGCTCCCGAGATGTGCCCTGTCTGTGCGCACCCGAAGGCGTACTTCGAGGAGCAGGTCGTCAACTACTAAGACCGGTCGCGTCCCATCGGAGGCCCGCTTTTTCCTGGTGCATATTCCTGGCTTTGGCCTGAGGAATACTCGCAACGGGGAGGGGCGGGCCTCCTGCGTTTGGACCTTCGTAGGGGCGTTGAAAAGCCGACGCTTCGCGCTCGGTGCCCTGTGGACGTCCTGCGCGGACGCGCTTTGGAAGCCTCTCGTCAAATTTCGGCTCTCGTTGATACTTTTTTGGGGCGTTGGCATGTAGACCGCCACAGTGCCAAAGCTTTGACCTGAGGTTTTTCTAAAGGTCATGTGTGGTGTGCGGCGAAAAACGCCGAAAAAGTATCAACGAGAGCCGAGATTTGACGGCAGCCTGGATTGCCCGGGGCGAATCGGGGCATAAGGTAGGGGTCTGTACACATATTGTTGAACGGCGAGGGGGCCTTGTGCGGCACGAGGACGAAGTGCAGCTGGTAGTAACGTGCGATGAGCACTACGTGGGGCCGTTGCGCACGTTGTTGGCGTCCATCGCAGTCAATTCTCCCGACGATCATGTCCATGTTTGGCTGCTGCACAGCTCGGTTTCCCCAGGGTGTTTGGCGGACTTGGCGCGGTTTTGCTCCGTACTCGACATGGATTTTTCCGCACACGCCATTGACCGAGCGCTGTTCGAGGACGCTCGCGTAAGCACCCGATACCCGCAAGAGATGTACTATCGCCTGCTCGCGCCCCTGCAGCTCGATGTGCCTGGGGGTCGCATGCTCTATATGGATCCCGATACGCTCGTGATCAATCCGCTGCACCCGCTGTGGGACCTCGAACTGCACGGCGCGGCGTTCGCTGCGGCTTCCCATTTGGATGCCGACCATATTGTCACAGGACTGAACAATATCAGGCTGGATACCGACCACGAGTACTTCAATACGGGCGTCATCCTGATGGACGTGCCGGCCGCGCGCGAGGTTATCAACACCCAGGAGCTCTTTGCGTATGCAAATGAGCACGAACTCAGCCTCATGTTCCCCGATCAAGACCTGTTCAACAGCCTGTATGGGCGCTATGCCCTGCCCGTTGAGGACGTGCGCTGGAACTATGACGCGCGCAAGTATTCCGACTACCTGGTACGGACGGCGGGGGAGAGCAGCATGGAATGGGTCATGGCGCATACATCGATCTTGCATTTCTGTGGGCGCTCCAAGCCATGGGCGCACTCGCATCGTGGGCGATTTGGCGCGCTGTACCGTAACTACATGCAAATTGCCGTACGGGCGCAGGAACGCGCGACGGCCAAGGAGTGTTTGAGCAAATGAAGCCGGAGTTCAAAGAAGCCATGATGCTGGTTGCGTTTGGCGTGCTGCTTTTTGTGGGCGCGACGCATCTGCCTACGCTGCTCGGCGTGGTGTCGGCTATTGCGCACATGCTGTTGCCGCTGCTTTTGGGCTGTTTGTTCGCCTTTGTGCTCAACGTGCCGATGTCGGGGTTTGAGCGTATGTTCATGCAGCTGGGGCGTCGCCTCGGCCGTACGTTTCCTCCGGCGGCGGTGCGCGTGGCGAGCCTCGTCTTGGCGCTCGGCGCCATTGCGGCCGCGTTCGTGATTGCGTTCGCGCTTGTGATTCCCGAGCTGGTTGCCTCGGCTCGTACGGTGCTTCCGCTCGCGCAGGAAAAACTTCCCGAATGGATTGCCATGGCCGAGGATGCCGGCATCGACGTCTCGGGTCTGGTGCGTCAGCTGCGCACGCTCGATACGAGTTCGTTTGCGGACTCGATGCCTTCGCTTATGGGGTCGGCCGTGCAGATTGCCAGCTCCACGGCCTCAGGCGTGGGCAATGCGATGCTGGGCTTGGTCATCGCCATCTATCTGCTGCTGAGCAAACAGTCCCTTGCGCGCCAGGCGCTGTTGATCGCGCGCGCGAATTTGCCCGAGGCGGTGGTGAAGCGCGCCCGCCACGTCGGTCAACTCGCGTGCGACACCTACGCGAAGTTCCTCTCGGGCCAGTTTATCGAGGCGATTATCCTGGGCTGCCTCATGTACGTCGCGTTCAAGCTGTTCAGGCTGCCGTATGCGGGACTCACCGCCTACCTCACGAGCTTGTGCGCCTTCGTTCCGTATGTGGGCGCGTTCGTGTCGTGCGCGGCTGGCGCGGTCCTCACGCTGCTGGTGGCGCCGCAGAAGGTCATCATGTGCGTGATCGTGTACCTGGTGACGCAGTTCATCGAGAACCAGTTCATCTACCCGCGCGTAGTGGGCGGATCGGTCGGCTTGGCGCCGCTGTGGGCGCTTGTGGCCGCGCTCATCGGCGGCAAGCTGCTCGGCGTGGTGGGGATCGTGTTCTTCATCCCGTTCGCCTCGGTGCTCTATACCCTGCTGCGTGAGGACACCTATCGTAAACTGGCGGTTCAGAAGCAGAATCAGGGAGAATAAGACGGCGCGCGTTGTGCACGGCCAGTTGCGCGGCCCCTGTCATCTCCCGATTGGCTCATCCCCGCCGTCTCTCGATTAACGCAGATACCCACTAGAATCGCTAGCTTTCAAGGAGCATAATAGAGCCATCCATGTTTCGCTCGATGCAGCGGAGTGCGTATGCGTCGCATCGTTCGTTGCGCGGAGGGCGCAACGTGCGTTGAAGGACGATATAAGGGGAGGTGGGTACATGGCAGTTGCTCACGAAGGCGAGCGCACGACGCTCGCCGAGCGCCTTGAGGCCAACGGGTTCACCCGTCGGGATTTCCTCAAGTACTGCGGTAGCCTGGCGGTGCTCCTGGGGATGTCGCAGGCTGCGGCTCCGCAGGTGGCAGAGGCCATCGAGATCGGTGAGACATCGGGCAAACTGCTGCCGGTGATCTGGATGGAGGGCGGCTCGTGCTCGGGCTGCACCGAGGCGTTGGCCCAGGTGGGCACGCCGGATATTCCGGAGCTCGTGCTCGAGACGATTTCGCTGAACTACAGCGAGGCGCTGTCTGCCGCAGCGGGCCATTCCATGGAGCAGGCGCGCCGCGATACCATCGAGGCCGGCGGTTACGTGCTGGTGTACGAGGGCGCGGTGCCCACCGCGTTCGATGGCAACGTGCTGTCCGTGGGCGGCGAGAAGGGCGTTGACGCGCTGGTCGAGACGGCTGAGCATGCCGATGCGGTCATCGCGCTCGGCTCGTGTGCTTGCGACGGCGGCTGGATGGCCTCGCGCCCGAACGACGCCCACGCCATGGGCGTGCAGAAGTTCCTGCGCGATCACGGCATCGAGGTCCCCGTGGTGAACATCCCGTGCTGCCCGGCCAACCCCGAGTGGCTCGTGGCTGTGATCGTCGAGTATGCGCTCATGCATCGCCTGCCCGAGCTCAACAGCAAAAACGAGCCCGTTTTGATGTTCAACCAGACGGTGCACGACAATTGCCCGCGCCGCGGCCATTTTGAGAACGGCGAGTTCGTTTACAAGTTCGGTAGCGCCGAGGAGGCCAAGGGCTACTGCCTGTATCCGCTTGGATGCCGCGGCCCGCAGACCTTCACCAACTGCCCGATTACGCGCTGGAACCGTTCGGTGTCCTGGTGCGTTGAGGCCGGTGCGCCCTGCATCGGCTGCGGCAGCATCAGCCCGATGCATCCCAAGCAGAACTGGGTGGATTCGAACACCCCGTTCCTCAAGCGCCATCGCAATCTGCGCTTGGGCGATTTCCAGTTCCAGCCGCCGGTGGCGGCGCTGGCCTTCACCGCTCTGGTGGTTGGCGTGCTTGTTGTGCACGGCGTGGGCATGAAGGTCGCCGGCCGCGTGGACGGCGGTGCGGACTTTGAGCCCGAGCGCCGCTGGGACGTCAAGCACGGCACGCCGGAGGCCCACGAGGCCGGTGTGCGCGCCGCGAAGCTCTACGACGAGTTGGACGCCGAGGGCCTGGAGCCCAAGAACATCCAGCGCTTCCGCAAGATGCGCGAAGCCAAGAAGGCCGCCCGTCAGGCCAAGGCAACCGATGGCGTCATGAGCGCCGGAGAACCCGGGTCGGATGCGGGCAGCGATCAATCGAAGGGAGGCGATGAGTAATGGCACGCTCCACCGTAGATCCGGTGACTCGTATCGAGGGCCATCTTTCCATTGAGATGGAGGTCGAGGACGGCGCCGTGACCGAGGCATGGGTATCGGGTAACCTCTACCGTGGCCTGGAGCACGCGCTCGAGGGCCGCACACCCTACGATGCCGCGCTTATCTCCGAGCGTATTTGCGGCGTGTGCCCCGTGAGCCACGCCCACGCCTCGTGCTTTGCGGCCGAGGACGCCTATGGCATCCGGATTCCCGAGGCCGCACGCCTCGTTCGCAATCTGGCCGAGGGCGGTCAGATTCTGCACTCCACCATCCTGTGGTTCTACAACCTGGTTGGCCTGGATTACATCAACCCCCTGAATGCGCTGTCCGCCACGCCCGCCGAGGCTTTGGCCGCCTGCGAGCAGTGGGGCACGTCCGCCACTGATTTCGAGGGTCTTTCCCAGCGCCTCAAGGCATTTGCGGAGAACGGCCAGCTGTCCATTTTCTCGGGCAACTGGTTTGATGCCCAGGATGCCGACGGCGGCTCGGCCTATCACCTCACGCCTGCCGAGGACCTCGTGGGTACCGCCCACTACTTCGAGGGCATCGAGAACCAGGCCAAGGCATCGCAGATCTGCGCCATCATCGGCGGCAAGATGCCGCACATCATGACCTCGATCCCGGGCGGCACCTCCTTCGTGCCCACGCCCGAGAAGCTCGATGAGATCATCTACCGCATCCGCGAGCTCAAGACGTGGGTCAACGGTACCATGATCCCCGACGTGTTCATGGTTGCCTCGCGCTACCCGAACCTGGTTGGCATGGGCAAGGGCACGGGCAAGTTCGTGTCCTTCGGCGTGTTGGACGACCCGAGCCGCGAGCTGCAGAACCGTTACCTGCCGGCCGGCATGGTCACGCTCACGCCTGAGGGCAAGCTCATCGTTGCCAATGTGGACGCCACCAAGATCACCGAAGACACGGCCCACGCGTTCTACGAGAACCACGCGCCGCTCAACCCCACCGAGGGCCGGACGGCTCCGTTGTGGCCCGAGGACGGCAAGAACTTCGAGAACAAGTACACGTGGTGCAAGGCGCCTCGCTACGATGGCGAGCCCTACCAGGCGGGCGGCATTGCCCGCATGCTCGCCGGCTATGCGCGCGGCGTCGAGCCCATCGTCAAGCTCATCGATATGGGCTTGGAGCGCACCGGCCTTTCGCTCGCGCAGCTTGATTGCGTGGCGGGCCGCCTCATCACCCGCGTGCTTGAGGCCGACTACGTGTGCGATGTCATGGAGCAGAACGTCAATGAGCTCATCGCGTTCATGGAATCCGGCGATGCCGAGTACCATGTGGAGCCCAAGCGCACCACCGGCGAGGGACTGGGCTTGTGGGAGGCGCCGCGTGGCGCACTGCTGCACACCGAGAAGGTCGAGAACGACGTGGTGACGCACTACCAGGAGATCATTCCGTCCACCTGGAATCTCTCGCCTAAGGACGAGAAGGGCAAGATCGGCCCGCTCGAGCACATGTTGCTGGGCACCGATGTCACCGACATCGACAAGCCGCTCGATGCCGTGCGCATCGTGCACTCGGTCGATCCGTGCACCGCGTGCGCGTGCCACGTGACCGAACCGGCTTCCGGCCGTACGTTCAGCACCGTGACGTCTCCGTGGGGGGTGAGGTAAATGGCACATATGGCGCATTATCGCGAGGCGCATCCGCTGCCGTTCGTGATTACCCACTGGGTCAACCTCATCGCCATGTTGGTCCTGATCTTTTCTGGCATCTACATCCACTACCCGATGTTCGGCGGCTGGATGGGTATCTGCCGCGGGCTGCACCTGTTCTTTGGCTTTGTGCTGTTGGTGAACTGCGTGATCCGCATGGTGCTGGCGTTCTTCATCAAGAGCGCGCCGGCGCCCGGTACCCGCGAGCTCGTGCGCGACGTTTGGACATGGTTGCCGCAGCGCGACAACAAGCATCAGCTGTGGGCGTGGATTTCCTACTACCTGTTCCTGCGCCGCGATCATCCCATCGCTGCCAAGCTGGGCGTGCCGCAAAAGATCGTCTACCTGCTCATTCCGCCGCTGATCTTCTTCACTGGCTACACGGGCTTCTGCCTGTGGGGCGCTACCGCCAGCTGGCCGGTGTTCGCTGCCGGCCTGGACTTCTTCGGCGGGGCGATGAACGTGCGCATCATCCACTACATCATGATGTTCGCGTTCCTGGTGTTCATGTGCATTCATGTATACCTTTCGTTGATTGAGGGCGTGTCCCCGGCGACGCTGATCTTCTTCTGGAAGGAGACGCCGGGCTTGGTGTACGATCCCAAGACCATGAACATCGTGGGCTTCGACGGCATGGGCAAGGAGCCCGACTGCGGCGAGACGTTCAAGGAGGCCGCTACGGTAGCTGCCGAGGATGAGTCAGCAGAAGCGTAGGCGTTGGAGCGACAGCATTTGAAGGGGCGAGCGGCTGGTCCTGCTCGCCCCTTTTTGCATTGAGAGGGGCGGCCATGCGCGTGGCGATTATCTGCATTGGCAACGAGTGGCAGGCCGACGACGGCTTTGGCGTGGCGGTGCTTCGCTATCTTGAAGAGCGCTACGCATTCGGCCCCGAGGTGTCCCTGCTTGACCGCGCGGTGATGGGTTACGGTATCGTGCCCGATTTGCTGGCGTGCGATGCGGCCGTGGTGGTTGATGCCCTCGATGGTACGGGCGCGCCGCCCGGGACGTTGTTCTCGTTCGATCCTGAGGATATGGCGTGCGCTCCGCGCATGGCGTCGCTGCATGAGGTCCGGTTTGCCGACGTTCTGGCTTCGGCGCGATTCATGGGGGCCGCATGTGCGGGCTATTGCCTGGGCGTGCAGGTTGAGCGGGTCGGTGGCATGGGGCTTGAGCAGGGGCTCAGCAATGCTGTTGCGCAGGCGGTGCCGCTGTGTGCGCGCTCGGTGGCGCGCGTGGTGGAGCGGCGCTTTGGCTGCGCGGTGCATGATGCGTGGGCTGAGTCGCATGATGCCCGTGCGCTGCTGCTTGACGCTCGCGCCTATGTGCGCGAGTCGCTTGCGGCGTGTGGGGTGGCGGCAACTGAGGAGATGCTCGCCCCCGTGCCTGAGCAGATGCCCGACTATGAGGCCGATGCGCTGGTCGAGCGCGTCATGTGCGCGGCGGCATCCTGCGAAAACGGCCCGTCTGCTCGGTAGGATATGGGTTGGAAGTCGTCATGAAACGGGCAAGGCATCGATCGGGGTCCTGTGCTGTGGTTGACGTTTCTGCAGGTATAGGGTGCATATTCGGCAGCGGGTTCGATGCATGAGGAGGCATATATCGGCAACTGGTACGGCAGTTGACCCATAACCTCAATTCGGGCATGCTAAAAGCCCCCTTTTCCATGCGTGCCTCCCTGCCAAGGAGGTCTTTTCGCATGAATGTGTTTATCGATGCGCCCACTCGAACAGCGACCCCGGCGCGACCGCGACGGCATGGCGGTGGGCGGGCGGATGGGTCGACCCTTTGGGTCAATGAGTCCGTTGAGTATGGCGGGTTGGTGGATGTCGGCGAGGATGCAGCGACTCGGGTGGATTGCGCCGAGCGCCAGAACGCCTCCCGTGCAGTCGCGGCAGTGGATGATTCCTCACGTCCTGGTGGGGGAACTGTTTCCGCATCGGCGCACGCGTCCGAGCGCGACCTCGATCTCGATGAGCCGGAGCCGTATGCCACGGCGGCGCAGGCGTACGCAGATGAGCTGGCATACGATTGTCGGCGGATGCGCCGCCTCCGCGTGGGTCGGTCCGTTCGATTTGCACTGGGTGTGGCTGCCGTGCCGATCATTGCCGTTGTGGTGTTTGTGGCGGCCTATGTGCTCACGTATATCTTGAACGGTGCCACGCCCGAGCAGGTGGCACACGCGCTGGCGGATCTCGCAGCGCGTGCGGAGGCGTTGTTCACGGAGCTCGCCTCGTCTGTGGGCCAACTCAAAGCTCATTTATAATGCACGAGATAACAGAGCGTATGGGAGGTTGCCCCGATGGAGCTTGAGGTTGCCGCGTTGTTGCTTGCGGCGGTGCTGGCGTGCGTGTGCGCGGCGTTGGCTGTCACACTGATGCGCGAACGCACTCGCGGGCAGGCGCGTGCCGAGCGCGGCGAGGCTGCTTTGGCCGAACAGGGGCGGCTGCTGCAGGAGCATGCCGAGCGCTCGATGCATGAGGCGGCGGTGGCACAGCAGCGTTTTGAGGAAACGATGCGCGCCTTTGTCCGCACCGAGGCCAAGGTCGACGCAAGCAGGCAGGAAACGACGCAGCGTCTGGACCAGCATCGTGATGCGGTCGAGCAGCGTCTGGATGGCGTGCGGGAGACAGTGGACAGGCAGCTCGGCGCCATCCGGTTGGATAACGAGCGCAAGCTCGAATCGATTCGCGCGACGGTGGACGAGAAGCTTGCTCGCACGCTCAACGATCGGCTCGGTGCGTCGTTTAAGCAGGTGAGCGATCAGCTGGAGGCCGTGTATCGAGGCTTGGGAGACATGCAAAACGTTGCGGCGGGCGTGGGAGATCTCAAGCGGGTGCTCTCCAATGTAAAGACGCGCGGCATTTTGGGTGAGGTGCAGCTCGGCGCCATCCTAGCGGACATCTTGGCACCCGATCAATATGCCGAGAACGTGGCCACCAAGCCTGGTAGCGCGGAGCGCGTGGAGTTCGCCGTTCGCCTGCCCGTGATGGATGCCGACCCGGTGTGGCTCCCCATCGACTCCAAGTTCCCGGGCGATACCTATGAACATTTGCGCGATGCGCTTGAGGCGGGGGATGCCGAGCGCGTTGCGGCGGCGCGAAAGGCACTTGAGCAGGTCATTAAGCTCGAGGCAAAGGATATATCGGAGAAGTACCTGAGCGTTCCGGAAACAACGAATTTCGGTATCATGTTCCTGCCGTTTGAGGGACTCTATGCCGAGGTGGTCGATCGACCGGGCTTGATCGAATGCTTGCAGCGCGATTATCAGGTCAATGTGGCGGGGCCCTCAACCATGGCCGTCATCCTGAACAGTCTGCAGATGAGCTATCAAACGTTCGCATTCCAGCGCCAGGCCGACGAGATCCAAAAGGTTCTTAGCGCCGTCAAGGCGGAGTTTCCCAAGTACCAGGCGGAGCTGCGCCGCGCACTCAAGCAAATCGAGACGGCGGGCAAGACCGTCGATGGCATCATCAACACCCGCACGAACGTGATCGAGCGCAAGCTCAGGGGCGTAACGGCCCTGGAGGACGAGTCTCAGGTCGCCGAACTGCTCGGGATATCGGACGTGTCAGACATAGTTGTAGACGATAAAGACTAGATAAGGAGCGTGCTGCGCCATGCCACGGGAAACAAATGCTGCAAAACGGGAGCGTGCCATCGAGGTGTGCCAGCGCCTTAACGAGCGCTATGGTCCGGTCGAGTGCTTCCTCGACCACGAAAACCCCTTCCGGCTCGTCATCGCCGTCCTGCTCTCCGCGCAGACCACCGACGCGCAGGTGAACAAGGTCACGCCGGAGCTCTTTCGCCGCTGGCCCACGCCGGAGGCCATGGCCGGCGCCACGTACGAGGAGCTTTCCGACGTCATCAAGTCCCTCGGGTTCTACAAGACCAAGGCCAGGCACTGCATCGAGTGCGCGCAGATGATCGTGGCCGATTACGATGGCATCGTGCCCAACGACATGAAGGAGCTCGTCAAGTTACCGGGCGTGGGGCGCAAAACGGCGAATATCGTGCTGAATGTTGGGTATGGCATCGTGGACGGTATCGCCGTGGATACACATGTGAACCGCATCGCGCACCGTCTCAAGCTTTCACCGAAGACGCATGAGAAGGAGCCGCTCAAAACCGAGCAGGATCTGCTCAAGATCTTGCCGCGTGAGTACTGGAACGACGTGAACCACCAGTGGATCATGCTGGGCCGAGAGATCTGCGACGCGCGCAAGCCCCTGTGCGGAGAGTGCCCGCTGGCGGATATCTGCCCAAGCGCAAAGATGGGGTAGGATGGGTTTTCAGATTACGAGGCGCGAACCCGCTCGATAATAATCGAGCGGGCTTTTGGCGTTGACGAAAGGCACCGCATGCTCATTCACAGGATAGCCGCTCAGCTGTATACGGACGACGCGCTCAAAACGATAGAGGCCGCGCTGGACGAGGGCCAGGACGCCACGCTTGCCGTGTCGCAGTCGGGCCGCACGCTCATGGCGGCCGCGCAGTTCGCGCGCCGTCCTCGTCCGACGGTCTACATCGTGTCGGGTGAGGACGCGGCCGATCGCGCGGCTCGTGCGCTGGCGGCCTATGTGGGCTTGGAGCACGTGGCGCGCTTTCCGGAGCGCAAGGATTACCCTTGGAGCGCATCCCAGCCCGACGACGCCGTGGTTGCCATGCGTTGTGCCGCGCTGGGTCGCATCGCGCGGGGCGAGTTGTGCATCATGGTGAGCTCGGCGCGCGCCCTTTTGCGCTGCGTGCCGCCGCAGGAGAGCGGCTATTGGGCGTCGACCACATTTGCCGTGGGCGAGGAGGTTGCCTTTGAGCGGGTGCCGGAGCGCTTGGTGGGCATGGGCTACACCCGTGCTGAGGACGCCGACGCGCCCGGGCTCTTCCGCGTGCACGGGGATGCCGTGGACATCTACCCCGCACAGGCCTCTGTCCCCGTTCGCCTGGAGTTTTTCGGTGACGAGATCGATCGCATCCGCCGCATGGTGGCCTCGACCGGTCAGACGATCGGCGATGAACAGTCGGTCGAGCTCTACCCGGTGCGCGAGCTGGCGCTCACCGACGATGCGGTCAAGCGAATCTCTGCAGCCTTGTACCTGCCTGCGCAAAACGATACCGAGCTTGCCGCCCTGCTCGAACTCGTGCAGGCGCGCATCGTGACCCCCGAGCTCGAGCGATTCCTGCCGCTGCTCTATGAGCGCACGGTGAGCCCGCTGGCGCATGTGCACCGCGATGCCCTGGTGATCTTGTCCGAGCCACGCTCGCTTTTCGACGACTGCTCGCGCGCCTACGAGGATTTGGAGCGCCGCGCCGGCGATGCGAAAATCGCGCGGCTCGACGGCTTGTATGTGCGCCCCCAGCAGCTCGATTTTGGCCGGCAGCAGCGCCTGAACTACGTGAGCCTCATTCGCGCCGGCGGCACGGTGACCGCCGAGCTCAAGATCGAGCAGCCCGCGCTGGCGGGCTCGGACAACCGCTTCATCAGCCGCATCCAGGAGGTGGTCAACAACCGCTTTGCCTGCGTGTTTGCCATTCCCGACCGCGGCGCCCGCGAGTCCATGGAGCTCGCCTTCACCGACGAGAGCATCCCGTTCGAGGAGTCGCTGCAGGCGGCGCCGGAAAACGAGGGCGGCCTGGCGCCGGATGGTGGCCCGCGTGTGGAGCTCGCGGCCGTCTCCAAGCGCGAAGCCGATGCCCTGAACGCACGCGCCATCGGAAGCGCGGCGGCCACCGTGCCCACCCTCACGCGCGGCCGCGTGACCTTTGTGGATACGCCTATTCCGTCGGGCGTGGTGGTGCCGAGCGCGCATATGGCCGTGTTCAGCCTGGCCGACCTCAACGCGCGCATGGACGCCCGTCATAACCGCGTGCGTCGCCGCGTGGATGTGACCGAGATCACCTTCCCGTTCAAGCCGGGCGACTACGTGGTGCACGCCACGCACGGCATCGCCCTGTTCAGCGCCATCGTGCGTCAGGAGGTCGCCGGCAAGGAGCGCGATTACTTCCTGCTGGAATACGCCGGCGGCGACAAGCTCTACGTGCCGTTTGAGCAGGTGGACCGCATCACGCGCTACGTTGGCCCGGATGGCGAGCACCCGCGTCTCACCCGCATGAACACCGCCGACTGGAGCCGTGCCACCAACAAGGCGCGCAAAAGCGCCAAGAAGCTCGCGTTCGACCTGGTCGATCTGTACACGCGCCGCAGTTCCATCACGGGCTTCGCCTTTGGCCCGGATAGCGCCAGCCAGATCGAGATGGAGGAGAGCTTCCCCTACGACGAGACGCGCGACCAGCTCGACGCCATCGCCGACATCAAGGCCGATATGGAGTCGACCAAGCCCATGGACCGCCTGCTGTGCGGCGACGTGGGCTTCGGCAAGACCGAGGTGGCCCTGCGCGCCGCGTTCAAGTGCGTGGACGGCGGCCGACAGGTCATGGTGCTGTGCCCCACCACGATCTTGGCCCAACAGCATTTCGAGACGTTCTTCGAGCGCTTCGCCCCCTTCGGCGTCGAGGTCGAGGTGCTTTCGCGCTTCCGCACGCCCGCGCAGCAGCGGCGCGCCCTGGCCGCGTTCTCGCAAGGTAAGGTCGACGTGCTCATCGGCACGCATCGCCTGCTTTCGGCCGACGTGAACCCGCATGAGTTGGGCCTGGTCATCATCGACGAGGAACAGCGCTTCGGTGTGCAGCACAAGGAGCAGCTGAAGAACATGCGCGAGCAGATTGACGTGCTCACGCTCTCGGCGACACCGATTCCGCGCACCATGCAGATGGCCATGAGCGGCGTGCGCGACATGAGCCTCATCACCACGCCTCCCACCGGCCGCCGCCCGGTCGCGGTGCACGTTGGCGAGTACGACCCGGACGTGGTGAGCGCGGCCATCCGCCTCGAGATCGGCCGTGGCGGGCAGGTGTACTACGTGTCCAACCGCGTCAAGACCATCGACGACGCGGTCGAGCGCGTGCTCGAGGCCGCCCCGGAGGCGCGTATCGGCGTGGCGCACGGCAAGATGAGCCCGCGCGAGGTCGAGGACGTGATGGTGCAGTTCGCCACCAAGAAGATCGACGTGCTCATCGCCACCACCATCGTGGAGAGCGGCATCGATAACTCGAGCGCGAACACGCTGATCATCGAGGACTCGCAACGGCTCGGTCTGGCGCAGCTGTACCAGCTCAAGGGCCGCGTGGGGCGCTCCGCCACGCAGGCGTACGCGTACTTCATGTTCCCGGGCGAGCTCCCGCTCACCGAGGAGGCCACGGCGCGCCTCACCGCGCTTTCCGAGTTCCAGGACTTGGGCAGCGGCATGCGCATCGCCATGCGCGACTTGGAGATCCGCGGCGCGGGATCGCTGGTGGGCGCCGAGCAGCACGGCAATTTGTCGAGTGTGGGCTTCGACCTCTTCACGCAGATGCTGGGGCAGGCTGTTGCCGAGGCGCGCGGCGAGGGCGGGGCGGACGTCGAGCAGGCGGACGTCGCTATCAACCTGCCGGCGGATTTCTTCCTGGCGGAGGAGTACGTACCCGCGGTCGATCGGCGCGTGCTTATGTACCGCAAGATTGCGGCGGCCGAGGACCTGGCGGCCGTCGATGCCGTGCAGGAGGCGTGCGAGGAGGAATTTGGCCCGCTGCCCGAGGCAGCGCAGAACCTGCTTGACCGCGCACGATTGCGCATCAGGGCGGACCGTCTGGGTGTGGAGAGCGTGCTGCTCGCAGGTGGCAAGCTCACCTTCCAAGGCGTGGATGTTCCCAAGGCTGCGGCTTTCGAACTGCGCGAAAAGCTCGGGGCCGTGCATTTCCCCAAGACGCGCAAGCTCACGGTGCCCTACCGTGCCGGCGCCGGTGCGGGCAGCGGCCTTGGCCGGGGCATCAACGCCGATGTCGCAAACGGCGGCATCGGCCCCGTGCAAGCCGCGCTGGTCATCGTCTGCCAGCTCGGTTCCTCGGGAGATGACGACTAGGGTTTTGCGCGTTGCGTGCGGGCCGCCTTCGGGTGGCCCGTTCTGCTTGTTTGGCATGTGGCTTTGGCTGCGTTGCGGCCTTGACCACGGCGTCCTGTGCAGATTTGCCCGCCGGTTTCCATCTTCATTCGCCTTGCGCTCCCGCGCCTGTGGACGCTTCTATACCATTCGCCAGACAACGGTCGCCGTTCGCCGAAAGGCGGCACGGTGCCGCGCCCAAACCCAAATACTCCGATAACATACATCTTGTTTTATACAACGCGGGCGGGATCGCTGCCATGCTGCCTGCGCTGACGTTCGGAGGAAGTTATGAAGAAGCGTCTTTTCGCCGTGCCCATGGTTGCGGTTGCCGGTGTCTGCCTTTCCCTGCTGGCCGGCTGCAACGCCGGCCCGGCTCCCGAGGAGGTCATCAAGAAGGACCTCGAGTCGCAGTTCGCCGATATCAGCGCTGACAACGAGGATTTCATCGCCTCCATTGAAGAGGGCGGCGGCGAGGATATGAAGCAGCTCGGCATCGACTCTGCCGAGTTCGGCGAGGCTTATCTCGATGGCTTTACCTACGAGATCGGCGATATCACCGTGGACGACAAAGAGGGCACCGCGACCGCCGTGGTGACCGTCGAGATGAAGACCATGGCCGACATCCTCACCGACTTCCAGGCCGATTTCGAGGAGCAGCTCGCCACCCTCGACATGAGCACCATCGAGAGCCAGGACGATCTCTTCAAGCTCGGTGGCGAGATTCTCATGCAGTCCGTCAAGGACGCTGAGCCGCAGGAGGCTGAGTGCGAGTTCGAGTATGAGAAGAACGACGAGGGCGCGTGGGAGATTCAGGATTCCGCCGCTGACGAGCTCATCAACGCGATGATGTAGGTGCGCGCAAGAGCAGCACGATTTACGTGATGCCGCAGGGGTCCCAAAGCGTTGTGCTTCGGGACCCCTGCTTTGTTGCGGGGGGGCTACAGCTCGCGCACGAGGCGAACGAGCTCGCCTGGTTCGTCGATAACGGCATCGGCTCCGGCTGTCTCAAGCTCGTTGCGTCCGCGAAATCCCCAGCTCACGCCGATGGCCCGCATGCCCGCATTGTGGCCACACTGCACATCCACATCGCTGTCGCCAATGTAGAGCGCGCCTGCCGGGTCTGCTTCGAGCTGTGCCAGCACGTGCTGCGTGATCGGTACGGCCGGCTTGGGCAAAAAGGCATCAATACGCCCCTGTACGAGGGAAAATCGGCTGGTGCCAAAGTAGCGCTCAACAAGCGGGACGGCTGCCGCATGGTCCTTGTTGGTGAGCACGGCCAGCTCAACGCCCATCGCTCGCAGCTCATCCAGCGCCTCCGTGATTCCTGGATATGGCGACGTGTGGTCGGTCTTATGCTCGTCATAATACGTGCGAAACTCCGTCAGCGCCTGTTCATGCATGAGGGCGTCACCCATAAGCTCGGCGGGCATGAACCGCTCGACAAGCTTGGACATGCCATTGCCAACCTTGTAGCGATACTGATCGGTGGTGAACGTGGGCCAGCCGTGCAGGCCGCATACGTAGTTGCCAGCGGCTGCAAGGTCGTCCAACGTGTTGAGCAGCGTGCCGTCCAAGTCAAAGATCATGTGGGTGATTGGTGCTGGTGCCATGGCGAAATCCTTGGGTTCGAGTGTTCAGGCGCGCTTATGATACCGCGCCTGCGTGAGAGTTGTTACACTGTAGGGCATCGTTTACTTGTTTGTCTGCGCCGGCACGGGGCGTTTGCTGATGCAAAGGGGATTCGCATGGAGTCCATCACACAGGGAATGCAGGGGCCTGCCGTCGAAGATGTGCAGACGCGCCTGGCGTCGCTCGGCTACCGAATCGACGAGTCTGAGCTTGCAGAGCACGCTTTTGGCGAGGCGACCGCCGCGGCGGTGCGGGCATTTCGCGCGGATAACGACTTGGATGAGGGCTCGCAGGTGGACGGCACGTGCTGGACAACCTTGGTCGATGCCTCGTACAAGTTGGGCGATCGCACGCTCTACCTGCGCTTGCCTAATTTCCACGGCGCCGATGTCCGCACGCTGCAGCGCGCGTTGAGCACGCTTGGCTTTTCCTGCGGTGTAGACGATGGCTATTTTGGTCCGCATACCGAGGCTGCGCTGCAGCAGTTCCAGGAGAATGTCGGCCTGTTTGCCGATGGCATGGCGTTTCAGGACACGTTCAACTACATCAATCGCCTGCACCATGTGTGGGAGGGCAAAGCGTCGGTGGCACATGTCGAGGCGCAGGCGCGTGCGGGGTTCGCCCGCGCAGCCAACGTGCTCGAGGGCTGCCATATCGCGATTGGCGGCGAGGACCCGATTGCCCGCAACGTCGCGTCGCGCGTGTGGAACATCGCCACGGCCACGACCGGCGGCAGCGGCATCGTGCTTTACGACAACCAGGTGCCCCGCGATGTCGATCTCATTTTGGAGATCGCCTCGACCGAGCTGCCCGAGGACGCCGAGCCCCGCGCGACCATCGCGCTGGCTGAGTGCCACAACCTCGCGCTGCGTCTCAAGACTGCGGTCATGGCGGCGGTCACCAAGCCCATCGTGATCCGCATCGAGCTCACGGGCATCACGACCTATGGGATGTTTACGCAGGATGATGCTCAAACGTTGGCCGTTCGCCTGCTTGATGGTCTTTGTGATGCATTGAGCGAGTAGATACGCTACACTATCACCGTTGGCGGTACGCCGTGCGCGTTCGTCACCCATGATTGGGGCATCGTCCAGCGGCAGGACTCGGGTTTTTGGTGCCCGCTACCTAGGTTCGAATCCTAGTGCCCCAGCCAGAACAGCTAGGCCCGTCTACGCAGGTAGGCGGGCTTTTTCGCGCCGCGCGCATCGGATTCGAACCTCGGTCGAGGCGCGAGCGTGAAGCGGGCAGGCCGGTGGCCTGCCCGTAGCGAGCGGGCGAGGGGCCGTAAGGACCCGAAGCCGGTGCGGTCGCCGCAGGCGAACGCGGAATCCTAGTGCCCCAGCCAGAACAGCTAGGCCCGTCTACGCAGGTAGGCGGGCTTTTTCGCGCCGCGCGCATCGGATTCGAACCTCGGTCATCTCGCTCAGATTTCCATACAACGCAAAAGCCCCGTGCGCAACAGCGTGCGCACGGGACCCTTGGGAGATGTCGGATGATGTGGCGAGCGTCCGATTAGAGCTTGCTCTCGAGCTCTGCCTTGAGCTTCGGCTTGGGGCTGGCGCCCACGATGCGGTGAACCTCTTGGCCGCCCTTCAGCAAAACGAGCGTCGGGATCGACATGACGCCGTACTTCATGGCGATGTCCTGGTTCTCGTCCACGTTGCACTTGGCAACCTTGACGCGGTCGGCCAGCTCATCGGCCAGCTCATCCACGATGGGGGAGAGCATGCGGCAAGGCCCGCACCACGGTGCCCAAAAATCGACGAGGACGGGCAGCTCTTCGGTGAGCAAGCTGTCAAAATTGGCGGTGGTGACTTCGGTGATGTTGGACATGATTGCCTCCACTATGTGGGATCCGCCGCGCCATGTATGCAGGTGAGGCGGCGGATACGTTCTCGGTCGAAGGGCTTATACCCAGCGGTTGGCAATTGCTATACACATGGATGCGATTCGGTTCAAAAACGCCCTCGGTACATCGATGGGCCACCGCGCTAGAATGGATGCCATGCAATTGGGGCGCGCGAAACCTTGCGTCGCGCGGTCGGCATTCGGGCTTCCATTGGGCGAGAGACGAGGATTTCATGACCGTTTCGGCTTCAGAGACAAAAGAGGCGCTTGCCGTTGCCGCCGAGCAGGAATTGGCTTCGCTGCGGCTGCGCGGCGTGCGCGTGGCGGGCAACGCCTTTTCTCCTGTGGTGCTGGTTAAAGGCGAGCTCAATGAGGCCGAGTGTTCTGGCTGCGAACTGCTTGCGGGGCGGGATGGCACCGCCCTGCGTGCCGCGCTTGGCGCCATCGGTTGGCAGCCCGAGGATTTCTGCGCGCTTTCGGCCATAATGGGCGAGGGCGATGCCGGTGTGGTCGGTGTGGCTACGCCCGGCACCCCGCTCGACCCCTCCCTGTTCCGCGAAGCACTTGAGGCTCTCGATCCCGAAGCGGTCATCCTGCTTGATGGGACGGCAGCGGATGTCATGCGCGAAACCTACGCGGACGCCCTTGCCATCATTGAGGATTTTGACACGGCCATGCTCAAACCGGGTCTGGTGGCGCATGTACTGGGGCGTCGCGTTCTGGCGCTCGATGGCTTTGAGGCTGCGCTCGCCGTGCCTCAGGAGAAACAACGCATGTGGGCATATCTCAAACAGCTCGCCCCGCTGGGTGCTCCGTACTAGCTGTTGTGTGCCGACAGGTTGTTTGCGCCGGCGATTCATGACATCTAATGTGTTTTAAGGGATGTTAGGAGGGGGGGTAATGTCGGAAACAGGACTGAATTCGCATTCAGGGCTTATTAACTGTCTTGTCACCTGTCTTGTCAGTTCGAAGGCGGCGTGCCATACTGAGCCGAAGCTTCTTTCGAGAGGGGATGGCATGGCGCAGGCTGACAGGCAGCATTCGGGCGAAGAGCCGCGCGAGGTGCGTGGGGCCGATGGGTCTCAGGAGGTATATGCGGTCGAATCGCGCGATGGAGATCCAGATGGGCTGACGGCGCGCATCGGCCACCTCAAAGCGGAGCGCGACGCGGTCGTTCTCGCGCATTACTATGTCGCCCCCGAGGTCCAAGCCATCGCGGACTACGTGGGCGATTCGTTCTACCTCGCCAAGCTGGCGGTCGAGCTGCCGCACCAAACCATCGTGCTGGCCGGTGTCGAGTTCATGGGAGAGAGCGTCAAGCTGCTCAATCCCGCCAAAACCGTGCTTTTGCCCGAGCCTGACGCCGATTGCCCGATGGCGCACATGGTGGATGCCCGTACGGTCGAGCAGGCCCGTGCGACCTATGGCGACGATTTGGCCGTCGTGTGCTATGTCAACTCGACGATGGAAATCAAAAGTTGGAGCGACGTGTGCGTCACTTCGTCCAATGCGGTGAAAATTGTGCGCGAGCTGCCCCAACAGCACATCCTGTTCATCCCCGATCGCAATCTCGGTCGATTTGTGGCCGAGCAGGTTCCAGAAAAACACATCATTCTCAACCAGGGCTGTTGTCCGCGCCACGAGGCGATATCGCTCAGGGAGCTGCGTGAGCTCAAGGCGGAGCACCCCGATGCGCTGGTGTTGGCGCATCCGGAGTGCACGGCGGAGTTGCTGGCCGAGGCCGACTACATCGGTTCGACTGCGGGCATTATCGCGTATGCCGAGCAAAGCGATGCGCGATCGTTCATCGTGGCCACCGTGCATGGCGTGCGCTACGAGCTCGAACGGCGGTGCGCGGCATCGGGCAAACGGTTTTATTTCACCGCAACGCCTCCCACCTGCAAGGACATGGATACGGTGACGCTTGCGAGCATTGCGCGCTGCCTGGAGGCGGGCGCCGGCGAGGTCGAGATGCCGCCGAGCGATCAAGCGGCCCGGGCAAAGCTCACGCTGGATCGCATGCTCGAGTACGCCGCCCGCTAGGCGCGCCGGGCGCTGAGGGCATCGGGCATGGGCTCGTGCCGAGCAGCGCGCTCCCGTGGTCCTTGCGCGGTGGTTGCCCGCGCCATTCGCCCGCAGTGGCCAGCCGCGTCATCTTTCACCTCGATGCTGCGCCTGCCCAATGCGCGTCCCCGGTGTATGTCTCTGCGGCAATCAGGCGTCACCTCATCGGTTGACTGGCGTCTCATATAAGAAAGGGGCCGTCTATGGCCGAGGTCAATCAAAAGGATCCGCGTGATTTGACGTGCGATGTGGTCATCGTTGGCTGTGGGGTGGCCGGTCTGTACGCCGCGCTCAATTTGCCAGCGAGCACGCGTGTCGTCATGCTGTCAAAGGGCGCATTTGAGGAATGCGATTCCATGCTCGCCCAGGGCGGCATGTGCGTGTTGCCTCAGGCAGATGATTACGAGGCGTTTTGTGAGGACACCCTGCGTGCCGGCCATTACGAGAACCGCCGCGAAAGCGTGGACATCATGGTCCGTTCGTCACGCGCGGTCCTCAACGACTTGATGGCCCTCGGCGCGCATTTCGAGCGCGATGGGCACGGTGAGCTCGCCTTTACGCGTGAGGGCGCCCACTCCCGTCCGCGCATCGTGTTCCATGCGGACATCACGGGCGAGGAAATCACCACGGCGCTGCTGCGCGCGGTGCGTCGCCTGCCCAATGTCCAGCTGCTCGAGCATACGGCCATGATCGACTTGCTCAGCTCCGACGACGGCTCGTGTGCAGGCGTGGTGGCCATGCCCGTTGCCGAGCGTGATTCTGCGGCGACCATCGAGGAGCTGCGCGACCTTGCCGCCGGCGCACCGCCCGCGGCGGCTGCCCCCTACGCGATTCGCGCCGCCAACACGTTGCTCGCAACGGGCGGCATCGGTGGCGTGTATGAGCACTCCACGAATTACCCGCAGCTCACCGGCGATGCGTGCTTCTTGGCGCACGAGTACGGCGTGGAGCAGGAGCACTTGGATTACGTGCAGATTCACCCAACGGGGCTCTACACGGAGGAGCCGGGCCGCACGTTCCTCATTTCCGAGAGCTGCCGCGGTGAAGGCGCGGTGCTGCTCAACCGCGCGCACGAGCGCTTTACCGACGAGCTCCAGCCGCGCGATGTGGTGGCGCGGGCCATCCAGGAGCAAATGCGTGCAGACGATACGCCGTGCGTTTGGCTCTCGTTTGCCGGGGTTGATGAGCAGGTGGTGCGCACGCATTTCGCGAACATCCGGTCCCATTGTCTCGAGCGCGGGTACGATGTGCTCGCGGAGCCCATCCCCGTGGTTCCCACGCAGCACTATTTTATGGGTGGCGTGCGCATCGATCGCAACGGGGCAACCACGATGCCACACCTGTATGCGGCGGGCGAGGCGGCCTGTAACGGCGTGCACGGTCGCAACCGCCTGGCAAGTAACAGCCTGCTCGAGGCTCTCGTGTTTGCGCGGCGCGCGGCGTGGCATATGCAGGCGGGCGCCGACTTGCCGGTGGAGCCGGCAGGCGAACCCGCGCTTGACGGCTGGCATCGGGCGCTCAGCTTGGCACCGCTTGGCATCGATGTTCTCGTGTCCGGTGGCGCTGCAACTTCGCGCGCATCGTAGTGTTTCTTACCAGAAAGTGAGCCACCATGAACCCCATCACTATGAAATTGCACGCGGATGACCTGATTTTGCAGGCTCTGCGTGAGGACATCACCTTTGAGGACGTGAGCACCGCATCGGTGTGTCCCGAGCCCCGTGCGGCCGAGGTTCAGTTGATTGCCAAGGCCGCTGGCGTTATTGCCGGTCTCGATGTGTTTGCGCGCACCTTCGAGCTGCTTGACCCCGCGGCGCGCCTGGAGGCGCAGGTCTCCGATGGCGATGAGGTCGTGCCTGGACAGCGGCTCGGGACAGTTTTCGGAGATGCGCGTGCCCTGCTGTCCGGCGAGCGCGTGGCGCTGAATTACCTGCAGCGCATGAGCGGGATCGCCACCTACACGCGCTCGATGGCGCATGAGCTTGAAGGAACGAACACGGTGCTCGCCGATACGCGCAAGACCACGCCGGGCATGCGCGTGTTCGAAAAGGCGGCCGTGTTGGCTGGCGGCGGTGTAAGCCACCGGTACAACCTCTCATCGGCCGTGATGCTCAAGGACAACCATATCGATGCCGCAGGTGGTGTGGCAAATGCCGTTCGCATGGCCCGCGCCCATGCGTCATTTACGGCAACAATCGAGGTGGAATGCGAGACGCTCGCCATGGTGCGCGAGGCTGTTGAGGCCGGCGCGGACATTATCATGCTCGACAACATGAATCACGAAGAGATGCAGGAGGCCATCAAGCTGATCGACGGCCGCGCGCTCACGGAGTGCTCCGGCAATGTCGACGCGAGCAACATTCGAGAGCTGGCGGATCTTGGTGTAGATATCATCTCATCTGGCGCCCTAACGCATTCCGCTCCTATTTTGGACCTGTCGCTCAAGCATCTTCGCCTGTTATAGGACATGGGGTTGTACGCCGGCGACGCCAAGGGAGGGGCTTGCCATGGTTACAAACGCCTCGGAGCGTAGGGGTCATATTGTGGAGCAACTGCGCGCCAGCGCGGCGCCCGTGTCGGGTACCGCGCTGGCGCGGGAAGCCGGCGTGAGTCGTCAGATCATCGTGCAGGATATCGCGCTGTTGCGCGCAGACGGCCACGACATCGTGGCAACGCATCGCGGCTATGTGCTGCGCGAAGGCGGTGCGGGTGATGCGCTGCCGACGCGTCTGATCAAAGTGCACCATACGGTGGCCCGGCTCGAAGACGAGCTCACCACTATTGTGGATCTCGGCGGTGCTGTTTTGAGCGTCATTGTGAATCACCGCGCCTACGGCCCGCTTACCGCTTCGCTTGATATCCGCAGCCGTAGGGACATCGCCTCATATCTGGATGCGATTCGCAGCGGAAAGAGCACGCCGCTCATGACGGTAACCAGCGGCTATCATTTTCACCGCATTGCCGCCGATAGCGAGGAGGCTCTCGACGAGATCGAAGCCGCCCTTTCCAAGCGCGGCTACATCGCCGAGGTCTTTCCATATGAGAGAGATCGCCTGGCATAGCTCCCCATATGACCGCCGTGTGCACGAGAGGGCGATGCGTGCCCTCTCGTGCACTTCCCTATGGCAATACCTCTATATGGACGGCACCAATAGAGAGCGCTTCTCTAGTATATAAAATACCGATAGAGAAGAAGACGCGCCTGATGCATATGCACTCAAGGAACGGGCGGACTTGTATGGGGAGGTGGCCTTGCTATCCACGGGATAGCGCAGAAAGGCGAGATGGCGGGCGAGCGCAACCAAGTGAGGTAGCGGGGGCATGGAGGAGGGTGGACACTCACGGTTCAGGCCAATTCATGCGCGGCAACATGCGAGTCGGTAAAAGGTCGGGGATAGTCGGTTAGCGGCCTGTCGGAAATGTACGAGTGACCAGTTTATGTAGGAAACATGAAGAGCAAGATTCCCGCCCCCTCCCCCTCCCGCCTCTGGCAATATATCTCCTTGCCGCGCGGG
>CAUWJG010000014.1:0-50171 GCA_963559095.1 uncultured Collinsella sp. | reverse complement strand
GCCATGTCCGCCTGCGAGGAGATACTATACGGCACGCGCGCCCCAAGCGCAAGGGGAAATCTCGGAAAAGTTTCGCAGCGCCCCGATGTGGGCACCGCGACGCCCGCGCACCCCGGCGGCCGCCCGGCGGCCCACCGGCCACGCCGCACCCCGGCGGCCGCCCGTGACGCCCGCCGCCCGCAGCGCCGGCGCCGCGGCCGCCCGGCATCGCCGTCCCGGTAGCCGCCCCGCTGGCGGCGTGACCTCGGCAGCCGTCCGCCATACAACCAGTCGAAGAGTCTCCATGACCACGCCCGGCCGCGCGCGCGGAGCCGTCCATTCCGCCCGCGCGGGCGCTACAACCACGCTCGTGCATCGCCCCTAAACCCATCTTCAACGTGCGGCAAATCGCCCCCTCCTCCCCCTGTGGCATACACGGGCCCATGCACATACCGTCCACAATGTGCTGCAAACCCAAGCACCAGCCTCGGCACGACCCCAGGGCTCCAAGGCCATGCAAAGGTTTGGTCTCGGTGCGACGTATTCTCAGTGCGGCGCATTTCCCGAACACGGAACGGCGGGGCCCATCCCCGCCGACGTTGTCAACCCCTCTGGTGCATCCGCCGCCCATCGAGCCTAGCCAAGCGAACCCCATGGACTCCAACGACCATTTTCACTTTTTCGAAAAAAGATGCTTGCGCATGTTCGAGAGCTCCGTTATAGTACTCCTTGCGCTGAAACGCGCGCACCTGAGACGGGCGATTAGCTCAGGGGGAGAGCACTTCCCTGACACGGAAGGGGTCACAAGTTCAAATCTTGTATCGCCCACCAAGTATTGCAGGCTGGAAGTTTTACTTCCAGCCTTTTCTTTTAGCGGTTTTTTGAAATCTCATAGCTGTTTGGAGCCTCAATAACAAGGCCGGGTTTAGCCATTTGGAATCCCACGTCGCGCGACTGGACCTGTGTGGCGCGACTGGACCTGTATCGCGCGACTGGAACCAACCGTTTGGAACCCCACGTGGCGAGGCCAGATCCGTGTGGCGAGGCTGGAGCCAGCCGCTCAGAATCGGATCTCGCGTGACGAAGCTAAAGCTTGTCCCCGACCTCGCCTTTCGCGCGGACCGCGCCCGCCCGTTGGCCAATGACCGACCGCCTCCTGCAGACCAGAGGTCAAGTATCCTCCGTGCAAGATCGCAACGGGCAACCGCCTTGCGCCAGGCTACGCAAGCAAACACAGACACATATTCACGGCAAACAGCGCATCGCATAGCACAAACACGACCACTGCCAATCGTTTGCGAAACACCAAGTCGACCCTCTTGCGAAAAATAATGGCATCGGCCAGCAGCCAGCAGATCAGCACGCCCGTTGCAATGGCGGCAAACACTACCGAGGGCATCAACGCCGCCACCGCAGCTCCCGCCCACCACATCAAACCTGGCCCACCTTTTTCAACAGACGGGCACGTATCGATAAAGCGCATAGAGGCCGGCACGCCAAACAGCAGAAGGGCATTCATCACCACCGCGAAGATACATGGCGCCCATATGGGAACCTCCGGCACCAACTGATCGAATGCAACAGCGGCGATGCCGGCCGCCACGTACAACGCCACCACGGGGCTCCTCGGATGCGCGCACCGATGCTTTGCATCCTCATCTTCACGGATGAGCTGCTCCGCACTCCAATCCTCCCTGGCATCCACGTTACCCATACGCGTCTCCCTCCCTTACAACCTGCGGGGTCTCAAATGAAATATAGCGATGCCCATTTCAAAGCACTCATTAATATGTGCCTGCGGAAACGAGCCCGTATGAGGTTTCGTAGTACTCGCGATGTCCCGTTGCCGGGTTAACGTAATAACGTGCGGTCTCGTTATATGTAACCTGGATGCCGTGACTTGGTGAGGCCTGCGCCAAGCCCTTTGAAATCACTTTCATAGCTCCCGAAATTGACTTTAAAATCAAAGATGCTAGCGCGGAAATACCCAAGTGCTTTGCCACCGCCGAGGCCACCGAGGAGGCGGTCGCCGCGGCACCGACCATTCGACTCAGCTGAGCATAGGACACGCTTTGAGTCTTGCGAATCGTGGGGCCATTGACGATGTCAGATGGATTTGGATTAACCGGAATTCGAGGCTCTTTTGATAGTTCGTTGTCCATCGAACTAACCGCCGTCTCCGCAAAAATACTTGTTGGGCAAACGGATAGGCACGCAGTCCCAGCCAGAGACAGCAAAAAGGCACGGCGAGAAAGCATAACAAACTCCCATCTCATGATTTGGTCTTACACGTTCAAAGCAGGCAAATGAGGCAGACGCACAACATCCGCGCACATGCGGGTGTGGGGTTCGATCAAGGAGGGTCTTCCATGTCACCACCTTTCCGATGGTAGTAATGGGTTGCATGATAAAACCTTCTAAAGTGGATTGGGCCCAAGCATTGCCTCGTATCGATGAAAGGTAGTCATTCCCAGTAAACGGTATTTTTCAATCAGAAGATGTACATTTCTGTATTTCAAATGCCCGGATGCGAAAGGTCTGTCCCGCTTCATGCATGCCGTTGCCTAGAGATGGAGCGCCCTCATGCAGCGCAGGGAATCGATATGACGCCGTCCATGGCCTAGAGCAACGCTCAACCCTGGCCATCCCGGGAAAGGATTCAACCTTGGCCGTCCCAGGGAAAGAATCTGGCTCGGCCGTCCCAGAAAAAGGGCTCGGCTTTCGGTCATATGCGCGCCGGGTCGATCAACTTCACCAGGCGCACCCGCGTTCCACGACCGTCATCGCGGCGCGCCACCTCGACGCTATCCACAAGCAACCGCATGAGCCGCACGCCGCGACCGCGCTCCTCGCTCATCACGGGCTCCTCATCGGCGCCGATCTCGTACCCGCATCCGCAATCGCGCACCTCGATGACAACGCGATCGGCATACGCCTGCACCGCCAGCGTGCAGCCGCACGCGCCGCACGCGTGATCGTATGCATTGGAGAGTGCCTCGCCGGCAGCCAACGCGGTGTCGAAACGCTCATCGCGCGTCAGTGGCACCCGCTCCAGCAAATCAGCCACCCGATGCCGGTAATACCCCAAGTTCTCCACGCCCTCCCGCACGGCAAAGCTCTTGCTCCACACGGGCGGCGCATCCGGCGCCAACACCGGCACCGCAGGCCGATCGGCCCCCGACACGTGCAGCACATCCAGCAGGCGTGCAATCTGCAAAAACCGCACGACATCGGGACTCGCGTTTACCAGGGAGAGCAGGCCGTCACGACGCGCCAATTCACGGGCGCGCGACAGCAGAAACGCCAACCCCGTCGAATCAATGAACGTGACATTCTGGCAGTTCACCAACACGCGTCGGGTGCCGGCAGCCACAAGGGAATCGACCTGCGTGCGCAGGCCGGGCACCGTGGCAATATCGATATCGTGCGTCGGTGCGATAACCGCTATGTCGTTCCACTCGCTCATATGCTCATGGTTCCCCAAAGCACGGCGCGTAAACACACGCATCCCGTCACGCGGCACACCCAGGCAGCGAGCGCGCTCGGCCAGCCCACAAGCCGCGCGCCCTGCTTCGCGCGCCAAACCCCACGCACCGCGCCGGTCCACGCGCTATGCCAAGCCCGGCGCACAACATATCCCGACCGGACCATACGCCGCGCGCCGATACCCGCCTACGGTCACCCTACACATCAAACCGCAGCGCGACGAGCGCGATGTCGTCGTCGAGCGCAGAGCCCGTAAACGCGTCGAGCTCGCTCAACACCGCCTCGCACAAACCTTCGACACCTGCCGGCAACGCGCGCAGCAGCACCTCGCGCAGCCGTTGCTCACCAAAAAAGTCGCCGCTCGCATCGCGCGCCTCAAGTGCACCATCGGTGTACATGAACAGGATGTCGCCCGGCGCGAACGTGAACGACCCGTTCTCGTACACCATGGCGTCAAACGCGCCGACCACGCCCGACTGCACGCTCAGCGCCTCGGCCTCGCCGGCGCCCTCCTCCGCACGCAGTAGCATCGAGGGCGGATGGCCCGCCGAGCAGTACACGGCCCGCCGTGAGCGCAAATCGATCTTGGCGATGAAGGTGGTCACGAACGTCTCCACCCGCGAAAAGCTCATGAGCATGCGGTTGAGCGAGCGCGCCATCCGCGCCGGGCTCACGCCCTCCCAGGCATATGCCGTCAACGCCGTCTTGACCAGGGCGGACATGGACGCCGCCTCGATGCCCTTGCCCGACACGTCGCCCAAGATCATGACGGCTCGATCGTCGGGCAGGCGGATGAGCGTGTAGAAATCCCCGCCCACCAACGCCTGCGAGGTGGCCGAGGAGTACAGCGAGCTCGTCGTAATGCCCGGCACCGAACCCAGCGAGCTGCGCATACCGGCCTGCAACGTCTGCGCGATGCGCCGCTCGGACGCCTGCTGACGCGCCCCGCCCGCCATCAGCTCGAAATCGTGCGCCAAATGGGTGAGGTAGTCGAATTCGAGGTCGTCGATGGGCTCCTGGGAGCCGTCGCGCACGAGCAGGAACATGCTATGGACCGCCGATGAGACGCCCTTCGAAGAGGAAGACGCGACGGCAGGGTCATCGAGCGTGGGCAAATCGACCAGAGCGGCGCGCATGTCCACGAACACGCCCTGGCACGGCAGGTCGTGCCGCTCCAACCATGCGCCCGCCCACGTCGTCCGATCGACGCGCACCATCCGCACCGCCTGCGGTTCCTCCTCGACGACCAAGGCGCCCGATTGCCCACGCAGCAGGTCATCACGGCCCGTCAGACCCACCCGTGCCGCCGGCGCCGTGACGGAAAAGAACATCTCCTCCACATCGGCGGGCAAGTCGATACGGCTGCCGCCCTCAAAATCAACGGAGTACACTTGCCGCTCGACATCGAGCAACACCGGCAGCACCCGGCACGACAGCGCGCGGCGCACCTCGTCCACCATCTCGTCATGCGCCTCGTGGGCACCCTCGCCCCGCACGAACATGAACTCGCGAACGCGGTTGAGCGAGCGCGCGAGCTCGGCGGCGCGATCGGCGCGCACCGAGGTGACCAGCCCTACCAGTTCGATGGAAAGGTAATCGCAGATGACCTCGAGCACGCGCACGTCGTACACGCGTGGGGTGCAGGGACGGGTCCAACCCAGCTCGATGATGCCAAGCACCTGCGTGCCAAAATACACCGGCACGGCGATGAGCGTCTTGAAGGGTGGCGTGTCCTGCAATCGCAACGCGTGCGAGGACCTGGCGTCCAAGTCGTAGAAGGACCACGCACCCTGCGAATCGGCGGCCGCAGGCGGCACGATGGAGAGGCGGCACGCGCGCTGCTCGCGCAGGACATAGGTAGCCACGCCGGCACCGTAGGGGACGAAATCGGGAATGTAGGAGCCGGCCGTGCCGTCACTTGCGCCGCGCAGCTTGAAGCCGCCGCTCTCGGCAAAATAGATGGTCGTGCCCGCTGCATCGAGCGTCTCGGCCATGCGGTTCAGTACGGTTGAGAGCAGGGTCCCCATGTCATTTGACCCCACGGTGGACATGATGACCGACAGCGTGCCCGACAGGCGCTTGTTGGCGGCCTGGAGCTCCGAGAGCAGGCGCTGGGTCTTGCGATCGCTCGCGTACTGCTCCTCCAGGCTCCTGATGGCCACGATGATGCGGCCCGCAGATGCATCGCCCCCACCGCCAATGCCCAGGGCGCGCACGCACACGGGGATGAATGAGCCATCGGAGAGCTTGAGCATGAGGGTATGGGCGCTGCCATCTTGCGTAAAGGGCGGCGTATGCGTGGTTGAGCGCTCGAAGGCGGCGCTGTAGAGGAGATCCTTCACGTCGGTGCCCACGATGCGCTCGCGCACCGTTGAGGCGAGCGCAAGCAGCTGGCGATTCACATGCAGCACGGTGCCGCCCTGCGAACACAGCAGCACAGCGTCGCTCGTCAGCTCGACAAGACGCGCGACATCTCCCAGTTCATCGGTTTGGATATGCTCCATGCGCCACCCCTTGCGAATACTCGCTTCACGCGGCGCGCATCGCACGACCGCGTGCGACAGATACGAAAAGAGCCACCTGAGGTGGCTCTTCACATGCGATGGTGTCGGAGGCGGGACTTGAACCCGCATGACCAAAAAGCGGTCACTAGCACCTCAAGCTAGCGCGTCTGCCAATTCCGCCACTCCGACGTATTGCCCGCTGCCTTGTAGGCCGCTGCAACGAAGAAGATAATACCCCAGACCTTTCATGCAATGCAAGCACCTTTTTTAAAAGTTTTAAAAAGGTCGGGTACGACAGCACCTGAAGCCCGCCTCGCTGTCTGGACCTGTCGCTGCGCGCCGCTGCCTGCCGTGGCCCGCCGCTACTTGCCGTGGCCCGCCGTGACCCGCCGTTGCGCGCCGCTGCCCGCCGTTGCCACCGTTGCCCGCCGGCGCCGACTTACGCGAGCTCGGCAGACGCGAGCTGCACCACGCCGCGCGCATCCAGACCGATGCGCTCCACGCGCTCACCGGCGACCAGGGTCTGGCGCTCAACCGCCAGCGGGATGATGGGCGTGGCCTCCCCCGCCATCGCGAACGCCTCGCCCAGGCGCGCACGCCGCGCAGCGGGATCCACCATGCTACGGGCAGACGCGATCGCCTCGTCTAGGGCGGCGTCGGCATATCCTGAGAAATTCGTAGCCCCTGCCGCCGCGCTCGACAGCAATGGATGGGCGATCGCGAACAAATCGGGGTACGCCGGGGTCCACCCCAGGCAGGCCAAATCAAAATCGCCATCGCGTAAGCGTTTGCGCAGGGCATCGCGATCGAGCGCCTCACTGTGCAGCGCAATGCCCAGCGCCTTGAAATCGGACACGAGCGTATCGGCGATCTTTGCATCAACGCCGCGCTTGCTGCACACAAGTGTGAGCGAGAGGTCGCGCGCGCCGTCCTCATCGGCCGGGTAGAGCGGTTCAAGCAACTCGGCGGCCGTCTCGGCATCGTAGGCACACCACGACCACGGCGCCACGGCGCCGGTGGCGAGCACCTCGGGCACGGGCCCGGTCGCAGGCTCGAATGCCTGGCGCAGCGCCTTCTCGCACAAGGTATCGCGGTCGATGGCGAGCGAGAGCGCGCGGCGCACTGGCACGCTTTCCAACGCGGTCGAAGCGATGTTGCACACCACGTACTGCATCGACAAGCCCTGCATGCGCAGCATGGCGGTACCGGGGCTCGTCCTGTCGCCCTCGGCCACACCGAAGGTGCCGGCTGCAGCTTCCAGCTGGTCGACCGGCACGCTGCAGGCATCCAAGCGCCCCGTCTCCAGGCGACGATAGGCGGCAGCCACGTCACGATCGAGTTCGAGCACCACCGATTCTAGGCGCACCGCATCGCCGCAGTAGCCATCAAAACGGGTGAGATGCAACTCGCGGTCGGTCGAGGTCTGCGCATCGAACATGAACGGGCCGTTTCCAATTGGCGGGCGGGCGGGCCCTTTCCCATCGTCGAAGGCGGTATCGGATACCGGCGCCAATGCCGGGTGCGTGGCGACGAGCGGGAACACCGCGCAGGGTTCGGTAAATGCGATATGCAGCGTCAACTCATCGGGACATGTCACGCCGGATAGCTCCGCCGCCGCACCGGCGCGCAAGGCGTCATAGCCCTCCACGAACGCCAGCAAGCCTGCGAAGTTGGGGTCGCGGTCCTCCTCGGCGCCCGATGCGGCGCCCGCGGTGGCATCCCCGGCCACCGCAGCAGCGGATGATCCGTCTGCAGCGCCATCCCCATCGGAGGCAGCCTCATCGCCCTCAGACTCGGCGGAAGTACCTGCAGTGCCAGCTGCCAGCGCGGCAGCCAAACCCGCCGGCGTGGCCACCAGGCGCTCCCAGGCACGCTTGAAGTGCTCGGCGCGCACCGGCTCACCGGTATGGAAGGTGGCATCCGCGCGCATGTGCATCGTGCAGCTCAAGGCATCAGAGGCCATCTCGCACGACTCTACAGCCAAAGGCAACGCCGCTCCCGTCGCCGCATCGAAGCGCATGGGGGCGTCAAACAGCTGCGAGGCGACCTGCATGCCGCCCACATCGCAAATGAGCGCTGGATCCATGGCGGCAGGCGGGTCGATCTGGCAGCGCAACGTGTGGTCCGCCGTGGCATCGGGACCGTCCTCGGCTGGGGCCGACCCCGTGCGGACGCATCCCGCCATAAGCGGTGCGGCCAGCACCCCCGCCATGCCGCCCACGAACGTTCGCCTATCCATCTGACGCATCAGCAACCGCCCCTCAATCTGGCGTGTATTCTCCCCATCACCCTAAACGAAAAGGCGGCGCCACGCACCGCCTTCACAGCATCTTCGGTTGTGGCGCCGCCCCCGCCGTCCGGCGCGCGGTGGCACCCACACGCACGACCGAGCCAGAGCAAGACCGGCCCGCCACCGGGGCCCGGGTCCGCCTTACCGGCCCAGCACCTCGCGAACCTTGGCCGCGATACCTGCGGCATCCAGGCCGTAATGGGCCAGCAGCTCGCCGGCGGTACCCGACTGGCCAAAGCTCGTCATGCCCGCGCGCACCACGCGCACCGGGGCACGCTCGGCCAACAGCTCGGCCACGGCCGAACCCATGCCGCCGTACACGCTGTGCTCCTCGACCGTGAGCACGCAGCCCGTCTTGGCTGCCGACGCCAAAATCACGTCCTCGTCCAGCGGCTTAATGCTCATCACATCCACGACCTCGGCCGAGATGCCCTGCTCGACGAGGACGGTAGCCGCCTCGAGCGCGAAGCCCACCTCGACGCCACACGCCATGATGGAGATGTCGACGCCCTCGTGCAGGACGCGCGCGTACGCCGGGCTCTCCAGCTCAAAGGGCTCATCGTACACGGCCAGCGGCGTCTCGCGGCCCAAGCGCACGTAGAAGGGGCCGGGCGTGGCGGCGGCCAAGCGGATGGCCGCGCGGGCGCTCTCGTAGTCGGCCGGGACGAGCACACGCATATGCGGCAGCACGCGCATGAGGGCGATATCCTCGAGCGCCTGGTGCGTCTCGCCGTCGGGGCCCACGGTGATGCCGGCGTGCGTGGGGCAGACCTTCACGTCGAGGTTGGTCACGCACACGGTGTTGCGGATCTGCTCCCAGCAGCGACCGGAGCCGAACACGGCGAACGAGCCGGTGAACACCGTCTTGCCCGTGAGCGCCAGGCCCGAGGCCACGCCGATCATGTTCTGCTCGGCAATGCCCACGTCGACGAAGCGGTCCGGGTGCGCCGCGCCGAACTTGCCGAGCGTCGTCGAACCCGCCAGGTCGGCGTCGACCGCCATGATGTCAGCACCGTTATCCACCAGCTCGATGAGCGTCTCGCCGAGTGCGGCGCGCGTTGCCTTTGCCATCCCTTACTCCCCCTTCACCGCGGCGGCGAGCTGCGCGCCCACCGCGTCGATCTCGGCCAGTGCGGCCAGCGCCTGCTCGTGGCTGGGCGCGTTACCGTGCCAGCACGCCTGATCCTCCATGAAGGAGACGCCCTTGCCCTTGATGGTCGTGCAGATCACGGCCGTCGGCGCGCCCTCGCGGGCCACGGCGGCCTCGAGCGCGGCGCGTACGGCGCGCACGTCGTGGCCATCGGCGAGCACCACGTTCCAACCGAAAGCAGCGAACTTGGCATCGAGCGGCTGAACGGCATTCACGTCGCTCACGTGGCCGTCGATCTGTAGGTTGTTCGCATCCACAATGAGCGTGAGGTTGTCCAGGCCCTGGTGCGCCGCGAACATGGCGGCCTCCCAGTTCTGGCCCTCCTGCAACTCGCCGTCGCCGGTGAGGGCGAAGACGCGCTGCGGCTCGGCATCGGTGGCCGCGGCGGTGCGCGCCAGACCGAGCGCCATGCCGGCGGCCACGGACAGGCCCTGGCCCAACGAGCCGGTGCAGACCTCGACACCCGGGCACAGGTTGGCATCCGGGTGACCCTGCAGGCGGCTGCCGAACTTGCGCAGGGTGAGCAGCTCCTCTTCGGGCAGGTAGCCGAGTTCGGACAGCACGGCGTACAGCGCCGGGGCGATATGGCCCTTGCACAGCACGAACCGATCGCGAGCCGGGTTCTTCGGGTCGGCGGCATCGGAACCCATCACGCCGGAGAAAAACAGCGTGGCCATGATGTCGGCCGCGGAAAGCGAGCCGCCAGGGTGGCCGGTGCCCGCCGCCTCGAGCATTTCGATGATGTGGCGCCGCATGCGGTTGGCGATGCGCGCGATTTCGGCATCGCCGCTCATGCAGGCGCGCCTGAGCATATCCGTGCCCATACCCGTCCTTTCGGATGAAAATTGAATCGGTAACGGAACCCATCATAGCAGCGGCCACGTTTCGTCAAGACCGCAATTTCGCAGGTCACAAGCATGATAAATTGATAAAACGCTTCATCTGGGAGAACGCCAAGCGGCTAGCCAATCGCATAGCGTGCCGTGCGCTCAGCGCTGCCGCACGCGAGGTAGAGCACCCCGTCATCGTCGACAACGAGTGCACCGCCGGCATCGCTCATTCCCAAGTGGACCTCATCGGTGAGCAGCATCGGGTTGCCGAACGCCCCATCCTCAAACGGCAGCAACCACAGGCCGTCATCCTGCAGCAACGCAAGGCGCACGTCACGGGCAGCCGTCTCGGCGGCGTCATCGCCCCCAAGCGCGACGATGCGCCGTGCGTCGCCCTCGCCGCCCGTTGCCAGCACCGTCGGCGTGGCATCAAAGGAGAATCGGTCGAACTCATCGACCATCTTGCCCGTATCCAGGCGCATGCACACCACGGAGCCGGTCGCGTCCCCGTCTGGCACCACCGAGCCGTCACCGCGCGTCACGCTTGGCACCGGGCAATTGCACAGCAGGTAGTCGCCGACCACGATGGGCGAGGCGGACGAAGGCAGCAGCCCATCCCCTTCCGGTCCCGGAACCGCAATCGAGCGCTCGATGCACGGAGCGCCATCGTCGCCGATGCCCACGAACAGCACCGTGCCGTCCAAAGTCTGCGTCACCCAGCTCGAACGACCATCACGCTCCACGCGCCTGAACCCCATACCAACCGGAGGCGTATCCAAACGCGCCCGCTCGGAGCCGCTCGCCAGATCGAGCAGCTGGACGCCACGATCCTCCGGTACCGGCACCAGCAGCCCGAACGCCGTGAGGCAGGGGTGGCTCACGCCCCAGCGAAAACAAAGCCGCCCCGGATACTCGCGCTGCCAGCGCAGGGCGCCGCTCGCCGCCTCCACGCACACTACGTACGATCCCGGATCCGTCTGGTACGAAGAAAACCCAACGCATGCCACCTCACCGTTCGCGGCAATGGAGGTCACGTACCACAGGGCATCGGCCAAGTTGACATCGGTGTGCACCGCGCCGGTGGCGTTTTGCGTGGTCGTGGAGCTCCACACTGCCTGAGCAAAATCGAGCTTCTGCCGCCACAGGATATCGAGTCCATCGCGCGCGAGCCCAACAAGGGAGCCGTTCCCAAATGCCACAACCAGCACATCGCCCGCCAGCGCAATGCGTGCCGCACCGCGCGTGCAGTCCTCAAGGCGCCGGCTTGCGAGCACGTGTCCATCGGCGGCGTCCAGCTGCAGGATCGTATCCCCACCCGCAACGTAGAGCGTGCCGGCGTTGAGCACCATGTTCGTCGCCGTGGCATCCCGCGTGGGCGTCGCCCGATCCAACTCGGCTTCGGCGAGCACCTCGCCCGTGGGCCAGCCGGCAGCTTCCGCCTTGACCTTGGATGACACGGACGCCGATCCTCTGTCCGCAGGAGAGGAGCACCCCGACGCCGTGAGGGCAAACACCAATGCGAGCAAGCTGCGACGAGACACGTTCATACGCACCCCCATTGAGAGCGTCACGAGATGTTGGCCCACGACGGCACCCGTTGCCTCATGGGGCATCGATACACTGCGTATTCCCATTTCATGCTGCTTTTACACCCTCATAGGGAAGCGTCGGCGAGAGCACCCGGACAGACAGAACGGGCTCAACACCCTCCCGGGCACACGCCGGCCCCTCGCACGCACGAGCCGGCCAGCCAGCACGCGCCGGCGCCCGCGCGCAGGCCGCTCACCGAGATCATTGCGTGACGTCGGGCGTGACGATGTCATCGCGGCCCAGCTTCTCGATGATGTTAATGAAACGGCGATCGCACTCGTTGCACTGCTCGAGCTCAGTGTTGCTCTCGCGAATGGCCTGCTCGACTGCGGACATCGCCTGTGGATTGCCCGAAGCGACTGCGGAGGCGAACACCTCACCAGCCTCGCGATAGAAGTCCTCACGCTGCCGACGCAGCTCGCGAATCCGCTCGCGGTTCTCCTGCGCGCAGCGAATATCGAGCTGCATGGATTCGGGCAGCACTTCGCCGTGCGATTCGATATAGCGCTTCGCCTTCTCGCGGATGCGCGCGCAGAGCGCCTCGATGTCACCCTCGCTTTGCGCAGGCTCAAGAACCTGTGCCGCGTACGCGCGCAGCGCCGACTCGTACCGCACGCGCTCCGCGTGCTCGGCCTCGGCCTTGCGCTGCGCCTCAGCCGCAAGGTCACGGTAATACGCCACGTCCTCGCTCAGGCGCTGAGCCTTCGCGTCGCCCTCGCGCACCTGCGCACGCAAGGCGTTCTTGTTGCTCCGCATCGCGCTGTTGACCTGTGAGAGACGCTCGCGGATGCGCTTGGTGTCCTTGAGCTCAAACTCGAGGTCGCACTTCGTTTTGGTGAGCTTGCGCACGTCACGCTCGAGCTCGTACTTCTCGCGCGACAGCTTGTCGCGCTCCTTGGCGAGTGCGTCGCGCTCGTGCTGCGCCTTGTCGAGCATCTCGGAGAGTTGCTGCACCACGCGAGACTGCATCGCCTGCTCGAGTGCAGCCTTCTTCGCGGCCTGCTCGCGACGTGCCATCTCCTCGGGAGGCACGATGCGCAGCGTACCGTTCTCATCGCGCTCCCAGTTGTACGGGGAAACGTGATTGAGATCCGGAATCTCGCTCGGGAACGGTTGCTTGCGCGCGTAATCCTGTACGGCCTTCTCGGCGGCTGCCTTCGCGGCTGCATCGGCGTAGGCGTTGTGCGCCTCGGTCTGCATCCAGTCCATCATGATGTCAGCCCAGAAATCGCGCGGATTCACACTCATGGCGCCACATCTCCATCTCGTAGCCGGCCGCGCGTTCCTCGGCAAGCTCGTCCTCGGCGTTGTTCTCGAACGCACCGTGACCGAAGTATAGCGCGCGACCCTCGCACTGCACGGCCTCGATGCTATAAGATCAAGCCGTTGACCTTGCAAGCCGTTGACCATGAACATGCCCATGCGCTGCGACGACATGTTCCGCAGCGGCGTCACGCCGACGTTACTTCCCCGCCGGCTTGAACCCGTAGCCGATGGCCTCGTTCACATCGGTGATGATGAGCAGCGCATCCGGGTCGCTCTCGTACACGATGGTCTTGACGATGGAGACCTCGCGGCGGCTGAACACGAAAAACAGCACGGGACGGTCCTTATGCGTCCAGGAGCCCTGTGCCATGAGACGCGTGCAACCGCGATCCATCACATGGAGGATGTCGTTCTCGATGTCCGCGTATGCATCGGAGATGATGAACGCCGCACGTTGCACGTTGCCGCCATCGACCACCATGTCCACCACATACCCCATGACTACCATGGCAAGCGCGGCGTACAGCGCGTTGGTGACCGAGAACACCGGGGCAGACGCGACGCACACCGCCACATCGATGGCCATCACCGTGGCACCAACCGGCAACGAGCTTTTGCGCGCGATGATCTGCCCGATGGTGTCCGATCCGCCCGTGTTCGCGCCGCAGCGAAACACCAGGCCATACCCCAGGCCCGAGATGATACCGCCCCACAGCGACGACAGCATGAGCTCGGAGCCGCCCAGCGGCATCACGAACGGGGCGAACAGGTCGGTGAAAAAGCCGAACAGCACAAAGCCCGTGATGGTCTGCACCGCATACTTGAAACCGCCCGAGCGAACCACCACGAGCAACAGCAGGGCGTTCATCACGATGGTCTGCAAGCCGACGGGCAGGCTCACCCCGGCGCGGCGCCCCAGCTCCGCCACGATCGTGGCCAAACCGGTCAGGCCGCCGGCCGC
Organism: uncultured Collinsella sp.; assembly: GCA_963559095.1. Lineage (GTDB taxonomy): Bacteria > Actinomycetota > Coriobacteriia > Coriobacteriales > Coriobacteriaceae > Collinsella. The sequence continues at coordinate 36,115 of CAUWJG010000014.1, read as the reverse complement.
AAGGCCGTTGGGCACCATGAAGGCATCGGTGGCGAAAGCCGCGATGGCGCAGCCCGCCACGATGACCGGCAAGTCGCGCACGAACTGCGATTGGATGATCCGATTGACGTCGATGCGCTTGCCCATGCGCCCCTATCCCGCTCTACTTGCCCTCGGCCGTATCCGCGTTCTCCGTTGCCCAACGGTGGTACCCGATGATGAACGGGTCGAGGTCGCCGTCCTCGAGAACCGACTCGACATTGCCCGTCTCGACCTCGGTGCGCAGATCCTTCACCATTTGATACGGATACAGCACGTAGCTGCGGATCTGGTTACCGAAGCCGATGTCGTGCTTGGGACCGCGGATCTCGTCCAGCGCCTCCTCGCGCTTCTGCAGCTCCAGCTCGTACAGGCGCGCCTTCAAGATCTGCATGCACGCGGCCTTGTTCTGGATCTGGCTGCGCTCGTTTTGGCAGGTGACGACGATGCCCGTGGGCAGGTGCGTCACGCGCACCGCGGAGTCCGTGGTGTTGACGCCCTGGCCGCCCGGGCCGCTCGCATGGTAGACATCCACGCGGATGTCATCCGGGTTGACCTCGATCTCCACCGTCTCCGGCAGCACCGGGATGACCTCAACGCCGGCAAACGTGGTCTGACGGCGCTTCTTAGCATCCGTGGGAGAGATGCGCACCAAACGGTGCACACCCGCCTCGGCACGAAGCATGCCGAACGCATCCTTGCCCTCCACGGTAAAGGTGGCGCGGTCGATGCCGATCACCTCGGCCGCAGGACAATCGTTGATCGTGACCTTCCACCCTCGACGCGCGCAATACTTCATGTACATCTTGAACAGCATGAAGGTCCAGTCTTGGGCCTCCAGGCCACCTTGGCCGGGCTTGATGGTGACGATGGCGCTGCCGTGGTCGAACTCGCCGGTAAACCAGCTGGAGAGTTCCATCTCGTCGATCGCGCGCGTCAGCTCCGCCACCGCAGCAGCGGCCTCGGCGATGAACTCGGCGCCGTCCTCACCCATCTCCTCGGCAAGCTCGAGCGCCGTGCGCGCATCGGACAGGCGCTCGCGCGCACCGTCCACCGCGCCCACGTTATCCTTAGCGGCGGCAAGCTCGGCCATGAGTTCACGGGCCCGCTCGGCGTCGTCCCAAAAGCCGGGGGCCGCGCTTTGCTCCTCAAGCGTGACGATGCGCCCGCGCGCCTCATCCAAATGCAGGTAGCTCGCGACCTCATCCAAGCGCGCCGCCAGCGCGTCGAGCTCGGAGAGGGTCACCGCGCAACGCTCATCTGCCGCCATTAGCGATTCCTGCCATGGCAGTTCTTGAACTTCTTGCCGCTGCCGCACGGGCACGGATCGTTACGGCCCACGTTGGCGTACGGGTCACCGCTCTCGTCCTTGCGATAGGTGCGCACGCCCGCCCCCGCTTGCCCATCCGCGCCAGCGATCGGCGCGCCAGCGGCACCGGCTGCCTGCGCCGCCGTCTGACGGCGCAGCGAAGAGGAGCCGGCATCGCCATCGACCTCGGCCGGACCAGAGAACTTGGCACCCGAAAGCGCCGGGCTCGTAGGCTCGGGGCGCGGCTTGCTCTTGAACTCCGCGCGCAGCACCGTGCGCAGGTAGTCCTCGTACATCGTATCCACCAGCATGTGGAACGCGCGGAACGCCTCGGTCTTGTACTCCACGAGCGGGTCGCGCTGACCGAAGCCGCGCAGCCCGATACCCTGCTTGAGATAGTCCATCTCCTGCAGGTAGCTCATCCAACGCGTATCGATCACGCGCAGCATGACCTGGCAGTTGAGCTCGCGCATGAGCTCGTCGCCCAGGCGCTCGGCCTTGGCGTCATAGCAGCTCTGCACGAACTCGTGCACCTGCTCGCACAGCGTCGCATAGGGCGCGTCCTCGAACGTCGGCGCGTCCGCGCGGCCCGTGAGTTCCACGACCCACTTGTGCAGCCCCTCCAGGTCGCGCTCGCCGTCGTGGGAGTCCACGGGGCAAAACTCGGTCACGCAGCGCTTGATCTGCGCGTCGATGACCTCGTCGATATGGGCGGCCAGGTCCTTGCCATCGAGCACCTTGTTGCGCTCGGCGTAAATCACCTGGCGCTGCTTGTTCATGACGTCGTCGTACTCAAGCACGCTCTTGCGCATGGAGAAGTTGATGTTCTCGACCTTATGCTGGGCGCCCTCCACGGCCTTAGAGATGAACTTGTGCTGGATGGGCTCGTCGTCGGCCAAGCCCTTGGCAACCATGTAGTCGGAAATATTGTCCATGCGCTCGCCGCCGAACATGCGCATGAGGTCGTCCTCGAGCGAGAGGTAGAACTGGGTCTCACCCGGGTCGCCCTGACGGCCGGCGCGGCCGCGCAGCTGGTTATCGATGCGGCGGGACTCGTGGCGCTCGGTGCCGATGACCGTCAGGCCGCCCGCCTCGACCACCCGGTCGTGCTCGGCGCGGCACACGGCCCGGGTCTTGGCCATGACCTCCTCGTATGTGCGCGCGATCTGCGCGAACGTGGCGGTGTCGACGTCGATGCCGAGCGCGCGGACGCCCTCGAGCACCCGGTTGAACACGGAGCGCTCGACCGGCTCGAGCTCCGTCTCGTCCTTACCCAGCAAGCGCCAGTTGGCCTCGTGGAGCACGCGGTCGAGCACCTCGGCGTCGATGCCGAAGTCGTAGCCCATGAGCTCGTCGCGGGTCATCTCCTCGGCGTTGCCGCCCAGCAGGATGTCCGTGCCGCGGCCGGCCATGTTGGTGGCGATGGTGACGGCGCCCAGGCGACCGGCCTGCGCGACGATCTGCGCCTCGCGCTCATGGAACTTGGCGTTGAGCACCTCGTGCTTGATGCCGCGCTTGTTGAGCAGGCGCGAGAGGCGCTCGGAGCTCTCGATGGAGACGGTGCCCACCAGCACCGGCTGACCGTCCGCGTGGCGGTGCTCGATCTCGTCGGCGACGGCGTTGAACTTGGCGTCGATGGTGCGGTACACCAGGTCATCGTGGTCCACGCGCTGCACGGGGCGGTTGGTGGGGATCACCTGCACAGGCAGGTTGTAGATCTCGCGGAACTCGGCGTCCTCGGTGATGGCGGTACCGGTCATGCCGGAGAGCTTGTCGTACAGGCGGAAGTAGTTCTGCAGCGTGATGGTGGCCAGCGTCTGGTTCTCCTCGCGCACGAGCACGCCCTCTTTGGCCTCGATGGCCTGGTGCAGGCCCTCGGAGTAGCGACGGCCCTCCATGATGCGGCCGGTGAACTCGTCAACGATCTTGACCTCACCGTCGGTGACCACGTACTGCTTGTCGCGGTGGAACATGTACTGGGCCTTCAGCGCCTGCTGCAGGTGGTTCACCAGGGCGCCTGACAGGTCGGCATAGATGTCGTCGATGCCGAGGCGCCGCTCGATCTTCTTCAGGCCCTGCTCGGTGGCGGCGATCGTGTGCTTGGCCTCGTCCATCACGTAGTCGCCCGTGGGCTCGACAGGCTCGGTGGCGGCCAGCGGGTCGTGGATGACCTCCTCGCCGCGCGTCAGGCCGCGCACGGCGCGCGCGAAGTCCTTGTAGATGCTCGCGCTCTTGGTGCCCGCGCCCGAGATGATGAGCGGGGTGCGCGCCTCGTCGATGAGGATCGAGTCGACCTCGTCCACGATGGCGAAGGCATGGCCGCGCTGCACGCGCTGGTGCGGGCGCAAGACCATGTTGTCGCGCAGGTAGTCGAAGCCGAACTCGGAGTTGGTGCCATAGGTGACGTCGGCGTTGTAGGCTGGGCGCTTCTGGTCGAGCGGCATGCCGTTTTGCAGCAGGCCCACGCTCATGCCGAGGAAATGGTAGATGCGGCCCATCCACTCGGAGTCGCGCTTGGCGAGGTAGTCGTTGACGGTCACGATGTGCACGCCACGACCCGGCAGCGCGTTGAGGTAGCCGGCCAAGGTGGAGACGAGCGTCTTGCCCTCGCCCGTTTTCATCTCGGCGATATGGCCGTCGTGCAAGGCCATGGCGCCGATGAGCTGCACGTCGAAATGGCGCAGGCCCAGCGTGCGCTTGGACGCCTCACGCACCGTGGCGAACGCCTCGGGCAACAGCGCGTCGAGTTGCTCGCCGGCCTCAAGGCGGGCACGGAAGGCGGCCGTTTGGCCTTTGAGCTCCTCGTCGGTCATGGTCTCGAACTTCGGCTCCAGGCCGTTGATGACCGTGACGGTTTTCTCGTAGCGCTTCAGGTCCTTGTCGGCACCGAAGGAGAGCAGCTTAGAAACGAATCCCATGTGGTTCTTCCTCTTCGCGATACGCGGTGGCGAGTTGTTCACGGGCTCGACGCGCGCGCAGACACAGTTGCTAGCAACTTTATCCAAATAGTATGAAAACCATACGCAGGACTGTCATGGACACAGGGAAACCACGGGCGCGGCAAGCCGGCCCAAGTCCGCCTTCTTACGAGCGCGCGCCCACAAGCGCGCCGGAGCGCACGAAGGCGACGATGAAGCCGGCGCCGGCGGCTGCGAGCGCCACGCCGAGCCCCGTGTAGAACGCCGCGATGAACCATGTGGACACCAGGTTGAACGCGCGCAGCGAGATGCCCCCACCCATCATCACGGCCATGATGAGGTAGGATTTGGCGTCGAAGAAGCGCCAGACGGGCTGCGCCTCATCCCCCATCGCCTGGATGCGGACGACATGCTTGCCGAGCATCTTGGAGAACACCTTGCCCCAAAAGAGGGCGCACACCGCAACGCTTGCCGCCGCGAGCGCCAGCACCAGGCCGGGCGCGGCTTTGTCCAGCGAGCCATACGCGCCCAGGCCGATGTTCACGATATTGATGCCGGCGATGCACCACACGACGCCCGCGATACCCAAAAGCGTGTTCTTTGAAACCCTCATGATCAAACTCCCATTTCGATGGGGGGCCACCCCAAGCGAGCGGGGCGCCCCTGCAAACTCATAATGAATATCGTTCATTTGAACGTTGTTCATATAGTAGGAAGCCCGATGAGTGCAGGCAAGCCCCACAAGAGAAATGCTATTTGCTACACATCATTTTCACGAGGGCACCCGCGTCGCTGCGCAACCCGCTACGCGACCCGCCGCGCGACCCGCTACGCAGCCTCAGGCTCCACCCGAGACGACGCCGCGCGCGGAAACGTGGTGAAAAGCGCCAAGCACGCCACGGCCGCAACGATCCCCATGGCCGCAGCGCCCGCGTTCGCGCGCACCTCCCGATTCGCGCTCACCAACTCCCCGGCCGACACGGCGTCCACGCCCATGGCGTCCATGCGGGCGGCAAACGCCGCATCACCCTCGTAGGTGTACACCGTCTGCTCAAGTGCCGCACGGGTGGGCTCCGCCACCGTTTCCATGGCGGCCACGCGGGCATCAAGCCCCATGTTCACGGCGATCAGCAACACCGAGCCCATGGCGGCCGAGCCGAGCGCGAGCCCCAAGTTGCGCGCGGCGCCCTGGATGCCGCCTGACTGCTGAGCGTCACGCGCGGGCACCGCAGAGGCCACGAGGTTGTTGGCCTGCGAATTCACCATACCCACGCCCACGCCGCCAAGCAGGGTGCCGCACACGATCGTGCTGGACAAATCACTCCCCCGCACGCCGATGGCCGCCAGCAGCGACCCCGCCGCAATGGCAACATAGCCGCAACGCACCACGAGCCAGGAATTTGCCTGGGGGAACTTGCGCGGGATGCCGGTGGCGAGCACCAGCATCGGAACGCCCGAGATGATGCCCAGAAGCGCTGTGCTCGTGCCACCCAACCCCACCACGAGCTGGTAAAACGAAGTGGCCACCAACCCTTGGGCACCCATGTAGAAAAACGGAAGCGCGATGGCCACCACACCGGCGCGCACCTGTGCGTTCTTGGCAAAGCTCGAAGGCAGGATCGCCACGCCGTGCAGGCGCTCCATCCATGCCTCGACCGGAAAGAGCGCCAGCAGCACGAGCAGACCGGCCACGATGATGAACGGCGCGGGCGACAGGCCCCCGATCGCGAACGGCGCGGTGGGCAGCGGGTCGGCCACGCCCCATGCGGAGATGCGGGACAAACCGAACATCACGGCGAACAGGCCGAGCGAGGCCAGAACCGCACCGGGCATGTCGAACTGCTTGGAAGCGGCGGGCTGCGAGGGCGGAAGCGCGATGCTCGCCACGACGAGCGCCACGAAATAGACCGCGAGCACACCGAAGGTGAACCTGAACCCCATGCCGTCGACGAGCATGCCCAGCGGAATGGGGACGATGGTCGCCAGAGCGGCCGAACCGGCGATCACGCCGTAGGCCTGCTTGCGCCTATCGCCCTCGAACAGCAGCGGCACCATGCCGAGCACCGAGGGGATCACCAGGCTCGCGCCCACGCCTACCACCAGACGCCCGCCCCAAATGAGCAGATCGATCATGGGAGCCAGCGCGGCCACGGCCTCGCCGACCACAATGAGCGCGATGCCGCCCACAAACGTGCGACGCCACCCCACCATGAGGCCGAGCAGACCACTTGCCAGCATAAACGTACCCGCCATCAGGGCATACACCGTAGTGGCCAGCTGCACATCGGCCACCGAGCACCCAAAGACGCGCATCACTTCGGACATCGCAACCGAGAACGCGCCGTTTTCCGCCGAGACGCCCAGTTGCGCCAGGGCAAGCACCGCCAGCGAGAGCTTTGCCCTTGAGGTCGCAGGACCCGCACCCTGTGAGCGAACTCCATCGTTGCCATCGCGATCGAACGTAGAAGCCATGGGCATCTCCATCCCTCAGCGCTCAAGCGCACGCGCAGACAAACCGCACGTGCATCGAGCCAAATAAGCAGGTTCCCTAATCATATGAACACCGCTACTATTTTAAGCTGCAACGACTTTGCCACACATGCGGCAAAACAAGTAGTAACACGCGCGTTTTGGTCGCGCTCTTCCCAGGGGCAGGTATGCGGTGAGCATCAATCGACGTCAGGCAAATCTCCTCAAGGCACTCGTGTCCACGACAAGCTACGTCCCAACGGCAACGCTTGCCGGCGGACTTGCGTGCTCCGAGCGCACCGTGCGCAACGACATCGCGGCCATCAACGTGTTTTTGGAGCAAAACGGACTCGATGCCCGCACCGCCTCCAAACGCGGCACCGGCATTCGGCTCAACCCGAGCCAGGCCGAGCGCGAGCGCATCCTTGGCCTAGTCAAGGAGCGGGCGCTGGCGATGGACCCCGCGCTCGACCGCTTCTATCGCGGCATCCTGCTGCTTATCTGCGACTACCGCGGCGACTACACCGTCGAGTCACTCGCGCGCGCCATCCTCACCAACAAGCAGCAGGCCCAAGACGACATCCGCGCCTGGAACGACATGCTCTACCCCTATGGCGCCCGCATCGAGCGCGGAGGCCGGCTCGCCGTCACCGGACTGGAGGAGAACATCCGCTTCTTCGTGACGCACAGCCTGTTCGAACTCGCCCCCACCGCCATGAAGCGGCGCATCGAGCCCAAACTCTTCGGCGAGGACCAGCAGTTCCTCTTCGATGAGATCGAGACGCTCGAGCGCACCCTGGACCGCCCGCTCACCGACAACGCACGCCACGAGCTCGCCATCTACCTGCAGGTCATGACGCTGCGCATCCGCAAGGACAAGCATCTGCCCGCCCGCAGCACGGCCGTGCCGCAGGCGTTTGCCACGCTGTTTTCCCGCATGGAACAGCACTACGGCATCGTGCTCGAATCGGCCGAGAAAGCCCTTATCATCGAGCTGTTCTCGGTGGCGGCCCGCCGCTGGACCCCCGATTTCTGCGACACCTACGTTCCCGAGCGCGAGGCGGCCCACCTTGCCGATGACCTCTTCCATGCCCTGTCCGACCGCTACGGCACCCGCCCGCCGTCGCACCTGCGCAAACCGCTAGCCATGCTGCTCGAGGCGGGTATCCTGCGCAAAAAGCTCGAATGCGCCATCGCGCTGCCGCCCGAGATCTCCTGGACGGTGCGCCTGGAGAACCTCACGTTGTTCATGCGCTTGACGCAGATGCTGCGCGATACCCCCACCCTCGCGCGGCTCGACCTCTTTGAGACGGACTTCACGCGCATCACCATGCTGTTGCTCGACTTCATGGACGGCATCGCGGTGAGCGACACCTGGCGTGCGGGGCTTGTGGTCAACTGCGGCGTGGAACAGGTGATTTTTGCCCGCGATCGCATTGAGCGACTCCTGCCCTTCGTGCGCATCGCCCGCGTGATCCCCGAAAGCGAGCAGGTCGACGGCTCGGCCTCGCTCGATGGCCTGGACTTCCTGATCTCCTTCGACCCCATCGAGACGAACATGCCGGTGGCGGTCATCACCAGCGCCATCACCGAGCGCGACCGGCGCTATATCAACGACACGATCCTCACCATCTCCCAACGCCGCACGCAAAGCACCCAGCCCGTCGCCCACGAGGAACCCATCCCCGTCCTGCCGTGCAAGGAGGGAGAGTCGCTCCCGCAAGCGCTGCTCGGTGAGCTCAAGCGCACCAAGATGTGGGGCGGCAACGACGATGAGTTCGCCAAGGTGTTCGAGATGTGCTCGTTTACCTGCGGCAGCACGCTCATCATGACGTATTTCTCGCACGAGGCCACCCAAACTGGCAGCTTGCTGTACACCATCGATGCACAGATCCCGTTCAGGCGCACGCGGCTCACGCATGCGGCCGTCCTGGCCGTTTCGAGCGCCGACGAACGCGCGCTCGCCTCGCTTGCGCAGACGTTTCGCCGCAAGCTCATCGCGGCGGGATTGGCCCCGAGCGAGCCATAACGCCCCGGGCGCGGCGCGGGATCAAACCGTTCGACCAAACCGTTCAATCGAGGACAGGTGCAAATTGCTCACGTTTTGCCGCTGGTGGAACCGAGCAATTTGCACCTGTCTCCCATTTGTGCAAGCCATACACATGCAAGCATCCCCGCCGCGCACTGCATGAGCACGCAGACGGGGATGCTTTCAGAAGAACCGCAATGGTCGCACGGCGTCATCGCTCAGGCGGCAACCTAGGCCTCCCAGACGACCTCGCCCTCCTTGATGGTCGCAAGGACCTTGAGGTCGCGCAGGTCGTCGATGTCGACCTTGAGCGGGTTGTGCTCGACCACGCAGAAGTCGGCGAGCTTACCGACCTCGAGGGTGCCCTTGCGGGCCTCCTCGCCGTACTGGTAGGCGCCGTTCTTGGTCATGCACTCGAGGCCCTCGTAGACCGAGATCTTCTGGGACTCGTCGAGCTGCACGCCGTTCTTGGTGACGCGCTTGACGGCGCACCAGATGCTCTCGAAGAAGTTCGGGCGCAGCACCGGGCAGTCGGTGTGGAACGTCGGGCGCAGGCCGCAATCGAGGGCGTCGCGCACGGCGGAGATGCGCATGCCGCGCTTCTCGCCGAAGTTCTTAAGGTGCACATCGGCCCAGTACCAGATGTGGTTGGTGAAGATGGTCGGGATCATGTTGATCTCGGGCATCTGCTCGTACTGGTCGCGGCGGGTGGTCTGGCAGTGGACCATGACCGGGCGCAGCTTGTCCTTCTCCGGGTTCGGAGAGTCGGCCAGGGCGCGCTTGTACACGCGCAGGTACTGGTCGGCGGCGGCGTCGCCATTGGTGTGAGCCAACAGCTGGTGGTTGCCGTCGATGGCCTTGCGCATGTAGTCGTAGGCGTCATCGTCGGAGATGGTGCCGTAACCGCAGTAATCATCGCCCTCGTCGCCCGGGGTATAGGGCTCGGTCATCCAAGCGGTGCGACCCTGCGGGGAGCCGTCGAAGAACATCTTCAGGCCGCCGATGCGGAAGTGGCCGGTGTAGTCCTGGCTGTCGAACTCGGCGTAATCGGCAAGCATCTTGTCGACGTCCTCACCGTGCATGGGGTAGCTCACGATGTCCATCTTGAGCAGACCCTTCTTGGCCATGCCCGCGAACAGCGCGGCGTTGTCGGCGGTGGTGGCGCCCTCCTGGCAGGTGGTGATGCCGTGCTCCAGGTAGACGTCCTGCATCTGCAGGATCATCTTGTCCATGTCGAACTTCTGGCGCGGCTGCACCTGGGCGAAGATGGGCCACATGGCGTTGGGCTCCTCGCAGAAACCGTCGGGGGTCACGCCGTCGGCCTCGCGGCCGTAGCGGGCGCCCTCGGGATCGGCGGTCTCGGCAGTGATGCCGGCGAGCTCGAGCAGCTTGGTGTTGGCCGCCAGCATATGGCTGGAGGCGTGGATGGCCACGACCGGGATCTCGGTGGAGACCTGGTCGAGCACGTGGCGGTTGGGATGCTTACCCTCGGCCAGGGAGTTCTGGTCGTAGGACACGCCCATGATGATGCCGTCCTCGCCGATGTTGTTCAGCTCGGCGAAGGCGCGCATGGCCTCGACGATCTCGTCGTAGCTCTTGCAGTTCTCGAGCTGGGCGGCGATGACGTACTGGTTGGAGCCGGCGATGTGGCTGTGCGGGTCGATGAGGCCCGGCATCAGGCAGGCGCCATTAAGGTCGATGCGCTCGGCGTCCGCGCCGGCCTCGACCTCGGCGTCGGCGAGCGCGCCGGTGAAGGTGATGACGCCGTCCTCGGCAACGAGGGCCTCAAACGTGTCGGCTTCGCCCGTCATGGGCAGGAAGTCGCCGTTGAAATACAGCTTCTTCATGATGATTTACGCCTCTTCCTTCTTGAAGATCTTGATGGCGGGGGTGGTCAAAAGGCCGGCCAGCACGATGGCGGCGCCCACAGCGTAGGCCATGCGGGTGGAGTTGAAGCGGCAGTCCTGGTTGATCTTCACGAGCTCGGTGCGCTCGGCATCGGTCATGTCGATCTCGGAGATCTGGGCCTCGAAGTTGGCGTCGGACACGAGAGAAAAGTTCATGTCGGCGAGCTGCTCGTTGACCTCGGGCGAGATGGCGTCGGAGGCGGCGGCGTCAGCCTTCACGGAGTTGGTGATGCCGAACAGCAGCACGGCGCCGAGCAGGGCGATGCCCAGGGCCTGGCCGACGTTGCGCATGGTGGTCTGGATACCGCCGGACTGGGCGGCGTCGCGCTCGTTCACGGCCAGGGCAACGACGTTGTTGGCCTGGGAGGACACGATACCCGCGCCGGTGCCAGCGAGGAAGGCGCCCAGGTAGATGAGCATGTCGTTCACGCCGGTCTTGGTCACGGCCATGGCCATGCAGCCGAGGGCGATGGCCATCACGATGTAGCCGAGCTGGATGACGCGACGAGGGTTGGCGTTCGGGCAGAACTTGGGGATGCCCATGGAGAACGCGAAGGTGGGAGCGCCGGTGACGATGGAGATGACGCCCACGGTGATGGCGGACCAACCGGCAACGAGCTGCAGGTAGGGAGCCATGAGGATAGCCTGAACACCCATGAAGAAGAAGGTGATGGCGGAAGCCGCGAGGCCGGCGAGGACCTGCGGGGTCTTGAGGAAGGACTGCGGCAGCAGCGCCAGGCCGTTCTTGGCCTCGACCTTCTTCTCAACGACAACGAGGATGCCGAGGATGATCAGGCCGGCAATGACCATGGGGATGGCAGGCGAGAAACCGCCGATGGAGGGGGCACCCGGGAAGGCCTCGACGAGACCCCACGTGGAGATCTGGGAGATGCCCACGAGGAAGAGGAACAGGCCGAGGGCGGCAAGGGCGACGCCGATGCCGTCGAACTTGAGCTTGCCGTCGCTCTGCTCGATCTCGGGAAGCTTGAAGGAGAGCAGCAGGACCATGGCGAAGTAGGCGGCGAGCACCAGGAAGGTGACCTTCATGCCGGCGAGCTCCATGACGACGCCGAGCACGAGCGGCAGCAGCGCGGAGAGGCCGGAGGCAGCGCCGATGCAGCCGAAGGCCAGCAGGCGATTCTTGCCGAAGTAGATCTTGGGAACAAGGCCAAGCACGGAGGGAATCATGAAGGAGGCGCCGAAGCCCACGAGCACGCGGCCGCCCCAGATGAAGATCATCATGTTGGGGGCGAAGGCGAGCACGACCTCACCGAGGGCGCACAGCGCCGCACCGATGCGGAAGTTCTTCTTCCAGCCGATGATGGTGCCCATCATGCCGCCGGCGATCATGAAAGCGCCCGCCATGAGCGAGTACACCATGTTGGCAAGCTGGATGTCGGCCACGGTGGCACCGAGGTCGGTCGTCAGGGCGGTGGCGGCCAGCGAAAGCGCGCCGTTGTCGCCCGAGGTGCCCATCTGGGCGAGGATCAGAACGAGGATCGGGAGAACGAGGAACTTCTCCTTTGCCTCACTCTTCGCAGCAGAAGATGCCATACTTCTTCCTTTCTTGTCGAGGAAGGCACTCGCCTCCCTCACGCGTGACACGCCCCCGTGCCGCCGGATGCGCATGTCCCCACATGCCGCCCCGCACCGGTCCCCTCCCGTGCCGGGCATGCCGACGAACTTCGCAGGCGTTCGAATCGCTCTGAGAATACGCCGCCCTATACACAGCGATAAGCAGGACGTCTGCCGTAACTACGGCAAAGTGGCAGCATGACGCGGATGTTCCTTGCGCGAGAGACCGACTTGACGCATCAGCGCGCGCCGAGCTGCCCCGGAGCGCGCCGAGCCGCACGGCCATACGGGCATTCGGGCACAAAAAAAGCCCTCGCACGCACAGGCGCACGAGGGCTCGGGAAGGGAGGCGATGATACGGCGCGGAGCTTGCGCATGCAAGCGGTGCCACGCGAAAAGCCGCACGATGGGCGAAGGGGCACAGGACGCCCGCCACATCGAGTCGCCAGACCGCGCTGGGTCGCGAAATTACTTGGACTCGGGCTCGAAACCGGCGGTGGTGCGGGTCACGACGATGTAGCCGGACAGGCAGCCCACGACCGCGCACATGCAGCCCTTGAAGATCATCATGCCGGTGCGGGTGAGCGGCATGGGGAGCACGAGGGTGAAGACCCAGGCCAGGGCGCCGGCGACCACGGCCGCGATGATGCCCACGGGGATGGACAGGGTCACGGCGCCACCGGGGAGCTTGGCGATCATGCCGTTGCGGTCGGCGTCGGCCTTGTAGACGTTCTTGCGCAGGTCCATCTTGGTGAGCGGAACGACGCACCAAGTGAGGATGAGGCCGAGCAGGGCGCCGGTGAGGACGATCTCCTCAACGACCTTGGCAGCGGTGAAGGTGGCATCGGGGTTGGAGGCGTTCATGCCAAAGAAGATCAGGGCATTCACGATGCCGTTGATGATGCCGTAGCCGATGATGCACTTGTTTGCGAGATAGCTCTTGTACTCCTTGGTTGCTGCAGCCATGCTGAACCTTTCATCTTTGGTGCCATTTTTGCGCTACACAGTGTATCCTCAGGCCGTTGGCGGTTTTACCACAACGTTTGCCGTATGTACGGCAAGGCATGTAAGCGGATGCAGGATATCTTATATGGACAAAAGGGGCATGCCGGCACGCAGACAAGCCGGCGGATCTGTCCCGAGCCGAGCGAAGCCTGCCCAACAAGCACGCCTTCTCAATAAAAAACGACCCCGCGTGAGCAGGGTCGCGTGCAAGCGCATATGTCGCGGCGTGTGCTACTCGGCAGCAGCCTCGGTGGCCTCGGCCTCAGCCTCAGCGGCGGCCTCCTCAGCAGGAGCCTCCTCGGCCTTCTTGGCGGCCTCGGCAGCGGCCTTCTTCTCGTACTCAGCGGCACGCTTGGCCTTCTCGGCGAGCTTGGCCTCGCGCTCGGCGGCCTTCTTGGCAGCGGCTTCCTCGGCAGCGGCCTGCTTGGCGGCCTTCTTGGCGGCCTCGCGCTCGAGAGCGGCCTGGGCGGCGCCACCGAACTTGTCGGCGAAGCGCTGGACGCGTCCACCGGTGTCGACGAACTTCTGCTGGCCGGTGTAGAACGGGTGGCACTCGTTGCAGAGTTCGACCTGGATCTCGGACTTGGTGGAATGGGTCTTGAAGGTGTTGCCGCAGCTGCAGCGCACCGTGCACTCCACGTACTCGGGATGGATGCCAGACTTCATAGCAGGGCTCCTCTTTCTGGTCACGCCCTGGTTACCGACCAGGGCAAAGGGGTGTCTTGGTTTCCGACCAAGACAAAATAGCCTGTCAATACTAGCATAGGGCCCGCCACCGCGCGAATACGCACAAAAGCACCACGGCGCGGGGAGGCGCGGCGGCTCGCATCACGCCGTGCGCGCCCAGGCAACGCGCTTGGCGCACAGTTCTTCGCATCGTTGCACCAGCGCAATAGTCACCTTGATGGTGACACCATTTGTAACGACGTAGAACACGGTGCCCACGCCGAACACGCCACCGAGCGCCATACCAGCCACCATGAAGGCAACGTCGTACACCATACGCCATATCACATAAGAACCCGGCGCCACCTCCGAAGTTCGCCGCACAATCGCATCGGTGATGTTCGTCCCATGGGCAATCGTTTGGAGCATTCCGTACGCGCCACCCATAGCGATCTGCCCGACGCAAAGCGCGCACCCACGGACCACGACGCCCTGGGACGCTAAATCGAGCGGCACAATGGCAACGTTGATAACATCGATGAGCAGGCTCACCGCAACGCCCGATATGATACTGGGGATTCCCACGGCTTTGCGATTCACCGCCAGGGCAATCACCAACGTCACCGCGACAAACAGCTGATCGGCCTGCCCCAGCGTGATGCCCCATGTCCGCGCCATACCGTCGAGCAGTACGTCAATCGAATCGCTTCCCAGTCCCGCCTCTACATAGAGGCAGATACCCAATGCGAGTAGCACCGAAGCCACGGCGAGCTTGACTGCGGAGGTGACCAGATGCGCATCTCTCAGATACATCGCAGGCTACTCCCCGCAACCGCTCTCAACGAGCTCGACCAGTGCATCCACCGCAGCCTGCTCGTCCGCACCACTCGCCGCGATTTCGATCTCGGCGCCGCAATTCAAGCCCAGTGCCATGAGGCCGAGGATCGACTTGGCATTTTGAGCCTGTGAACCCGCCTCGTTCTTCCGCACCGTCACATTCGACTCGAATCCCGATGCCGTCTTTGCGAACACCGCCGCAGGGCGCGCGTGCAGCCCGCTCGCATTGCTCACAACCGTCGTCCTTGCATACATATGCGTTCCCTCCTCAATTTCCCAATGAAAAGGGCGCGGGCAGCACCGGCAAAGCCACCCACGCCCATCGCGGCTCCAATCTACGAAAGGTCGGCGCCGTTGGTTGCGATAACCTTCTTGTACCAGGCATAGCTGTCCTTGAGCGTGCGCCTGCCCGTTCCGTTACCGTAATCGTCAATGTCGACGTGGATGAAGCCGTACCGCTTACTCATCTCGGAGGACGAGCAGCTCACCAGGTCAATCGGGCCCCATGCGTAATAACCGCGAACGTCCACGCCGTCCTCGATGGCCTCGCGCATCTGCTCGATGTGGGCGCGCAGATACTCCACGCGATACGGGTCATGGATCGAGCCGTCCTCCTCCACCTTGTCGTACGCGCCGATGCCATTTTCCGTGACGTAAATGGGCTTGTGGTAGCGATCCCAGAACTCGTTGAGCAGGATGCGGAAGCCGACGGGATCGATTGACCAGCCCCAGTCGCTCGCAGGCAAGTCGGGATTGCGAACCGCATCGTTGCCGTTCGCGTAGCTCTCGGCGGTCACCATGCGCGTGTAGTAATAGGAGAACGAGAAGAAGTCCGCTGTATTGCGCAGATCCTCGAGGTCACCCTCGGATACCTCAACGCGAATACCATGGTCCTTGAAGTAACGGTACGCGTATCCCGGATACTCGCCGCGCAGCAGCACGTCCGAATAGAAATACTCCATTTGGTTGTGCTTGAGGGCGGCCAGTTGGTCGGCGGGCTTGGCGGAGGCGGCGTACGACGGGCCGCCACACAGCATCATGCCGATCTGCATCTCAGGATGATGCGCATGCGCGTATTTGGTCGCGCGCGCACACGCGACCATCTCGTTATGAACGGCCTGGTATTTCGCCGACTGTAGATCGTCCACGCGGTCGCACGCGACACCCAGATGGTTGAAGCTCTCGTGCCCGATGAGGTTGATCTGGTTCACGATGATCCAATACTTCACCTTGCCAGCGAAGCGGTCGAACACCGTTTGGCAGTATTTGACGAAGAACTCGATCGTCTCGCGCGAATACCAGCCGAGATACTTCCCGCGCGTCAAGTTCAGGGGCATCTCGTAATGCGAAATCGTGATCATCGGCTCCATGCCGTTTTTGAGCATCTCGCTGAACAGGTCATCATAAAATGCCAGCCCCGCCTCGTTGGGCTCCGCATCATCACCATTAGGGAAAATGCGCGCCCAGTCAATCGAGGTGCGGAACGTCTTGAAGCCCATGCCCGCAAGCAGGCGCAAGTCGTCCTTATAGGTATGGTAGAAATCGATGCCCCAACGTTTGGGAAACACACGGTCCGTCGCAGCGATCGCCTCCTCGACCGTGGCACTATCGACCTCCTCGTTGTACTTCTTGTCGATAGCCACATCGTCGCGGAACTCATTGATATCGGCGATGCTCATGCCCTTGCCATCGATATCCCACGCCCCCTCGAGCTGATTGGCGGCGACGGCACCGCCCCACAAAAAGTCATTGGGGAAACCGGTCGGAACTTGGTACATAATGCACATCCTCTCAAATAAGCGCGCGCCGCCGCACGCGGCCGATGACGGTCGTCATCCAATTACGAACACTTGGCCTCAAGCACGGCAAGACGGTTCTCGAGCATCTCGAACACGCCGATGAGCTGCTTGGTCATGTTGATCTCGCTGTTGATCGTCATGAGGGTATCCTGCGCGTGCGTAAGCAGCAGCGAGTACTCGACCTTCTCACCCGATGCCTCGCCCTGAATCGCATCCGTCTGCACGCGATGCGCTTCGGTGATCTCGGTATGCGCCTCGGCCATCTTTTCGCGAGCGCCGGCGATATCGCAGGCGGCAACCGCCTCGAGGGCCTCCTTGCACTTCACACGGGCATCGCCGGCGTGTAGGATGATCTCCATGGCGCTTGCAACGACGTTTTCGTCCATCCTTGCTCCTTTCTTGGTATCGACTGAACTTACGCGGATGCCGCCGCAGACATGGCCTTCTTGGCGGCCTTCTGCTCCTGCACGGTCTCTTCCTCCACGCACTGCTTGTCATATGCCTTGAAGAACGGGTACCAAATGAGGCCGGCGACGATGAACTCCAGGATGACCCAGATAACAGCCATAATCGATCCGTTCGTGGAGATCCAGGTTCCGATGGGATATGGGCAGTACCACAGGTCGAACTGGATGGTGTTGAACGGGGCGAACTGCAGGATCTTGACGCCCAGCCACGTCATGAGCGGCATGGCGACGCCCTGGATCCACATGGGCAGCATCAGCAGCGGATTCCACGCGATGCAGCCAAAGACCACGGGCTCGTTGATGTTGAACACCGCGGGGCCCAAACATGCCCTGCCCAGCGCGGACAGGCGCTTCGCCTTGGCGCGGAATGCCAGAAGCAGCACGAGCGGCATGGTGCAGCCAATGCCGCCCCACCACATATAGGTGACATAGATAAGCGTCTCGGTGAAGATGCCCTGGTTGGCCACGGTCGCGGTGCCGGCGGTCACGAGCGCCATGTTCGCGGCGATGGTGGCGAGCTTGACCGGCTCATTGATGGGCGTGAGCACCCAAGAGGAGATGCCCATGGAATAGATGAAGCAGGTCAGTAGCATGAACAGGGTAAAGCCCCACCATGTGTTCAAAACAGCCTGGAACGGCATGAACAGGTCGACGACGATCTGATACAGGTTGACGCCAGCCACCTGGACCAGGAAGAACATGCCGAACACCGTGAGCGCGATGGGCAGCAGGGCGTCAAACCACTGGCGGACAAAATCCGGGATGGCGCTGTCCTCGCCGAAGAAAGAAAACTTACCGAACAGGTTGAACACGATGCACACGATGATGCCCGTGAGCATAGCGCAGAACATGCCGCCCGCGCCCAGAGCGGAAGAGCCGAATCCGGCCTCGCCCTCGGCAATGACCTCGGGACTGATCGAAATGAGGAATACGGATACGCCCGTCAGCGCGGCAACGATGCGGCTCTTGCGCAGGCGCTTCTTTTCGCAGAAATTAAAGGGGATCAAAAACGAGACAAACAGGGAAACGAGGCCCATCGTCCAGCCGTAGGGCGTCCAGAACGAGAACGGCAGCTCGATAAAGGACTCGAGCACCGTACCCAGGCAGAAAATCGATCCGACGAAGATCATCGGCAACACCTGGAGCATCGAATCCTTGAGGGTCACGACCCATACGTTCGTGTTCACGATGCTCATCTTTGGCTGGAAGCTGTTCTCCAACCAGTTGATGAATTTCTTCATACCCACTCCTTCCTACTGGTGGCAGATCCACGCGCAACCGCGCGCCCGCCCTTACTGAGACATCTCCTCCAACAGATGGTCAAGCGCCGCCTCGCCGTCGAGCGTGGCGTAATACTCCTTCTTCATGAGGATGACCTTCACGTCGTTGCCGTCCGTAATCTCATCGACCTCATCCATGATGTAAGCGAGATGCGGGCCGACCATGAGGGCGTCGATCTCATCGATGTAAGAATCGATCTCGGACTCGCTGCGTGCCACCACGCTGATATCCAGCCCGCGTGCCTTGGCGGCCTTGCGGATGTTGGCCGCCATGAAGCCCGAGCTCGCCCCCGAACCGCATACGAGCAATACGCTGAGTTTCTCCATCTTGTACTTCCTCTCTTTCTGCGCCGCCCACCCGATGCGTGGGGCGGCACCTCTGGTGTGACCCCATCAAACCGCGGCGGGTGTGCCTCCGTCATCCAGACCGTTGCCGCCCCACCCTGCAACGAATGAGCTTGCGAGCGCCCCCTCCCTCTCGCTACCATAGTCGCAGCAGCCACGTCACGGCATGCATATGCAGCTCAAACAACATGCGGGCGCGTTTGGACGGGAGGTGCGCCATGGCTCAAGGATTCACCGATAAAGAACTGCAGGCGCTTCGCATCCTGGCGAACAGCCAGGAGCCCGTCACCGCCAAAGCGCTCGCCGACATGCTCGAGGTTTCCGAGCGCAGCGCGCGGTCCTACGTCAAATCGATCAACCGCGCCGCCGGATCCGAGCTCATCGTGGGCGGACGCTCGGGGTATGCGGGCGATCGCCCGCGCTTGCAAGCCCTCCTACAGCAGCATATGCAGGCCGCGACCTCAAAGACCATCCCCCAAACGGGTGCCGAACGATGCTCATGGCTCATCAACCGGCTGCTTCGCAGCGGTGACGCACTCAACGTTTTTGACCTGTGCGAAGAAATCTACGTGTCGATTTCGACCATGAAAACGACGCTCGCCAAGGCACGCAGGCGTCTAGACGCGTTCGATCTCGGACTCCTCCAGCAAGATGGCATGCTGGAAATCATCGGAGCCGAGAAAAGCAAGCGCCGTATGCTCGCCGAGCTGCTCTATGAGGAGACAAGCATCAACTTCCTCGATCTGGAAACCATCCAGCGCGCGTTTCCCGATATCGATGTCACGTTCGTGCGCGAATGCACCGTCAAGACACTCGATGCCCACAGGTATTTCGTGAACGACTACTCGCTCATCAACCTCGTGCTGCACATCGCCGTCGCTATCGAGCGCATGCGCAGCAACCGCCCGCAAGCGGCATGCTCCCCGGACGCCTCCGACACTCCATGCAACCAGCCAGACTTGCGGGCGCATGAATACGAGATGGCCCATGAGCTTGCTGACCAGCTGGAGCAGCGCTTTGCCGTACCCTTCTCTTCCGCCGAGCGCGACGAACTCGCACTTCTCCTCGCCAGCCGCACCACGCTCTCTACGTATGAAGCGGAGACGCGTGATAGCATCGCGCGCCTTGTCGACGTCGACTGCCTGCGTCTCGTAGACATGCTCATCAGCAATGTCGAGGCGTTTTACTTCATCAATCTGTCGGAAGGAGAGTTCTTCATCCGATTTGCCCTCCACATCAAGAATCTGCTCGTCCGCGCGTCTCACCACGCATATGCGAAAAACCCGCTCACCGACGAGATCCATGCGAGCTGCCCATTGCTCTACGACGCCGCCGTATCGCTCGCGGGTATCATCAAACAGCAACGCGGCGTGCAGATTCCCGATGACGAAATCGCCTATATCGCCTTCCATCTGGGAAGCGCCCTTGAGGCGCAAAAGCAGCTCAGCGCGAAAATCAGGACTGTGCTGTACTGTCCCCTGTCATTCTATGCAAGCAAGCAGCTGCGGCAATTTGCCGACAGGACGCTCAAAGACGACATCTTGATTACCGACATCGTCACATCCGAGGCGGAACTTCACCACGTGGACACCGCAGAGCTCATTCTGGCCACCGCCCCCATCAACGCGATGCCGGACCTGCCCACATATCACATGAGCATCGTGGCGGGCGCACGGGACGCGGAGAGCATTCGCGCCCTCACGGCACGCATCCGAGACAAGCGTCGCCGCGTCTTTCGTCAGCACCTTGAAGAGCTCGTGACGCCTGATCTTTTTGAATATAGCGAGGATATCGCCACGCAGGAGGATGCCATCGCCCACATGAGTTCCAAACTCGAGCACGAAGGCTACGTCGATGCGGGCTACGAGAATGAAATCTGGGAACGTGAGCGGCTGTCCTCGACCGCGTTCGGGTCGGTCGCCGTACCGCATGCGCTCGTACCCCGGGCAAACACCAGCTCGATCTCGATCCTCATCCCCCATGCTCCATTGACGTGGGGCACATCCTCGGTGCACCTCGTGCTCATGCTGTCGTTCAGCGTTCGCCAACGTGCCATGTTCAATGAGCTCTTCGACCCGCTTGTCCAAATCCTCATCGACGAGCGCAACGTCATGCAACTTGCCGAAATCCGCGATTACCGCGTGTTTGTCGACACGCTCTGTGAAATGCTTGCATAAGAATTCCCACGCGCAATGGTCAGGCCGCGATCCCGCCCGAGTGCGGCAGCAGCACGCAGGCGAGCTCGCGACGGCCCCGGTCGCGGAAGGGCACGCCCAGGCACCGAGCATCCACATGTCGGCAATGCGGTGCTTGTCTGATTCGAAAATCGCTACAATGAAGAGCACTATATCGCGATGGAGCGCACGTGGCCCCGCAGCCGCGCGCGCCAACCGAAAGGACCCCCCTCATGGCAGAAACGAGCTCCAACCGCATCGTCATCACCGTTCTCGGCAAGAACCGCCCCGGCATCGTCGCCGGCGTAACGCGCGTGCTGTCCGAGGCCGCCGTTGACATCCGCGATATCACCCAGAGCATCATCGAGGACATCTTCACCATGACGCTGATCGCCAGCATGGATGGCGCCGCGATGGACTTCGCCGCCCTGCAGGATGCCCTGAACGCCGAGGGCGAGACGCTCGGCGTGACCGTCAAGACGCAGCGCGAGGACGTGTTCCAGTTCATGTACCGCCTCTAAGCCCGTACAGGCGAGGCCGGGCCGAAGGCCGGCCGGGCGTGGACAGGCGCCGCGCCCGGCCGGCCACCCTGAAGGAGGATCCATGGCATACGACGCCCATCAGATCTACTACCGCTTTGACGACCATCTGAGCCGCCTGGTATTGGATTACGACGCCAGCCGCCAGATCGACCCCTCCTCCATGCGGCTCTACCACGATATTCCCTCCGAACCCTACGACGAGGAGCTGTTCCACGCGCACGACGTCAAGCGCGGCCTGCGCAACGCCGACGGATCGGGCGTCGTCGCCGGCCTGACGCGCATCTCCGACGTGCACGGCTACAACATCGAAGGCGGCACTCTGGTGCCCGATGCCGGCCACCTCATGCTGCGCGGCTACAACATCGAGGATTTGGTGCAGCACGCGCAGGCCGAGGGGCGCTTTGGCTACGAGGAGGTCGCCTACTTGCTCATCACCGGCGCGCTGCCCTGCGCCGCCGAGCTCGCCGCCTTCCGCGAGCGCATCGGGGCCTTTCGCCACCTCTCGGCCGACTACGTGGCGCAGTTCCCCATCACCACGGCGTCGTCGAGCATCATGAACGTGCTGCAGCGCGCCGTGCTGCAGCTGTACGCTTTCGATGCCGACCCGGACACCATCACACCCGAACACGAGGTGGATGTGGCGCTCTCGCTGTTGGCTCGCCTGCCGCGCATCGCAGCGTTCGCCTACACGCTACGCGCCGCGCACACTGAAGGCCGACGCGGGCGCATCCCCATCCCGGACGCCACCCTCTCCACCGCCGAGGCCATTTTGCAGGTCCTGCGCGACACGGACGACTTCACCCGCGACGAGGCCATGCTGCTCGATGTCATGCTCATGCTCCATGCCGAACACGGCGGCGGTAACAACTCGACGTTTGCCTGCCGCGTGCTGTCGAGCTCCGCGACGGACGCGTATTCCGCCTACGCCGCGGCCATCGGGTCGCTCAAGGGTCCACGCCACGGCGGCGCGAACGCCAAGGTCGTGGCCATGCACGAGGATATCCGCGCGCACGTGCGCGACTGGGAAAACGAAGACGAGCTCGCCGCGTACTTGGAGAAGATCTTGCGCCGGCAGGCGTTCGACGGCACCGGCCTCATTTACGGCATGGGCCACGCCGTCTACACGCTGTCCGATCCGCGCGCCGAGCTGTGCCGCGAGCATGCGCGCGATCTCGCGCAAAGCAAGGGCCTCGGCGCCGAGTTCGCGCTGATCGAGCGCATCGAGCGAATCGCCCCGCAGGTCATGCGGGATGTACGCGGCACCACGAAGCCCATCTGCGCGAACATCGACCTGTACACCGGCTTCATCTACCACATGCTCGGCATTCCCAAAGCGCTCTACACGCCGCTGTTCGCGGTCGCGCGCACGGCGGGCTGGGCGGCGCACCGCATGGAGGAGCTCATCTGCGCGCACCGCATCATCCGCCCTGCGTACCGGCCGGTCATGGAGGTGCAGCCCTACGTGCCCTTGGCCGACCGGCGCGGCGCCTCGCCCTGCCAGGCCGGATAATCTCGCCCTGCCAGGCCGGATAACTCAGTAAGATGACACGGCCCGGGGCGCCTTGAACAGGGCACCCCGGGCCAATCACAATGACATCAGTCCCACTCGGCACAGCCGCCTTACTCGGGCTACCTCACTCGGCATACGTGAACGTTGTGACGTCGAACATGCCCTCGGGACGAATGCGCAGCGTCGGGATAACGGGCAGCGGCAAAAAGATCATCCCCATGATCGGATCGAGCGGAGGCTCGATACCGGCCTCGCGCGCGGCGACCATGAAGGCGTCGTGCTGCGCGGCGACCTCCTCGGCCGTGCCGGTGCTCATGAGCCCACCGAGAGGCAGGTCGATCTTGGCTTTAACCTCGCCGGCGCGCACCAGGGCAAAACCACCCTGGCCAACCGCCTCGACGGCACGTCGCATGTCGGCGGGATTGTCGCCCACCACGCAGATGTTGTGCGAATCGTGCCCGATGCTGCTCGCGATGGCGCCGCCCGCGATGGTGAACCCGCGCACCCAGCCCCGACCGACATGACGGCCGACCAGCCCGGTGCCTGCCGGAGCGTCGCCGTCCACGCCGCCCTGCTGAGCAGCAACCCCGCGCCCGTGCCGCTCGATGAGCATGATGCGGCGCAGGCCCTCGGCGGAATCGGGCCGAGCGAGACCGGTGACGGCGTTGCCCGGGATGACGTCGATGACCGCCTCGCCGGGCGCGAACGGGTAGGCGAACACCTCGGGCGCGATCCGGGGCAGCTTCACGGAGCCGAGCAGCGTTTCCTCGAGCCGGCGCACCCGCTCGCCCGCAGGCAGGACCTCTCCCACAAAAACGCCGTCGCGCGCCACGAGCTCACCGGCGGCGTAGACCTCATGCGGCGGCATCGCGCATGCAAGGTCGTCCAAGAGCAGCAGGTCGGCGCGCTTACCCGGCGCCACTGCGCCGCGTCGCTCACGCGCACTTGCACGGCCGTGATCAAGGCCGAAGATGTCCGCCGGCGACAGCGTGGCCATCGAGATGGCCACCACCGAGTCGATACCCGCCTCGACCGCCATACGGCACGCGTTGTCGATCATGCCGATGGCGAGTGCGTCGGAGGGCGCGCGGTCGTCCGTGGCGAAGCAGCAGCGGCGCGCGAGCGCGGGGTTGTCCAGGATGGCGGGCGCCAGCTGCGACAAATCGTGGCTGCAGGTGCCCTCGCGCAGCATCACATACATGCCACGAGCGATCTTGTCGAGTGCCTCCTCGGCCAGCGTGCTCTCGTGGTCGGCGATGATCCCGGATGCCGCGTACGCGTTCAAGTCCGCCCCAGTCGCAAGCGGCGCATGGCCGTCCACCTGGCCAGATGCCGTGCGCCCGGCCACGGCGATGCGCTCGCACGTCTCCTTGTCCGCGCCGTAGACGCCCGGCAGGTTCATCATCTCGCCCAAGCCGAAGATGTCGCCCGGGTGCTCGGCCATAAAGGCGCGCATATCCTGCGCGGTAATCGACGCGCCCGCCTGCTCGTCGGGCAGGGCCGGCACGCAGGAGGGCATCATGAACTTGATGGAGCCCGGCGCGCGGCGCGCGTCCTCGATCATGAACTCCAGGCCGGCCAGGCCGCAAACGTTGGCGATCTCGTGGCTGTCGGCGATGGCGGTTGTGGTGCCGCGCACCAAGGCCATGCGCGCGTACTCAGCGGGGCGGATATTGGAGCTCTCGATGTGCAGGTGCCCGTCGATGAAACCGGGGGCGAGGTAGCGGCCCTCGCAATCGATGACCTCGGCCGCCGCCCACGCCGGGACGGACACATCCGCGCAGTCGCGGCCCTCGAACAGCACACCCGCGATGCAGCCACGCGCCACCGCGACCTGCCCGCGCGCCACGCGCAGACGATACACGTCCACAATCTGAGCGTTCACAAACACCGTATCCGCTGGAACGCGTCCTTGCGCCACGTCGATCAGCGCACGCATCAGCTCCACGGTATCGTGTTCATCCTCTTGCATCACGGCGCTCCCCTTTCTCGCACATCCTCGCAACCATTATCGCACGCAAACGCGCTGTGCCGTACCCGCAAAACTCGACGCGCGAACCGCCACGCCGATACTGCGGCGGGCACGGCACGAGCAGCGGAACCGCGGTCAGGCCGCAGCGCTCCGCGCACAGCGCTTACGCCGGATCATGCCATAGCACCTCATCGCGAACGTAATCGCACAGATACGGAATAACGCAGCGAACAAGGCCGTGGCCCGCGGGCTCAATGACGCGCTCGCGAATCAAGCTCGCCCGATACTTATGTGTCCAACTGCTTGTTCGCTCGGCGCGCACAGACACATCGCCAACGTTTGTCACGCCTTCCTCGTCGCACGCCATAGCCTCCAAGAACAAGCGCTGCGGCGTGCGCAGGCCATAGATCCTCGCCGCTTGGAGCTTGCTGCAACAACACCCCCAGCAACGCTAGAGCGTCGGATTACGTTTACCGCTGCCGTCTCATGACCGTCCGGCGCGCCGCTGCAGACCCGCTCGTCAAATCTCGGCTCTCGTTGATACATTTTTCGGGCATATCTGAGTAGACAGATCCTTTGAGTTGAAAGAAGCGCAGGTCAAAGCGTTAACGTTTTTACGACTTGACGCCACATCGCAGAAAACATATCAATGAGAACCGAAATTTGACGAGCACGCTGCGGGAAGGAGGTCGTTTCGTATGCGAAGCGCCGAACGACCGTCTCTATCGCTCGTTCGGACGCACAACAAGCTATGCCACGACCAAAGAAATGCGGCATGACAGACAGCAAGCCCCGCGCGCAAGTTTTTTTCGAATGGGCCCTTCCGCACAAGCAGAGAATCGAACACGCCACGCTCGGTGGCGCCAAAAACTTCCCAAACTGTGATATTCCTCACGTTTTACCCCGGCAAAACGTGAGAGTCATCACATTTTGGGAAGTTTCTATTCGTCAGTCCTGTAATGCGAAGATTCTGCCTAGTCGAGATTTATCGTCATTGCATGATCTTGGATAAGGCATAATGAGTCCAGCGATAGTTCCTGTGTATCTACGTGAAGCAGGAACGCAAGAAGGTCGTTGTCTCCGTTATGGGGCAACGGCCTTTTAGTTGTTATTGGGGGCAGACATGGAGAACAGGATCTACAAAACCGCCGACGAACTCTCCAAGATTCTGGCATCTCGCGGAATCGAGCTCGACGTTGACCCCGTCCCCATAATTCAGCGTGAGGGCTACTACGCCCTTATTAATGGATATAAAGAGCCATTCCTAGACAAAAAGGCGATGCAGGGCAACGCGGATGATCGGTACATTCCTGGCACAAAATTCAGCCATATCTACGAGTTGTTCTTATTCGATCGAAAACTGCGGGAAACGGTCCTTCCATTCATTACGCGTGCAGAAGCAGCCGTACGCACATCGATTGTCGATTCGTTTTGTGCGAAGCACCAAGAAGCTGGCTCCTATCTCAACCCAAACAACTATGTTATAGAGCAGTGGATGCTTTTTCCCAAACATTACCGAGGGAATAGACACAAAGCGTATACGAAAGGGTTGAGCGGACTCCTCAACATGTTCGAGCGAATGTCGAACCCTTCCAGCAATGGCCCCGCTTATATCAAGCATTACCTGATCCGCTACGGCAACATCCCTCTTTGGGTGCTGCAAAACAGCATGACGTTTGGAAATGTGAAACACTTCTATCAGCTACTGGAGCGCGATGTCCAGGCGCATGCCGCACGAACAATTCAAAACATGTCTGCCGATGAGAATCGACTCGATCCGCAGACGCTCCTCCAGGTTATTGAGGTGCTTGTTGACTTTCGAAACATTTGCGCACACAACGATCGGCTTTATTGCGCAAAACCGCGTGGCCGCGATTTTGGTGAGCTATTCCGTGCACTGAGGAAGGTTCTGCCCAGAAACGAGATCCGAGAACTCCTTCTCGCGATAAATGCCGCGCTATTCGCGCACCCATCGCTCCACGGCAACAAAATCATCCTCGACGTCGCGGAAAAAATGAGGGCTGTTCTGATTCCGTACTAACCCCCAAGCAAACAGCCGCTCCCGACAATGCGGCTATACCGAATTCACCTTTCCCCTGCGACGCAAGCGAGCGCCCCAAGCGTCAACCCCGCGCCGCAGCAACCAGCGGTACGACACGTCGAGCCTCCCGGCGAGGTACATTGGCCACCTCCAGTTGTTGTACGCGGCCTGCAACAGCGCCTGACCGGCCACCAGGCCCCATGCGCCCCACCCGAACGGACCGGAAAGCACATAGGAAAGCGGCGCACCCACCAGTGCGGCGAGAACATAACCACGCACGTCGGGAATCTCGTTCATACCGACAATGTAGTTGCAGGAGATGGAGTGCTGGTTCCACAGCCCCAGATACAGGCAGAGCGCCAGGATGCGCCCCGATGAGAAGAGTGCCTATCGAAGAGGAGACGATACGCCATTTTCTTTGGCAAATTCCTCAATTGACGGAAACAGCCGCCGATCATTAAGCCCTCTATCTTCAAGGTATTTACGCAACTGCCCTTTCAATCCAGACGCAATCCAAATAATCTCAACCTCCGAATCGGCCGTCTGATTCGTGTAGAAATTCGGTTGCGATAAATCACCCTTTATTCTCAATGCAACAAAAGCGCCCTTTTGAACCGCAATGCGCCTGTCCCACTGTTGCGGCTCAATAAGAATGGGATGACCTGCATCCCTTGAGACCAAAATATCGTTCCAACCCTCTTTCCGTTCCCCACAATCCACGACGTTATCCGGATTGATTCGATAGCGAAAGATAACACCGCAGTCTCCGCCCTGGGGACTCGATGCAAAATAGGCCGCGATCAACGGGTCATGCGTCACATCCAACAGCCTCGTTGAGCCACCGTGATGTTGCAGTTTGCACATAAACTGAAGCTCATCCTCGCCGTCTCCCAACAGCTGCCGCGAACGCGCATCATTGACGACCCTCTGTTCGGCAGATCGCAGGGCATCCTCGTTTATTTGGCTGTCGGCCAATCCGAATAGGCGCAGCCTACGAATTAGAGTCGGATATGGGGTCCACTTGTAATTCGCCTGACCACGCCACACATATGAAATATGACCATTCTCCGAACTCAAAACTTCCAACAGCTCATCCAGAGTTGCAGGCGTTTTCGTCTCAGTCTGCCCCATCAAGTTATTGCCGGAGCAATTCACCAACCGTTGAGAAGATATCGAAATATTCAACCTGACTCCAAGCTCACGACGCATGCGCGCCGAATACCGAACGGACCTCGACGATAAGGAAAATGATACCCATGTCTGGAATATCGCTTTATGAACCTGTTGGCCGAGGTCCCGAAAACACCCAGCCAAACCTCCCTGAAGAGCAAATAATGCTCGCCACAACAAGCGCGAGCATCGCGTTGACTGAGCAGCAAGAAATGAGCCCTATTGAAATTCCAGCCCCGCAAATAAACCGCCGTCATCAGACTTTGACCAGCCACGAAACAACCGGAATACGCCTCAACAGGCATACGCCACCATAGGAAACCAGAAAAACCAACCCGGCGATCAATAAATCCCAAAGTAGAGAAACCAAGGTATCAGGCGCCACGATCACCCCGTGCCGGCTCGCCAAAGCCAAGGGCCAGTGAAGCAGATAGATTCCTCCCGTCGCAGCACCAAGCGTGCGCACTATCCGAGACGAGGCATGTGAGCGATGCAGCAGACGAAAAATCGCGACAATCTCAATAAGCGAGAAGATCGAGTAATAGCCATTCGAAGCCAACTGGTAATACGTACCCTGTGAGCAACTCATCATGATGCCGAACAGCAAGCGCACGACAACGCAAGCCAGTATCGCCATCCAAGCCGTGCGCCTAGGCAGCAGCCGTTCCACCTTGTCCTCATACGCAACGCACAGCCCGCCCGTCATGAAATAGCCGAGCCCGACCGCAGACCCGAGAATACCCCGAAAGGGATTGATCTTCTGCAGCGGATCGATCTGGCAAGTCGCCCCAACGTCTCCAAGTACCATGAACTGGGCGATATCCACCGCCTCGTCAAAAAGCCGCAGGCCGAATGAGAACACCAGAACCAAAACCCACAGATAAAGATAGACGCGCCGATCATCATCGAGCAACGCGCGCACAATGGGCGCAAATAGCCAGACAACCGTCAGACTGGCGAAATACCAAAGCAGGTTAGCAGGATACCCAAGGCTCCACACACCGCTCAACAAGCTGCGCAGCGCCTGTGGAGATACCCCCCCCGCTCAAAATCCAATTGCCCGCAAGAAGCAGAAGTGCCCACACGATGGTCAGCAGTACCAGATTCAGCGTCTTGCGCACATGGCGTTCCAGCGAGAAGGGCCGCGACAACAACAGGACGCCATTCACGAAGAAAAACAACCCGACCTGGCAACCGAACACGGCCATAAGGATATACGCCAGCAAAGCGCTCGGAGACTCGAGCGGCATGAGGGGCGCGGCACTTAAGACATGAAACGTCACGACGAACACGATGCCCATCGTTTTCATGGCATCCAGGTCAAACCGGCGAGCGTCAGGGCGCTGGGAAGCATTCTCAGTCATTCGCATATTCCAATCAGGCCTCGGCCATTACATCAGGTTTGCGCGCACGCCGCGCGCCAGAGAGGCAACACGATGTCGATTAGCCGCAATGAACGCAACGTATACGCAGGCAAATGCGGCAACAGCGCCCACAATGTCCAGTGCGCTTGCAGACACAACGAACACAGCAGTCACCGCAAGCTCGCCAAGCGTCAACCCCAACCCAGAATCGAGCCCTAAACGGGCGGAAAGCAGATGCTCCGATACACAGCTACGAACAACGATGGCAAGCATGCTGCCCACGATGACGGCGTACGCGGAATGCAGCACGAGCGCCCCGAACAGCGCTGCAGCACAGCTCAATAGCACCGAAACGAGGTTGATGACAAAAAGCGTGCCCTCCTCGCGCCTCACCTTGAACAACGTCGTGCAGGAGATATTCATGCGGCTGTCGAACACGCAGACCGGCAGCAGCAGGATGAAAAACGGAATGCTGTCCACGTATGCGGGAAGCCACGCCTCCAAAAACGCTTTGATGGGAAAAAAGGCGAGGTAGATGAGGGGGAACAGCAGGCTCATACCGTCGCGCGCGGCACGGTAGAACCGTCGCTGATCGTCCGCGCCGCCCTGGCGCAGCGCCGGGAAAAGCACCATGGAAGCCTGCGACACAAACGACAAGAAGAAGTTAACCATAGAAAGGGCCAGGGAGAGTTTACCGAACGCCTCGATGCCCCACGAAGCATCGATCACGAAACGAGCAATCCCAAGCACAAGCTGGCTCGCGATGTTGGCAAGCATGAGCTTGACGCCAACGCGCACGCTCATGACGGCCTCGCGCACCGCGGCAATCGGGCTCTCGATACCCGAACGGAGGAAATCCCTCGCGAACCAGAGGCAAAACAGAAGCTGCACGGCAGTTGACAGCAGGTACGAGAGGACATAGCCCTCAAACGTCCTCACCTGAAATAACAGAAGCGCGGCCAACGGCGCAAGAAAGCAGAAGCGCTCAAGCATGCAGGAGACAGAGTAGAGCTTCGTCTCATTCATGGACTGGAACACAAATCCAAGGTACAGAGCCATGTTTTTGAGCACCATAAACAGCGCGACGCAGGCGAGAATGAAGGCACGGCACCCGTCCATCTCGGCAGTTGAGAGCAAGCCAAGTACGACGGCGGCAACGGCGAGCTGGAACGCCGCGCCCACGAGCATCTGCGAGTTGACGGACCGTTTGTCTATCTCCTCGCGCGTCTCCCCGCCATGTACAAGATATACGCCGTCGTTAAGGCCCAGGTGGCAAAAACCGACGTACGTCGAATAGAAGATAAACAGTTGCCAGTATCCGTACTCCTCTACGCCAAGCACCTTAGGAACCAATAAAGTTGTCAGGATGCTCACGCACATGGAAACGCCCTGCGCCAGAAACGCGACGGACGCGTTTTTCGCAATTGCCTTGAAGTCCATTATGCAAGGCGCTTTCTCGAGAAGAATGCCTTCACACGCTTCACGTCCTCGCGCAGCGAGGTAGTGAGAAAGAGCGTGATTGCGAGCATGATGGCAACTGAAACAAACTGCGTTGGCGATAGCAAGCGGCTAAAGATGAACTCCTCGCGCGCAAAATCAAAAGCGTATGCTGCAAGATACCCAGCAAAAACGACAAACAAGGGATGCCCATATGTCTGCGCGCGATCAAACACTAATGTCATCAACAGGCCAGAAAGCGCAGAAAGAACCACGACACCAGCCAATCCAAAATCGAGGTAATAGCGAGCAAAACCAGTAAAGATATTGCAGCCATGGCCGCCCATATCAACCCACATTATGCTGTAACTTGGATAGCTATCAATCAATCCGAGTTTAAAGGGGACTGAGAATAGGTAATAAAACGTGCGAATCCCTGGATCAACCCATGGCAACGCCCCGCTATCCAGCGCATACTGTAATGCAGGCACGCCGCACCCGTAATAAAAAGAGAGATACTCCACGACGCCCGACCCTGGCTCCCGCCCGATGAGAGATCCGGAAAAATAGAAGAACGCCCCCGCAAGCAAACAAGCACAGATGCCGATGACCAAGAATCCTAGAGCAAGGGTTCGGGGTCGTCTACCAGAACGAACGAAACAAATAAACAAGCAGGCGGCAAGTGCAATGCCGTAGTACATCATCGTGCCGCGCGACCCCATGGCCAGGCAGAACACACAAGCGAGAATCAACAACGCCGCAGAGGCAGCTCCCCTCCCTATATCACGGCGGATGATATTTCTTGCAAGCATGTATGCCGCAACATAGCCGACAACAATGGCGGCTTTCTCGAGCTGGCGCTCAAGCATGCTAAAGCCAACTCCAGCTTTCATACCTTCCGAATTCATGAATCCCGCTAGCTCATTACGCACCGCTTTCGCCGCGGAAGAATATGAAGTGAAATTAACCCCCAGATCTTCCGCAATTCGATACGTTTCTGCGACGCGCAAGGCAATGGCGACTATAAGGACAAAGCCAACGACCAAGTACTTCCAATAGGGTGCCAGATAATCAAAATTCGCATTCGACACGACGCATTTCCGATTCCTCGGAGCACCAATGATGCAGTGTGCGATTAATAACCCCAGCAGTAGGGACACTGAGCCGACAACAACGACCATCGCGGACTCCCATTGGAGTTCAACGTGGTTCCAGCTCGACCATCCCACCGCAGCCAAGGAGACCGAGACAGACACGCCCAAAAGCGCAAGCGGTACAGGCGCCACAAGCGCGCCGTCCGACACGCACAATGCTATTCCCCAAATGGCAAACAGCGTGATAAAAAGAGCCAGGTAAAAGAACATGGAACCATTCCAAACACGCGGGATGATCAATAACGGGCAAACAGGAATTTCACGCGAACCAGAAAAGTCTCTAAACCAGAAAGTGAACGATACTCACGCGAAAATACCCAACGAAGGCGGCCGGAAAAAGAAGCAGGATACTCGGCCAACGAACTGACAAGGCAACGGTCGGACTCCGCCATATATGGTTCATATGCAAGAAGCTGACGTGCTGAACGCGAGACAGCCCTCTCGGGTCGCTTGAAAAGCCTAGAAAACGACATCCGTTTGACATCGGAACCGGGAACGGTGGCACCGGCGACGTTGCGTCCGGTAATGCGACGCATAATAAAAGCGTCATCGTAATTAACAAGCAAATTGCCGCAATAATATGCCAAGAGGGCCATCCAGGCATCGTGGATGCGTGCGTAATCTTCGACAGGATGCAACTGTGCCAATCGTAAGTGCTCGCGATTAAACACCATTGTGCATCCGGAATAGATATTCCGGATGAGGAGCGAGGCCCGTTTCTGCTCAATACCGCGAAGGCGATTGAGCTCGCGAGTCGGATTGTGCAAATGCTCATCCACATCAAGCAAGTCAGAACAATAGAGTATGGGGGTCCCCATCTCTCCGATGCGCTTCGCTCCATCGCGCTCATACGCCTCAATTGATCGGATGGCAGAGTCGAGCTTTTCCGGCAACCAAACATCATCCTGATCTGAAAAGGCAAAAAAGTCGAACTGTTGAGGATCGGCCTCATAAACCATTTGCATAAAGTTCATGCCGACACCCAAGCGCTTTCGATTTCGCTGTATGAGAACCTGTTTATCCCCTGCATACTTTTTTAGTATTTCGATTGTTTCATCTTCAGAACGATCATCACAGACACGCAACGTCACATCGACACCCTGCTGGCTCAAAATAGAATCAATTTGTTCCGCGAGATGCACAGCGCCATTGTAGGTCGCCATCATGACCAGAACTTTTTTGTTCGCCATTTAATCCACCAAACCTGTCGCCCCGCACTCCTGCCAACCCAATTCCCAGTCAGCCATCATTTCCTCATAGATGTCCAGCAATCCACCGGACGGATTCCAGCCCAAGTCCCGCAGCCGCGTCGTATCCTGAATGATGGTGCCCGGCGCGCGAAAGCGAGCCGCCGCAGCCTGGTCTGCCTCAATCCGAACAGAGGTCACTCCCCCACCAAAGCGGCCAACGACCATCTCCGCCATCTCCCGAACCGAGCACAGCGTGGATTCATTCGCCACGTTATACGCCTCGCCAGGCTCTCCTTCGATCATCAGGAGCAGAAGGGCAAGCGCGGCATCCTGAACAGACAGATACATGTTGCGTTTCTCGCCTGGGGTCAACAGGACGATGTCGCGCCCCTCCGCGCAGCAACGTGCGAACTCGGCGAACACGCGGCCGTCGTCGGATCGAACGCCGGCACCGAACGTCTGACAAAGGCGCGCGACGCAGGCGGGGACGCCGAACTCGGCTGAATACGCCGCGACCAGCGTTTCCGCCAGCTGCTTTGCCTGCGGGTAGCTACTCCGCGGGTTCATGGCATCCAGTGCGCCGCCCATCTCCTCCGTAAGAGGCACGGTCCCACCAGAAGCGTAAACCTCCATGGTCGATGCGATACATAGGCGCGCGCTGCAAGAACGGGCGAGGTCGAGCACGGATCTCGTGCCATTAACAACAGTCGCAATCGTCTCCACCGGACGATTTAAAAAAGCACTGCTTGAGGTGTCGCACGCAAGATGCAAGATGAAATCGGCATCTATATCTAAGGACTTCGGATCGGCAGCATCCCATTGAACGGCAGAGCAATGCGCGTTGGCAAAGTGATTCAGCGCGCGATCCGGGTCGCGGGCGAGCAGAGCGATCTTCGTACGCTCGGAACGACTCTCCATGCGCTCGAGGAGCGCATCCACGACGAAGCCGCCAATGAGGCCCGTTGCGCCCGTAATGACCACGGTCTTGCCGTCAAGCTTCTCCCATGGGATAAAGCTGCACTCAGCAGCATCCTTAACAAGCTTCTTTCTTACCTCATTCATGCTCATTCGCACCCCACACTCCCGAGGCGTCGCGCGCCTCCATGAACGATTTGAACGTGTAATAATCCGATGGGGTCGTCACCTTGATGTTCTCCGGCGGTCCATCGACCGTAAAGATCTCTTCACCGTAAAAGGACAGCATGCTTACCGTGTCAACGAAATCAAGTCGACCCTCATCCTGGGCTCGAAGGTGAGCCCTATAAAGGATCTCAGTACGAACGGATTGAGGAGCGCGCGCAAGAACGCAGCGCGAGCGATCCATGAACTGTTTGGCTCGACCATCGTCCCCAACAAGAACGACTGTTTCGGTTGCGGGGGCCGTAACCGCTGTTGCCCCCCTCTCCCTAACAGAGCGGATGCAGTGACCAATCGTATCCGAATCGATAAGCGGACGCACGCCGTCGTGAACCAAAACAATAGCGCCCTCGTCACCAGGGTGCCGACTGCGAATATTGCAGAGCCCCTTCCATATCGACTCCTGCCCACACGAACCACCCGGGACAACAGAAACACAGACGGGGTATTTCTGCCTATCAACTATCTCGTTTAAATAGTCGATCCATGCCGGCAGGCACGCGACAGTGATGGAGGTGACCTCGGGATGGAATGCAAACCTGTCGAGGGTGTAGGCGATGATCGGCTTCCCCGCAAGCTCTAGAAACTGTTTTGGCCTAGGACTGCCGGTCATACGCTGGCCAGTTCCGCCGGCAAAGATCAAGGCATCGACGGGACCCACGCTAACGCACATTGTTGCCCCCCTTGCCCAAATGCACATCAGGACCCAAGTCGAAGCTCAAAAAGAAATGATGCTCCCTTTCGCTCTCCGGAGGAATCGTCATGTAATCACCGAAAAGCTGAGTCAGATATGCGCGCGCATTGCCAGGAACCGGCCACCTACGGCCTTCGAAGCTCTCGTACGAACAAGGCAAATAATCTTGACGTAGGTACGTTTCTCCGAAATAAAACTTTCGTCCAGTGGGAATGACAACGTATTTTGATCTGGTATTTCCACACCAGCAATTCACCCGGTCTACAGCCCTGGCCAAGCCCTCAACTGACACCAATTGCGTTAGACGACCAATACGAGCCTTCGTCCGTATCGTGCACAGAGCATCATCGCCACTCGATGTGGAAACACGGAGATACTCGTTTTCGCGCTCAGCGTATCGCCTACAGGAAAGCAGGTACGTCAGTGCTATGGATATGCAACCCTGGATAACTCGAAATGGAGCAAAGTTCGGAGCGTTGTCAATTACAAACAGGTCTAAGAAAAGTCCATCCTCGCTCTCGCCCATTGAACTGAAATCCATGAGGTGGGTTCCTCTTTTTCTGATTTGAGGAATTCGCCAAGTATAGCCCTTTGTTCTTCCCGGAACCATGAGCGCATACGTCTCTCCAAGCTCCTCTTCAAAGTGCTCAACAAAGAACTCGAAGTCAGAGCGGGGGATGTTGAGATCGAGATCGTCATCCCAAGGAATAAACCCATGATGCCTAACCGCGCCAAGGCAGCTGCCGCCTCCCAACATCACGGTTAGTCCATGCTTCACACAGAAACCGATAATGTCATCTGCCATCAAGCTCAGCTCTTGCTGTAGCAACTTCTGCTCATCGTCGGTCAAATAATGAAACGAAGAATTGTATACAGCGTGACGCAGCGCGTCGCCAGTCCTCAAAGCCATTGCCAGTTCACCTCTCAAATAGCGGGCAAGGCCCCTAAAAACTCTTCTCGTACTTCCTGCCCAGGAACTTCGCGGCGAGGAAGCCCCTCCCCTTGGCCACCCAGTCGACCGGCTCGGGGCTCACGACCGGCAGCTCCGTGTAGCCCAGGCCGTTCGCGTCGAGCCACGGGTCGAGCAGGCGCTCGGAGACGCGGCC
>CAUWJG010000013.1:0-50727 GCA_963559095.1 uncultured Collinsella sp. | reverse complement strand
GGGCGCGGGCGCGGGCGCGGGCGCGGGCGCGGGCGCGGGCGCGACGGGCATTGTCTACCTGCACGGCGGCGGGCTGCTCTATGGCGACCGCAATGACCTGCCTCAACACTATATCGACATGATTTGCGATGCTGGATATACGCTTATCTGCTTGGATTACCCGCTCGCTCCTGAATATGCGCTCCCACAGTGCATCGAAGCCATCGAAGGTGCCCTCGCCGAATTGACGCAGGCGGTACTCCCAGCCCATGGATGTTCGCGGTACGTGCTGTTCGGCCGTTCGTCAGGCGCATACCTCGCCTTGCTGCTCGCCAAGCGAATCCGCCAAGCGGCCCATACGCCTGCGCAACCGCATAAGAAGCCAGCCCACGAGGAACCGGAAGAGATGCGCCTGCCCATGACCAGCCCTCTCGCACCAAGGATCAAGCCTTTCGCGAATGAGCGCCCCGCAACCGAGCCTCTTCTGGCCGAACCCCTTGCGCCTCCCGCGGCTCTCTGGTGTTTCTATGGGTACTATGACCTGGCCGCGTCGTTCATCTCGCAGCCGTGTAAGCGCTACGCGGCACTGCCCCGAATCGATGGCAAGACTGCAGCGCGCATCGCTGGCGCGCCCGGCGAGCTGGTCACGAATGGCCCAAAAAGCCTTCGCTTTAGCTTGTATATCCACGCACGCCAGCTTGGGACATGGAATGCGATGCTCGGCCTTGATGCTCACGCCCTGGAAGCCTGGTCCCTCACGGACACCGATTTGGCGCTGCTGCCGCCCACGTTCGTTGCCGCCAGCACTGGCGACGCGGACGTGCCGTTTTCGGTATCCAAACACCTGGCCCGCACCGCTCCGCATGCGCGGATGTTTCAAGCATACGACCTCGAACACGATTTCGACCGCGATGTCGCGAACCCCGCCGGATCCAACGCATACGCCGCCGCGCTCGCTTTTTTGGAACAGGCCCTCTAGCACTTTGCCGCAAGCGCTCTCCTCGCACCTTGCTGTGGGCGCCCTGCTGTCCTGTCGCGGATGCCCTCCGTGCGGCCTATCGCGGGCGCCCCTCCCTACGACCCCGCTACGAATGCCTCCCGTGTAGTCCCGTCGCGGCACCCCCCCGCCGCTCTGTCGCAGGCACCCCCGCGACCCCATCGCGGCATCCCCCCCGCGACCCCATCGCGGCATCCCCCTGCAGCTCTGTCGCGGGCGCCCTCCGTAATCCCATCGTGGCCCCCGCAGCCCCTTCGTGGGAGCCCCCCTGCAACCCCGCCTTGATCTTGCCTCGGGCTTGCCTGAATCCTTGTCGTGAACCAACCGGCTCCTTGATCGGTTCTTACCTCAAAACCCAATAGTTCTTTCCCATATCTTTTCAATATTTCCGCAGGTAAATACCATAATTTGAAGTTAGCGTGAAGCCATTCACAGCGTGTTAGCGTCTTGCTATGGCTACGATACTCACCGACATATCCGCTCTCCAGTTTCACCGCACGCCGCCAGCCGCATTGCTCATGGACTTGCATTCCAGTGACAATCCAGAGGGCCCTGCGCGCCCCTTCACCATGGATGTGCGCCGCCGCAACGCACCGGAATGTTACAAGAGAATAAACGCCGAGCTAAATGGCGTTCTTGCCGGCGTCACGCCGCCGTTTCACGTCATCGATACCGACATGATCCGCAATCGCACTCCCCATCTCATCCTTCATTCGTGGGATCCGCCACAATCACGCGAACTCATCCACCTTTCCGAAGGCCTCTTCGTCACCTCTCCTGAGCAGACGCTTTTCGATCTCAGCCGCACACACAAGCCAGTCGCAGTTGCCAAGCTCATGTATGAGTTCTGCGGGCTCTACACATTGGCTCCTCTCAGTCAGACATTGCAGACCTCCGCCAGTGCGACACACAATGTGTGTCCTCGTATGGGGACGAACCTCGGAGCGTTTTATCGAGCAAACGGCACCCCACGATCGTTTTTGTCCCACGGCGGATCTCCGCTTGCCTGGGAGCCCTGCATCCAAAGAAACGGTAACACCTCCTCCCTGTGGAAACGGCCGCCCCTATGCACCATCGATGGGCTTGCCTCGTTTGCGGCAGTCCATGAGGGCGAACGTGGGATTGGCACCTTTAAACAGGCATTGAGATACATTGTCCCCGGCTCCGGCTCACCAGCGGAGACCATTGCCGCACTGTTGCTTGGACCAGAACGATGGCTTGGACAAGAGGGATTCTCCAATTTCTCGCTCAACAGACGTGTAGCGCTCAGCGGGCTGGCCCGCGAATCGCTCGGACAAGACGTATGCGTTGTAGATATAACTTGGTGCGATGGACCAAAAGTCCGCCCCGGATGCTGCATCGAAATTGACGGTAGTGCCTTCCACGACGATTCGCTCATCGACCCGCATAAACTTAGAAGTGTCAACGAGGACTCTGCTCGCCGAGCAGCGCTCGCGCACATGGGACTTGAAGTGGTGACGCTCTCTTGGTCGCAACTTGTCGACATCAATCGTTGGGACACCGCGATGGACCTCGTCTATCGCAAGCTTGATCTCTACCGCCGACCGCCCACCTGCGCTTTTCTCAAACGACGGGAACTTTTCCGTCGGGAAGTTTTCGCACCAGGCATCGCGTAGCGCCGCCCATTCAACCCGCTCGTCAAAATTCGGCTCTCATTGACACTTTTACACACCATCTACGATTAGACAGCGAAATTGGTTTCATAAAACCGCTGGTCACGGACTTGCAGATCTTCCGTCTTGAACCGATACGCCTCAAAATGTATCAATGAGAGCCGAATTTTGACGAGCGCCCTCACTTCGGAGGGCGCTTTTGTACGCAAACGCTGAGAACTCGTGCGAAACATAATTATTTGGTTCCTTATGATTCGGTACCTTGACTATTTTTTGAAGCACTTCTATGCTCATAACGACAAAACAAGCGATTGCCAACACAAAGGAGGACCAAACGTGGCGACACACGCTGCGAAACGCGCGGTTGACGAAGCCGACGCAACGGAAGAAACCGTCGAGCGCGCCAAGCGCATTCTCAAGGGCCTTGGTTTTTGCGGTCACTACCTCCATTTTCATGGAGGAGGGCGTTCTGGCCAGGTTCCCATCCTCTGCATGCTCGACCGCAGCGGCGGCATGCTATCCCAAACCGAGCTTGGATCGCGTTTCGAGCTCAAGCCCGGTTCGCTCTCGGAAATCCTCTCCAAGATGGAGGCAGCAGGCCACATCGAGCGAACCCGCGACCCCAAGGATCGTCGGCAACTTTTCGTGACGCTTACCGACGCGGGCCGCACGCTCGCCAAGCAAGAGCATGAGCGCCGCAACGCGTTTCGCCGCCAGGCCTTCAGCGCGCTGACCGCCAATGAGCAGGAGCAACTCGCCGAGATGCTCGAAAAAATCCGCGTCACCTGGGAGGAGATAGATGTCTAACACCGCCACATGCACCGCCGACACCGCACCAGCCGGCACGAACGCCAAAGCCACCTCAACCATCAAGACGCTTGCCGCCAACATCGGCGAGTACAAGGGGGCGACCATCGCCACGCCGCTGCTTGTGATTGGCGAGGTGCTCTTTGAAGTCATGATTCCGTTTGGCACCGCCGCCCTCATCGACCAGGTCAAGGCAGGTGCGGACATGCAGACGACCATCGCCTACGGCGCCGCCCTTGCCGGCATGGCTCTCATCTCGCTGCTGTTTGGCGCGGCGGCGGGCCTCACCTGCTCGAAGGCGTCCAACGGCTTTGCACGCAA
This sequence comes from uncultured Collinsella sp., assembly GCA_963559095.1. Classification (GTDB taxonomy): domain Bacteria; phylum Actinomycetota; class Coriobacteriia; order Coriobacteriales; family Coriobacteriaceae; genus Collinsella. The sequence goes on along the minus strand of CAUWJG010000013.1, from coordinate 46,989 downwards.
CCTGCGTCGCAATATGTTCCGCAACATCCAGACCTTCTCGTTCACCACGATCGATCAGTTCTCCACAAGCTCCCTGGTCACGCGCCTCACCACTGACGTGCAAAACGTTCAGATGGCCTTCATGCAGATCATTCGCACCGCCATCCGCTGCCCGTTCATGCTCATCATGGCCTTCACGGTAAGCTACATCATGGGCGGCTGGCTCAGCTTCATCTTCCTGGCCATCGTTCCGCCGCTGGGTTTTGCGCTGATTTCAATCGTGCGCAAGGTGCACCCCATCTTCAAGCGCATCTTCCATAAGTACGACGCCCTCAACGAATCTGCCGAGGAGAACCTCTCGGGTATCCGCGTCGTGAAGAGCTTCGTGCGCGAGGACTACGAAAAAGAGAAGTTCGAGCACGCCGCCGAGGACGTGCGCCGTGACTTCACGCGCGCCGAGCGCATTCTCGCCCTCAACCAGCCGCTCATGAACTTCTCTGTGTACTGCGTGTTCGTATTCGTGATCGGCATCGGCTCCTACGCCATCATCTCCACCAAAGGCCAGCTCATCGATGTGGGCCAGTTCTCCAGCCTCATCACGTATGGCTTCATGATCCTCATGAGCCTCATGATGATCTCGATGGTATTCGCGCAGATCGTCATTGCCGAGGAAGGCGCCGCGCGCATCTGCGAGGTGCTCACCGCGACCACGACCATCAACGAACCCGCGCAGCCGGTGCGCGAAATCGCCGACGGCTCCATCGACTTTGACCACGTGACGTTCTCCTACTCGGGGGACCCGGCACGCGCATCGCTTACCGATATCGACCTGCATATCAAGAGCGGCGAGACGATCGGCATCATCGGCTCCACGGGCAGCTCCAAATCGAGCCTCGTGCAGCTCATCCCACGCCTGTACGACGTGACTGACGGCTGCGTGCGCGTGGGCGGCCGCGACGTGCGCGAGTATGACCTCGACACGCTGCGCAACGACGTTGCCATGGTGCTGCAGAAAAACGTGCTGTTCTCGGGCACCATTGCCGAAAACCTGCGCTGGGGCAACGCCGAGGCGACTGACGAGGAGATCATCGAGGCGGCCAAGCTGGCCCAAGCCGATGAGTTTGTCAGTTCCTTCCCCGATGGCTACAACAGCCGGATCGAACAGGGCGGCACCAACGTCTCCGGCGGCCAGAAGCAGCGTCTGTGCATTGCCCGCGCGCTGCTCAAGCACCCCAAGATCCTTATCATGGACGACTCGACGAGCGCCGTGGACACCAAGACCGACAAGCTCATCCGCGAGGGCATGAAAACCTACATCCCGGGCACGACCAAGATCATCATCGCCCAGCGCACAAGCTCGGTGGAAGACGCCGACCGCATCATCGTCATGGACGCCGGCCGTATCTCGGCCATCGGTACGCACGAGGAGCTGCTGCGCACGAGTGAGATCTACCGCGAGGTCTACACCTCGCAGAACAAGGCGAGCCACGACACGAATCCGGCTGTGGCAGGCGATGCAGCAGCCGACAGCGACTCCCAGGCCGCATGCGAAGAGCAGGCCGCGCGTACGACCCCGACCGCAAACGACCCCGCACCCCGAACTACCACCACAGACAAGGAGGTGAACGCCCATGAGTAAGGCACCCGCAACCACACAGCACACCGCATCGCAGCACGCTGCAGCAAACTCGAAGCCGCAAGGCGCGGCGCGCACCAGGGGCACCGGCGCCAACCAGCCTCGCCCCGCGAATGGCCGCGGCGGCTACAAGGGCGGCAAGGGCACCTTTGGTCGCGTGCTCAAGATGCTGTTCAGCTTCTACCCGAGGCTGCTTCCGGCCGTGGCGCTCTGCCTCATCCTGCAGGCGCTCGTGCAGTCCGCGCCCAACATCTTCATGGAGCGCGTGCTCTCCGTCGTGGGCGAGACCTGGCAGACGGGCGACTGGGCAGCCGCCAGCGGCCCCGTCATCCAAAATGCGCTGATTCTCGCAGGCTTTTATGTGCTGGCCATCTCCTGCAACGCGTTCTCGACGCAGGCCATGGCCATCGTGACGCAAGGCGCGCTCAAGAAGTTCCGCACCGCCATGTTCGACCGGATGCAGGATCTGCCCATCCGCTATTTCGACACACACCAGCACGGCGACGTGATGAGCTACTACACCAACGACATCGACGCCATGCGCATGATGATCGGCCAAAGCCTGCCGAACCTCATGTTCACCGGCCTCATGATGACGTTCGTCACCTGCATCATGCTGTATTTCAGCGTGCCTATGACCTGTGTGGTCATCGGCGGCGCCCTGCTCATGGCGGCGGCAACCAAGTACCTGGGCAGCCGCTCGGCCCGCAACTTCCTCAAGCAGCAGCGCGCTGTGGCAAAACTCGAAGGCCATGTTGAGGAAATCATGGCAGGCGAGAAGGTCATTAAGGTCTTTTGTCACGAGAACGAGGCCATTGAGGACTTCGACGCCATTAACGACGAGCTCGAGGCGGCCGCGCGCGCCGCGAACAGCTACGCGAACACGCTCATGCCCATCCTCATGAACATGGGCAACCTGCTGTACGTCGTGGTTGCAATCGCCGCCGGCGTGTTCATCTCCCTTGGTATCCCGAACCCGAGCATTTCGGGCCTGCCGCTCACCATCGCGGTGGCGGTGCCGTTCCTCAACATGACCAAGCAGTTTGCCAGCCAGATCGGCCAGATCTCCAACCAGATTAACTTCGTGGTCATGGGCCTGGCCGGCGCCAAGCGCATCTTCGAGCTGCTCGACGAGGAGCCCGAGACCGACGAGGGCTACGTGACGCTCGTCAACGCCAAGAAGAACTGGGAGACCGGCGAGCTATACGAAGTCGAGCAGCGCACCGGCACTTGGGCATGGAAGCACCCGCACTCCGATGGCACCATTGAATACATCCCGCTCACCGGTGATGTACGCATGGAGGGCGTGGACTTTGCCTACCGTCCGGGCCATACCGTCCTGCACGACGTGTCGGTGTACGCGAAACCCGGCCAAAAGGTCGCCTTCGTGGGAGCCACCGGCGCGGGCAAGACCACGATCACGAACCTGATCAACCGCTTCTACGACATCGCCGACGGCAAAATCCGCTATGACGGCATCAACATCAACAAGATCCAGAAAAGCGCACTGCGCCGCTCGCTGGGCATCGTGCTGCAGGACGTGAACCTGTTCACAGGCACCGTCATGGACAACATTCGCTACGGCAAGCTCGACGCCACGGACGCCGAATGCATCGCGGCGGCCAAGCTCGCCGGCGCCGACAGCTTCATCAACACGCTGCCAAACGGCTACGACACCATGCTCTCCGACAACGGCGCCCAACTCTCCCAGGGTCAGCGCCAGCTGCTGTCCATCGCTCGCGCCGCAGTGGCCGATCCCCCGGTCATGATTATGGACGAGGCAACCTCGAGCATCGACACGCGCACCGAGGCCATCGTCCAGCGCGGCATGGACGCCCTCATGAACGGGCGTACCACCTTCGTGATTGCACACCGCCTGTCCACCGTGCGCAACTCCGATGTCATCATCGTGCTCGACCACGGCCGTGTCATCGAGCGCGGCACGCATGACGAGCTGATTGCACAGCGGGGCATGTACTATCAACTCTACACGGGCGCCTTCGAGCTCGAGTAGCAACTGGCACGCAGCGGCCCGCAACAACGCGAAACGACGCGCAAAGCCGCATCGCCAAAACCAACGCGCCTCCATCCCACGCGAGATGGAGGCGCGTTTTTTTGTTGCGCACGCCGACGGCACATGCGCCCGGCGTATCGGAAGCGCATGACGCCCTCATACGGGCAGCGCCCTCGCGCGGGCGATACCCTCACGCGGGCGATGCCCTCACGCTGGCAGCACACCACCCCATGAAAAAGGTCCAGACCACCTGGGTCTGGGCCTTGTAGCCGCATCTGTTATGCGCGCGTATCCTCCGTGCGCTCGCGATCGGCGAGCGCGCGCCTGAGCGCCTCGAGATCGGACTCGGTGCGTTTTGACTTGCGCCACAACATGGCCACGAACACAAAGAGCGCCAACCAAATACCCACGTATGCGCCCAACACGTACGGCGCGGCGGGCAGGACGGTCGAATACACCTCAGCAAGAATCGGATCCATGGTGTTACTCCTTCGAAGCAGAACGATCGGCAGAAACAGTTGAGACGTCGCCGTCGGCAGGAACGCCGATGGCCGAAGCGCCACGCGCGGGTTCAAAGGTATCTGCGGCAACAGCGGAGGCAACATCGCACACCCCGTTTGCAGCTGAGTTGGATGCCGCAACCTCCGACGTGCTCGCCACAACGGCCGTGGCGCGCAGGCGCTCAAGGGCATCGGCAGCCACAGCGCGCGAGCCGCGGGCGTCCAGCTCCTCAAGACGCTCCTTGAGCTCTTCCACCTCGTCTGCAGCCGTATTCACGCGCAGCGCGTAGCGGTAGAGCGCACACGCGATCATCAACATGCCAAACAGGCCGAGCAAAAACGGAATGAGCATCATGGGCGGCAAGCCGGAATCGGTGCGGAATACCACCGGGTGCACCGAACTGGGCACCAGGCGCGTCACCAAAAACGAAATGGGCGCATCGATGAACGCGACGATGCTGAACACCGCGCAAAAGCGCGCACGGCGCTCAGGGTCGTCGATGGCGTTGCGCAGGATAAAGTAGCCAATGACCAGAAGCATCAAGATGAAATACGTGGTCAGGCGTGGCTCCCACACCCACCAGACGCCCCACTCGAAGCGCGTCCACAAATCGCCCGAGATCATCGTGGCGATAATGAACACCAGCGTGACCTGCATGGCCGTACGCCCACGGCGGTCGTACGCGCGATCTTTGGTGGCAAGAAAACGCACGCCGTGAAAGGCGGCCACCGCCATCACCGCAAACGAGGCGATAGCCACCGGAACGTGCAAGTAAAAAATCTTCTGCGAAAGCAACAGCTTCGTGCTCACCATCGTGCCCGCAATCGCCACGGGCTCGGCCAGGCGCGCGCCCTGCACGAGCGGCGCCAGCGTAAACGTCCACAGTACATCAGCCGCCGTGAGCAGCGCCCCTACGAACAGCAGCACCGGCACCAGCCGATCGAGCGCTTTTCCGCGCATCGCATCCCCCTCTCGCCGCGCGCCGGGCGCGGCCACTCGCCTCACCATCTCATGACGGTTCAACCATGGTACGTTAGCACAACTGCAGTATTTCGCCGTGCTCCAACGCGCCGCCGACCCCCCCCAGCGGCCCGCCCTCGGAACCCCTCCGGCGTCTCGTCATCATGCCGTGCGGCACATCGATGCGCCAAAAAAGTCGTTCATCTTCCTACTCCGCCGACTTCAACGCACCCACCATGTCGATCCTGTCCAGGCTGCGATTGGTAAAGCGGTTGATGATGAGCGTGAACACGAGCGACATCACCGACGCGAACACGTACGTCTGCGGCTCCACGATCGTGTCGAAGAACAGTGACGGCATGCGCAGCACGTAGGTGAGGAAGCGCGTGATCACGTACCCCAGCGGCCAGCCGGCCACGATGCCGATGAGCGTGAGGATGATCGTCTCCTTGTTGATGTAGCGGTACACCTCGCGCCGCCGGAACCCCAGCACCTTGATGGTGGCGAGCTCGCGCTCGCGCTCGGAGATGTTCGTGTTGGACAGCGTGAACACCACGGCGAACGCCAGGGCGCCGGCCATGACCGTGACCACGTAGACCACCACGTCGATGATCTTGAAGCTCTCGCCAAAACTGTCGGCGATCTTGGCGGAGCTCGACACGCTCACAAAGGTATCGCCCGCGGCAAGCTCGTCGGCAAGCTCGATCTTTTCGGCGTTCGAACCGTCGAGGTTCGCAAAGAGGGCATTCGGCACGCACGGCTCGCCAAAGGCCTGCTCGTAGGCGTCCTCCGTCATGTAGATGAAGTTGCCCAAGAAGCTCACCGTGATGCCCTCGGCGCGAACCGTGCCCGTGCGCAGCGTGGTGTCCTGCACCTTGAGCTCGTCGCCTATCTCCAAGCCCAAGACTTGCTCGATGTTCTTGGTCACCAGCGCGCCGGCGCCCTCGCGCGGCAGCTCCAGGTCCTCGCCGCCGATTGCGGGCTGCAGGAACGTGGTGTTGGAGCCGTCCTCGGTGCGCATGTAGGCGGAAAGGTCCGCACCGTTGGGAACCACCACCAGCTGGACGCTCTCCTTGACGCCGTCGAGCTCGACCGTCACCGAGTCCACGCGCGCCTCGAGCATGGTGTCCACCTGGCCGGTGGCGCGCAGCTCGCGCTCGCCCTGGGCGAAGTCGTCATCGGTGGTCACGGCGAGCAGGTCGTAGCGCACGACGCCCTCGCTGCCGTACTGGCGCGGCTTGAGCGAGATCACCGTGTCGCGAATGCCCAGGCCGCAGATCATGAGCGCCGTGCAGCCCGCGATGCCGAAGACCGTCATGAGGAAGCGCTTCTTGTAGCGGAAGAGGTTGCGCGCACTGACCTTGTTGAGGAAGGAGAGGCGGCGCCACAGGGGCGTGACGCGCTCGAGCAGGATGCGCTTGCCGGCGCGCGGGGCCTTGGGCCGCATGAGCGAGGCGGGCGTCTCCTTGAGCACGTGGCGGCACGCGAGGAACGTGGCACCCACGATGCCGATGGCGAACAGCGCCATGCCGAGCACCGCCGTGGTGGGGTTGTAATGCAATTGGAACGCGGGCAGGGCGTACATGGTGCGGAAGATGGTGAAGATGACCTCCGGCAGCACGATGAAGCCGAAGGCGTCGCCCACCAGGCCGCCTGCCAGGCACGCGGAAAAAGCGTACGCCAGGTACTTCGCCATGATCTGCGCGCGGCTGTACCCGAGCGCCTTGTACACGCCGATGAGCCCGCGGTCCTCCTCCACCATGCGCGTCACCGTGGTGAGGCTGATGAGCACCGCCACGGTGAAGAAGATGAGCGGGAACACGGTGGCGATGGATTCGATGGAGCTCGCGTCCGACTCGACGCTGGCGTAACTGGGCAGCGAGGTGCGGTCCTGGATGTACCAGGTGGCGCCCTCGATGGCGTCCACATCGCGCCAAGCGCGCGCGAACTGCGCATCGGCATCGGTGCGCTGCGCATCGAGCTCCGCCTGCCCCGCTGCGGCCTCGGCGGCTCCCGCCTCAAGCTGCGCCTGCCCGGCGGCGAGCTGGCGAGCCGCATCCGCACGTTTGCGGTCAAGCTCGGCCTGCGCCGCATCGAGCGATGGAGCGGCCAGCACGGCATCGGCAAGCATCCCAGCCTGCCCGCCCAAACCAGGCAGCCGCTCGCTCACGGAAAGGATGCCGGCTTTCACCTGCTCGACCTCACCTTGCAGTTGGTCGATCTGCTCCTCGTTTTCCGGATAGGCGTCCACCAGCCCCCCGATGCGCGACGCCTCTTCGGCATCCAAGTGCCCCATAGCCACCAGCTGGTCGAGCAGCTCATGGATGCGCTCTTTTGCGGCCGCATCGCCCACGGGCAGACCGCCCAAAGCCTCGATGAGCTGGTCGCACACGTCCGCACCAGCACGGGCATACTCGGCAGCCTCGCTCACATACGCCTCAATTGCCGAGGTGAATGCCGCCTTTGCCGAGGCATCGCCGGCCTGCAGGCGCGACCAGGCATCCGCCGGCCATGCATCTCCCATAACGGTCGCAAGTGTTGCGGCATTTGACACTGCCGCCTCGATCTGCGCGCGCGAGGCGTCGATCTGCTGCTGGGCCGCCGCAAGCTGTTCCTCGGCGGAAGCACCTTGAGCGGCAAGCTGCGCCGTGCCCGCATCGACCTGAGCCAACGCAGCGTCAATCTGCTGTTGAGCGGCGTTCAGCTGATCGTTGGCACTCGCCTGCTCGGCGTCAATCGTTTCCCTCGCCTCGGCCTTGATCGCCTCGGTACGAGCGGCCTCGCGCGCCTCTCGGACATCCTCGACGCGCTGTTTGACGTCATCTATGCGCTCCTGATAGGCATCGGCATACGTCATGAGGTCCGCTGCGCCGGCCACCGTCAGATACGCAACCGTGTACGTCTCACGATCAATCACCGCGCCCGGCGTGAAGAAGAAAGCATACTGCGAACCGCCGGAGCTGCGAAACGACATCGTCTTGCTGCCTGCGTTGACATCCATGGGGTCGAGCACCGCGCCCGTGATGGTGTAGGTTCCCCGTTTGAAGATGGCGGCATCCTCGGTCGCAGAGTCCGCAGTGGCGTTTTCTCCAGCAGCAACATTCGTGTTGGAATCCGCATCCGCGTCCGCCTTGTCCTCATCAGCGCCCTCAAATGTCACGGTATCACCGATGTGCTTGCCGCTCGCATCGAGGTACTTCTGCGTAACCGCGACCTCTTCCACATCGCGCGGCAAACGCCCCTCAAGCACACGCGGCTCGTTCAGCCCCTCGGGCGACAGCGCCCGCAGATCGACCTTTTGACGCGCGCCGTCCACCTCGGTATAGGCCGTCTCCGCATAGCCACCCTCGGCAACCGCCACATCCTCAAGCTCTGCGAGAGCGGCGATGTCCTCCTTATCCAAACCAAGGGTCGAACGCACCGACACGTCGAACAGCCGTTGGTCGTCGTAATAGTCGTCCGCAGTGAAGCGCAGGTCGTCGCAGGCGGCCTTGAGGCCCGCGAACAGGGTGACGCCCAGCGCCGTGATGACCGCGAGCGATACGAACTTCTTGAGGTTGCCGGTGATGGTGCGCCGGATGTCCGTGGAAAAGGCGCTCGGCATGACGCCGCGACCGGCGCGCGGCTGACGCTCGACGCGGATGCGCGACCTGCCGCCCCGTTGTTCCTGTTTGTCGCTCCGCTTAACCACGCGCGCCACCTACCACTCGATGTCCGCGATCGGCGTGGGGCCGGCGTTCACCTGCATGTCGGTCACGCGGCCGCTGTTGAAGCGGATGAGGCGGTCGGCCATGGGAGCGAGCGCAGAGTTGTGCGTGATGATGAGGACGGTGATGCCGTCACGGCGGCACGTGTCCTGCAGCAGCTGCAACACCTGCTTGCCGGTCTGGTAGTCGAGCGCACCGGTGGGCTCGTCGCACAGGAGAAGCTTGGGGTTCTTGGCGATGGCGCGGGCGATGGACACGCGCTGCTGCTCGCCGCCGGAAAGCTGCGCCGGGAAGTTGGCCATGCGCTCGGAGAGGCCCACCTTGCGCAGGCACTCGGCGGCATCGAGGGAGTCCGGGCAGATCTGGGAGGCAAGCTCGACGTTCTCGAGCGCCGTGAGGTTGGGAACCAGGTTGTAGAACTGGAAGACGAAGCCCACGTCCGCGCGACGGTACTCCACGAGCTCATCCTCGCTGGCCCGGCTCACGTCGCGCCCGTCCACGATCACCTGGCCGCTCGTGGCGCTGTCCATACCGCCCAAGATGTTGAGGGCGGTGGTCTTGCCCGCGCCCGAGGCGCCCAGGATCACGGCGAGCTCGCCGCGCTCGACCTCGAACGACGCCCCGTCGAGGGCGTGGACCTCCGCCCCGCCCGATCCGTAGACCCTCATAACGTCTCTGAACTCGATATAAGCCATGCCATGCGCTCCCGTGTGCTGTTTCACATAATGTGTATTTCTACCCACAAGTTTAACCATCATGCAGAGGCGTCCCGCCATCTACGCGATAGCGTCCCGACATCGGCCTGCGCAACCCCACCGCTCGCCATGTGCCGATTCCTCCCTCGCAGCTCAATGAGACACACAGCATGCGCCAAATTAAGCCGACCACCCGCACATCAATCACTCGGGCAGGCCGCCAAGGAGTTGCTCATAGGCAGAAGGCAAAATACAACGGCAGATAAACCCGCTCACCATCCACCTGCAATTGCCGTGGATGTAGCACATACTCCGTACCGATTCGTTTTCCAAACAGCTTTCGGAACTTGTTCAGGGACGATGTTCCATAGCGCTTGGTAGATTTGACCTCGATCGGTGCAATGCGCGGCTTCATTGCCGCGTTGTCGTACCCTCGCACAATCAAAAAGTCGATCTCCATCGTCTGTTCCGCCTCTCCTTTTACATAGCGAGAGAAGAAGAAAAGACGGTGCCCGTTGGCCCGAAGCTGCTGCGCCACGGCATTTTCGACGAGCATGCCCTCGTTGATGGCGAGATGATCGAGCATGATCTCTCGATACACCTCACTTGATGTTTCTGCGCTATCGGCAAATGCCTGCGTTACGAGCAGTCCCGTATCCGCCTGATAGCATTTGATCGAAGCACCATCCTCGTACAGACCCAAACCGACATTGGGATCCGTCGAGTTGCGACAAATGTTCACCAACCGCGCATCTTCAAGCCAAAAAAACGCCGAGTCGTACTCCCGCATACGAGCGCGCTCATCCACCGATGCGAGCGTAAACTTCTTTTCGTGCTTGGAAAGCTGGCCTGGAATCCGGGTAAAGATGCTCCGAACGCGGCTCGCATCGCCGTTTCCATACTTGCCCATATCGTCCTGATACAGGCTGAGAATGCCGCGCTTGATATAGTCAACCGCACCAAAATCCCGCGATTCCACGTACGACACAACCGCCTGCGGCATCCCGCCAACCAACATGTACTCCCGCCAGATCCTTGTGGCGCGCTTATGTAACGCGTCTGGCAGGGGCGTCAGCGCATCGAATGACGAGCGAATGAAATCAGCTAGCATCTCCTCGCCCATGGCCCAGCAGAACTCCTCGAAATCAAGAGGAACCATCTCCAGCCGCCGCTCCTCCGACGGGATGACGATCCCCTCGACGTTCTTTTTGATCGAAATGAGCGAGCCCGTTTCAACGTAATCGTAACGACCATCGGCCACAAGGTACTTCACCAGTTCACGAGCAACGGGATAGCGCTGCACTTCATCAAAAACGATGAGCGACCGCCGCTCCCGTAGACGCACGCGATAGTACGTTTCCAAAAGCAAAAAAAGGGTGTCGAGGTCATCGCGGTGCAGCTCAAAGATCTCAAGCACATCCCGCGGGGCCCGGGCGAAGTCGATCATGATATAGGAGTCGTACTCCTGTTCTGCAAAAGCCCGCACCGTCGTACTTTTACCAACACGACGGGCGCCCTCGACCAACAGCGCCTCAGTCCCATGGGACCTCTGCTTCCATGCGATCATTTGATCCAAGGCTTTACGCTTAAGCATGTTTTACCTCGTTTTTTCACGATGCCGCGATATATGATGCCTCTATTTTACACGATGCCGCCGTGTGCAATAGCCCGTTTTTACACGATGCCGCCGTGTGAGACAGCACGGCAGGCTTCTCGGACAGACGCCAGAGCCGATTCCGCCCACAAAAAAGGGGCCGACATATGCCAGCTCCTCCGCTCGTTGTCAATATGCGCCGCCCAGCCGTATGCAACGGCCAAGCCACAGGTACCCTACGCCTGCTGCAGCATGACCGAGCCAAAGGCCGTCGGGCCGCAGTGGCTGGAGATCACGCCGCCCACCTTGGTCCAGGTAATCTGCTGGAAACCCAACTCGCGAGCATACGCTTCCATGTCGGAGCGCAGCTCATCGGACAAGCCAACAGAATACGCCAGGCCAACATGGGAGTAGTCAATGCCGCCCTTTTCGATCATATGGTCGAGGAAGGCACGGGCGCACTTGAGCATGGAACCGCGCAGCTTCTTCGTTGCCACGAACTTGCCGCCCGTCACCTCGATGCACGGCTTGATCTTAAGCAGGTGCGCGCCCAAAAACGCCACGTTGGACAGGCGGCCACCGGCCTTGAGAAATGCCAGGTCGGTGGGCACAAATCCCAACAATACGCGATTCATCACGCTCTCGGCGAACGCGAAGATCTTCTCCACCGTCGCTTCGGCGTGCGCCTCGATGAACTTGGCGACCTCGACTGCGACGAGCGACTGCCCCACCGACACGAACCGTGTGTCGATCGCGTGCACGTAGTCACGCCCCTCCGCAGCGATCTTGGAGGACTGGAACGAGCAGGTCGTGGCAGCAGAATACGCCAAATGCAAAATCGTGGCATTGGGCCGCTCGGCATGAATGCGATCGTATACCGCAGCGAAATCGGCTGGCGAACATCCGCTGGTCTTGGGCATGACACCCATCTCATGACAGCGCGAGTAAATCTCGAGCGGGTCGATGGAGCCGTCATCAACCGTCTCATCACCGATGATCACATGCATCGGCACCGTCACGATCCCATAGCGCTCGGCCAGATCGGGCGCCAAATCCGCGCCCGATTCAACAACGATCACGTACTCATTCATCTATGTGTGCCCTTCTGGCCGCGAGCGCCAAACCGCACCATGCACGGCGTTGCACCCCTCATCCTTGTACTGCCCTTGCGGCCATTGTACCCGCTTTTCGCAACGCACCCCGCGACGCGCCTGCTGGCAAGCCGCAAGGCGCGCCCTTACGCCACCAACAACCCAGCGATCTGCACCGCGTTGGTCGCCGCGCCCTTGCGAATCTGGTCGCCACAGCACCAGAACGTCAAGCCGCGCGCCGGATTCGGGTTCGACGCATCCCGACGCAGCCGGCTCACCAAAATCAAGTCCTGGTCGGTGCTGTCCTGCGGCATGGCCAAGCGCTGATGCACATCGGCCGAACCGCGATCATCCACCAAGCGCACGCCAGGGGCCGCTGCGAGCGCCGCGCGCGCCGCCTCGAGCGACACCTCGCGCTCGAACTCCAACGTGATGCTCTCCGAATGAGAGCGCAGGACGGGCACACGCACGCAGGTGCAATTCACGCGCAGCTCGGGCAGGTGCATGATCTTGCGCCCCTCGTTTTGGAGCTTCATCTCCTCGGAGGTGTATCCCTGCTCGTCAAAGCCGCCGATCTGCGGAATGAGATTGCTGGCCAACGGCGCCGCAAAGGCCTGCGGCTCGGGCAGCGCCTCGCCGCGACCAAGGGCCGCCAGCTGCTCCTCGAGCTCGCACATGCCCGGTACGCCGGCACCGCTCGCCGCCTGGTACGTGCTTACCACCATGCGTGTCACGCCGCCCAGCTCGTGCAGCGGCCAGGTGGGCACGAGGCCGATGATGGTCGCGCAGTTGGGGTTAGCGATGATGCCCTTGTGCATGCGCGCATCGGCCGCATTGATCTCGGGAATCACCAGCGGAACGTCTGCATCCAGACGAAATGCATGGGAGTTGTCCACCACCACGGCGCCGCGGCGCACCGCCTCCGGATACAGCGCGCGGGCAACATCGTCCTCCGCAGCGCCCAACACGATGTCCACGCCATCAAAGGCTGCAGGCTCAGCAACCTCCACCGTCACGCTGCCCCAAGCCGTCTCGACCACCTTGCCCGCCGAGCGCGGGCTCGCCAGCAGCTTGAGCGTCCCCACCGGAAACTGCTGCTCGGCCAGGCACGTCAGCATCTGCGTGCCCACCGCGCCGGTCGCACCCACAATCGCAACCGTGTATCGCTTCATCTCCATGCTCCTTCCATTCCCATCGATCATCGCGTGCCGAACGGCGCCACCAGGCCCCCCGCGTCTTGATCGCGCATGAATCGAGGCAAACCCAAGGTATCGTCGCCCTTCGATGCGCCCCATGCCCCTACAACGCGCAGGGAGCCGGCCCCAGCTCCGACGTCTTGACGATGCCATCCTCATCGGAAAATGCCTCGTAAATCGTCTTGATCGCGAGCTCGAAGTCCTTCTCCTCGACGCCCACGATGATATTGATCTCGTCGCAGCCCTGCGTGATCATGCGCACGCTCACGCCGGCCTCGCCCAACTTGCCGAACAGGTGGCCCGACACGCCCGGACGCCCGCGCAGGTTGCGCCCGACCGTGGCGATGAGGGCCAGATCCTCCACAACCTCGATCTCCAACGGCTCGACCTCGGTCTGAATGTCCGAAATCAGCGAATACAGCGAATCGCGCACGTCCTCGCCCTGCACCACCGCCGCAAACTGGTCCACGCCCGTCGGCATGTGCTCGACGCTCACGTGGTAGCGCTCGAATACCGAAAGCGCGCGGCGCATGAAGCCGATGCGACTCTTGGTGCGGTCGCGCGAGACATTGATGGCCACAAACCCGCGCTTGCCCGACACGCCGGTGATGATTGGCTCCGCGTCGTCGCCTGTCGCCGTCTCGGAGATGATGGTGCCCGGGTCCTCCGGCGCGTTCGTGTTCTTGATGACCAGCGGGATGCCGGCCTCGCGCACCGGGAACACCGCCTCCTCATGCAGCACGCTGGCGCCCATGTAGGAAAGCTCGCGCAGCTCCTCGTAGGTGATACGGCTGATGGGTTGTGCATTGGGCACGATGCGCGGATCGGCCGAGAGGAAGCCCGAGACGTCCGTCCAGTTCTCGTAGAGGTCCGCCCCCAGGCACTGGGCCAGGATGGAACCGGAGATGTCGCCGCCGCCGCGATCCAGCAGCTTGATCTTGCCCTCGCGCGTGGCGCCGTAAAAGCCCGGCATCACAAAGCCACCCTTGGCGCCGCGCTCGCGCACCAGCTCGGCCGTGCGACGCATGGAAAGCGTCCCGTCGTGATGAAAGGCCACCACGTCGGCCGCGTCCAAAAACGGCAGCCCCAAGTACTCCGCCATGAGGCGCGCCGTGAAGTACTCGCCACGAGAGACGAGTTCCTCGGTGGTGTAGCCACCCTGGCGCGCCCGCTCGGCGAACGCCTCGAACTCGCTGCGAATCGGGTAGGACAGCCCCAGCTCATCGACGATGTCGAAGTAGCGCTGCCCGATGTCGGCCAGCAGGTCGTCGCAGGACACGTGATAGTTCACGTGCGCGTTGACCAGGTAGAGCAGGTCGGTCACCTTGGTGTCGCCCTTCGAGCGACGCCCGCAAGCGCTCACCACCACAAACCGTCGCGCCGGGTCGGCCTCCACGATGGCCTTGATTTTTCTAAAGTGCTCAGCATCGGCAACCGATGAGCCCCCAAACTTGGCGATTTTAATCATGGTGCGCGTGCAACCTTCCTCCATGCGGCCCACGCGCCTCGCCCCGACATCAATCGCAATGCCTGGTCGCGCGTCGCCGCGTACCTTCGCCGCGCGCCGATACCCCCTGGCAGCGATGCGCTCACGCGACACTTTACCATGAGCAAGCGCTAGCACTGGCACGGGCGGCCGATGCTTCCAAACAAAGCGCAGGCAGCATGCCGTACGACGCTCGCATCCGCCCCAAACATGTAAAAAGGCAAAACGCGCTCTTCGCTTTAGCGCGATGCATCGTTTGCTCTGGTACCATGGCTGCAAGCTAGTCTACGCCGAGCAAGGAGCCCGTATGGCGATGTTTCATAGCACGCGTTCCCGCATGCCCCTCCACACCAGCAAGGAAGCGATTCGCCGCGGCATCGCCGAGGACGGCGGCTTGTTCGTCTCCGACGAGCTGGGCGAGAAACGTGTTGCCCTTGACGACCTCGCATCCAAAACGTATGTGCAGCTCGCGCGCGAAGTGCTCGGCGTTCTTTTGCCCGACTACACCGCCGAGCAAATCGCCGCATGCGTTGACGAGGCATACCGGGGCACCTTTGCCAGCGATGAGGTGACGCCCATCGTGCCGCTCAACGGCCGGGCCGATTCCACCAGCAGCGCAACGCCTGGCGGAACCCCGACCGCCAACACCAGCGCGCCGCAGCCGCCCACCTTCGCCCTCGAACTATGGCA
This sequence comes from uncultured Collinsella sp., assembly GCA_963559095.1. Lineage (GTDB taxonomy): Bacteria > Actinomycetota > Coriobacteriia > Coriobacteriales > Coriobacteriaceae > Collinsella. The sequence goes on along the minus strand of CAUWJG010000013.1, from coordinate 31,440 downwards.
CGGCCCCACGAGCGCGTTCAAGGACATCGCGCTCCAGATGCTGCCGCACCTCATGGCACGCACCGGATCGGTGGCCGAAGGCGCCGCCGAGAAGATCATGATCGTCACCGCCACCTCCGGCGACACCGGCAAGGCCGCGCTGGCGGGATTCGCCGACGCCGCCGGGTGCGGCATCACCGTCTTCTACCCCGAGGGCAAGGTCAGCCGCGTGCAGGAGCTCCAAATGAGCACGCAGGAGGGCGCGAACGTGTCCGTTTGTGGCGTGCGCGGCAACTTCGACGACGCCCAGAGCGCCGTCAAGCGCATCTTCGCCGATCGCGAGCTCGCCGAGCGCCTCGCCGCGCAGGGCGTACAGCTCTCCAGCGCGAACTCCATCAACGTCGGCCGACTCGTGCCCCAGGTCGTGTACTACTTCGCCGCCTATGCGCAACTGCTGCGCTCCGGCAGCATCACCTACGGCGACGAGGTCGAGTTCTGCGTGCCAACTGGCAACTTCGGCGACATCCTCGCAGGCTACTACGCCAAGTGCCTCGGCCTGCCGATCGCCAAGCTCATCGTGGCGAGCGATGCGAACAACGTGCTCTTCGACTTCCTCACCACGGGCACCTACGACCGCATGCGCCCGTTCTTCACCACGACCTCGCCCTCCATGGACATCCTCATCTCGTCCAACCTCGAGCGGATGCTCTACTTCCTCTCCGACGGCGACACCGAGCTCGTCTCCCGGCTCATGGCCGACCTCGCGCACAACGGGTCCTACACGCTGCCCGCCGACCTCCTCGCCAAGATCCAGGAGGTGTTTTCCTGCGGTTGGACGAGCGAAGACGAGGTCGCGGCGGCCATCAAGGCGTGCTGGGACGAGAACGGCTACGTGATCGACCCGCACACCGCGTGCGGCTACCACGTGCTGCGCCAGACGCCCGCCACGCCGGGTGCCAAGGCGCGCGTGCTGCTGTCCACCGCCAACCCGTACAAGTTCCCGCGCGCAGTGGCCGAGGCGCTGGGGCTCACATGCCCCGCGGATGACTTCGATTGCATGGACGTACTCGCCAGCGCCACCGGGACCGAGGCGCCTGCGCAGCTCGCCGAGCTGCAAGGCAAGCCCGTCCTGCATAAGAACGTCGTCGACATCGATGGCATGGCCGCGTTCGTGGAACAGGCCGCGCAAACGTTGTAGCCCTGCCACGTGCGGCGTATCGGTCAATTCTGTCGCCCAATGGGCGACAGAAACCCCGCCGATAGAGCGCAATCCTCGGGATTTGTCGGACATATACCAATTTAACGATTTAATCGGTGGCAGAGTGGCCAAAATCTACACCGAATGGGCGATCGGGAGCATTGCGGATACCGCGCAAACGCCCATTCGGCGTTGTTTGTGACCCTACGGGTGACTGGCAAGTGCAACAGAAACCCAAAATGCCCGCCCAGGGGACGCGCCGCCGCCCATTCGACGTAGGTTTTGGCCAAACCCCGCTTCTCGATGGCAGCCAGACCCCAGCTTTGTATAGGCTCGTCCCTACGCAGCCCCACCCTGGCAAGAACGGCGCGCGACTGTCGACTTGGCAACACGCCAAGCGCCACGCAGCCGTTTACATGTTGGCGGAAGCCAGCCTGCCAGCATATTTCGCATGGGAACGCGGCGGCTGCGCGCGTTTCGCCCCACAGTTATTTTGGTCCCAAACACTGCACAATCGCCAACATAGCCACTCATTTCAACAACATGAAGCTTTGTCACATTGAACCCATGCGCACTGAAGGAACTAGGCCCTGCTAGGATGGTATCTGCGTCTTATCCTCAAGAAGGAGGCCCCGCATGATCAAGATCACCGTTCCCGCCACGAGCGCGAACCTCGGCATCGGCTATGACACGCTGGGCATGGCGGTGTCACTGTACTCGCACTTCACGTTCGAGCATTCGGATGCGCTGCGCATCACCGGGTGCCCCAAGCAGTTCCAAAACGAGAACAACCTCGTGTACACCTCGTTTGCCGACGCCTTGCGCGCGTGGGGCGAAGACCCCTTCCCGGTGAAGATCGACATCCAGACCGACGTACCCGTGGCGCGCGGTCTGGGCTCGAGCTCGACCTGCGTAGTGGCGGGCATCATGGCGGCCGCAGCGCTCACCAGCCACGCCGTCGACCGCGCGGAGCTCGTGCGCATCGCGACGGCCGTGGAGGGGCACCCCGATAACGTCGCCCCCGCCATTCTGGGCGGAGCCGTGTGCTCCTTCACGCCCGAGGGCGGCACGCCGCGCTGCCTGCGCTACGAGGTGAGCGACCGACTGCGCTTCATCACCGTCATCCCGCCGTACGAGGTGCATACGAGCGATGCGCGCAAGGTCGTGCCCGCGACCGTCGACCTCGCCGACGCCGTGTGGCAGATGGGCCGCATTGCCGGCATGACGCGCGGCCTGGAAACGGGCGACCTCACGCTCATCGCCGAGGCGAACGACGACCGTCTGCAGGAGCCGTTCCGCCGCGCGCTCATCCCGGACTACGACGCCATTCGCAAGACTTGCCTTGCAGGCGGCGCGGGAACGCTGTGGATCTCGGGCTCCGGCTCGACCCTCATGGCGGTGACGGACGATACCATCGTGGCGAAGTTCCTGCAGGTACGCCTGCGCGAGCAATTCCCTGCCTGCGACACGCGCATCCTCACCTGCGACACGCAGGGCGCGCAGATCGAGTGTCTGTAATCTTGTGAAAGCCGTGTCCGTATTTTGACAATGACGACAACGGCAATCGGCGATCCGCTCGCAAACGGAAAGCGCCCGAACGAACTCGCACGCGGCGGTTCGTCCGGACGCCTCATCAGCCTTGGCAGTTGCGCTCGGCGGCCCTGCCGGCACGCAGGCCGCGCATCACGGCCTGCCGCAAGCCGGGGATGCGCGCCTTGTCCATCGCGGGGACGTCCTTGAGCGGGTAGTCGATGCCGAGCTGCTCGTATTTCGCGATGCCCATGGTGTGATACGGCAGCATCTCCAGGCCCACCACGTTGCGCCACGGCGCGATCAGGCGGCCGAGGGCCTCGCACTCCTCCTCGGTATCGGTCATGCCCGGCACGACCACGTGGCGGATCACGACCTTGATGCCGCGGCGGGCGAGCCCGTTTCCGAACGCGATGATGCGGTCGGGCTCGCAGCCGGTCAACGCCTTATGGCCCTCCGGATCGCTGTGCTTGATGTCGAGCAGTACCAGATCGGTGTGGTCGAGCACCTTCTCAAAGCGCTCAGGCTTCTTTGGATTGTACGCATATCCGCAGCTATCGAGGCACGTATGCACGCGGCCCCTGGGATTTGCGTGCATCGCCTCGAACAGATCGCCCACGAACTCGGGCTGCAGCAGCGGCTCACCGCCCGTCACCGTAATACCGCCCGTGCGATAGAACGGACGGTTGCTCTCGAACTCCTCCACGAGCCGTTCAACCGTTACCAGCGAGCCCACGTCCTTGCCAACCGCCCAGGTATCCGGGTTGTGGCAATACGCGCACCGCATGGGGCACCCCTGGGTGAACACCACAAACCGCACGCCCGGCCCATCTACCGTGCCCATGCTCTCAATCGAATGGATGCGCCCCGTCGCATACTGCGTCTGTTCGGCTCCACTCACGCTCTCGATGCTCTTCCGTGCCATAGCGATTCCTTTGTCCTGCCCATGCTCGTTTCGAACGCTCTCCATCATACCCAGCCGCTGTGCGCTTTCATACCACGGCAGGCAGAAAAATGCTAGCTGGAATCAGCGTTTTTGAACACGAAGGACAGCCCACCTGTTAGCGGCCAGCAATACCTCATGCGGCAGTTGGCGACAACCCTATACGATTTCCACGCGATTGCGCTGGCTGCGCAGGGTACGCAGGATATGCTTGGGCACTGCGTGCATCGCGCAGTGGCCGATGGTCGCGCCGGCCGCCGCCTTGGCCTCGTCCGTTGCGTTGGCCGTGGCGTACGAATGACGGAACCGACGCAGCATCAGCAGGTCGTTACCGCCGTCGCCATACACCGCGATCTCGTTCTCCTCGATGCCGTAATATCGGCCAAGCCACGCCACGCTCTCGCCCTTGTTGCAGTTCTTGTCCGTGATCTCGAACATCACCGGGTCGAACGGGGCGTTCACCACCGTGTCCGCATGCGCGGCCAGAAACGCCTTGAGCTCGCGATCGAGCGCATCGCTCGTCACGCGGCAGTTGATCTTGCACACCTCATGCTCCAGGATGTCGCCGATCGACTGGTCGAAGTACTGCTCCTCGTGCACACCGCCACGCGAGCGCATGCCGCGCATGACGACGCGCTTGACGAGGTTATCGTTGGCAAAGCCCGCCTGATGCATCTCGTAGCTGCCGCTGGAGAACATGCCATCGGGCGTGCAGCAGTCAAAGCAGATCTGCGGAAACGCCCGCAGCAGCTCCTCGGTAAAGGCGGGGTCCACCGTATAGGTCTTGAGCACCTCGCCGCGCTGTCCGCGAATGATGGAGCCGTTAGCGCAGACGGCATCGATTTTGAGGCCCGTAAAGCCGTGCGAACCGTACGGCAGCACCGCACGACCGGTGGCGGGCACCACATGGGCACCGAGCTCCGTGGCCTTTTTGATGGCATTGCGGATGGTGCGGTCCGTCTCGTGCAGGGCGTTGAGCAGAGTTCCGTCCAAATCGCTGGCAAATAGCTTGATCATGCGCGCTCCTCACATACGGCGCGCGGACGCCCCCTTGCGCTGGGCACCCCGCGCTCATGGTTTGAGCTTCATGATACCAGTGCGCCCGGACAGCAAGGTTATTTTTGGCACAAGACTGCTCGCGCAACCACGGAGGCACTCACTCGATACTCGCGCGACCACGGAGGCGCTCACTCAAATGAGAGGGCACCCCCAGCCGCAAGATTGCTCGACCGCACGGGCACCCGGCCGCTGGCAACAGTCGCCCACACGCCCTGCCGCTCCGCGCTATCCCAACGCCACGTCGAGCACCATCATGATGACAAAACCCGCAATCACGCCGAGCGTACCCACGTTGGAGTGCTCGCCCAGGTGCGCCTCGGGGATGAGCTCCTCCACCACCACATAGAGCATCGCACCAGCGGCAAACGCAAGCATCCACGGCATGAACGGTGTGACCTGGGCGCTCATCAACACCACCAGGATGCCGAAAATCGGCTCGACGATCCCCGACAGGCTGCCCAGCACAAATGATTTGCCGCGACTCATGCCCTCGCGCGCGAGCGGCAGCGAAATGGCCGCGCCCTCCGGGAAGTTCTGCAAGCCCATGCCGATGGCGAGCGCCACCGCCATGCCGAGAAACGCCGGTACCTCGGCGGCGGGTGCCTGGGCCGCCATCGCAAACAGCAGGCCAACGCTCATGCCTTCGGGAATGTTGTGCAGCGTAACGGCAGATACCAGCAGGGTTGTGCGTTTCCAACTTGTTTTCACGCCCTCGGGCTCAGACTCCGTTGAATGCAGATGCGGCAGGAAGGTGTCGAGTAGCATGAGAAACGCCACGCCGAGCAACAGACCGCCAGCCGCCGGAATCCACCCGGCCTGCCCTGCCTCCTCGGCACGCTCGATTGCCGGAATGAGCAGCGACCACACGCTCGCCGCGATCATCACGCCCGCCGCGAAACCCAAAAAGATGCGGTGCATGAACTCGCGGTCGCTCCGGAAGAAGAACACGACCGCCGCGCCCGCCGTGGTCATGAGCCACGTAAATCCGCAGCCCAGCGCGGCCCAAACGAGCGCCTGCGTCATCAATGCATCCATGGGGTCTCCTTAGGCGTTGCCGAACGCGTCGGCATGTTGCGCGCAGCGGCGCTCACATGCAATGGTGTACTCAACTATGCCATCGTTTGCCACGACATGCAAAGCCCCTCGCCCGTCCACTTCCCGGACAGACGAGGGGCCATGCGCCGCCAACGCCAAGACGCCAGCGGCCCGTGCCGTCTTCTGCAACGCTACTTATCGAGCGCGTCTTGAATCTTCTCGCCAACCTTCTGACCGATTTCCTCGGCAGCGTCCTTGGCATCGACGGCCATCTCCTTGGCCTTGCCAACAGCTTGCTCGAGCATGCCCTCGGCCTTCTCGCCGGTGTCGCCGGTCATGTTGCCAATCGCCTCTTTGACCTTGCCCTCAACCTGCTCTACAAAACCCTTGTCAGCCATCCGGACTCCTTTCAACAGCGCGTTGGACGCGCCCGCGATGCGCTCATGCGCCTTGTTGTAGGTCTTACCCGCACGGCGTGCGGCGCACAGCGAAATGGGCAGACACGCCGCGTTCATGCCGCAAGTTGCTCATTTGTACCACGCCCCAGCCCGATCGCACCGGACGTACGCGCGTCCGTGCGGCAAGTTGCCGATTTGTGCATGGCGCGAGAGGTGCGGCGACGATAACACGGCGGAACACCAACACGTGAAGAAGGCCGCGAAAGATCTCTTGATAGGCGGCGCTGCGCAGCAAGGACGCGCGCCGCGAGCGGTACTCAAGCGGCGGGAGGGGCGGAGGCACGCGTGCGGCGGCGTCCGATGCAGCCGCAGCGCGGACGGCCCGTAGATTTCCCAACTCATGACGTCCCCCATTCGTCGCGTTTTCGGCTTTTCGTTGTGATGCGATGGCGGCAATAGGGGGGGATCAAAACTTCGCGAAATGTAGATTATTTTGCGCGGTGCTGAAGTATACGGACATGCCGCACGCGATCTACCTGCGGCTTTCAAAGGGCGAAACGCCCATCTACTCGGGGAGGGCGGAATAAAGTCTACATTTCGTGAAGTTTTGCAATATTCCCTCCCCAGGCGCCCGATTTACCTGTTTCTGCGGGGTATGTGGCGGGCGAGCATGGGGGGTCGAGGCGCCGGTCACCTTGCGGGCGCGAGAGGTGCGACAGGCGGTAACACGGCAGCACAACGATACAGTACGGCGCGACGGCACGCGCGGCAGCACAGCGACACAGCGCGGCACGACGGTGCACTGCGGCAGTACGCCGCCGCGACGCCACAACACAACGCAACGCGACGCCGCACCAGCACGCGCCCGCTCACCAAACCGGGCAGACGTGGCATACTGGGCACCAGCACATCCAACCGCGGAAAGGTCTCGCCATGGCAGTACGGGTACTCATCGTTGAGGACGACGCCGACATCAACGGCATCGTGGCCACGCACCTCGCGCAAGCGGGGTACACCTGCACGCAAGCGTACTCGGGCACCGAGGCCCGCATGCTCCTCGAGGGAGACCGCCGCACGTGCGACGCGCCGGCAAGCGAATCCGGGCCGAGCCGCCATCCGCACACCGGCGCCAATCCGCCAGCCCCCGCCGCAAGCATCCCCTTCGACATCGTCATTTGCGACCTCATGCTGCCCGGCCTTCCGGGCGAGGAGCTCGTGAGCCTCATCCGCGAACGCAATACCGACGTACCCGTCATCGTGACCTCGGCCCGCAGCGCCGCAACTGACAAAATTGACCTACTCAAACTGGGTGCCGACGACTACCTCACCAAGCCATTCGACCTCGATGAGCTGCTCGTGCGCATCGAGGTGCAGCTACGCCATCGCAACAGACAGGCCGGGGCGGACACGCCGGGCGCGCCGGGTGCCGGAAGCGCTGCACCCGCACGCGGAAACGACGCAGGCAGCCTTGCCTTCCGCAGCTGGACGCTCGACCCCAGCGCGCGCACCTTTACCGTAAACGGCACCGAAATCGAGCTTTCGCGCATCGACTTCAACATCGTCGAGACGCTCATGCGTCACCCCAAGCGCGTCTGGAACAAGCAGGAACTCTTCGAGCAGGCGTGGGGCGAGCCGTGCGCCGCCGACGACAACACCGTGAACGTGCATGTGTCTAATATCCGCGCCAAGCTCAAGCCGAGCGGCACCGATTCCTACATCAAAACCGTTTGGGGCATGGGCTTCAAGCTCATCGAAGAATAACCGCAGGTAATCCGGGTGCAAGTGAGCCGGGCGTCCTCGGCGCGCCTTGGCATACCCCCGTGCGCGCCATTCGCAACACGCAGTGCCACAACACCTCTGGCACCTCCCATACATGGTACGTAGCGCCGTCAGGCTGCCAAAATACGCATCGCGCCTAACCGTCCGCCGCAAAACCACAATACGAGCCTTTAGACTTACGTAAAACTTTGCTTAAGGCTTACGCAAGACCTGCACGCGATGATGAAACCATCGAACCACTTCCAGGCAGAAAGGGCCGCGATGAACGTTTTGGAAACACACGCGCTCACCAAGGCATACGGATCCAAGCGCGCGCTCGATGCGCTCGACATGCACGTGGGCACGGGCGACATCTACGGGTTTGTGGGCAAGAACGGCGCGGGCAAATCGACCCTCATGAAGATCGCCGCGGGGCTGATCGACCCCACCGCGGGCGAGATTTCGCTCTTCGGAAAGACGCGAGCATCCATTCACCCCTTCGATACCGAGTTCTCACGCATCGGAGCGCTCATCGAGGACCCGGGCATCCTGCCCACCTATTCGGCGCTCGAGAACCTCATGTGCAAAGCCATCGCGCTCGGCATTCCCCATCCGCAGGACCAGTGCCGCGAGCTGCTTGAGCTGGTTGGGCTGGCGGACACGGGCCACACCCGCGCCAAGAAGTTCTCGCTCGGCATGAAGCAGCGGTTGGGCATCGCGCTCGCACTGGTGGGCGGCCCGGACCTGCTGCTGCTCGACGAGCCGTTCAACGGCCTGGACCCCGAGGCCACGCGCGAGATGCGCAGCGCCCTCATGCGGCTCAACCGGGAGCGCGGCGTTTCCATGGTGATCTCGAGCCACGTGCTCGACCAGCTGGACCGCATGGCCACGCGCTTTGGCGTGATTCGCTCCGGCCACATGGCGCGCGAGTTCTCCGTGGACAAGCTGCACGCCGCCTGCATGAGCTCGGTGCGCGTCAAGACGGCCGACCCCTCACGCAGCCTGGCGCTGTTGGAAGAGCGCCTGCCGGGCGCGACGTTACGCATGGAGCCCGACGGCTCGATCCTCGTGTCCGGCGCAAGTGGCGTACGACCGGCACAGGCGAGCTTCGGCGGCGCCGCGACCGATGCGTCCGCAAGCGGCGCCCCCACCACCGAGGACGTCTCGCGCGCGCTCGCCGAGACCGGCCAGATGATCCTCGAGCTCACGCTCATCGAGCGCGACATCGAGGAGTACTTCGTCGAGCTGATGGGCGGCACCGATGAGCACGCTTAGCGGACTCGACAACCTCGGCATCCTCGCCGCCGTTCACTTCCCCACCTTGGGCGAGCTGACGGGTCCCATCAACATTCTCATCGACCTCGCGCTCGCGGCGCTTCTCCTCTTCATCCTCCTCGTTGCCCGGAAAGGCAGGTAACCCATATGCTCCGTCTTATTCGCTCCGACTGGTACCGCGCCACGCGCATCCGCGGGCTGCGCGGCGGTTTTTGGCAGTACGCGCTTGTGCTCGTGGGCATCGCCGTACTGGAAATCGGCCTTATGAGGTTTGGCCTCAGTGGCGGTTTTGGCAGCGCCGCAAACATCATCAACATGGCGGAGGATATGGGCGTCCTCCTCTCCCCGTCCGAATACCTGGGCACCTGCCTGTTCGGCAGTTACTCGCTCCTCGCCTTCGCCACGTCCTTCGGCATCATCGAGCAGGTCTTCGTCGACCTCACCGACGGCTTTGGCAAGACCATGGTGTCGAGCACGTGCGGCCGCCTCGCCTATTTTGCCGAAAAGGTGCTGTTCGCCGGCACGTGGAGCGCCGCGTTCACGCTGCTGTTCGGCGCGCTCTCGCTTGGCGGGTTCGCCCTGTTCGTCATGATCCCCTTTGGCCTGACGTTCTCCGTGCTCGACTCGATCGGCGGATTCATCCTGTGGATCTTGCTGGCATGGCTCGCCTCGTGGGTCGCGAGCGTGATGCCGCTCGCCGCGGCCCTGCTCACGCGCAACAAGCTCGTTACCTATGGTCTGATCATCGGCGTGCTGCTCGGATGGATTCCGCTGCTGTTGCAGGGGCTGGCGTACTCGTCAGGCGGCATCCTCAAGGTGCTGCAGCCCATCGCCCCCGCGCTCTTGGCTCTGTCCTCCTGGATGCCAAGCACTGTGCTCCACACGATCACCAACGGTGCGGGTGACCTCTTCGCCGCAGCCGGGATGCCCGGCACCGGCGCGCTGCCCACCTGGAGCTGGATGCTCGGCACCTGCCTGATCTGGCTCGTCCTCGCAGGCGGTGCCTGGATCGCCGCCGGCCGCAAGCGCGGGGTATAACGAGCTGTGAGCGCGACTCAAAGCGCCAGCCCAACTCGATAGAGCTTGCCCGCATCGACAACGCAAGCCCAGCTCGACAGGGTAAACCCCGCTCGACAGGGCGAACCTCGCCGCACCGCGCGATAGATTGAGATGCATCAGATGAAAGCGCGGATAGACTGGCAGGCAGGCGCACTGTTGAATCCCCCAGCCGCCAACCGGCAGCCGCTTATCCCACTGCCTCGCGCCAGACACGAGCCCCGACGCTTTCAGTAAACGACAAACACTCGACACCAGCGCCGCAACCGCCGCAACGGCCCTCGGCCCCGACAGCGCTCCCCGCGCGCTCACGTGACGCGCGGGGAGCTTGTAGAATTGCAGGAACGACCCCGCACACAAGGAGGCGCCCATGCCCACGGGAGCGCTCATCGTACTCGCACTACTGCTCGGCATTGCCGCAGGGTTTCTGCTCGCTATGGCAATCTATACACTTGAGCTACGCCGGCTCGCCCGGAACATCGAAGAGCGCGACCCAGCGAGCAACGCCCGCCTGAGCCTGAACACGCGACCGCCTGCACTGCCCGCCCTCGTCTCCGCCATCAACGCCGAGCTCGATCGCAGCGCGCAGGCACGCATCGCCGCTCAGCGCGGGCAACGCGAGTTTCAACGCGACCTCGCGTCGCTTTCGCACGACATCCGTACGCCGCTCATGGGGGCCAAGGGCTACCTGCAACTTGCCGTCGGCGAAACGAACCCTGGCGTGCGCGATGAGCGCCTAGCAGCCGCAACCCAGCGCATCGACGCCACTGCGGCCCTGCTCGATCAGCTTTTCTCCTACACCAAGGCAAGCGACCCAGACCTTACGCTCGCGCAGGAGGCCGTCGAACTCCGCCCCCTGGTTGAGCAGGTGCTGCTCGGCTGCTATCCTGAGTTCGAGGTACGCGGCTGGGAACCTGAGCTGCGTGTTGCCAGTGCGGACAGCATGGACGCGAACGCAAGCACCACCGCAACCAGCACCGATGCCACCTGTACAGTCATCGGCGACCGCGAGGCATTCGGCCGCATCGTTGAGAACCTCGTGAGCAACGCACTGCGCTACGGCAGCGACGCGCCCACCATCACACTCGGCGGAGCGGAGATCCTCACTATCTCCAACCCCGTCGCACATCCGGAGGCAATCGACACCGAGCATCTCTTCGACCGCTTCTACCAGGCCGATACGGCTCGCGGCCAAGGTGGCGCGGGCCTCGGGCTCGCCACCTCGGCCAAACTCGCCCGCGCCATGGGCCTCACGCTCGTCGCGCGTATCGACGGCCCCAATCTCACCATCGCCGCCCACTAACCGTTTTGGCTGGCTGTCACATAACTGGAAAAACGTACCGAAACGAGGAAGTTTTCCAGTTATGCGACACTTGGAGGAGAACCACCGATTAGAGGAAAAGCCACTTCGCGGCCCGAGGACGAAGGCGACCGATTGAAGGCGAGGCCAATCAACAATTGGAAACGGGACGATATGCAAAACGACCCCGTCCCCAAACTGCATTTAGACGAGCTTGCCCTTGCAGTGGTCGCACATGTGCTGAATGAGCTCGGCTTCCCACTCCACAAAATCACGCTTGTGGGGCTTGAGCTGTCCGTCGACCAGCTCGTCGAAAGACACCTTGATCTTGACGAAGCGCGTTACCTTGCTTGCCCCCTCGCGCGTCAGACAGGTCTCCTCGGCCTTGAACGCACCCATGCCGAACAGCACCTTTGGGTTGAAGAGCACGTGCGGCTGCTCCTCGGCATCGAGATATGCAACGATGGCCTTCGTCTCACCGATCTGGTTGGCGGCCAGGCAAGCCGCATCCTCGAGCGCGGTCAGCGTATCCACCAGGTCAGCCGCGATGGCGGCGTCCTCAGCCGTGGCAGGCTCACACGGCTTCGAAAGAATGGCGTCGTCTTTCACGAGCTCCTTAATCATGAGCGGTCCTTTCGCAGGAGATGCGCTATGCGCAGGGTTTTCCGTCGGTCGTAACGAGTATAAACGGTTGCATACGATGAGGCGAATTATCGTTGTCCAAGAAATGAGGGCATTTCGAGGTGGGCCGCCACCTTAGGCCGTCTCTTACAGAATCGGACGTGCGCCCTACGTGCCCACCGATGAGCAAAGAGGCAAGGCAAAACAAAACAGGCCAAGGAGCTTGCGCTCCCCGACCTGTAAGTTTCAATGGAGCCAGCGACCGGGCTCGAACCGGTGACCCCCGCTTTACGAGAGCGGTGCTCTACCAACTGAGCTACGCTGGCAACCCCATGTTCAGGATGCACGCATGCGCATCACTGACGATTGCCTATAGTACGTGGAAACGCGGTCGCGCGCAAGAGCACGACCGCGTTCTTCTTAAAAATAGTTGCGAACCACATGCCCGCACGTTACACCCCGGCAGTAACGCCACCCAGCTGATGCAACACACCCAGAACAACGCGCTGCGTCGCCTCGGCCGCCGCATCGGCTGCCGCCAACACCTCGGCATGGTTGTTGTCGGCACGACCGGCCTGGTTCGTCACGAGCGTGATGCCCAAGACCTGCATGTCCAATGCACGCGCCATGATCGTCTCGCACACGGTCGACATGCCAACGTAATCGGCCCCAACCGCGCCGAGCGCGCGGATCTCGGCAGCCGTCTCGTAAGTCGGCCCCAGCAGGCCGGCATACGTGCCCTCGGCCAGTGACACACCCGCATCGGCCGCAGCCGCACGCGCCAGCTCGCCCAAATACGGCGAATACGCACCCGCCATGGGCACAAACGGCACCTCGAGCCCCGCCGCAGCCACCAACTCAGGGCACGTCAGCGGATTCTGCCCCGTCAAATTCAGCTGATCGGTGATGAGCCCCACCGTACCCGGGGCAATCTCGCCCACCGCGCCGGACGCACAGCTCAGCACGATGCTGCGGCACCCCAAATGATGCGCATGACGCACGAGCGATGTCACCTCGGCGACACGATAACCCTGATACAGGTGCACGCGTCCGGGATACACCACCACGGGCACCTCATCGATCGTGCCCACCAGCGCCTCATAGCGATGGCCCGCCACCGGAATCGCCTCCGCCGGGAAGCCCTCGATGTCCTCATACGGAATATGGCGCACGACCTTGACGCGCTCGGCCAGCGCACGCAGCCCGCTACCCAGCACGATCGCCAGTGGATGCTCCACGCTCGGCTCGCACCACGCCACCATCTTCTCGTCAACCACGGTCAATCCCTCCCGTTTGAAGAGCTCGGCACATACTCCATCCCCATGAACCAGCTGGCCTGAGAATGTCCCGTCGTAGATGCAACCGCTGCCACACGACGGACTTTTCGACTTAAGGATAGCAAGACGTGCGCCCGCCTGGGCAGCACAGTCCAGCGAACGGCGGGCACCTGCCAGGTAAGCGGCCGTCACGTCCGTGCCGTCCTGCGCGACCACGGCATCGCCTTGGCGCTCAGCAGGCGATCGCGGGGTGGAAAGCCCGCCCATAACCTCAGGGCAAATCGGCATGACGCATGCCCGCGCGGCCAGGCGCACGCACGCTTCGGAGCGCACCGATTTGGCGCCGCCGTCATAGCGACAGGCTGTCCCCAGCAAACAATCGCTCATCACTGCGCGGACGGCCATCTCCACCCCTCTTTCATCGAATCCGTGTTGTCCGACAGCCCGTTTACGCAAAAATGCCGTACAGCTCGACCTGCGCGCTGGCAAACAAGCTGTTGGCGTAATCGGTCCACTGCTGCTGGGACTGCTGCGCCTCCTCGTAGCTCGCCCGGTACACGGCGGCAAACGCCATCTGAGCCTGCTCGTAGGTTGCGCCCTCAGGCGAGAAATCCTGGTCGGCCAAAGCCAGGGCAACCGGACCGTCGGTGGCAGCCCAATCACCGGCATCGGCATCCCACTCGTCTCCCGCCAGCGCGATGATGTAGTCGGCGTACTCCTGGGTGGGCGTCGCGGCGGCAGCGTCATCGGCGGGAGCCGTAGGCTGCTCGGGCATCTGTGTCACCGTGCCGACTTTTTCCTGATAGAGCTTTTGGATAAGCGATTGATCGCGCAGGATATCCTTTGCCTGATCCTCGCTTACGCTGAACTGCTCGGCGATGGCCGCAAAGTCATCGGTGCCCATGTTCTGGGTCGCGTAGGCGGAAAGCTCATCGTCGGAGACATCCATACCCTGCTTTTTCGCATCGGCCACCAGAATCTGGTTGCGCACGTAGGAGAGCACCGTCTCGGCGGATGGTACAGCATAGGTGTCATCGTCCTGCTTTGAAGCGCTCAGACTGTATTGGCTCTCGATGGCCTCCCGCGCGGTGATATTGTGGCTCGCCCCGTCAAAAGTCCAGCTCGCCACCACGGAGTCAAGCTGCTCATCCGTAATACTTGCCGCGCCCGTCCCCTTGTGCGTGCCGAACGTGCCCGCACCGAGCGTATAGCCGATAATCCCCACAGCCACCACAATGATCAGCATGCCGGCCACAAACAACCCGTTGCGACGCTTGCCAGTCGCTGCGCCGTCACTCTCAAACGTCGGCGCAGCCTCGGGCTCGCTGCCCTCGGATGCAACCTTGTCGCCAGCAGCATCGATGTCGGCGGCTACCGCATCATCGCCATCTGCCTCGGCGTCCGAGCCCTCCGTCGATTCCGCGGCGTCCTCGGCATCTGCGGCAGCATCCACGTCCACGTCCGCATCAAGGTCCGCATCCGCATCGGCGGCATCATGATCGATAGCGTCAGCCTCTCCATCATCGGCGGCTTCCTCGGCAGCGTCCTCGGCCATGCTGCCCAGCAGCTCCGGATCGGCCTGCGTCTCCATGCCCTCGTTGCGCGCCGCCGTGGTGCCCGAAATGTCCTCAGCCGTCTGACCAGGCACGATCTCGCAATCGATCTCGGGCGCCATATCAGGATCGGGGCCATCGCCGCGACCGATCACCTCGATGCCGTCGATGTAATCCTTCTCGTCCTTTTTCTGAACCAAACCCACGTGGGGCTCCTTTCAATCAAGAGGGCCGCATGTCCTGCGGCCCCACAACACCAAGCGCGTGCGCGCTCTTGTTTTTATTGCATGTGCGCAATCACGGCGTCGGCATAGGCCTGCGTGCCCACCGCGCCTTCTGCGCTGCCGGTAAGCGCACGGCGAACATCCGAGGTCACCTGCGTGCCCTCGGCCAAGGTTGCACGCACAGCCGCGCGAACCTGCGATGCCGCCTCGCCCTCACCCAAATGGTCGAGCATCATGGCAGCTGAGAGAATCTCCGCCGTCGGGTTGGCGATGTCCTTGCCCGCGATATCCGGCGCGCTGCCGTGCGTGGCCTCGAACACGGCCAGCTCGCGGCCGATGTTGGCGCCCGGCGCCATGCCAAGGCCGCCCACCAGGCCCGCGCACAGGTCGCTCACGATGTCGCCGTACAGGTTGGGGCACACGAGCACATCGAACGCATGGGGGTCTTGCACCAAGCCCATGCAGGTCGCGTCCACAATCTTGTCCTCAAAAGCGATGTCGGGGTAGCGCTCGGCCACTTCGCGTGCCACCTGAAGGAACAGGCCGTCGGTCGCCTTCATGATGTTGGCCTTGTGCACCGCCGTGACCTTGCTGCGCCCGCACGAGCGCGCGTACTCGAACGCGTACTCCACGATCCGCTGCGAGCGCTCGCGCGAGATGGGCTTGATGGAAATGGCCGATCCGGGAACAAACGGCGTCTGCCCCGAAGCCGCAACCAGCTCGCCCAACTGCGCCACCGCAGGCGCATCCGAGTCGAACTCGATGCCGGCGTAGAGGTCCTCGGTGTTCTCACGCACCACCACGATATCGACGTCCGCGTACCGCGAGCCGTCGCCCGGCTGGGAGAGGCACGGGCGCACGCAGGCATAGAGGTCGAACTCGCGGCGCAACGCCACGTTCACGCTGCGAAAGCCCGTCCCCACCGGCGTGGTGATGGGCCCTTTGATGGCAACGCCGGCAGCGCGCACCGCATCGAGCACGTGCTCGGGCAGCGGTGTGCCGTACTCGTCCATCACGCCTGCGCCGGCGTGCACCTCGTTCCAGGCGATGTCCACCCCGGTGGCCGCGACAACGCGCTGCATCGCACGGGTAATCTCCGGCCCGATGCCGTCACCAGGGATGAGGGCTACATCGTGTGCCATGCGTTACTCCTCGTCATCGGTGTCGTCGCTCTTGGCCACGCGGGTGCGCTTCTTGGGCTCCTCAAGCTTGAAACGCTTGACGAGGATTTCGTAAATCTCACGAGAGCGTACCTTGAGGTAACTGCCCTTGCCGTTCTCCGCGTCGAAGCGCAAGCGGCCGGCAAGCTCATCGGCAACGCTGCCGGCAATCTGGCCATGCGCGAAGCCGTAGAGCAGCGCGAGCATGTCTCGATACTCGAGATCGCCATGGAAGCACTGGATGGCCTCATCGATGATGGGCCACACCTTCTCCGAACGACGACGCTCGGTGGCACCCCACGTGACCAAAAAGCGGAACGCGGACAGGCGCAGCGGCGCCGAGATCTCATCGAACAGCGCCGCCTCGGCGCCCTCGTAGGCGGCACCGCACTCCTTGGCGTTATCGGGCACGAGCAGGGTCAGGGCGTCCAGCACTTCCCAGCGCGTTTGCGCCTCAGGGCGATACAGTGCATCGATCAACTGCGGAATATAGGGCACGAGCAGCTCGGAGGCGCGCGTGGCCAGCAACGCCACGGCTCGGCCGGACAGCTGGCGGGTCCTGCGGCTACTTGAACCCAAGTCCTCCATCACAGAGGAAAGGGCATCCTTGCTCTTCATGAGGGCATCCAGCTGGGCGGCCTCCTCGGCGCTCAGCTCCATTGCGGTGTCGGCCATAATAACTACCTCGCACGTTTCTTGTTGGTTGACGTTGTGGTGGATGCGTTCGAGACGGTGCCCGCAGCAGATGCCGAGGCGCCCGCGCCGCCGCGCTCATCTACGGAAATGAGATCAGGGCCGGCCTCTCCGCGCTTTTTGCGGCGACGACGCGCTTCGCCGGTGCCCGCCTCGGCCACGCGACGATGACCCCGGTTCACGTTCATGAAGCGGTCGAGCCATTTCCACGGGCCGGTTGATTCGCCGAAGCTCATTTTGAGGCCCGCGATGTAGCCTGCCAGGCCACCGAAGGTCACGGCGTACAGGAGCGGCAGCATGAACACCAGCGCGGTGGCAACCACCGACACGACCACGCCGGCCAGGTTGGCCAACCAGTAGTCGCGCGCGGTGACCACGAAGCGATTGCAGATGCCCTGACCAGCCAAAAAGCCGATATAGATGGCAAAGACCAGCAGGATGGCAAAGAGGATGGCAAACGTCATCGGCATGCGGCTACTCCGCGTGATGGCCGCAGTGGCACTCGTGACCCTCGCCGTGACCATGGCCGCCGCAGCACTCATGGCCGTCCTCGTGGCCGTGGCCGCCGCAGCACTCATGCTCGCCATGACCGT
Source organism: uncultured Collinsella sp. (assembly GCA_963559095.1). Lineage (GTDB taxonomy): Bacteria > Actinomycetota > Coriobacteriia > Coriobacteriales > Coriobacteriaceae > Collinsella. The sequence continues at coordinate 13,788 of CAUWJG010000013.1, read as the reverse complement.
GGTCGTGACCGCAGCCGCACGCGTCATCGTGCTCATGGGCCGTGGTATAGAGCGACCAGTCCAGACCCGCCGCCACCGCGTCGGCCTCCTCCTGGTACAGCAGCGTCACGGCCTGGGTGCCGAGCTTGCCGCCGCCAATCGCCTCAAGCATGTCATACAGGGTAAAGGCGGTGTCGGCGCCGGGCAGCGCAATCTCCTTCTCCTCGGCAACCTGCAGCGCCAGGCCCAAATCCTTGAGGAAATGCTCGACCATGAACCCGGGCTTGTAATCCCCGTCCAGGCTCTTGGGCGCCAGCACCTGCATGGCGCCGCTCGAACCGGTGCCCGCGCAGATCATCTCGCGCACCGCCTCGACGTCCAGGCCGTTCTGCTGGGCGAAGGAGAGTGCATCGGCCATGCCCACCATGGAGCTCGCCAGGGCCACCTGATTGGCGAGCTTGGCCGCCTGGCCCTTGCCCGCGCCGCCAAAGCAGCAAATCTTGCTCGTAAACGTTTCCAGCACGGAGCGCACCGGCTCGATGTCGCGCTCGGTGGCGCCCACGATGGCCGTCAGCGTGCCGGCAATGGCACCGCCCTCGCCGCCCGTCACCGGGCAATCGAACGCATGCTTGCCGGAAACCTCGGCGGCCTCGGCGATATCGCGCGCGAGCTCGGGCGCGCTCGTGGTCAGGTCGATGAGGTAGGCGCCCTCCTTGGCACTCGCCAAAAGGCCCGCACCAGAAAGGTAGATCTCCTCGACATCGGTGGGATAGCCCACCATGGTGAACACCACGTCGGCACCTGCAGCGGCCTCGGCGGCGCTGTTGGCCCACGCGGCACCGCGCTCGAGCAGGCCCGCAGCCTTGGCCTTGGTGCGCGTGTAGACCGTGAGCGGATAGCCCGCATCAAGGATGTGCCCGGCGATGGGCGCACCCATGATGCCCGTGCCAATGAATGCCACATTGAGCTTCGTGTCTGCCATATCTCTCTCCTTATCTGGAAGTAGTTGCTGCTCGATGGCGCAAGATGCGCCTCGCAATGTTGTAGCGTACCCCGCCGCGCGCACCGTCATACCGACTGTGCATCGTGCCCAACCGGACAAGCCGGCGCCGGCACGCGTGCGTTGCGGCCAAGCACGTCGGAGCCCGCCGCGCGCCCACACGCCGAAGCCCGCCGCGCGCCAAGCGGAGCCACGGCGCGCCTGCGAAAACCGCCTTTGCTACTCGCCGCGCACGCGGCGCGCGATGCGGTCGGACAGGGAAATCGACTCGGAACGATCTTTGCCCCAAAAGGTGATGCCCACCATACCCAGGCCCACATGCGAGCCAAGCACCGGCCCCACCGAGGCACGCAGGATCGTGAGGTCAGCGCAGCCGGGCTCCTTGCGCACGGCCGCCTCCACCCAGTCGGCATCCTTCTCGGCATCGCTGGAGGCAATCGCGATGGGCGTGGACGGATCGGGCACCCAATTCTCGGAAAACGCCTTGACGAGCGCTTTGAGCGCCTTCTTGCGGCCACGGCACACACCCGTGAGCGACAACGACCCGGCCAAATCAAAGGACAGGCTGGGCTTGATGTCGAGCTTGCTGGACAACTGCGCCGCCGCAGGCGGAATACGACCGCCGGCCGCCAGCGCATCGAGGCTATCGAGCGTGAAGTAGCCGTGGATGTAGGACATGGCCTCCGTCGCCCACGTCACCAACTGCGCGGCCGTCATGCCTGCCGCGCGTTGGCGAACTGCCTCGATGGCAAGCAACATGCCGCACGAACACGGCACGGCGTTATCCACCACGTACAGCTCAAAGCCCGGATGAGCGGCGCGTACCTGCTCGGCCGCCTGACACGCCGAGTTGTAGCTGCTGGATAGCGCGCTTGTAAAGCAAAAGTACACCGTGGGCGTACCCTCCTCGGCGCACTTGGTGAAAAACTCGGCATAGCGCCCGGGCGACACTGCCGACGTGGACGCCTTGGCACCAGAGCGCAGCTGCTCGTAAAACTCATGCGGCGTCATGCTCGACCAGATGTCGTCAAGATGCTCCTCGCCGTCCAAAATGTAGGGAAACCCCAAGATGTCGATGTCGAGCGCCGCGGCAACCTCCGGGGTAAAATCGGCGCAGGTATCCATCACGATACGGCACGCGTGCGTCACATCAATCGGGTTCAGGGTGTCACCCATGGGCATCTCTCCATACAAAAGCGGCGGCCACCCCGCACGGAATGGCCGCCATCCAACGGTGCGTATGCCCGTATTTTACTCGTCAAGCGTCTCGATCTTTGGCTTGATGATGCCGTATCCACCATTCTTACGGTGATAGACCACATTTATCAGACCGGTCGTGGCGTTTTCGAACACGTAGAAGTCATGGCCCAGCAAATCGGTCTGGACAAGAGCCTGTTCCTCGGTCATCGGCGTGAGCTCGATGATCTTCTCGCGGACGAGCTGGTCGTCCTCCTCTGCGGGAATGAGCAGGTCGGCAAGGTCCTCAACAGGCTCGACCGGAGCGACCTCGGCGGCGCTGGCGCCCTGCTGGCGCATATCTACAACCTTGGTCTTGAACTTGCGGAGCTGGCGCGTGACCTTCTCGGCGGCCATATCGATAGCGGCATACATATCGGCACCGTGCTCGGCGACGCGAATGACGGAGCCGCGGGCGCGAACGGTAACCTCAACGATGGCGGGATTTGGATTGGACGGGTTCTTCTCGTAGCGCAGGACGACGTCGACCGTCATGGGCTCGATATCGAATACCTTGATGGCTGTGGCGATCTTCTCGTCTACATGGGCACGCAGAGCATCGGTGACAGTGGTCTTGCGACCGGAAACCTTGACATCCATACGTGACTCCAATCTCATCGGGGACATTTCCGTGTACGTAGGTTGTACCCAAATTGAAGTGGAGCGTGCGCGACAAACCGTTTTATCCGCTGGCGGCCGCAAAGCAACCGATGGCCGAATTGCCGAAGAAAATCATACGGAATGGTATAGAGCTGCGCGAGCTGGCGCCACATCAGGCCGCCCGCAGCCGAGCATATCGATTCTTCGCAGGCCGCGCGCCTAGTCGAGCGAGTTGATGTCGCCCGTGATGACCCCGCCGTTTGCAATGGCGGCGTCACCCTCTGGAACCGTCGAGCCCGCAGACGCCGTGCTATCGGCCGCATCTTCGGCCTCGGTATTGACTGTCACGCCCGAAAGCACCGCGCCGGACAGATCAAACGGCACGCCACCGTACCAAGCGGCACGCAGGGCATCGAGGGTGCCATCGGAGGTGAAGGACTGCAGGGCGCTCTCGATGGCGGCGGCAAGTTCGGCATTGCTCGCCGAAACCGCCACGCCAAACGTCGAAGGCTCGCCGATGATGCCGGCAAACGACACATCCGCCTGAGCGCGAGCCAAATACGCGCCAGCCGTCGCATCGCAGGCAACATAGGAGACCTCGCCAGCCGCTAGGGCGTCGAAGCATTTGTTTACGTTGGGGTAGGTCTTGACGTTGCCCGAGATCCCTGCGCGTGCCAGCGCATCCTGCGCTGCGGAGGAGTCCTGCACGGCAATCGAAGCCCCCGAGAGGCTCTCGGCGCTCACACCGCGGGCGCGGCCGTCCTCCTGCTCAGCGCCCTTGGCAAACACCGCCGAGGCGTCTTGCCCCAGCGAGCCGAACACGTCGATGGTCTCCGACGCATTTGCGGCACGGGCACCCAGGTACAGGTCGGCCTTCGACTCGTCAAGCGAGCTATGAGGGCTCGAGGCCGAGACGAACTCCGCCTTCACGCCGAAATACTGCGCGAGCGCTCGGCCAAGGTCGACGTAATAGCCGGCGGCCTGACCGTTCGCATCATTCATGGCCTGCGGAGCATCGGTGGTGTCGAGCGCGACGGTGAGTACGCCATCTTGCAGCAGCGCGCCTGCGGGCAACGTATCGGCCGGCTCGGCCGCCGGGACCTCTGAGCGCAGCGGAACCGTGAGCGTACAACCGCCGAGGCCAAGCGCCAGTGCCAGGGCGCAAACACCCATCGCCTTGCGCGCCGCCGCAGCCCTCAAGTTCACCCTCGCGTTGTGTGCCATCGTCATCCACCTTGGCCATGTCGGCGCGTTCGCCGAATCCGCTTACTCCGCGCGCAGCCCGACCGCCTCTTGCAGCCGCGCCGCGCGCCCTCATTGTATGTGTTCCCTCAGCTGACCTGGTCTTTGACCCCACACTTGCGCACCGGGGCGTTTGCTCTGCCGCCGCAACGGCTTCACGACTAGCCCGCTCGCCCGCGAGGCATTATTGCCTCAAAGTCAGTAGAACGGACGGTGCGACTGACATCTAGGACGCGCCATGATCGCCGCCGCGCGCACGCGACGACTTACGTGGATCCCTTCGACCGCGTCTGTCTTGGACTAGGGAGGGCGCGGCACACGCCGTGCGCCACGCTTCTCCGGCAACCACAGCCTGAGGGGAACTTTTCGCATTATAGCAGGCAATAAGAACAGGTGTTATCAAAACCGCAGGACATTGACGCACAGGCTCGACACGCCCAGGCTCGCTCCGAACGAGATCGCAGCGCGGGGAGTCGGTGTGCGAAGGTTCGGCGCGCGGCCTGCGACGCGTGCGCCCACAATGCACGGGCTCGCGACACGCCCGTTCGGAGTGTGCAGATCAGCCCCACACGCGAGCAAAGGCCAAGGCATCGACCTGTTGGGCCCCGGCGCTCAGCAGGGCAGAGGCGGCGGCATTGAGCGTGGCGCCGGTCGTCACCACGTCGTCGAGCAACAAGATGCGCGCACCCTGGACCGGCGCGATCACCTCGTACGCCCCAGCGGCCTGCATGCGCCGACCTGCACGGCCGAGACGCCGCTGATCGGCACGTCCCCGCTTGACCAACGCATCCAGATACGACGCGCCCGTCCTTTGCGTGAGAATGCGGGCAATCGCCTCCATGTGATCGAAGCCGCGACGCGCGAACGCCTCGGCTGTAGCCGGCACGAACGTCACCGCATCGGCCTGGCTGAGCATGCCGCAAAACCGCTCGGGCGCGGTCTGCTCGGCACGACGCACGCCATCCACCATGATGCCCGCAATCAACGCGGCCAGACGCCGCTCGCCACCGTCCTTGTACTCGCGGACCATCTTTGCGGGCACTCCCTCGAATACCGCCGCCGCCACGCAACGCGCCGTGCACATGGCCTCGCCACGACATTCGGTGCACAGCAGCCCGCCAAAGGGGGCGCCACACTGCGGGCAGGCGTGCACGGGGTCGATGAGAACCATGCGAGCCCGGCACGCATCGCACAGCAGCGCGCCGGGACGCTCACAACATACGCAGCGCGTCGGAGAAAGCGTCTCCAGCAACAACTCGCGCGCGCTGGCCGCAAATGCGCTGTATAGCCCATCGTTTTCCCTGGTGAGACGCTTGGCCTTGCCTTCATCCAGCGCGTTGCTTGCCCAAATCTTACTCAACAACAAACGGCCCTTTCCCGCGCATGGAAAAGGGCCGTTTCGTTACCGAGCATTATACACGCATGCAAGCAAAAAGCGGGGTGGACGCCGACCGCCAAATGCGGGCCGTCAGACGCGGATCGCAATCGAACGGCGAGCCGCGCGAGCCGCAAGGCAACTGACGCGCGCCTCGCGCCGAGTACGCCTCGCAACGAGCGCACCGCACGCCAAACGGTCGAGGCCTACGCCCTACGCGGCACCGCCGCCATTCTCACGCGGGGCATCCGTGCCACCGTCTTGACGCGGCTTGCGCGAACGGCGGCGGCGACGCTTCTTGGGTGCCGGCTGCGCCGACTCGGCCGCCACGTCGCGCGGCGAGGCATCCGAGGGCGCCCCGCCGCCATCACCGGGGCGGCGACGGGATACCTTCACTTTGCCATCCGCGAGCTGCTCGGCCACCGAGGGCGTCTCGGGCTTATGCGACCGACCGCGACGCGGCGTTGCCGTAGCCACCTTGGCTGGCGCCTCCGCCTGGCTCACATGCTTGCGACGACGGCTCCTGCCAAGAGCCACATCCTGAGCTGCCTGCTCGCGCGCAGCACCTTCGCGCGGCCCCTGCCCGCGAGCTGCAGACGGCGCACTCTCACCGGAGCGATGACGTCGACGCCGGCTGGAAGCCACTTCGCCCGCCTGAGCCGCCTCGGCACGCGACGCCTCCGCCCTCGCACCCGCAGCCGCAGGTGCCTGAGCGCCCTCGCTCGTCCCGCCACGGCGACGACGCCGACGCGATCCGCCGCCCTCGTCCTCAGCTGCAACCGCCTCGCCCTGGCTTTTGCGGCCCGCGCGGGAGCTACGAGAGGCGCCCATCTGCTCAAACTTGGCGGCCTCCTCCTCGCGCATCCGCTTACGGCGCGGCGTGGGACCAGAAGCCACGATACGGTCGGCCACCGAAAGGCCATCGCCCACATCCACGCCGTTTTTGCGATCAAGCTCCATGAGCGCCAGCTGCAGATCGGGCGATTCCAAGCGCTCGAGCACGCTGCGGCCCACGCAGTCCGGTCGACACGTGCAGCCCTGCGCCTCACAACGCTTCTCGTTTTCTGGCGAGCACTCCATATCGGAGAGGTTCACGCGGAACACCTTGCCGCTCTCCAGGCGCAGAACGAGCTGCTCACGGGGCGTGTTGTATTCCAGGATGCGCGCCTTGCCCAGCGGCGTGTCGACGAGCGTCTTCTTTTTGGGCGCGCGGCTCTTGAAGTCCTTGTACGCCTCGAACTCATAGCGCAAACAGCACATGAGGCGGCCGCACACGCCCGAGATCTTGGCGGAGTTGAGCGGCAGGTCCTGCTCTTTGGCCATGCGGATGGACACAGGCTCGAACTGCCCACCGAAGCGCGTGCAGCACAGCTCCTGGCCGCAGGTGGCATATCCGCCTTGCAGGCGCGTCTCGTCGCGCACGCCGATTTGGCGCATGTCCACGCGCACGTGGAAATGGGCCGTGAGGTCCTTGACCAGCTGGCGGAAGTCCACGCGGTCCTCAGCCGCAAAGTAGAACACCGCTTTTTCGCCACCGAAGAGAAACTCAACGCCCACGGGCTTCATGTCGAGATCGTTTTTCTCGGCCAGGCGGCGGAAGTCGAACATGGCGTCCTCGCCGGCATCGGCCAGCTCGTCGGCGCGATCGAGGTCGGCGTCGGTGGCAATGCGCAGCACCGGCTTGAGCGGAGCTGCCAGTTCATCGGGATGCACCTCAAAGGGATCGGCGGTGACGAGACCGATCTCAGTTCCGCGCTCGGTGGAGCAGACGGCGTGGTCACCCTCCACGATGTCAAGCCGCTGCGGATCGAACCACAGCTCGTGCGCGGCGAACGCGAATTTCACAGGAACAACTACAGGCATTGCAGAGCCTTTCTGATATCAAGAAGCATGACCTCGATGGCCAGCTGGGGCGTAACGTTGCGGGTAACGCGCGATTCGGCGGCTGCGACGGCGTCGAGAGCGCGGGTGATTCCAGCGGTGCTGGCGGCGCGGGCGATGCGCTCCACGATGTCGGGCACATCCGCGTTCGAAATGCCGTCGGGCGCCTGCTCGCGCACGAGCAGGGCATCGCGCAGGACAGAACGCGCACTTGCCAGCGCTTCCATGATACCCGAACGCTCGCGGGCCGACAGCTCGCGCTTGTTGCGGTCCTCAAGTTGCTTGAGAGCGCCACGAGACAGATAGTCCTGGTTTTGCTCGAGAATCGCCTGCTGCGTCGACTTCACCTCGGCCAGCGGCGCATGAACCGCGAGCATGAGTTCCTTGGCGCTTTTGAGGATGTCCGCCTCGTCGGCATGGGCGAGCGCGTCGATGGCGCGGACCATGGCGCGGCGCGCCTCCTGCCGCTCGGCGCTCTTAAGGAATTCGATGGCGCGAGCGGGGCTGCCCGTCACGTCCACCGCCATGCGGCAGCGCTCGGGCGTGGTGCCGCAGGCGCGCTCCACCGCCGCAACAGCCTCGCTGGTGGAAAGAGCGCGAAACGGCACGCACTGACAGCGCGAGACAATGGTGGGCAGCATGACGTCGGCGCTTGTTCCCAGCAGGATGAAGGTGACGTTTGCCGGCGGCTCCTCAAGTGTTTTGAGCAGGGCGTTTGCCGTGTTGGCTCGGAGCTGCTCGGCACGGTCGATGATGTAGACCTTCGCGCAGGCGCGAATGGGCGCAAGCGCCACATCCTCGAGCAGCTCACGCGTTTGGCTGATGAGATAGCCCGTAGCCGACTCGGGAGCAAGATAATGCACGTCGGGATGGGTGCGGCGCATCACGCGGTGACAGTCGTCACATGTCCCGCAGGCGAGTGCGGACTCCTCGGCACACAGCAGCGCCTGAGCAAGCGCCCAAGCGGCGTCAAGCTTGCCCGAGCCGGGAGAACCCAGGAACAGGTAGGCGTGGCTCGTGCGGCCCTGCTCGAGCGCGCGCACCAAGAAGTCACGCACGCGCGGCTGCATATCGAGTTGCGCCAGCAGCGAATGACCGCCGATCCCACTTTGAGTCATACGAGCCACTCCCCCTCATGTTCGCCATTTGCTGTGCTTTTCATCATACCTGCTGCATGTACTCCTGCAGCTCACGCATAACAGATGCGAAGACCTCATCGACTGGACGGTTGGCGTCAATAAGCTTCACGCGAGCGGGCTCTTGCACGGCGAGGGCGCGAAAACCCTCCGCAACCTTGGACTGAAAGCCGAGCCCCTTGAGCTCGAGGCGATCCTGCGCAACCCTGCCAGAGCGACGGCGCCAAGCCTCCTCGACAGGAAGATCGAACACGAATGTCAGGTCAGGATTGTGCCCATCGACCGCAATGGCGTTGGCATGGGCGACCATTGCGCGGTCAAGACCATTGGCAAACGCCTGGTAGGCCGTGGTGGAATCGTAAAAGCGATCGCACACGACGGTGCGACCGGCAGCAAGGGCGGGCGCGATCACCTCATGCACCAACTGTGCACGGGCGGCCTCGTAGAGCAGCAGCTCGCAGACGTCGCCCATCTCGCTGTTCGCAGGATCGAGCAGGATAGCGCGAATCTTCTCGGAGATGGCAGCGCCGCCTGGCTCACGCAGGCGCAAAACATCGCAACCCGCAGCCTCGAGCGCGTCGGCTATCAGCTCCGCCTGCGTGGACTTGCCGCAGCCGTCGATCCCCTCAACCGTTATGAACAGGCCTTGTGCCATGTCGAATGCCTTTCAAAACAACAACAATCCGACCCCATCATACCGCTCCCCAACCCACCATTTAGGGGCAGGTCTGATTCGTATATCGTGCGAAGCCGCACACGGTTTGCGCTGTTTGAAATTGGGTCGCCTTCCGTGGCCCGCCCTTTCAAACGGTACGCAACCCCACCCTATCCGGCGCATCACCACAGCCCGCGCCGTCCAAAACAATGGTAAGTGTTCGCCGCCGACCGCCCTCGTACCAAAAAAGCGAGTTTTGTATGACGCCGCCGGCCTTCCGATCAGAAATAAGCAGATCGAAGCGTCGTTTCAAGGCCAAAACGGGCGGGGAACGCCCGATTCGCCGCCAATATTGACCCGGCTGGAGTAATCATGGCACCCAGAGCCATACAAAACTCGCTTTTTTGGTACAGGCGGCGTGGGCGGGCGCGAAGCCATAGCACAAAACCCGTCAAGGCCGAAGGCTTGGCGCGGTCGACTCAATTGGAGACGACCCCATTGCGAAAAAACTGGAGACGACCCCCTTTGCGAAGGCAACTTGGCACGAAGGCAAAGCTGAGCCAAAAAATCTGCCGCAATATGCGAAACCGTATCACTTGATGGGAAACACTATTCTATGTATGAGATCATGCTGACAAGACATCATTGCTAGACGTAAAAATACAATACTAAATATAAATTATTGTACAAATACGTTAGATTTTGCAATTGCGAACTGAATTGCCTATCAATAGGCTATGTTGAACGCTAAAGCAACGTAGTCTAAGGCACTGACCATGCTCTCCAAAATCGCGCGCCGCTACATCCATTATTTTCATGCATCCACCCACCGTCACACACGCGCTCGCATATGAGCGAACTTTCGAACACGTTCGGGAATCGAGTCAGAATTCGAAGGCTGGAGCTCGGGTTGACACAGGTCGACTTCGCTTTGCAGCTGGGCATTAGCCGCGTGGAGCTCAGCACCATCGAAAACGGGCGCGGAAATCCCAAGCTCAGAACCATCGAGACGATAGCCGCACGAATGGGCCTTAACCCCATCGACCTGCTTGTGCCGTCGGATCGACAACCAAAAACCAATGCAAGGCATGGTGTCTAACCGAGCACTTCGACCGCAGGGTACCCATACATCATTGCACATATGCACCACGCCCCTACCGAGACGGAAGACGCGGCGCTCCGCTAGGAAAGGAGGCACGCACCCTCTCACCATACACAGGGCAAACAAAGGCCGCCGCTTACATGCAATGCGGTTCACAAACGAAGAAAACTTCTGGAATCCCGAAAGTTTTCTTCGCTTGTGAACCGAAAAGGCAAGCAGGGGGGCACTGCAGGCCGCGAGCCATACAGGCAAGCAGGGAGGGCGCTGAGGGCCGCGAGCCGAATGGGCAAGCGGGGACGCTGGGGGAGTAACCCCCACATGGCCAAACTGGGGAGCCAGAGATCGGCGAGCTCCAGCAGCCGCAATGACCGCCTCGCCCAATCTGCCCGTCCCCTAGCCGAAATAGTGCATCTTGTTGGTGGGAAAACTGATCGTCACGGCAAACCAGGAGCCTTCCACTGAATCGGCGCAAACGCCCAGACCCATCTTGTCGCACAGGCGTTTTACCAAATACAAGCCGATACCCGTAGAGCGCTTTGAGTTACGACCATTTTGCCCTGTGAACCCTCGGTCAAACACGCGCGCTATGTCGGCTCGCGAGGCACCACAGCCGTTGTCGCGCACCGTCAGCTCGATACGCTCCTCCGCAAGACCTTCATCGACCAATACGGCGGAAAACTCGATTTCCGCCCCCTCGACCCGGGCATACTTCACGCTGTTTTGGACAAGCTGGCCCAGAATAAACGTCATCCATTTCTCATCGGTGAACACCGTGCGCTCAAGCCCCTTGCGATACGGCGCCACGTGCGCGCCAATCAACAGGCGCGCGTTTGCCTTGATGACATTACTTACCAGCTGCTTCAAGTCGTACGGACGAATGAGGTAGTCGCGATCGAGCGATTCGGAGCGGGCGAAAAACAACGCCTGCTCGATATAGCCCTCCACGCGCCCAAGCTCCTCGCCCAGCGCCTCGGTCTTATCCAGCAGCGCCTCGCCCGACGCATCGGCCGGCGCGTTCTCCATCAGGTTTTCCAACATGAGCGAGGCCGCTGCCAGCGGCGATTTAGCCTCGTGCACCCATGTTTCCACGTACTCGCGATAATCGGCGACCTGGCGCCGACAACTCGCCACGTCGTCATTGGCCGCCTTGGCAACGGCGCGCAAAGCGCGATACATGAGCTCGCCCTCAGGGAAATCGGGCTCGTCCACCATCTCGGTAACCCACAACGGGTGCTCGGTCTCGTCCGCGCAGGCCGTAAGCCCGGCGAAAAACGCGCGCTTACGCTGGTAATCCCATGCGATACCCAATAGCGCCGAGCCCAATACCGCGCCTGCCACCAGCACAATCAGCGAAAGACTCGCACCGCTCACCGCCAACACAAACGCGCTGAGGCATGCGGCGGCCGAAGCAAGTGCGAGCTGCGGCCACGACGAGGCCGCATATGACGTAAACTGCATGACGCCTCCTACACCGAATACCCGCGCCCGCGATGCGTAGTGAGGTACCCCGTCACACCGATCTTTTCGAGCGTCGCACGCAGGCGGTTGATGTTCACCGTGAGCGTATTGTCGTCCACAAAGGCATCGGAATCCCACAGGTCGCGCATGATGGCTTCGCGGCTCACGATGCTGCCGGCATGCCCCATAAGCAAAGCCAGGATGCGCATCTCATTTTTGGTGAGCTCAACGACACCCCCGTTTGCCTGCGAGGTAGCCGTCGAACGGGAGAGGTCGAGACGTACGCCGTTGTGCTCGAGCACACGGCCGGCATCCGACGCGCCATGCGCTCGGCGCAACAGCGCCTGCACGCGCGCCACCAACACGCGAGCACTATAGGGCTTCGATACAAAATCATCCGCGCCCATCGTCATGCTCATAACCTCGTCCACCTCGGTGATGCGCGAGGTGAGCACGATGATAGGAATTTGCGACTGCTGTCGCAACTCGCGGCAGATGAGTTGGCCGTCCGTTCCCGGCAAGGTAAGGTCGAGCAAAACAAGATCGGCCTCAGCGGCCAGGATGTCCTCAACGACGCGGTCGAAGGTGAGACAGTAGGACACCTCGAATTGCTGGCGCTCCAACATCTCAATCAGCTCATTGCGAATGGATGCGTCATCCTCAACCACAAATATGCGCGCCATGCCGCCGCCCTCCCCGGTACCGCCGTTATTCTCCCCATTATGACGCGACCCGCCGCGTATGATGCGCAGCGGGCCGGCGAAGTTGCAGCAATGTAAGGCAGTTGCCAAGCGGAAAGCCACACTTAGGAGAAGAGCTTGCCCACATCGGCCGCGAGCTGATCGACCACCGCATGGGCATCGGCACTGGTCGCAGGATAGGCATCTTCTGGTACCACTCCATGCTCGTCGGAAACAAGAAACACCGATGCGCCCTCGTCCAAGGCGGCCACAAACTCATCGATATCGCACCCTGGCTGCATCCCGTATGTCACAGCATGCCCTCGCGTTTGCGCCAATTGCACCACGAGCGTGGCGGCGCCGCACAGCGGCTCGTCCTCGCATGCCGCCAGCAACACAGAACCGTCTGGACACACGGCACCAAGCAGCTCGGGCGCCACCGCGGTAGATGCGGCTTCGGCGCGCCCCATCTTGGCACGTGCGATAAGTGCGGCGCGGTCGGTGTGCTCAAGCGGCTCATAGGGCCCAACGCTCATCAGCGCATCGCCGTTGATGTCGATCACGAGCATGAGCACGCCATTGGGGTCGTCATAGCTCCCCGCCGCAAGCGACCACTCCACATGCTGCTTGGCCCAGGAAAGCATGTTCGTGGTGAGCGGCTCGCCTGCAACCACACGCTGCGACATCGCGCGGATATGCCGATTGAGCAGCGGCACCCCCCGCTTCGCCATGCGCCAGCGGCACACGAGGGCGGGGGTGGAAAGCTCGAAAGCCCCCTCGCCGCGCTCCTGCTCGGCGCAGAACTTCTCATATGCGGCGCATTCCTCCGCCGAATTGAAAAACGGCTCGAGATCGCTCAAAACCGCTCCTCTCGTGTCACGTGCAATTAGGGCAGGGCATGCGATTGGGGCCGGGTGCAAATTGCACATTCGGGGGCATTGAGGTAGCCACGGCCGGATCGATGCGCAATTCGTACCTGCCCCCCCAATCGTACCTGAGGGACAGGCACAACTGCGCCCCACACTCGATGTGCAATGCACGCCCATCCCCAATTGCACATCAAGAGCGCCGGGACGATTGGGGCCCGGCGCTCATCGTGGTCGGTTGTCCGCCGGATCCTAGTGGCGGAAGTGGCGCGTGCCAGTGAAGACCATGGCGATGCCGTGCTCGTTGCAGGCGTCGATGGACTCCTCGTCGCGCACGGAGCCGCCGGGCTGGATGATGGCGGTCACGCCGTGAGCGGCGAGCGTGTCGACATTGTCGCGGAACGGGAAGAAGGCGTCGGAGGCGCAGGCGTAGCCGCCCTGCTCCTTACCCAGGCGCTCGCAGACCTCGTCGGCGCGCTGGCAGGCCAGCAGCGCGGAGTCGACGCGGTTGGGCTGGCCGGGGCCCATGCCGATGCCCATCTCGTCCTTGGCGATGAGGATGGCGTTGGACTTGACGG
>CAUWJG010000012.1:0-52701 GCA_963559095.1 uncultured Collinsella sp. | reverse complement strand
CGCCGAAGGGCTCGATCTCGGTGGGGTGGTTGTGGGTCTCGTTCTTGAAGAGGAAGAGCCAGTCCTGGTCCTCGCCGTCGACGTCGACCGTCACGCGCACGGTGCAGGCGTTGATCTCCTCGGACTCGTCGAGGTTGGTGAGGGTGCCCTGCTTTTTGAGCCACTTGGCGCCGATGGTGCCCATGTCCATGAGGCAGACGGGCTTCTCATCGCGGCCGAGCTGCGAACGCATCTCCAGATAGCGGTTGAACGCGGCTTCGACGGCGGCGTCGTCGATCTCGATGTTCTGCAGGTTGGTGCCGAAGGTGGTGTGGCGGCAGTGGTCGGACCAGTAGGTGTCGATCACGCGGATCTCGGTGATCGTGGGGTCGCGGTCCTCGTCCTTGAAGTAGCGCTGGCAAAACGCGATGTCCGCCTCGTCCATGGCCAGGCCGCGCTCGGCGATGAAGGCGGCCAGGGCGGCCTCGTCCATCTCGCGGAAGCCGTCGATGACCTCGACCGGCTCGGGGTCGGGGATCTCCTGGGTGAGGGTTTCGGGCAGCTCGAGGTCGGCGATGCGGGACTCGACGGGGTTCACCACGTAGCCCTTGATGGCGTCGAGGTCCTCGGGCGAGAGCTCGCCGGAGAGCAGGTAGACCTTGGCGGAGCGCACGGTGGGGCGCTCGCCGCAGGAGATCAGCTGGACGCACTCGGCGGCGGAGGCGGCGCGCTGGTCGAACTGGCCGGGAAGCGCCTCGACGGCGAACACGGCGGCGTCGTCTGCGGGGAGCTCGTCGTAGGTGAAATCGACCTGGGGTTCGGAGAACACGGTGGGCACGCATCGAGCGAACAGCTCCTCGTCGATTCCCTCGACGTCATAGCGGTTGATGACACGCAAGGCCGTGAGCGCCTCGATGCCCAGGGTGTCGCGAAGCTCGGCGAGCAGCTGCTTCGCCTCGACGTCAAACCCGGGTTTCTTCTCTACGTACACGCGAGAGACCATTGAGTCCTGCCCTTCTGTGAGCGGTTTGCCCGCCGGTCGTGCACCGGCAAGTTGTCTGAACACCTCCATGATACGCCACGGCCTTGGTCTTTGGGGTCGCAGGGTGTACGAAACGCGCAAGTTTGGATGCATCTGGGGCGGGGCGTTTTGGATGCGGCTGGGCGGGGCGTTTTGGATGTTCATGTTCGGATGCGGGCTGGTGGCCCGCTGCGCCTGGATGGTGGCCTGCCGCACCCAGACATGCGAAACGGCTCCGCCCGCAAACAGCGCGGATCCAGCCGCGCAGCTCCGACCGCACGCCCCAGCCGCGCAGCCCCAATCGCATGCCCCCAACCGGTCAGCCCCGGCCGCGCAGCCCCAATCGCATGCCCCAACCCAACCGCAGGCGGTGTCTTTAGTACCTTTTAATCTCTCTTACGGTATCGTCACGGTTTCGTAAGCTTTCCTACGGTAGTTGTGCGGCACAATGGGGCACGTCAAAACCCCTCCCCACGACTCGGGAAAAGCTCGCATGGTAAGAAACAAGGCTTGCCAAATGGGCTTCGGGGGGGGGTACGCTGTCACAGCTCGGCCTCATGGGCCTGTATTGATTGATGTGTGGAGTACAACGTTGGAGGTGCCCATGTGGTATTTGGATCAGATCGAGCGTACGGCCCGCCAGGCGCCAACGCAGAGCGCCGTGCGTACCTCCCGGGGCGCGGAGCTCGACTACGCCACGTTGTGGGCGGCGTCGGATGCCATCGCCGTCGCTCTTTCCGAGCGCGTGGAGCGCGGTGTGCCGGTGATGGTCTACGGCAACAAGCATCCGTTGATGGTGGTGTGTTTTCTCGCCTGCATGAAGGCCGGCTGCCCGTACGTGCCCGTGGACTGCTTCTCGGTGCCGGCTGAGCGCGTGGCATCCATTGCCGCCCAGCTAGCTGCCAATCGCCCGGGTCAAGCGCCGTTGGTGCTGGCGACCGAGTCGTTCCCGCAGGTGGCCGATATGCCTGCGGTGTCGCTGCTCGACCTCGATGCGCTCGAGCGCCTGGCGGCAGGGACGGGGAGCGAGGCGGTACTGCCGGAGCCTGAGCGTCGTATCGCCGGCGAGGATATCGCCTATATCTTGTTCACGTCCGGTTCGACGGGTGCGCCCAAGGGCGTGCGGGTGACGGCGGATTGCTTCGACAATTTCTGCGCGTGGGACGTCGAACTTTCTCGCTCGGCATCCGCTGCGCCCGCACCTCTGCGCCGTCCCCGTGTGTGGCTCGACCAGCCGCCGTTCTCCTTTGACCTGTCCGTCTTTGAGCTTGCTGGCGCCCTGGCCAGCGGCGATACGCTGTTCAGCTTGACGCACGAAACGCAGCAGAGCATGGCTTCCCAGCTGGCGGCCCTGGCCGAGGCGAACGTGGACGTGTGGGTGTCCACGCCCTCCTTTGCCGAGATGTGCCTTGCTGCGCCGGAGTTCTCCGCTACGACGTTGCCGAATGCGCGCCTTTTCCTCTTTTGCGGTGAGACGCTGCCAAACGCCACGGCGTCCCGTCTTGCAGGGCGCTTTTCTGCAGCGCGCGTGGTGAACACCTATGGCCCCACGGAGTCCACGGTCGCCGTCACGTCGGTCGATGTGACGCCCGCGCTCGCCGCCTCGCCCGACCCGTTGCCGGTGGGCATGCCGCGGCCGGGCACGCGCATTCGAATCGTGGGCGATGATGGCGCCGAGCGCGCGGCGGGCGAGTTCGGCGAGGTCGTCATCGAGGGCGATACGGTTGCAGCGGGCTATTTCGGCCGTCCCGATCTCACGCAGCGCTCGTTTGGCGCCGCCGAGCTCGACGGGAGGGCGGTGCGCTCCTACCGCACGGGCGACGAGGGCTATCTGGACGAGGCGGGAATGCTGCACTTCCGCGGTCGCCTCGATTTGCAGATCAAGCTCAACGGGTTTCGCATCGAGTTGGGTGATATCGAGGAGCATCTGCGCCGCTTGCCCGAGGTCGCTGCGGCGTGCGTGGTGCCGGCCGTGCGCGAGGGCCGTGCGGCCCATCTGGTGGCATACGTGGTGGGCAGCGGTCCGTGTGAGCTGTCGGCGTTTCGGGCGGGCCTGGCGCTCAAGGAGCAACTCAAGTCGAGCTTGCCGCATTATATGATCCCCAAAAAGATCGTGTTTCTCGAGGCGCTGCCCATGACGGGCAACGGCAAGGTGGACCGTCGTGCGCTTGCCGCCCAGGCCGCATCCGGCCGTGCCGCCCGCGCGCAGTAGGGCGCTCGCATGGGCTTTTACACCTCTCCTTCGTTTTTCCTGGCGCTTGCGGTGCTTATCGTGCCGGCGGCCGTGCTGGGGCTCACCGAGCGGCGCATCGCGCCGTACGGTTTTGCGGCCTCCTGTCTCATGCTCGTGTTCCTGTTTGCGGGCACGGCTCGCGGCCTGGCGGCGTTTCTCGCGTTCCTGCTCGTGGCGAGCGCCGCCACCTATGTCACCTGGCGCAGTTTCACGCGTGGCTCCAAGAGCCTGGCAGTGTATCGGGTGGCCTTGGCGGCAACGGTGGCGCCGCTGGTCGTCTATAAGGTGAGCGCCGTGTTTGATGCCAACTTGCTGGGATTCATCGGCATCAGCTACCTCACCTTCAAGGCGGTGCAGGTGATCATCGAGGTCCGGGACGGTCTCATCACAGAGCTGAGACCGCTCGACTACCTGTATTTTCTGACGTTTTTCGCCACGTTCACCTCGGGCCCCATCGACCGCTCGCGTCGCTTCACCTCCGATGCGCACCGGCGCTATACGCGCGCCGAATACGCCGATTTGCTGTCGCGCGGCGTGTTGCTGTTGCTGGTGGGCGCGGTGATGCAGCTCGTGCTGGCCACGGTGGCCGCCGCGCTGCTCGATCCGCCGGCGGGCATGCACCTGGCGGTGCCGGGCATCAACGACATCCCTGGTCCGCAAGCGGCGCGCACCGTCGTGCGCGCCTATGTGTATGCGCTCTACCTGTTCTTTGATTTTGCAGGCTATTCGCTCATGGCGATGGGTGCGAGCTATTGCTTCGGCATCGCCACGCCGCGCAACTTCCGCGCGCCGTTTGTGGCTGTGGACATCAAGGACTTTTGGAATCGCTGGCACATCACGCTGTCCACCTGGCTGCGCGATTTCGTGTTCATGCGCTTCACCCGCATGGCAACCAAGCGCAAGCTGTTTTCCAATCGCGTGCAGACCGCGTGCGCAGGCTACTTGGTGAACATGCTGCTCATGGGCGCTTGGCACGGCCTTACGGCGGACTATCTCGCCTACGGTTTGTACCATGGCGTGCTGCTCGCGGCTACCGAGGTGTATCAAAAGCGATCGAAGTTCTATAAGCGTAATCGGAAAAAGGCCTGGTACAAGGTGCTTTCCTGGTTCATTACCCTCCAGTTGGTCGTCGCGGGTTTCGCGCTGTTCTCCGGGCAGGCCCTCGACATCGTAGAAAGGATCATCCATGGATAACGCTGAGCTTGAGGCACAGGTGCTCGACATGCTCGAGGACATCTGCGAAGACGAGGCGGTGCGTGAGGAGCGCGACATCGACCTGTTCGATGCCGGCCTGCTCGACTCGCTGGCGGCCATCGAGGTGCTCGTGGCTATCGAGGAGCGCTTCGGCGTGGACATCGCGCCCACGGCTGTGGAGCGCGATGAGATGAACACGGTGAACAAGATCATCCACCAGATTGCCGTGCGACTGTGAGCGCGTGCGGGCGAGCGGCACGCGCGAGGGCCGCAGGTGCGCACATGCGGGCTCCCGAGCCGGCGCGCGCGGGGCTGTATGAACGCGCGCATGCGGCTGCGGCGCAGGTGCGGACATGGTTTTTCTCCGATGTCCCCACGGCTGCGGTTGCCTGGTGCATCGCCGTGCTGCTTCTCGCTGCCGTGCTGGCGTGGTTTTTCGTGTGGTCGCCGTTTGGCGCGCCCGCCGCGCCGGTGTATGCGGAGTTTTAACCGTCGTGCCTGGATGACACATGCGGTGGGTGCGATTTGACGTACTGCGGACTCATGTGGCATCGGGCTCGTGCGTTTTGCGGCGCATATGTCGATGCGGGCCTGGACTGAGTTGATTGGGGACGAAGACGATGAAGCGATTGGTTGCGGTGCTCGCGGCGCTGGTGCTCGTTGCCGGTGGTGCGGGAGCCTACGTTTGCGTTGGCGGCCTGGGGAGTGCGTCTGCTGAACCCTACGCCCTGTACCCAACGGCCCAGCAGGTGTCGAGTTGGTCGTTCATGACCGGTCAGCTCGATGCCCGCGAGGCCCGCGGTGAGAATCCGCAGCTTGTGTTTGGCTCCTCGGAACTTAACGCCGAGCCGGCAGGGGCCGAGCATCCCGGCAACCTGCTGGCACCGGGTGCGTACGATATGAGCGCGATGATGACGGGCCGAGCGGGATGCACGGACATCTGGCATGCCATCGAGATCGGCGCGCTTGCCGGCCGCACAAATGCGCCGAAGCGCGTGGTACTGTTTCCCAGCATGCAATGGTTCATGTGTTATCGCCGTCCCGATCAGGATCTTGCCGGGGTGTTTTCTCCGGGTGCCTACGATGCCTTTATGGCAAATGACCAGATTCCCGTCGAGCTCAAGCAGCGCGTGACCGAGCGTGTGCGGCGCTATGGCGTGGACTGCGGTGATGATGCGCTGCCGCCTGAGCGGCTGGCGCGCGCCGTCGACGAGGCAGCGAAAACGCTGGTGTCGGATCTGCGACTTGCACAGGATATAGAGCGCTCCCGCGCAACTGACGACCCGATGGCCAGCGTGGGACGGCCAGCCGATGGAGCGCATGTGAGTAAGAGCGCATCGGCGGGCGAGCCAGATTGGGATGCAGTGTTTGCGCAGGCAAACGCGACTGCGCTCGGAAAGGCGACCAACAATGATCTTGGCTTGAATGACGCATGGTTTACCAAGAAGTACGAAAAGTGGGTCGAGGGTGCCAACAAAAACTGGAAGATTCGCGGCGATGCGTATTTTAGTGAGCAGGAGCTCGAGGACTTCAAGATGTTGCTTGATGTTTGCCATGCAGTGGGCGTCGAGCCACTGGTGGTGTTGCAGCCGGTGAAGGGCGCTGCCTACGATCGAACTGTCTACACGCGCGAGGTCCGCGCACAGTACTACGAGATGATGCGCGGCGCGTGTGCGGAGGCGGGCGTTGCGGTGGCCGATTTTTCTTCGCATGAGTACGACCCGTTTTTCTTGCGGGATTATTCGCACCCCTCGGAGCTCGGCGGCGCGTATTACTCCAAGGCGATCTACACCTACTTGAAGACGGGCGTGGCAGATATTGCGTCCTCGGGCGGCATCTAGGATCTGCCGCTTGGGGGGTCGCGGCGAAAAGGGTTGCCACGTCGCGTCAGGCCTGAGGTTTGCATGAGGTGTCTTGAGAGCGCGTTCGAGAGGGTGCTCGGGTGCCCGAGAAGAAGGCTGCGCTCTGGACGCTCGTACCAAAAAATCGAGTTTTGTATACCTCGGGGCGCTGAAATCCGTCGAATCGGGTCGATCCGGATGGCGAAACGGACATTTTCATTGAAAATCGATGCTTTTCACCGCCGTTTTTGGCCACGTCGCCCCGCAGAGCCATACAAAACTCGATTTTTTGGTACGACGGGCAGCGGCGGGCGTCTCGCGGCATGCAAATGGGGACGATTTGCCTATCCATTTGTGATGGCCCATTGGCCTGGTCCAACGTGGGTATTCGAAACAGGCTCACCCTCAAGCTGATCGAGCGAGCTTTGCCGTACGAAACGAGCTTGTCCCTATCAGCAGGACTGCGCTTTTCAATTATTCTCATTTGAGTATAATTCCAATCTGGAAGAATGATTTCGGATTGCAGGGGAGGTGCAGCGATGTCCGAGCGTGAGAGCGGCCGTGTCTCTGATGCACCCTCTTCACATGAGCGCATCGCCGCGCGTGAGCGTCGCGGGAACCTGATCATCGCAGTCGCTGCTGCAGTTCTTGTCATTCTCGCCCTCATATCGCTGACTCTGGGTCGCTATCCCATTGACCCGGCCGATGCCATTCGCATGCTTGTCGCGCGCGTCGTGCCTCTTGCCCATACCTGGAGCGATCAGGCCGAGACGCTCTTTTTCAACGTCCGCCTGCCCCGCATCCTACTTGCCGCTCTGGTGGGTTGCGGACTGTCGGCCGCCGGCGCGGCCTATCAGGGCACTTTCCAAAATCCGCTCGTTTCCTCGGATATCTTGGGTGCCTCGCAGGGTGCGGCCCTCGGTGCCGTTGTTGCGCTGCTGCTCGGGGCTTCATCGTTTCACGTTTCTTTGCTGGCCTTTGTTTGCGCCATGGCGACGGTGTTCGTGGTGATGTTCATCAGCCGCCGCACGCAGGGCGACCACGTGCTCACCGTCGTGCTCGTGGGCGTCATGGTGAGTTCGCTGTGTCAGGCTGGCGTATCGTACGCCAAGCTCGTGGCCGACCCCACCGACCAGCTGCCCGCCATCACTTATTGGCTCATGGGCAGCCTCACGAGCGCTCGCATGACCGATGTCGCCTTCGCTTTCGTGCCCATCGCGGCCGGCGTCGTCGTGCTTATGTGCCTGCGTTGGCGCATCAACTTGCTCACCATGGGCGACGACGAGGCTCTCACCATGGGCGTAAACGCGCGGCGCATCCGCATGGCCGTGATGGTCGCCGCCACGCTCATCACCGCCGCCTGCGTGGCCGTTTCCGGCATGATCGGCTGGGTCGGCCTGGTGATTCCGCATTTGACGCGCATGGTGGTTGGCAGCGACTACCGCCGCCTGTTGCCGGCGAGCATGCTCATTGGCGCATCCTTTCTGCTGGTGGTGGACAACATCTCGCGCCTTGCCTACACCGCCGAGATCCCCATCGGCATTCTCACCGCTTTTGTGGGCGCGCCGTTTTTCCTCTATCTCATCATGCGAAAGAAGCGCGGTCTATGAGCATCCTGATTGACGACGTGTCGTTTTCCTATGGCGCGCATGAGGTGCTTGCCCGCGTGAGCGCGCGTATCGAGACGGGCGAGCTCGTGTGCGTGCTGGGGCCAAACGGCGTGGGTAAGTCAACGCTTTTCCGTTGCATCCTGGCACTTGAAGAGGGGTTTTCCGGTCGCATCGAGGTGGATGGGCGCGATGTGCGCGCGTGCAGCCCTCGCGCTCGCTCGCACATCGTCTCCTTCGTGCCACAGGCACACCATTCCGTGTATGACTACGACGTGTTGGACATGGTGCTCATGAGTACCGCCGCCGACATCTCGGCGTTCGGTACCCCGTCCAAACGGCAGCGTGTGCGCGCGTGGGAGGCGCTCGAGCGAGTTGGCATCGCGCATCTGGCGCACCGCAGCGTGACGCGTATCTCCGGCGGCGAGCTGCAGCTCGTGCTCATCGCCCGCGCACTGGCGCAAAACGCGCGCACCATCGTGATGGATGAGCCTACCTCGGCGCTCGACTACGGGAATACGGTGCGGGTGCTTGGCTGTGTGCGGCAACTCGCCCGCGACGGCTACACCATCATCCAGTCGACGCACCAGCCCGACCAGGCATTTTTGTACGGCGATAAGGTGTTGGCCCTGCTCGACGGCGGTGTTCGTGCCTTTGGGGCGCCGCATGAGGTCGTCACGCCCGAACTCATCGCCGATCTGTATGGCGTGGACGTCAAGATTCGCTCTCTCTTCGAGGATCGGGTGCGCGTGTGCGTCCCGGCCCTCGAGATCGATCGATAGCGAGAGGGGCTCGGCCGCGCTGGCCGGGCACGTGGCGCGCACCAGCGCGCATACCGGAAAGGAGTGCAAGGATATGCAGATGATTCGCACGCGCCGCTCGGTGCTCGTGCTCGGCTGCACGGTGGCGTTGGGGGCATGCCTGCTCGGCGGCCTCTCCGCGTGTGGCGGCGCGCCGATGCCCGGCTCGGCGTCTTCCTCGGCGCCGGCGGCTGAGGAGCAGCAAACGGTGCTCTTCACCGATTCGGCCGGCCGTGAGGTCGAGATCCCGGCCACGATCGACAAGGTGGTGCCTTCCGGCCACACGGCCACCCAGGTTCTGCTCACTATCGCCCCCGACAAGCTCGTGGGCATCTCGCAGGAGCTGAGCGAGAGCCAGCAGAAGTACCTCGGTCACGCCCTTGACGAGGAGCTGCCGGTGTTGGGCGCGGCTTTTGGCGCCAAGGGCAACCTCAACAAGGAGGCCGTGGCGGCCACCGGCGCGCAGATCCTGATCGATACGGGTGAGTACAAAGAGGGAATTGCCGAGGACCTCGACGAGCTGCAAGAGCAGCTCGGCATCCCCTGCGTATTCATCGAGTCCAAGCTTGACGAGTGGGGTGACGCCTACCGTACATTGGGCGATCTGCTGGGCGAGCCGGAGCGCGGCGAGGAGCTGGCGTCATACTGCGAGAATGCGTATGCTCAGGTGAGCGATGTCATGCAGGGTATTCCCGCGAGCGAGCGGGCGCGCGTGGTGTTTTGCGTGGGCGACGCGGGCACCAACGTGATCGCCAACGGCTCGTTCCAGGCGAACGTGGTCGATATGTTGGCCGATAACGTTGCCGTGGTGGATGCGCCTTCGAGCAAGGGCAGTGGCAACGAGGTGAGCGTGGAACAGATTGCCGCGTGGAACCCGGGCGTTGTCCTGTTCGGCGCGCTGAACGGCTCCGCGACGCCCTACGACACGGTGGCGAGCGACCCGGCATGGGCAGCGCTTCCGGCCATCCAGCAGGGTAGCTACTACGAGGTCCCGAGCGAGCCCTACGGTTGGCTCAACAACCCGCCCACCGTCAACCAGGTCCTCGGCATGCAATGGCTGTCGCGTGTGCTGTATCCCGAGCAGTTCAAGGATGCGGGCAGCGCGGCCGACGCGGTTCGCGAGTACTTCCAAGTCATGTACGGCTACGAGCTCACAGATGCCGAGTTGGCAGCATTCGGTGTCGAGGTGGCCTAGGCGCCCGTATGGGGCTTGGGCACGAGGCGCTCAGCGCGCGCCGATACGTGTGCGTTCAGCGCGGCTTGTCAGGAGCTACTAGGGTGACGGGCGCGCCCATGCCGGTTGCACGCCGGCGTGGGCGCGCCTGCTTGATGGCGGGGGCTTGAGGGTTGGCAGATCGGGTTCACAAACGGAGAAAACTTGGGGATTTGCCAAGTTTTCTCCGTTTGTGAACCACTTTTTCGCAGGAGGTGGGGGCGCTTGCGCGTGGTTGCCGTGCACGGTGGCCGTCCGCGGTGGGCGAGCGCTGTGGCCGTGCACGGTGGCCGTCCGCGGTGGGCGAGCGCCGTGGGTGAGCGTGATGGGCGGCTGGCTTGGCCCGATCGTGAGCGATCGTCGACTACACGTCTGGTTGCAACGTGATACGTTGGTAGGCGGTTTTGGCTGCTTGGGATGGAGGGGCACGTGCTGTACCTGCTGACGGGAGAGATCCAAACGGGCAAGACGCGCTGGCTTGAGCGGGTGACCGGCGAGCTTGCCGCCGCCGGCGTGCCGGTCGCCGGTGTCGTCGCTCCGGGCGTTTGGCGCATCGCTGAGGATGGCTTCTATGAAAAGCTCGGTATAGACAACGTGCTGTTGCCCGGCGGCGAGCGGGTGCACCTTGCGTGTCGTCACGACTTGGCGCTCGCGGCCGGCATGCTTGAGGCGCGCGGTCAGTCGGAGCGCGCAGGCTTGCGTTGGGCGATGTCCGATGCTGCACTGGAGCAAGTTGACGTACACGTTGGACGCGTGGCGCGCGATTCGCGCGGGGTGGCCGCTTTGCGTCCAGGTTTGTTGGTGATAGACGAGTTGGGCCGTTTGGAGTTGATGCGCGGCGAGGGCCTGCAGCGGGCGGCTGCCGCGGTGGCGGCGGGCCCGACGCAGGTGTGGCCCCATATGCTGGTCGTGGTGCGCGCCTCGTTGCTGCCGCTGGCCCATGAGCGTTTTGATGCCGCCTGGAATGGGGCGGTGCGGGAAATCGGCCCGACCGATCAGGCTCGCGCCGAACTGCTGGCCCGCTATTGCTGAGGGCGACTGCTGAGGGGTGCTGAGGACATCTGCTGAGGACACCGTCCGCACCGGTGCACCCACATCGTCGAGTACCCTGTCGCGCGCCACGCGTGGCCAGCCTCCCCGTCTTTGGTTTCTCCTGAGCCGCGCATAATCCGCCTCACCAGCCGTCATGCCATCTGCGTCGCCTCGCCCGTACCACCATCCATCCCGGTGCCAGCTATGTTTCCATGCATATTGTCCGCGTCGATGCGTGTATCTGTCGGTCAAAACGGCGATAATGGTGTGCATGTGAAAACATGGGATGCGTCACACCGCGCGGGGCCCTGCGGCATATCGCCGCGCCTTGCACGGTGTTTATTCGAAACGGGTGGACATGATTGAAATTCGCGACATCGTAAAGAGCTATCGCACGGGCGACTTGGTGCAACGGGCACTCGATGGAGTGTCCATCACGTTTCGCGAGAACGAGTTCGTGGCAGTGCTCGGGCCGTCCGGTTCGGGCAAGACGACGTTTCTGAACATACTGGGCGGCTTTGATCGCGCCGATTCGGGCGACATCGTGGTGGGAGGCGTGTCCACGCGCGATTACGGTGATGTGGAGTGGGACACCTACCGCAACCATCGGATCGGCTTCATCTTCCAAAGCTACAACCTTATTCCGCACCAGACGGTCCTCGCCAACGTGGAGCTCGCCCTCACGCTCGCCGGCGTGGGTCGCGCCGAGCGAGGCCGCCGTGCTGCCGCCGCGCTCGAGCGCGTGGGGCTGGGCGCGCATCTCAACAAGCGCCCCTCCCAGCTTTCGGGCGGCCAGATGCAGCGCGTTGCCATCGCCCGCGCTCTGGTGAACGATCCCGAGATCGTGCTGGCCGACGAGCCGACCGGCGCGCTCGACACCGAGACGGGCGTGCAGGTCATGGAGCTTTTGGCCGACGTCGCGCGTGAGCGTTTGGTGATCATGGTGACGCACAACCCGCAGCTCGCCGAGGATTACGCCACGCGCATCGTGCGCATCACCGACGGGCACATCGTGGGCGACACGCGCCCCGTCACGGAGGCGGAGCGCGCTACCGCTGCGGGCGCTGCGAAATCTTGCGCCACCGCTGCGGCCTCGCCCGCGCACTCCACCGCCCCAGGCGTCGATGGCCCCGCTTCGGCTGGCACCTCCCAGCCGAAGCGCCGCTCGTCCATGAGCCTGCTCACGGCGCTCTCGCTTTCCTTCAACAACCTCATGACCAAAAAGGGCCGTACCGTCATGACGGCCTTCGCGGGCTCGATCGGCATCATCGGCATCGCGTCGATCCTGGCGCTCTCCAACGGCGTGAACGGTTACATCGCCAAGGTCGAGCAGGACACGCTGTCGAGTTATCCACTCACCATCGCACGGCAGAGCTATGACCTCACGGCCATGATGACGGGTGAGGGCGCAACCGCCGAGGGCGAGGCGACCTCCTCGGGGGACGAGGGTACGGATGCGGCTTCGGCGACCTCGCCGGGCTCGGACACGCCCACCTTGCGGCCTGGCGACAAAATCCCCGTGTTCACCATGGTGTCCGATATGTTTGCCAGTGTGAAGTCGAACGATATGAAGAGCTTCAAAGCCTATCTTGACCGTGAGGTTGCCGACAATGCGGACGAGGTCTCCGCCGTGCAGTACGACTACGGCATCACGCCGCTCGTGTACCGTGCCGAGGCCGGTGAGGGCGCGGTGCGGTTGTCGCCCAATGCGATGAGCAGCGCCATGGCCGGCGGTGCCTCCGATAGCGCCACGGCCGCGACGGGCATGGGATCGACTACCGCGTTCTCCGAGATGGTCGACAATCCGGCGTTGCTCGACGAGCAATACGACGTGGTCGCGGGGCGTTGGGCCAAGGCGGCCGACGAGTGCGTGCTCGTGCTCTCAAGCAGCGGCAAGGTTTCCGATTACACCCTCTACAGCATGGGTGTGCTCGACCCCGCCAAGCTCAACGCCATGGTCGAGAGCGCCATGAGCGCATCGGGTGAGGTCGAGGTGCCCGATGCGGACGTGGACTTCACGTACGAGGATGCCCTGGGCACCGCGTTCAAAGTGCTGAGCCCATCGGACCTCTATCGCAAAAACGCCGAGACCGGCGGATGGACCGACATGTCCGGCGATGCGGCGTTCATGGTCGAGCAGGTTGAGAGCGGCCTTGATTTGCGCATCGTGGGCGTGGTGCA
Source organism: uncultured Collinsella sp. (assembly GCA_963559095.1). Lineage (GTDB taxonomy): Bacteria > Actinomycetota > Coriobacteriia > Coriobacteriales > Coriobacteriaceae > Collinsella. The sequence continues at coordinate 39,600 of CAUWJG010000012.1, read as the reverse complement.
GCCGAGTCCCACGGCAAAGTCGGCCGCGCTGTCGCAGGGCATCGCCTATACGCCCGATTTGACTGCCGCGCTGATGGAGCGTGCGGCGTCTTCCGAGATCGTGCGGCAGCAGCTGGCCGACCCCGAGGTGGATGTGTTTACCGGCAAGCGGTTCGACACCTTACAGCAGGAGGCGAAGCGCGGCGTTGACTTGGGCAGCCTGTTTACGGTGGACGAGGCCGCGATCAAGGGTGCGTTCAAGGTCGATGCGAACGCGCTTGGCGCCGGTCTCGATTTGAGTGGATTTGACCTTGCGGGCTTGGATCTTGGCGGCGTGAGCATCGATCTGTCCGGTGTGCTGGACGGTATCGATGTGGAAGGCGCGCTGGCAGGAGCGCCCGCCCCCGATATCTCGGGGATATGGGGTGATCTGCAGGAGAATCCCCCGCTTGACAAGGAGGCGCTCGAGCAGGCGACTGCATTGGCGGCCGAGTTCGTGGCTCGTTTCCAAAACGTGTGGCTCCCAGCGCATGCCGGTGGCCTGTCCCCCGATGACGAGGACTTCGCCGCGCAGCTGCTCGCGCAGTTCGAAGCATACGTCGCGAGCAGTGATTCAGCGCAGGGCGGCGCCCCGCTGCTTGCCCAGATCAACTTGATCGCCGGCGAGCCGGTCGCCCAGCGCTTGGAGCAGATAGCGCGAGCTTATGTCGAAGGCGAGCTGGCGCCGTATCTCACCAGCGCGTTTACCCAGATCATGGAGCAGGCGGGCGAGCGGATTGGCGCGGCGGTCGCCTCGCAGCTGCAAGCGGGGCTTGCCGGCGCCATGGAGCGGTTTGCGGCTCAGCTTGGCCCGCGTTTGGCGGCCCAGCTGGCGTCCAACATGCAAAACGCCTTCACGGTCGACGGCGCGGCGTTTGCATCGGCCATCCACTTCACCATGGATGCCGAGGACCTCACCTCGCTTATGACGAGCTATGCGAATGCGAGCTCGCTCACCTATGAGCGCAACCTCACCACGCTCGGGTATGCCGATGCGGCCGATCCGGCGGCAGTGAGCATCTACCCGGTTGACTTCAAGGCCAAAGAGGCGGTGCTCGCGCACATCGATGCCTACAACGAGCAGGTGCGTGCCGCCGGCAACGATGAGCAGGCGATCGTCTACACCGACTACATGGGCGTGCTCATGGGCAGCGTCACGAGTATCGTGAACATGATCTCGCTCGTGCTCATCGCCTTCGTGAGCATCTCGCTCGTGGTGAGCTCCATCATGATCGGCATCATCACCTACATCAGCGTGCTCGAGCGCAAGAAGGAGATCGGCATCCTGCGTGCGATGGGCGCCTCCAAGCGCAACATCGCCAACGTGTTCAACGCCGAGACCTTCATCGAGGGCCTGATCGCCGGCGTTCTGGCGATTGCCGTGGTGGTGGGGGTGTCGTTTCCCGTGAACGCGTGGGCGCTCGCCAATCATCAGGTGGAGAACGTCATGCAGCTCCCGCCCGAGGCGGCGCTGGGGCTCATTGCGATCTCGGTGTTGCTCACGGTGGTCGCGGGGCTGATTCCGAGCCGCAGCGCCGCCCGGCGCGACCCGGTTGAGGCGCTGCGCAGCGAGTAGCTGGCCGGTGGCGATGCCGTCCAGCGAATGGACTCCAGGCAAAAAGCAAAACTTCGCGAAATGTAGACGTTTTTTCCGCAGCGGCGAGTAGAGGGCGATTTCCACCAATAAAACCGCAGGATTCAACGGCTTGAAAACGCTGTCTACTCGGACAGGCGTAAATAAAGTCTACATTTCGCGAAGTTTTGGTTTGGCGAACCGGGTAAAGCACCCGTCGACTCAGCCGTGTGCTTGAGCTAGCTGAGTAACGTGTCGCGGTTTCGGCACGGTTTTTGGCCGGCTTTTCGAGCAGACCATTTTTCGGCTTGAGAATACCGCAGATAGAGCGGTTGACAGGTGTGCGTCGCACGCAGGGCTACTCTTCTGTTTAACAAAAGCCGTGCGAAAACGCGACACTTTGCAACAAGTGGGTCGCAGTAGGCCCTTCCGAGCGGTGCGAGCGGGCCCTATCGGCGTGTCGGAACCGCTCGGAAGGGGTGGTGTTGCGTGAAGGCATGGGAAACGGCGTTAGATTCCCGGAACGGCACTGACGGGCTGCGCCATGATCCAGTCGAGTTCCTGATCGAGCTGGGGCATATGTTTGACCTTGAGTTTATCCGCCATTACGCCCCGTGCCATGATGTGGAGCGGGCTGCGCAGGGCGGAGAGGTCGTCGAGCGGGTTGGCGCTGGTTACGAGGATGTCGGCGTCGAATCCCTCGCGGATTGCGCCCGTTACGCTTTCAAGCCCGAGTAGCCGGGCGTTGACCTGTGTGGCTGTGTGGAGTGCGAAGGCATTACTCACACCCATGAACTTGGCGAAATATGCAATCTCGCGCCACATGTCGTACTGCGTGACGTAGGGGCAGCTGGAGTCGGTACCTAGGCCCACGCCGATGCCCGCCTCAAGGGCCTCTCGCGCGCTTGTGATGATGCCCGCGCACACGATGTCGCCGTTCAGTTTCTGCACCTCGGTCGAGTTGGTCTTGGCGGGGTCGAGTAGTACGAACGGCAGAGCGGGGGAGATGGTGCACGTCACGCTCGGTTTGCGCCCAGCCAGTTGTGTGCCCGCGCCGCCCTGGTACAGGTCGAGGATCTCGGGCGTCATCGGCGCACCGTGCTCGATGGTGTCCACACCGGCGGTGAGCGCCACCCGCACGCCCTCGGTGCTCTCGACGTGCGCCATCACGGGGAGGCCGAGCCTGTGTGCCGCCTCGCAGGCCGCACGGGCAAGCTCGGGCTGCATGCGCAGGACACCCGGCTCGCCGGGCTCGGTGGCGTCGAACACGCCGCCTGTCACAAAAAGCTTGATTGCATCGGCACCTTGGGCCCACAGCTCCTGCACCTGGGCGATCGCCTCCTCGGGTGAGTTGGCAACCTGGGCAAAGAGCCCCGCGCCGTGCCCACCTGGCACCGTGACGCCCGTGCCCGGCGCGACGATGCGCGGCCCCAGGTACTTGCCGGCGTTGATGGCGTCGCGCACCGCGATGTCGGCCAGTAGCGGGTCGCCCGCGCCACGCACGGTGGTCACGCCGCTTGCGAGCTGCTGCTGCGCGCTGCCCTTGAGAATGCGGCGCACGATGGCGCGGCCGATGGGGTTGTCGAGCTTGCGCATGAGAGCCCCTGCGTCGCCTGCGGACACCGGCTTGCCCGACCCGCAGAAGTGCACGTGCATGTTGATGAGGCCGGGCATGAGATACGCGCCGAGAGGTCGATGACGCGCGCTTCAAGCGGCACGCTGGCGGCCGCATCGGGCGCGACCTGCGCGAACTTGCCGTCCTCGACCACGACTGTCATTCCAGTCTGCGGTCGCATATCCGCGCTGCCATCCAGCAACGTCGCATTCACAAACGCGACGTTCTCTCGTTTAACCGCCATGGGATTCCTCCTCCGCTTTCGATGGATCGCCTGTTGCCGCACATTGTACGCCTGCTTGGGGCGGTCGTTTCCGAAACGGCTTTGGGCCGGTGGCAGTGGAGCATCATGGTGGTATCGACTGGCGCCCAGACATGCGAAGCGAGGTGCAAGACCATGAGGAGAGGGTCGTTCGCCGAGCCTAGGGGCAAGCGCAGGGGTTCGTACGGCATCCTAAAGGCGTTCGCCATGGTCATCGTAGGCATGACCTTGTTTTTGGGCGCACGCGAGTTCGCGTCGCTGCGACCCCTCGATAGGTACATCGATGAGGGCGCCGTCTCATTTATCCCAGTCGATGTCGTTTCGGATACGAGACATTACGTTCGTCCGCACCGGTGGGTGCGTGGCTTCTGGACAACCAAGTATTGGGTGGTGTACGAATCGCGCGGGCCCGGCGATACGAGTGGCGCGACTGCGTTGGGGACAATGGCGATCGCGCATACCGGGAGTTGCCGGTGGGCGGTGCGCTCAAGAAACGGGTCTTCATCATGACCGATGGCGGCTATCTGGTTGTGGGGCCAGACGAAACACCCGAACGCTACGCGTACAACAAGCTGCGGGCGATCGGCGTCTCCGCTCTCATATACGTTTCCTTGATCGCATGGTGCATCGTCCCTTGGATGCGGGAGAACTGCTTTGGGCCCGATGCCCCCGCCTGGACATGGGATCTGGTGAAGCGGCGAACGTCCTGCTGGATCATGGGTATTGGCTGCTTCATTACGGTGAGCACGGTGCTGGGTGGCTGGCAGGTGTACGTGGATGTCGTCATGCTGTTGTTGGGATCAGGCGACCTTGCGCTGCGCAATTCTGTTGAGGGTATGGCGTGGGTGTTGCTGCCGATTGGCATCGGGTTGGTCTTGCTCGGCAAGTACTGGCAGGGCAAATCTGAGACTGGGGAAAATGAATCTTCCGCAGGGCCGATGCCTTAGCTCAGCGCGCCGACCTCGCGCTGACCGAACTGCGAATAGCATGCAGAGCTGGCCTTCGGCTGCACCCATGAAGGCGAGAGGCGCGCTGGCGTCATCAATGGTGAGGATCAGCTCGGGTGCCCCGCGCAGCGCATCGGGCACACATGCCTCGATGCGCTCGATGTCGCGCTCGCCCAAAAAACGCGTGCGTGGTACGGACGGGGCGCTCCGACAGTGCAACGAGGGCACCGATCAAATCGGGCACGCACTGGGCGACGGGGACGATGGTCATGGGGCTCCTTACGTGCGAAAAAGGTGCGTCCGACGGTCGGGGCGCAGATAGGCGCTATTGAGCGTGAGGTATCATGGCGCATGCCATGCGGGTCGAACTAGACGGCATGAAGCATTGTCGGTCAGTTGCATGAGCGATCACCCTTTCAGGGCTACCGCGAGTTTAGGGGCTCGCGGTGGCCCTGTTTCTATGGCACGTTGAAATGGCGTTACGTTTTCAGGCTGCGGCGTCTCGGACACTGCCCCTGCGGGCGCAAAAGCAAGTTTGGTCATGCGCTGTTCGATGCCATACCCATCTAGCTGCGGATCAACCGTTCGACCCTCAATTTCTACCGTTCACAGGACAGAATTCTATCTAATAATATCTATAACGTAATAGATGTATATTACGTTATAGATATTTGGTAACGGGATGGGTGGCAATCGATACGATTGAGAGTCGCAGGGGAGGTGAACGGGTCAATCGGATTGGTCGCCATCGGGGCGGCGCTGCGGATGACAATGCGTCCCCATCAGTTCCGTTGCCGACACAACGCTCGTCTTGCTTGCCGAGGTTTGGGCAAGAGGGTGCGCTGCAGTATGACGGGCAGGGACATATGGGACGGGCAAACGGGCCGCAATTCCATCGAAAGGAGCCAACCGGTGATCAAGCTTGTGCGAATCGACCATCGATTGCTGCATGGTCAAGTCGCGTTTTCATGGACAAAAACAATCGGTGCCGACTGCATTTTGGTGGCGGACGACGATGCCGCCACGAACAGCATCAAGATGACGACGCTGCGTTTGGCAAAGCCCCAGGGCGTGAAGCTGGTGATCAAGACGATTGACGACAGCATCAAGGCGCTCAAAAGCGGGGTCACGGACAAATATAAGTTGCTCATCGTGACCGGTAGCGTTGCCGACGCCAAGCGCATCTGCGACGAGTGCCCCCAAATCACGAGCATCAACCTCGGCGGCATCAAAAAGCGCGAGGGCACGCGGCAGGTGAGCCAGGCGATCTTCTTGCTTCCCGATGAGGAAGCAATGCTCCGCGAGCTGTCGGGTCGTGGGGTGGAGCTGGAGATCCGCCAGGTTCCCACCGAGAAGAAAGAACTGTATCGGTAACAGGCGCGTGAGCGCCAAAAGAGAGAGGATGTCAGTATGCTGCAACCGATGCACGAGCTTCTGCAAGAGGCAAAGAAGGGCGGGTACGGGATTCCCGCGCCCAATGTGTACAGCCGCTTTACCATGGAGGCCTGCCTCCAGGCGGCAGCCGAGTTGAACGCCCCAGTCATCCTGGGTGTTCCCGGCGTGTTCGGCATTGAGGAGATGGGCGAGCTCTCCCGCTTCTATGAACGTCGTTTCCCGCAGGTTCCCTTCGCCCTGAATCTCGATCACGGTGGCCCGTTCGAGCATATCATCCGTGCGGTTCGCTCCGGGTTCTCGTCGGTCATGGTCGATCGCTCGACGCTTTCCTACGACCAAAACGTCGAGGAGACGCGCGAAGTTGTTAAGATCGCGCATGCCGTCGGAATGTCTGTTGAGGCAGAGCTGGGGCACGTGGGTCAGGGCAACGAGTACGCCGAGACGCGCGACGCGGGTCTGACCCATCCCGAGGAGGCGGCGGCATTTGTCGAGGCGACCGGGGTGGACTGCCTCGCCGTGGCCGTCGGCACGAGCCATGGGGCGTACAAGGGCACGCCGCACCTGGAGTTCGACCTGTTGAAGACCATCGCCGGCAGCGTTGAGGTCCCGCTGGTCCTGCACGGCGGTTCCGGCACCGGCGACGACCTCATCGCCCATGCCATCGAGTGCGGCATCCAGAAGGTGAACCTCTGGACCGATCTTTCTCAGGCTTCCAACATGGCGGTCAAGGATCGGATCGAGGCCGATTACGCGCCCGATGTCGATCCGGACAAGAAGAAGATCAGCTCGTGGCAGTACGACCTGTTCGGCGCCGAGGCGTACAAGGATGCGCTCATGCACTACATGGACGTGTTCGGGTGCGTCGGGAAGGCGTAGCGGACCGTGTCCATTCGCACACTCCCGACCAACCAGATCTGGCGTTACTGGAGCTTCGAGACGTTTCTCGATGATGTCAGGTACCTGGGTGTGTGCGATGTCGACGTCTGGCTGTGCAACAGCCATGTGAACATCGACGCGCATGGTCTCTATAACGCCGACGAGGTTGTGCGGGGCATGCGCCAGCGGGGGATGCGCGCCGCGACGCTCACGCCCGAGCAGGGAAACCCGAAGGCGTACAACATCGCCTCCACGGACAAAGCGATACGTCGCCTTACGGCAGGGTACTACCGCCAGGTGGTGCATCTTGCCTCCATGCTCGGCTCATCGCGCCTCTCGCTCAATGCGGGATGGGTTCCCTTTGATGCCGATCGCGCCCGAAATTGGGACGCCATGGTGTCCATGCTTGGCATGATTTGTCACATGGCGAGCGAGGCTGGGCTTACCGTGTCGATTGAGACGTTGGTCGAGAAGCCGTATCGGCTGGTTGCCGATATGCAAGCGCTTCGGCGGGTGCTTGAGGATGTGGGCGAGCCGAACCTCCAGGTGACGATTGACACGGGGACAGTTGCCCGCAACGGAGAGGATGTCGAGGCGTATTTCAGGTGCTTCGCCGGGCGCGTGGGGTACGTGCATCTGACAAACCTCGATCGTAGACAATCCACTCATCTGGCCTGGGGGGACCAGAAGGGGGAGCTGGATCCAGCCGACCTGCTGTGCGGATTTGCGAACGCGGGTTATGCGGGCGATGCGGCTCTGGAGATGACGAACCCCTCCTATTTTGGCAGACCGCGGGATGTGCTTTCCCGTGCATTGACAACCTTGGAAGGATGTGAACGTTGATGCTAGTTCAGGCTCTGCTTGCCGGCCTTGTGGTCGGTCTTTCGAAAATGGATTACTTCTTTGGTTACAGCATGCTCAACCGCCCCATTGTGGAGGGGGCGCTCATGGGTCTCGTGCTGGGCGATCCCGTGACGGGCACGATTATCGGCGCCACGCTGGAAATCGTGTTTTTGGGCTCGTTCCCGGTCGGCGCGGCTGTGTCTCCCGATGGCGGCACTGCCGCCGGCGTCTCGACGGCGTTCGCGATCATCACCGGCGCCGGCACTGCCGTGGGAACGGCGTTTGCCGTGCCGCTGGCGCTCCTCGGCGGCTTTGCGTTCGTGCTGTGCAAGTTCATTAACAATGCTTTTGCTGAAGCCATGAAGGCTCAGCTTGCGAAAGACAACGACAAGGCCGCTCGCGCCCTGTTCTGGGCGGGTAGCTGGATTGGCACCTTTGGGTTGTACTTCCTCATCGGATTCCTCGGCGTGCTTTTGGGCAGCGCCGCGCTCGAGGCTGCCGTGGCCGCCATCCCGACACAGGTCATCAACGGCCTTGCCTCCGGCGGCAATCTCCTGCCCGCTGTCGGCTTTGCCCTGCTGCTGACGATGATCATGGACAAGAAGCTCGCGCCGTGGTTCTTTATCGGCTTTATCCTTGCTGCCTACCTGCAGCTCCCCGTCATCGCGGTCACGCTTTTGGCGACGTTCGCCGTGGCGCTCATCATCGTTGCCCGCGATGAAAAGACCCCTGCCGCTGCGACTGTAGATATGGGTGATGACAATGAGTTCTAACGAGACTTCGACCGGAAAGCTCAGCGATGCGGATCTCCGCCAGATCTATGGCCGCTACATTCACCTGAACGGTATGAACGATTACCCCGGTCAGATGCATGCCGGCTTTACCTACGCGATGATTCCGGCGCTCAAGAAGATCTATGCCAACGACAAAGATAAGCGCATCGAAGCGTACACGCGTCATATGAGTGAGTATTTCAACGTGACGCCCTATGTTGGCGGTCTCCCGCTCGGCGTCGTGCTTGCCATGGAAGAGCAGAACGCCCAAGACCCTAGCTTCGACACCTCGACTATCACGGGTATCAAGACGGCGCTTATGGGTCCGCTTTCTGCCATCGGGGACACGGTGTTTCACGCCACGCTCCGTGTCATTGCCACGGCGGTGGTCATCTCCATGGCCTCGGCGGGCAACATCGCCGGCCCCATTCTGTTCCTGCTCATCTTCAACATCCCGCAGCTCATCACCCGCTGGGTGACCCTCAAAAGCGGTTATCAGATGGGCACCAAGTTGCTTGAGCAGGCCGAATCGTCCGGCATCATGGAAAAGATCTCCTATGCGGCCTCGGTTATCGGCCTTGCCGCGATCGGTGCCATGACGGCGTTCAACGTGAACCTGACCACCGCACTCACCATTCCCAATGCTGCCGGCGGCGATCCCACGATGGTCCAGTCACTGTTCGACACGGTTTGCCCCAAGATCTTGCCGCTGGGCCTGGTGCTGCTGTGCTTCTGGCTCATTGGCAAGAAGAAGGTCAACGTTGTGCCGCTGTTGCTCGGTTTGCTGGTCGTGGGCGTTGCCCTCAGTATGCTCGGCATCATCGCCTAGCGTTTGGCGAGGTGATCAGTCGTGAGTGAGAAAGCGCAAGGCAAGCAGCTGGCAATCCTCGGTGCGGGCAAGATCGGCAGGGGCGTCGTGGGGCTTCTGTTCTCCCGCGCGGGGTACAGTCTGCATCTGTACGACATGTACATGGAGGGTATGAGGCAGCTCGAGGCGCAAGGGTATTACGAGGTGCGCGTGACCGATGGCCACGATGTGGACGACCGCACGCGTGTCGATGACTTCGCCATCGTGGACAGCGCGCGCGACGAGCAGATCGTCGAGCTGCTGCAAGACGTCGATATTGCGGCGTGCTGCGTGTACGAGGGGGCATTTGCGAGCATCGCCCACGTGATCGCCCGGGCGATCGCCGCTCGTGTGGCCTGTGGCTGTGAGCGTGGCCTCAACGTGCTGCTGTGCGTGAACGCGCTGGGCGCACCGGCGAAGGTCACCGATCTCATTCGAGCGGAACTCGATGCGGACGGCGCGGCGTATTTCGATGCCCGCGTAGGCGTCTGCCAGGTCATGGTGCTGGCGGCCGGCATGCCGAGCGAGGCCGGTGCCAATCCGTGGCAGGTGGTGGTGTCGGCAAACCCCGGTCTTGAGATCGATGCGGATGCCTGGAAGGGTGAGCGCGTGGACGTGGAGGGCGTCTCGTACGTCACCGGGGCGCAGGGCCTGATATACCGCAAGGTGTACTGCGGCAACATGCGTCACGCCATGGCCGGCTTCATGGGGTGCATGTCAGGGCTCGAGTATATCTGCGATTGCCATCGCGACCCGTGGATCCGCGCGAATATCGTGGGCGCGTTCGAGGAAGCGCATACCGCGATAGTGCAGGAGTACGACTATGACGCTGCGGAGGACGCAGAGTGGGTCGCCTTCATCACGGCAAAGCTCGATGCCGATGTGCGTGACCCGGTGGAACGCGTCATAGCCAGCGCCGACGAGAAGCTCTCACACGAGAACCGCTTCGTGGGGCCCGCGCTCATGTGCTTGCGTCACAGTATCGTGCCGTTTTACCTGGCTCGTGGCATCGCCTACGGTTTGGCGTGCCTCGCTCGCGAGCGCGATGTCGAGCTTGGCGATGCGGACGGGGTGCGGGCGTTTGCCAAAGAGGTGTGCGGTCTTACCGACGACGATTGGATGCTGCTGGACCTCATCGTCAAACAGCACGCTGATCTTGCGCAAAGGTAACCGACTGAGAAGAATCGAGGAGAATCATGAAAGCAAGGACGGCAGTTTTGACGGCGGTCGAGAGGGCGGAGGTCATCAACCGTGAGCTTCCCGCACTCGGCGATCACGATGTGCTTGTCAAGGTGGATGCAAACAACATCTGCACTTCCGAATACGGAGCCTTCAATGGCGCGCGCAACCGCCCGATGCCCCTGACGTTTGGCCACGAATGGGCAGGTACCGTTATGGAGGTCGGCGCGCAGGTCGAAAGCGTGAAGGTCGGCGATTACGTGGCGAGCGGCTACCAGTACGATCCGTATTCCGAGCCCAGCCGCGAGGGCCGCACGAGTGAGTGCACGAAGCTTCAAAGTGCCGATCATCCGAACCCGGATGGGTATTTCGGCAACGCTGGGTGCGCGAACTACGCAGTCGCCAAGGAGGTCGCCTGCTATAAGATCGATGGGGGGGTCGATCCTTCTGTAGCTGCCCTGCTTGAGCCTCTGGGTACCTGCTGCGCCGGTTTCCGCCGTTTTGGCGTGAACTACGGCGATACCGTGGTGGTCATCGGCGCCGGCACCATGGGCATCCTGAACGCGCTTGTCGCCAAGGCGCACGGTTGTCGCGTGCTCATCACCGAGATGATGCCGAAGAAGCTCGAGGCGGCTCGTCGTTTGGGGCTGGAGGCCATTGACGTGTCCGCATGCGACCCCGTTGAGAAGGTTCGGGAGCTGACGGGCGGTAAGGGCGCCGACGGCGTCATCATCGCGGTGGGTGCCTCTGGCGCCTATGCCCAGGCGCTTGAGATGGCAAAGGAAAAGCGCGCTCACCTGCTCATCTTTGCCGCAGGCTATCCGGCGCCGACATGGAACCTCGACCCCAATACCATCCACTATCGGCGCATGGTCATCGTGGGTAGTTATGGCGCCGATGCTCAGGATTTCCGTGAGGCTGCCGCCATGATCAATATGCGCGTCGCCGATTTCACCGAGCTCGTTGAGGAAAAACTGCCGATTTCCCAGATTCAGCATGCTTTTGAGCGCGCGTGTGAGCCCGGGATGTTCCGTATCAGCGTTCAATGCCAGGAGGCGTAAAACCATCATGCGTTATAAGACTATGAAAAAATCCGGCCAGCAGATTTCTGAGATTACGGTCGGTACGTGGGCAATCGGCGGTAAGAACAGCATGGGTGGTGGATACGGCGAGATCGATGACGCCGAGTCCGTTGATGCGATCCGTGCGATGATCGACGGCGGCGTAAACTTGATTGACACGGCCCCCATCTACGGTGAGGGACATTCCGAGGAGGTCGTTGGTCGCGCTATCGAGGGGATCCGAGACAAGGTGCTTATCGCCACTAAGTACGGATCTTATATCGAGGACGGCAAGGGGGTTCACTGTAGCCGCCCTGACTCGGTGTTGCGCGAGTTTGATGATTCCCTGCGTCGGTTGGGTACCGATTACATCGATATGTACCTGATGCACTGGCCCGATGACCTGGGAACCCCCATTGAGGATACGATGGCATGTGTCAACAAGCTCAAAGAGCAGGGTGCCGTTAAGATGCTGGGCCTTTGCAATGCTGATCGCGCTCTCATCGAGCGGGCATCGGCCGTCGCGGATATCGATATCGTTCAGCTTCCTTTTTCCATGGTGAACCAATCGGCTCTCTCCGACCTCATGTGGTGCGAGGTGAGTAATATCGATGTTATGACGTGGGGCTCGCTTGGGGCCGGCATTCTGACGGGCACCGTTCGCGAGAAGCCGGTGTTCGATGAAAAGGACTTCCGGGCGACGTTTTATCCCTTCTATCGCGAGCCGATGTTCTCCAAGATCCAGGAGTTCCTCAAGACGATGGACGCTCTGAGCGAGAAGTACGGCAAGCCACTGGCGCAGATTGCTATTAATTGGAGCACGCAGAAGAGCTTTGTCTCCACGGCGTTGACCGGTGTGCGCAAGGTGGATGAGGCGGTCGAGAATTGCGCCGCCTTTGATTGGCAACTCTCGGAGGAAGATATCGCGACGCTCGACGCCGAGCTCGCTCGTTTGGAGATTACTGAGGCTGTTGCGTAGCGACCAGCAACAGGCAAAGGTTTTGGGGCACTGCACAGCAATGAAGCGCAGTGCCCCGTGCGCAATCGGCGCATCTCCTCGTGGTTCGTTTTGCCTGTTCGTTGTAGTGGCGATGGCCAAAGTGTTCCTGGTCTGCGTGATACACTTGCAGCGACCGGCAAAATGTGCGGGGGGGGGCAGCTCAAAAGCGTTCTTCATCGCGCTGTTGGGTGCTTGTTGGCGGAATACATGGCTGTTGGTTGGACGTGAGATTGTTGGAAACCCCTTTGTATCAGCGCATCTTCGATGACATTAAGCACTCAGTCGATGAGGGCGAATATGCGCCTGGGGACAAGATTCCCACTGAGGTTGAGCTTGCCGAGCGCTATGGGGTGAGCCGCATCACGGTTCGTCGTGCCATCGAGGACCTAAGCGCTGCCGGGATCGTCGTGAAGCGTCGTGGCTTGGGCACGTTCGTGTGTGCCCCTCGCTTGCGTCGAAAGCTGCTGCAAGGCGGCTTGCCGGAGAGTTTTACGCAGATTTGCGAAAAGGACGGTCGAGTTCCCGGGGCGGAGTTGATCGATCGGGAAATCGTGGTTCCCCGGCCTGATGAACGAGAGTTTTTCGGGTTGGGCGACGATGATCTGGTTCTCCATATCCAGCGCGTTCGCACGGCTGATGGTCAGCCGGTGTTCGAAGAGAATATGTGTGTCTCGTATGCCGCATGTAGGGAGCTGGCAACTGCCGATTTGCGGGAAGAGTCCATGTATCGTCTTATGGAACGGCTGTACGCCAGGCGGCCCGTCAAGAATGCGCGCGTACTGGTGGAGTCTGTGGGCGCCTCAAGTTCGCGGGCCGCGCGTTTGCATGTGGCCGTTGGGGAGCCCATGCTGTACATAACAACCTACGCGCTCGATCAAAACGATGTGCCTATCTACATCGGCCGCCAGTTCTTCATTGGGTCGCGCTACATGCTCGATTTGTAACAATAGACGGCGGATGCCCCATTGGTTTGGCGTTGACTGTTGGTGGGTTGGTGTGCTGTCTGCGCAGATCCATGTTGCGGTGTTTTCACCTGGTTTTTTGATAGAGGCCCGCGAGTCCCTAGCGTTATGGGCTCGCGGGCCTTTTGTGAGCTACGGCCTGCCGTTACGCCGCGCTCCAGGCGTCGGTGTCCTCGATGCGGATGATGCCGGCCGCGCGCTCGATCAACCCATCCTCGGCGGCGCGATCGAGCGCCGTGCACAGTGCCGTTGCGGGGACAACGTCCGTGGTGTAGATGGCTTCCCGACCCACGGTGCAGGACTCGGGGTTCATGGGGATGCCGAGTCTTGCGAGCGCATCGCGCACGCCTTCGGCCGCGCGCTTCGTGTCACCGCTCTTGGCAACGGCCGCCTCGGTGAGCTCAATGCGCATATAGAAGCGGCTTTCCTGCTCATCTGCGGGCGCGATCGCGAATCGGCGTTTGAAGGGCGCCGATTCAGCGGCGACATCAGCGCCGTGTGCCAGCGGCGCGGCCAGTGCGAGGATGTCGGACATGACGGCGCTTGCGGTGGGCAGCGAGCCGGCCCCGGCGCCATAGAACATCGTCTCGCCCACGGCATCGCCCACGGCGTACACGGCGTTCATGGCGCCGTTGACGCTTGCAAGCAGGTGGTTGGCGGGGATGAGCGCCGGGTGCACGCGGGCCTCGATGCCGGCGGGTGTTTTTCGGCCCACGCCGAGCAGCTTGATGCGCATGCCGTGCTCGCGCGCCCAGGAGATGTCGGTCGCGCTCACTGCGCGGATGCCCTGGCAGGAAACATCATCGCTTGTCACGCGCGTATGGAAGGCGATGGAGGAGAGGATGGCGAGCTTGGCGGCGGCGTCCAGGCCGTCCACATCGGCGGTCGGGTCGGCCTCGGCGTAACCCAGGCGCTGCGCGTCTTTCAGCACCTCCTCAAAACCGGCGCCCTCGGCGTCCATGCGTGAGAGGATGTAGTTGGTGGTGCCGTTCATGATGCCGGCGATGGTGCGCATCTCGTTGCCGGCAAGACCGCGCTCGAGTGCATCGATGATGGGGATGCCGCCCGCGCACGACGCCTCGCAGCGCAGCTGCACCCCGGCGTTCCGCGCCGCCTGCGCCAGTCGCTCCATATCGGCGGCGAGCAGCGCCTTGTTCGCGCTCACCACGTGCTTGCCGCGCTTGAAGGCCTCGGTCATGATCTCGGTGGCCGGATGCCGCCCGCCGATGAGCTCGACCACGATGTCAACAGCGCCATCGCATGCGACCTCGCGCCAATCGGTCGTGAACGTGTCCGCATCCAGGCCCAGCTCGCGGGCGCGCTCGGGATGGCGCGCACATGCCCTGACAAGGCACAGGTCGATGCCATAGGCGCTCAGGTACTCGTCGTGGTTTGCAGCAAGCAGGCGCGCCACGCCGGAGCCGACCGTGCCCAAGCCGATGATGCCGATGTTCACGGTGCGTGCGTTGGTTTGTGCGGGCATGGGTGCTCCTTTGGCGCTCGGGACGAATCTGTTGCGCTCATTGTACCCGCGCATCCATGCCCTTTGCTTGCGCAGCCCGCCCTCGTTTTCGCGCTTCTCCGCCAGGTTCGCTCGCCGCTCACCTTGCCGGCCGGCCTTGCATGAGGCCCACGTGATCGCTCATCTCTATGAGAAATCGCACGATACGTGATTTTTCGGCATATAAAAACGCACCAGCCCTTACAATGCTCTTATACTGCGGTGCCATACTGGCACTCACGGCACAAGCCACCCATCTCACAGAAAGGCCCTGCAACTATGTCCCAGACTGCGCTCACCCAAGTCGTCAGCCGCCGTACCCTGCTTTCCGGTGCCCTCGCACTCGGTTCGCTGTCCGTGCTCACGGCCTGCGGCGGCAACGGTGGCGACGCGGGCAGCACCCCTGCTGCGTCCGACAAGCCCCTTGAGGTCCAGTTCGTTCCCACGAACAACGATGGCAGCATGGAGGCCAAGGCCAAGCCCTTCGCCGAGTACCTCTCGACCAAGCTCGACCGCGAGGTGAACGTCACCCTCGCCACCGACTACACCACCATCGTCGAGGCCATGGCCTCCGGTAAGGTCGATCTGGGCATTATGCCGCCGGCCGCCTACGTACAGGCGCGCAACCAGGGTTGCGCCAAGGCCATCCTCACCTCCGAGCTCGGCGCCTACGACCGCGAGACGGGCAAGCCGTTGGAGGGCGAGCTCGCCGGTACGTTCAAGGGCGAGGTGCTCGTGCGCGCCGATAGCGACATGCAGGGTATCGAGGACCTCAAGGGCAAGAAGATCGCCACGCTCTCCCCGAACTCTGCCAGCGGTTACATCTACCCGGTCGCCGAGATGAAGGACGCCGGCATCGACCCGGCCAAGGACTGCACCCTGACCACCGTTAACGACATCCCGAGCGAGATGACCGCCGTGCTCAACGGCCAGCAGGATGCCTGCTTCGTGTTCGAGGGCGCCCGCAACGTGTTTGCCGGCAAGTTCGCCGATACCGACCTGTTCGCCGAGCTGCGCGTGCTGTTCCTCACCGAGGGCGACATCCCCAACGACGCCATCGCCGTGCATCCGGACATGGACGAGCAGACGCAGGACAAGATCCGCGAGACCTTCCTCAACATGGCCAACGACGAGGAGGGCGCCGAGGCCATGACCCTGTGGGGCCACAAGGGCTACACCGAGGTCGACGAGGGTGCCTATGACACCATCGAGGATTACACCGCAAAGGCCGCTGAGTAGCGCTCAAGGCCCGAGTCGATTGGTGGGAGCGACCCTGGGCCCCGTGCCGGGGTCGCTCTTCGTTGTGCGCCGGCGGCATGCCTGCGCGGTCGTGAATCACCCATGCTGCATAAAAGGAACGATATGATCGAGTTCAGGGACGTCTCGAAGGTCTATGGCAACGGCACGCGTGGCCTGGACCACGTGAACCTGTCCATCGCCGATGGCGAGTTCGTGTCCATCATCGGCTTGTCGGGTGCGGGCAAGTCAACCCTGCTGCGCGCCATCAACCGCTTGCACGATGTGAGCGAGGGCGAGATCTTGGTGGACGGCACCTCCATCACGCGTGCCGACAAGCGCCAGCTGCGCGAGATCCGCCGCAACATCGGCATGATCTCCCAGAGCTTCAACCTGGTGAAGCGCTCCACGGTGCAGCGCAACGTGCTCTCGGGCCGTCTGGGGTACTACTCCACGCTCAAAAGCGTGCTGGGTCTGTTCACCAAGGAGGACTATGAGCACACCGAGCAGGCGCTCGAGCGCGTCGGCCTGCTCGACAAGCTGCACTCCCGCTCCGACGAGCTGTCCGGCGGCCAGCAGCAACGCGTTTCCATCGCGCGCGCCATGGTGCAGCGCGCCCGGATCATTTTGGCCGACGAGCCGGTCGCCTCGCTCGACCCGGTCACGACGCGCACCGTCATGCAGGACCTTGCGCGCATCAACCGCGAGGAGAACGTCACCGTGGTGGTGAACATCCACTCGGTGGATCTTGCGCGCGAGTTCTCGAGTCGCGTGATCGCCCTGCGCGCCGGTGCGGTGGTGTTCGACGGCACGCCTAGCGAACTCACGCCCGAGCAGCTCGCCGCCATCTACGAACGTGACGGCCGCACGTGCGTGCCCGAGGGCGCCATGGCAGAGACGGCGGTCGCGTGATGAGAATCGCCGACACCGTTCACTTCGATTGGTACAAGAAGGCGTTCGTCGCCTTCATCATCGCGGTGTTGCTTGTGGCGAGCGCCGCGGTGACCGATGCCGATTTCGCCGCCGTCGTTACCGGCGGCCCGCAGGCGGCGGCCTTCCTGTCCAAGTTCATGCAGCCGGACTTCTCCTATATCCCCGAGCTGATCGACCCGATGGTGCGCACCATCAAGATGTCAGTGCTGGGCACGGTCGTGGGCTTTGTGGTCGCGGTGCCCCTGGCGTTCTTGGCAACCACGGTCGTCACGCGCAACCGGGTGGTCACGGGTGTCGTACGCCTGGTGCTCAACATCGTGCGCACCATCCCCACGCTGCTGCTCGCCGCGCTCGCCGTGGCCATCATGGGCATCGGCGAGTTCACGGGCGTGGTCACGATCACCATCTTCACCTTGGGCGTGACCTCGCAGCTTATCTTCGAGACGATCGAGACGATCGACTACGCGCCCATCGAGGCCGCCGAGGCCGTGGGCGCCACGCGTATGCAGATCGCGGTGTTCTCGATTGCCCCGCAGGTGGCAAGTCAACTGGCGAGCTATTTCTTCTATGCCTTCGAGATCAACGTTCGCGCCTCGACGGTGCTTGGCTATGTCGGCGCCGGCGGCATCGGCGTGATCCTCAACGCGTCGCTCGGCCTGTTCCGCTACGACCGCGTGAGCGTGGTCATCCTCATGATCTTCGTGGTGGTTGGCATCGTGGATGCCGTGAGTGAGGCGGTCCGAAGGAGGCTCGCATAATGGCAGAGGCAACGACGGCGCGCTCGCCGCGCATCTCCGCGCGCCTTCGCGGTACGCTGATTTCTGCTGCCGTGGTGGCGGTGGTGATCTGGTCGGCCATGGGCCTGGATTACTCAGGCCTGGCCACGTTCAACCCGGCGCTTGCCGGCGACGTGCTCACGGGCCTGCTCTCGCCCGACTGGGGCTTTGTGTACGACGGCTCGGGCGAGGACCTGGTGAGCCTGTTGGCGCTCACGGCCGGCATCGCGTTTTTCGGCACGGCCATCGCCACGGTGCTTGCGGTGCCCATGGCGCTCGTGAGCTCGCGCAACCTGTGGGGCAACGGCATCGTGCCGCGCGTGGGCAAGTTCGTGTGCAACGTCCTGCGCGCATTCCCCGAGCTGGTGTATGCCATCATCTTCGTCAAGGTGGTGGGTCCCGGCCCCTTTGCCGGCGTGCTCGCCATCGGCGTGCATCAAATCGGCATGCTGGGCAAGCTATTCACCGAGCAGATCGAGGCGATGGACGAGGCGCCGGCCGAGGCTGTGCGCGCGGTGGGCGGCGGGTTTTGGCAGGCGTTCTTCTGCGCCCGCGTGCCGCAGCTCATGCCGATCTTCTCCTCGTTGTCGCTCAACCACTTCGAGATCGCGGTGCGCAGCGCCTCGACGCTCGGTTTGGTGGGCGCCGGCGGCATCGGCGCGCCGCTCATCTTCGCGATCCAGGCTCGCAACTGGCCCACGGTGAGCATCATCCTGCTCGGCGTGATCATCACGGTGTTCGTGCTCGACGCCGTGACGGGTTGGATTCGCGAGCGCTTGCGCTAAGCGCGCGGGATATGATGGCGGGGTGGCCTGCGGCGCAGAGGTGCGCGGCGGCCACCCCGTTTTGCATGACGCGATGGCGGCCGTGATGCCGGCGGCGCATACAGGCTGCGAAAAAACGTTGTTGAGGGTACCGAAAGGGGATGCGCGATGTGCGACATGAACAGGGCTGGCACCGTGCGGATTCTGCATATGTCTGACGTGCACTTCAACCGCGCTTGGATGGGAGAGGAGGCGTGCGGCCGTGCGATGGGGGCCGGGTTTTTCCCCGAGCTGCTGGCTCGCCTGGGCGATACGCGCGCCTATGTGCGCGCCGCCGTACTCGATGCCGCGACGGCCGGTCCCATCGATGCGGTGGTGCTCACGGGCGACATCACGCATGCCGGCGACATGCAAGATCACCAGCTGGTGCGCACCGCGCTGCAAGACGCGTTGGAAGAAGTTGGATATGTTGCCGCCGATATGCCTGTTTTGGCAGTTCCCGGCAACCATGATGACCGCGCGGCGTTTTGCGCGGTGTGGGGTGATGCACGCGATTGCGCAGACGCCTGGTCCGATGCACCCGCGCGGGCTTGCCTGGGCCTGTCGCAGGGGCTGGTGCTGGTGGGCCTGGATACAAGCGATCCCGCGCATCCGGATGGTCGGGTGGGCGCCGATGAGCTCGCCTGGCTTGACGGCGAGCTTGCCGATGCCGCGACCGCAGGGCTGCCTGCGCTCGTCGTGACGCACCATCACCTGTGTTCCAGCCAATCGGATATGCCGGCTTGCGAGGGTTCGGCCCGTTTGGCGGGCGTGCTGTACGAGCGCGGCTGCGCGGGCGTGCTGTGCGGCCATACGCATCATGCGACGCGCGGCATGGCGCACGGTGTACCGTACTGGACGGCGCCCTCGCTGTCGTTTGCGGCCGATGCCTCGCAGCGCAAGGATGCGCCATGGCTGTTTGGGCCGCAGGCACTTACCGCTGAGAAGGTCGTTCACTTTTACGAGAGCTGGGGTTACAGCGTACACGAGGTGGCTTCGGACGGCACGGTGGCCTCGCATACCGTCACGCATGCGACCAACCGCTTGCTGGGAGACCTCATGCTGTAGCGAGGCGAAGACGCAGCACATAGACGGCGCACATGTGAAGCCTCCGTCTCGCACGGTATCCTCACATGGCCGTATCTGAGGTGCCCTCTGTTGGAGGGTGCGCGACAGCGCGCCGTATAGCTCGGGGTGCTGTCGCGCTGTGCGCGGCGCGCCAGGCTATACGGCCGGCATCTGCCCACGGTCAAAAGCGAGCAGCGCGCAGAACCGCTCGTTGGTGTGCGCAAGTTCCTCAGGTGCACCGTCCATCGCGATGGCGCCGTTTTCCACAAAGAGCACGCGATCCATCTGCTCGATGCCGGCCAGGTGGTGGGTGATGAGCACCAAGGTCCGGCCGGCGAACACGTCTCGCAGACAGGCGAGCAGATCGCGCTCGGTGATCGGGTCGAGCCCGGCGAACGGCTCGTCAAGCAGCACGATGGGCGTGTCGCGCAGCAGGATGCGGGCAAGCGCGATGCGGTGGCGCTCGCCGCCCGAAAAGCGCATGCCGCCCTCATCGACCATGGTGTCGAGTCCCTGCGGCAGACGTTGTACAAGCGGGCCAAGCCCAACTCGCGTGAGCGCTTCGAGCGCTTCGGCGCGTGTGGTGTCGGCACGCGCTACGCAGAGGTTGTCGAACAGCGTGGTGTTAAACAGATAGGTCTGCTGCTGGACAACGCCAATCAGCTCCGGCATCCACTCGGCAAGGTCGCGGGCGGCAGTTGAGCCGATGCGCACGCTGCCCGCATCAGGGTAGAGCTCGGCGCGCATCAAGGCGGCGAGGGTCGATTTGCCGGCACCGCTCCTACCGAGTATGGCAACGTGCTGACCGTGCGGAATGCTGAGGTTCATGTGGGTGAGCGCCGGCGTGCTCGCACCTGGATAGGTGAAGCATGCATCGGTGAGGGTGATGGTCGCCTCGTGCGGCAGCGGAACCTTACGACTGGCCGAGCCACCCGCAGGTGGAGCGTCTGCCGTGACGCCCTGCTCGAGGCCGCGCAGGCGGTCGATGGCGCCTTTGTGTCCGCATGCCTCGCTTGCCGCCCCGGAAAGCGGCGCGAACTGCTCTGCCAGGGGGAAGAATCCCAACACAAAGGCGGCGATCCAACGCGTCGTGTTCGAGGCCACGCCCGTCTCCCCGCCAAAGCGCGCTCCGGCCCATAGCAGCAATGCCACCGCCGTACCGCCGAACGCAACCTGGATCAGCGCATCGCGCCTGCGGTCAAAGGCGCGCCCGGCCGCCTCGGCCTTGATGCCGTCGGCCCGCGTTTGCGCGCCGGCGCCGAGATAATTCTCGCGCCTGCCCGAGCATACCCAGTCGGCCAAGCCGAGCACATGATCGGTGAGCAGCGTATAGCCTGCGGATTTGGCGCCATGGCGTGCGTGCTCGCGCGGACCGTTCACCTTGCGCGAGATCGCCGGCCCCGCGATGGCGGCGCCGGCGCACCCCAGTCCAAACGCCGCCGCCATGCCGGGGGAGAGCAGCCCGAGCGCCACGAGCGCGAGCGCATACAGCGTCCAGGCGATGACGCTGGGAAACAGGCTGCGCAGATACAGGTTTTGCAAATGACCGATGTCTTCGGCCAGTGCCCCCAAGACATCGCTGGCGCGCAGACGCCCCGTGCGGCCGGCATCGGCGCGGCTCCGGCGCTCCAGCGTCTCGTAGAGTGCCAGGCGCATGTGCGAGGTGGCGCGCAGCACCCAATCGTGGCTCACCAAGCGCTCCGCGTAGGCCAGCAGCGGCTTGCCGCCACCGAAGACGCGCACGTAGAGAATGGGCACGTATAACAGCAATATGGAGCCGCGCGCCTCGGCTGCGCCGCTGATGAGATACCCGGAGGCGACCATGAGTGCGCAGGCGAACGCGGCTGCGACAAGGCCAAGGGTCCAGGCGAGTACGAGCCGTCCGCGGTGCTGCGCAAGGTAGGGAGCAAGCCACGCCAAGCGCGCGCGGCGCTCATCGCGGGCCTTTTGTGGGGATGGAGCGCTACGCATCTGCCTCACCGTCGTTTCTTCCATCGGTTTTGCGCGTGCCGTTGATGGCACACGCCATGCGCATATAGCCGCCTTGCGATGCGGCCAAGCTCGCCGGCGTGCCAGCCTCGACGAGGCGGCCGTGCTCCAGTACCAAGATGGTGTCCATGGCATCCGCCCAATGCAGCCGGTGCGTCGCCATGATCACGAGGCGATCGCGAAACAGCGGTATCAGCTGCTCTTTGAGCTCAAGTTCCGTTTCGATATCGAGGTGCGCGGTCGGTTCGTCCAAAATCCAGATGCGGCGCTCGTCGTCAAGCACGGCGCGGGCGAGCGCCACGCGGTGCGCCTCGCCGCCCGACAGCGCCCGTCCCCCCTCGCCGATAAGGGTGTCCAGCCCTTCGGGCAGCTGCGCGATGAGCGGCGCGAGGCCCACGGCCTCCACGGCGTTCTCAATCTGTTCGGCGCTGGCATCCGGGCGGTACCAGGCGATGTTCTCGCGCAGCGTGGCGCAAAACAGATGCGGGTGCTGCGGTATGAGCGCGACCTGTCGGTGCCAGTCGCTGCGGTGCAGGGTGTCGATCGCCGCGCCGTCAAGCTCGATGCTGCCGCTGCCAGGCTCTAAAAACCCGGCGACAACCTGCGCCAACGTGGTCTTGCCCGCGCCGGACAGCCCCACGATGCCCACGTGTTCAAAGCCGGTGAAGGTGCAAGTTACACCATCGAGGGAGGGCTGTGCTCCTTCATGGGTGACGCGAATGTCGCGCAAGGCGAGGGTGGAGGCGGCGCCCCACGTCTGAAGCGGTGCCGTATCCGCGCCATGACGCCCCGTGCGGCCGTCGCGCCTGCCGGCTTGGGTCAGCACCTCGTCGATGAGCGCGAGCGCGTTTTTGCCATCGAGCGTGGCGTGGAAGTCGGCCGCCATGGCGCGCAGAGGGGCGAAATAGTCGGGTACGAGTACGAGGACGGCCAGCGCGGGGAAAGCCGCCAGTGTGCCATCAGACAAACGAAAGCCCAGCATGATGGCGATGGCCGCCAACCCAAAGGTGGCTACCAGGTCGAGTACGGCCGAGGAGAGCGTGCCCACGGCAAGTGTGTGCATGGTGGCCTCGCGAAAGCGCTCGCTCACGGAGAAGACGTGCGTGCCAAACGAGCGGCTGCGGCCGAACAGGCGCAGGGTCTCGATCCCGCGCAGCGTGTCGATGAAATGGTTGGAGAGGCGCTGGAATTCGGCGTGTTGACGCACAGCGCGCTCTTGTGCCGTTTGCCCGAGCAAGACCATGAACAGGACGGTGGTGGGCAGGGCCACGAGCGCGATGACGCCGGAAACCACGTCGAGCGCGGCGACGCAGATGAGCACCATGGTCGGGATGACGCCCGCGGCGACGATCTTGGGCAGCATGAGCTCAAGATACGCCTCCACGCGATCGACTCCTTCGAGTGCGGCCGTGGTGGCGCTGCCGCTCCCCAGCTGTTGGATGAGGCGCGGTCCCGCATCATAGTAGGCAGCCAGCAGCGCTTGGCGCAGACAGCCGGCGCGCTCGCGGGCAAAGCGCTCCATCGTGGCATCTTGGGCGTTGCGCACGAGTTGGCGCGCACTGTAGCAGGCAAAAAAGCCCATCGCGCCCGCCAGTGCATCGAGTGCGGGCGCGCCGTTCCACAGTTGGGTGATGGCGGCGGTGAGGCACAGCGCCTGCCCGATGACAAGTGCCCCGGTCATAGCGCTGGTAATACCGAGCCATACTATGATGCGCCGCACGCCTGGCAGGGCGAACAGCGCCGGATCGATCATACTCACGTGGGACCTCGATATCACGGTCGTCGGTCAAAATGCTTCAAAAATTGTAGCATGCTTGTGGCATATTCCAGCGCGATGGCATGCGCGCACCGCAGCCCGAGATGCGCTATTCTGTGGCTGCAATCCATCTGTTCACGTGAGGAGCCACCATGCTGTGTGAGTTTTGCGCCGAAAACGCCACGGACCTCGATGCCGCGTTGAGCGCGGGCGCCGCGCGCATCGAGCTGTGCGATAACCTCGCGGTCGGCGGCACCACGCCCTCGCTCGGCGTCATCGAGCAGGCCGTGGGCATCGTGCGCGAGCATGAAGGCGCCGAGATCCGCGTCATCATCCGCCCGCGCGGCGGTGACTTCGTGTATGGCGCCGACGAGCTCAAAGCCATGGAGACCGACATTCGCATGGCGGCGGCAAATGGCGTCGATGGCGTGGTGCTCGGCTGCCTCAAGAAGCGCAAGAGCGGCGGTTACATGTTGGATGCCGAAGCCACGGGCTGCCTGCTCGACGTTGTGCGAAGTGTGGGCGAGATGCGCGGCCGCGCGCTCGGCGTCACGTTTCACATGGCCTTCGACGCCATCGATCCAAGCAACCAGCTGGCTGCGATCGACGCGCTGGCAGAGCTTGGCGTCGACCATATCCTGACCCACGGCGGCCCGGCCGGCACGCCCATTGCGGGCAACTTCGAGCGCCTGCGCTCATGTATCGACCATGCGGCCGGGCGCCTGGTTATTCTGCCCGGCGGCGGCATCACGCACGAGAACGCCGCGGATGTGGCGCGCGAGCTCGGCGTCGATGAGCTGCACGGCACCAAGATCGTCCCACTTGGCTGAGTCGCGCCCACCCGTGTGACGCCTTGGCTGCGCCGTTCTTCCGTTTACCGGACGCGGTGGCACCGTTTGCGGGTGCATCGAAATCTTGTCCGCAGCCCCGTGTATACTGGGATGCAGTCAACACCGATGCCCGCCGCAGCGGGCTTGCCACAAGGATTTGATCCACATGGAACGCTTTTTCTGCGCCCTTTGTGGCCGTAGCGCAACGGGTGCCCTGCAGCGCGGGCACCGCGTGCGGCCTCGGGCTTTTGCGATGGCGTATATCGCCATCTTGCACACATCGTCTGGCCGCCTGGCCGCATTGCGGGGGTGGTAGTTGTGTCCTCGCTTTCAACCACACACCGCTGGGCGCTTGCCGCGGGCAACCCCGCGCTCGAGGCCGAGCTCGCCGAGCAGCTGCACATCGCGCCGCTGGTGGCGCGCATCATGGCGGCGCGTGGGATCGCCTCGGTGGAGGAGGGGCGGCTGTTCCTCACTCCCTCGCTCGATCGTGATTGGGCCGACCCGCTGGTCATTCCCGGTATGGAGCGGGTCGCCGCCCGTGTTGAGCGCGCCGTGCGCGAGGGCACGTCCATAGCCGTGTTCGGTGATTTCGATGTGGACGGCATCACCTCAACGTGTCTGCTCACCGAGGCGTTGCGCTCGCTTGGCGCCGATGCCACCCCGTTTATCCCGCGCCGTTTCGACGAGGGCTACGGCCTTACGCGCACCGCCCTCGAGCGCGTGGTGGCCGAGTGCGATCCCGGCCTGGTCGTGACGGTCGACAACGGCATCGCCGCTGCCGAGGAGGTCGGCTACCTGGTCGAGCGCGGCGTGGATGTCGTCGTGACCGACCACCACGAGCCGTCCGACCTGGTGCCGCGCAGCGTTCCCGTGGCCGACCCGAAGCTTGTCGCCACTGGCCCCAGCCGCGAGCTGGCAGGTGCCGGCGTGGCGCTCAAGCTCGTGCAGGTACTGGGTGAGCGCTTGGGCAAGCCGCAGCTGTGGCGCTCCCTCACCGAGGTCGCCGCCCTTGGCACCGTGAGCGATATGATGCTGCTCACGCCCGAGAACCGCGCTTTGGTGGCCGACGGCATCGCTCATATGCGCACCACCACCCGCCCCGGCTACATCGCGCTTGCCGCCCTCACGCGCACCGACCTCGCCACCATCACGGCCGATGCCTTGTCGTTCTCGCTCATCCCACGCCTGAACGCCGCCGGGCGCATGGCCGACCCAATGCTGGCGCTGCGCGTGCTCATGGCGACCGATGCCGTCGAGGCGGGCCGTTTGGCTGCCCAGCTCGAAGAGACGAATCGGGAACGCCGTGCCATCGAGGCGACGCTCACCGAACAGGCCGAGGCCATCGTGGCGCAGACCTACCATGCCGGCCGTGTCATCGTGGTGGGCGGGCAGGGTTGGCACGAGGGTGTCAAGGGTATCGTCGCGAGCCGCCTGGTCAACCGCTACCACGTGCCAGCGCTGTTGTTTTCCATCGAGGATGGCGTGGCTCGCGGATCGGGCCGTTCCGTGGGGTCGGTCAACCTGTTCGATGCGGTGGAGCGCTGTTCGGATCTGCTCATCCGTTTTGGCGGACATGCCGGCGCGGTGGGCGTGACGTGCGCGGCCGAGAATCTCGATGCGCTTCGCGAGCGCCTGGAGGCGGCGCTGGCCGAACTTCCCGCCGAGGCATTCGAAGATCGCGGCGAGATCGCGGCGACGGTTCGCCTGTCTGAGCTCGACATGGACACCATCGATCAGATCTCCATGCTGGAGCCTTTTGGGCAGGGCAACCGCGTGCCGTTGCTCGCCGCGCGCGGCGTGACGATGGAGCATCGCGCGGCCGTCGGCAAAACCGCCGACCACATGCGGTTCTGCGCGACGGACGGCGCGTCGAGTGTGCCGGCCATCATGTTTCGCGCGCCCGAGATCGAGTCTTTGGTGGCCTGCGATTCTGTGGTCGACTTGGTGTTCGAGGCCGTGGCCGAGTGTTGGCAGGGCCGCGTGAAGCCCAAGCTCATGGTGAAGGACATCTTGTGCCGCACCTGCGATGACGCACGTGGCGAGGTGCAGCCCCCCGCGCTCGCGCAGCCCGTTGCGCCGTCTGCCAGCCATGGCACGGGCGCTCTCGCCGCTGCCCCCGCTGTCTGCGAGGCGCCCCTTGCGCTGGATGCCTCGCGCCGCGCATCGTTGGCTTGCCTGTCGTACGAGCAGCTCACGCGCTCGCTCGTGCACGCCTTCATCGGCAATCACGAGCCTCATCCGGCCCAAGCGGAGGCGCTCGATGCGCTGGCGCACAGCCAAAACGTACTTGCCGTCATGGGGACGGGTCGCGGCAAATCGCTCATCTTCCATGTGCATGCCGCGCGCGAGGCGATTTTACGCGGCCGCGCGAGCGTGTTCGTCTATCCGTTGCGCGCCCTGGTCGCCGATCAGTCCTTTCACCTGAGCGCCGCTCTGGCCAAGCTTGGCATCCGGGCCGGCGTGCTTACCGGTGAGACGACCGCCGCCGCGCGCGACCGCGCGTTTTCGCAGCTGCGCTCCGGCGCGCTCGACATCGTGCTCACCACGCCCGAGTTTCTCGCCATCCATCATGAGCGCTTCGCGGCATGCAATCGCGTCGGATTCGTGGTGATTGACGAGGCCCACCACGTGGCGGGCGCCAAGGGCGGCGATCGCGTGGCTTACGCCGAGATGCCCGCGTGCCTCAAGGCCTTGGCTTCGCCGCGGGTGCTGGCCGTCACCGCAACGGCGACGGCCGAGGTCGCCGCCGAGATTCGCCGCCTGTTGCCTATC
Organism: uncultured Collinsella sp.; assembly: GCA_963559095.1. Taxonomy (GTDB): domain Bacteria; phylum Actinomycetota; class Coriobacteriia; order Coriobacteriales; family Coriobacteriaceae; genus Collinsella. The sequence continues at coordinate 12,582 of CAUWJG010000012.1, read as the reverse complement.
GATTGCACGGTGGTTGATGAGTCCGTGCGCGAGAACCTCGAGCTCGATGATGGTCGCGATCTCACCACGCGCGAGAACCGTCTCGTGTCCATCGTGGCCACGGGGGAGAAAAGCGTCGTCTACGTCAATTCGCGCGATCAGGCTCAAGCGCTTTGCCGCACCCTGCGCCGTCGCGTGCCCGAGTTGGGCGCTCGCATCGGCTTCTACCATGCCGGTCTCACGCGTGCGGAGCGCACGGCAGCTGAGCAGGCATTTCGCGCGGGTGATCTGTCCTGCATCGTGTCCACCTCGGCGTTTGGCGAGGGCGTGAACTTACCCGACATCCGCCACGTGGTGCTCTACCATATGCCGTTTGGAGCCATCGAGTTCAATCAGATGAGCGGCCGCGCGGGCCGCGATGGTGCGCCTTCTCGCATCCACCTGCTCTATTCCGCCCGCGACGCCCGCATCAACGAGCGTCTGCTCGATGCCGCAGCGCCCACGCGAGACGAGCTCGTGACGCTCTATCGCGCCCTGCAGACCATGTGGCGTTGCCATCGGGGAACCACAGGCGAGGCGACGTTCGCGGCAAGTGACATGGACATCGCGCAAATGTGTCTGGCGGTGGACACACGCACGCCGGTGGAGGACCGTGCCGTACCGAGCGCCCTGGCGATTTTTGAGGAGCTGGGCTTCGTGCACGTGAACGAGGCTGCCGGTGAGCGGCGCATCGAGATGGTCGAGCGTCCCGGGCACGTGGACCTCACGCGCTCCATCCTGTATTTGGAGGGGCTGCATGCCCGATGCGAGTTCGCGTCGTTCTGCACCTGGGCGCTTTCTGCCACCGCCCGTGATATGCTGGCTCGCATCAACCGTCCGATCACGCCGCAGGACGGCTGCGATGAGTAAGGAGGACGCCATGGATACCAAAACGACGCCGCATGGCGCTCGGGGCAAGGCGGGCGAGTGGCGGCAGGGCCCCGAGCCCCTGCGCCCCGCCTCCGAGATGGTGCATTACAAGCACGCCGATGACCTGCCGAGTGAGTATCAGGCCGACAATTTCGATCGCCTTGCCACGCTCGCGCGCCGCTACATGAGCGCCGAGGACCAGGACCGCATCGAGCGCGCCTACTGCTTCGCGGCCGAGAAGCACTGCGCCCAAAAGCGCCGCAGCGGCGAGGCCTATATCAACCACCCCGTCGAGGTCGCCATCATCCTGGCCGACCTCAAGATGGATTCCGATGTCGTGTGCGCGGCGCTGCTGCACGACACAGTTGAGGACACGACCACCTCGCTGGCCGACGTCACGGACCACTTCGGCCAGACGGTGGCCGAGCTGGTGGACGGCGTTACCAAGCTGACGAACATCGACGTGGACACCATGGACGAAAAGCAGGCGCTCAACTTGCGCAAGATGTTTTTGGCCATGGGACGCGACATCCGCGTCGTCATTGTCAAGCTCGCCGACCGCCTGCACAACATGCGCACGCTCGCCGCGCTGCGCGAGGATCGCCGCCTGTTCAAGGCGCGCGAGACGATGGACGTCTATGCACCCCTGGCCGATCGTTTGGGCATGAGCTCCATCAAATGGGAGCTTGAGGATCTGTCCTTTTTCTACCTCGAGCCGGAGAGCTACCAGCGCATCGCCCGCATGGTGAGCGAGAGCCGCGAGGCCCGTGAGCGCTTTTTGGCCGAGACCATCAAGACGCTCGATGACGAACTCGAACAGGCCGGTCTCACCGGATACCAGATCAACGGCCGCTCCAAGCACTACTGGTCCATCTATCAGAAGATGAAGCGCAAGGGCAAGGAATTCTCCGAGATTTACGATCTGGTTGCCCTGCGCGTCATCACGCAGTCAGTGGGGGATTGCTACTCGGCGCTGGGTGCCGTCCACTCCCTGTGGCGCCCGATGCCGGGGCGCTTCAAGGACTACGTGTCCATGCCCAAGTTCAACAATTACCAAAGCCTGCACACCACGGTCATCGGCCCCACGGCGCGCCCGCTTGAGATTCAAATCCGCACCTATGAGATGCACGAGCAGGCCGAATACGGCATCGCCGCGCATTGGCTGTACAAGCAGTCCGGTGGCTCCAGCGCCACCAAGGGGACCTCTGCCCAGCGCCTGGACGACCAAATCAACTGGATCAAGCGCTCCCTGGATTGGACCACCTCCGATGAGATCAGCGATCCCAAGGAGTTCCTCGACTCGCTGCGCGTGGACCTGTTCGACCAGGAGATCTTCGTGTTCACGCCCAAAGGCGAGGTCATCAGCTTGCGAGCGGGCTCCACGCCGCTTGATTTTGCCTACGCGGTCCACACCGAGGTGGGCAACCACTGCGTGGGCGCCAAGGTAAACGGCGTGGTGGCCCCGTTGTCGCATGAGCTCGCCATGGGCGATCGCGTGGAGATCCTCACGAACAAGAACGCGAAGCCCTCGCGCGATTGGTTGGGTATCGTCAAGACGCCGAGCGCGAAATCCAAGATTCGCCGGTACTTCGCCGCCGCGACCAAGGATGAGGATGCCCTGGCGGGTCGCGAGATGCTCGCCAAGGACCTGCGGCGGCGTGGGTACGGGATCTCGACGCCGCGCTCCACGCGCGCCTTGAACAAGGTGGCAGGCGATTTAAATTATCGCAGCCTGGAGGATCTGTTCGCGGCGGTGGGCGCCGGCAAGGTTGCGCCGCGCGCCGTGGGCAACAAAGTGGAGGCGATCCTCGATCCAAGGCCCGATCCGGTCAAGGCCAAGGAAGAGGCCATCTCCAAGATCGTGCATCAGCCGCCGCGCACCTCGACCCACGGGCGCCGTCACCGCGCCAAGGGTAATTCGGCCGTGTGCGTGGAGGGCGCCGATCACGATCTGCTTGTGCGCCTCGCCCACTGCTGCAACCCGGTGGCGGGCGATGACATCGTGGGCTTCATCACCCGCGGCCGCGGCGTCTCGGTGCATCGCGCCAACTGCCCCAACGTCAAGGGGCTCATGGAGCATCCCGAGCGCATGATCGGCGTGAGTTGGGATACGGGCGCCGATGCCCTGTTCCAGGTCGAGGTGGTGGTTGAGTGCATCGACCGCATGGGCCTGCTCAAGGACGTCACCATCGCCATCGGCGACGCTGGCGGCAACATTCTGTCGGCGGCGACCTCCACGGACCGCGAGGGCGTGGCGACGCTGCGCTTTCTGATCGAGATCTCCGATGCGAGCTTCCTCGATCAGCTGCTCGCCTCGATCGGCCGCGTCGAGAGCGTATACGATGTGCGCCGTCTTATGCCCGGCGAGGGCGGCGGCCAGATGAAGAGGAGACGATAGATGAAGCTGAATCTCGAGCCCGCCGGCGCGCTGGACATCTCCTGTGTGGTGAACGGCCCCATCCAGACCAACACGTTTTTCGCCTGCAGTAAAAACGAGGCAATCATCATCGACCCGGCTTGGGATGGTGAGGCCCTGGTGCGGGATTTTCAGGCCAAGCATCCGAGCGTGGACATCAAGGCGATCGTATGTACCCACGGCCACGCCGACCATATCGGCGGTGTCGCCGGTGCACGGCGGGTCCTGGGGCCCGAGGTTCCCTTTTTGATCTCAACGGAGGACGCCTCGTTCATGGCGGGCGCCATCGACAGCATGAAGGCCATGTGGGGGTTCGAGTTCGAGATGCCGCCTGTGCCCGACCGCCTGCTTGCGGAAGGGGATGTGATCGCGTTCGGAAACGTGGAGCTGCAGGTCATCGCAACGCCGGGCCACACGCCCGGCGGCATCGTGCTGTTTTGCGCCGCCACCACCGGCAGCGTCGCGTTCGTGGGCGACACGCTCTTCCCCGGTGGCCATGGCCGCACCGATTTGGAGGGTGGCGATGCGTCACTCATCATGGATTCGCTGGGTAAGCTCGGACATCTGCTGCCGCCCGACACCTTGTGTCTCATCGGCCACAACGGCACGACGACCATTGCCGATGAGCTGTCTGGCAATCTGTTCATGCGGCGCGGATTGCGGCATTACCGTTAAGAGTGCGCCGTGCAGCTGAATATCGCCCGTATGGTCGCACCCGCCGTGCTACACTCAGGGGCGTTTCAGTCAGCGAGTGGACAACAGGAGGTCCAACATGCTCGTTAATGCAGCCGAGATGCTCAAAGATGCCGAGGCCGGTCACTACGCCCTCGGTGCCTTCAACACCAACAACCTGGAGTGGACGCTCGCCGTCCTGCAGGCTGCCGAAGAGGCCAAGTCCCCGCTGATCTTGCAGTGCACCGCCGGTGCCGCCAAGTGGATGGGCGGTTTCAAGGTCTGCGCCGATATGGTGAAGGCCGCCGTTGAGGCCACGGGCGTGACGGTCCCCGTGGCGCTTCACCTCGATCACGGTTCCTACGAGGATTGCTTCAAGTGCATCGACGCCGGCTTCACCTCCATCATGTATGACGGCTCTCACGAGGAGACCTTCCAGCTCAACCTCGACCGCACCCGTGAGCTTGTGGAGCTCGCCCACTCCAAGGGCATTTCCATCGAGGCCGAGGTCGGTGGCATCGGTGGTGTCGAGGACGGCGTTGCCTCCAACGGCGAGCTGGCCGATCCTGCCGAGTGCAAGCAGATCGCCGACCTGGGTGTCGACTTCCTCGCCTGTGGCATCGGCAACATTCACGGTGTGTATCCCGCCGATTGGGCCGGCCTCTCCTTCGAGCGCCTGAGCGAGATCAAGGAGGCCGTCGGCGACCTGCCGCTCGTGCTTCACGGTGGCACCGGCATCCCGGTGGACCAGATCCAGAAGGCCATCTCGCTGGGTGTTTCCAAGATCAACGTCAACACCGACCTGCAGCTCGTGTTCGCCAAGGGTATTCGCGAGTACATCGAGGCCGGCAAGGACCAGCAGGGCAAGGGCTTTGACCCCCGCAAGCTCCTCAAGCCCGGTCGCGACAACATCGTTGCCCGCACCAAGGAGCTCATGGAGGAGTTCGGCTCCGTCAACAAGGCGTAATTCTCAAGAATTGTCTTTTGCGTTTCCCGGGTGCCGCAAGGTGCCCGGGTTTTTATTTGTCGCTGCTGTTTGCATCAGCGTATGTTGATGCAATGTGCTGACATCGGCTGCCGTTTGCCTCGTTTTTTCTACCGTTCATGGGATCGGGAATACGACGGCATTGGCATTGTTCGCGAAAAGGTTAAAATACTCTGTGAATATACTAAATAATATATTTTAATGAGGTCTATCTTGCCTAGTATTTTGAACAAAGCCGGAGTGGCTACACAGCGGGTTGCTCGTGCATTGTGCGGCGTTCCTTTAGGCTCTCGCATTCCCACGGTAAATGAGTTGGTTGAGATTTGCGATGTTGTGCGTGGCAATGTTCAAAAGGCACTTTGCAATTTGAAAGAGTCCGGCGCGGTGGCTCTTGAGGCCCATGGTCAGAATGGAACTATTCTGCTCGATATTAATTATCTTGCACTTGCCGAGGCGTGTGGGGTCGACCATCTTGTCGGTGTTATGCCTCTTCCATACACTGGCCGTTATGAGGGGCTTGCAACGGGGTTGTTTGGCTTGTTGGGCGCTACGTCCATTCGGTCGTATATTTCATTTATGAGAGGCTCTGAGGCGCGTGTGCAGAGCCTGCTTGATGGCTTTGCTGACTATTGCGTAATGAGCCGACTCGCTTTTCAGGAATATCTAAGCCGCGGTGTCGCGATAGAGCCTGTCCTGGATTGTGGAGCGTACAGTTATGTTGGCAGGCATGTTTTGCTTATGAGGCAGGATGAAACCGCGCTCGAGGAAGTTCGTCTGGTCGGCATCGATGAAACATCTGCTGATCAGCGCCTACTTACGAGGCGTTATTTTGCGAATCGGCCTGTCCGGTACGTTCCTATTCAATATACGCAGATTGTTTCGGCCCTACAGGATGGAAGAATTGACGTGGGCATTTGGAACGAAGATGACCTGCATCTCAATGAAGAGGGACTTGTGGCGCGCGAGTTGAGCGAACGTTCAGTCCAATATATAGATGACACCCATGCAGTTGTAGTTGTCAGGTCGGGGGATGAGCTGACGGCGCATCTTATTCGTGAGCTTATTGATATTGATGAACTTCTGGCGATACAGGGCAAAGTGATGCGTGGGGAAATTCCCGCGCGCTATTAAAAAGGTGGTGAGAAGGTAAATTGAATGATTTTGAACGAATCGATCTACTTGCTTCATCAGGTTTCATTACATCTCTTGAGGCTGATGCCCTACGCAGGGTAATTCGAATCATTCGGGAGGACGCTGTGCTTTCGGAGGCTTGCGTTGACATTTCTCCGCTTGTGACGCATCTTGCGAGCGCGATGCGGCGAATGAGGTTGGGTGAGCACATTGACGTTCCGGACGATACGTTGAAGGAGGATATGAGAGCAAACGGTATTCTTGAGCAGGCAACTCGGCTTGAGGAGGAGATAGAAAGCGTGCTTTCGGCGCCGCTTGATGAAGCTGAGCGTATTTTTGTGGTTGGTCATTGCGGCGCACTGTTTATGCAGGTCGTCTAGGAAAAGATATAAAGAAGGGAAGATGCAGATGAAGATCGCTATCGGTGGGCAGTTGAACAAAAACGAGATACGAGCCTACATTGAAAACAATGCTCCCGAAGGTGTTACTTGCGAGGTATATACCGATATGGACGCAGCGATGCGCGTGAAAATGGGGGAATGCGACTACTACGTCGGAGCGTGCCAGAGTGGTGCTGGCGGTGCTCTTGCCATGGCATATGCCATTTTGGGTCAAGATGCTTGCATCACCATCGGGACAATTGGAATTGCACCAAAAGAGGAAAAGGTGGCGGAGGGCTTCGAGCGGGGTTGCAAGGCGTTTGGCTTTACAAATGAGCAAGTTGAGCCTGCAATGAGCCTCTTTTTGAAGCACCTTCCAACGGCGTAATTATTATAGCTAGAAAATATAAAAAAATATATTTTCTGGTAGAGAGCAATTGAGGAACAGGAGCGTGCCATGTCGATTGATATTTTAAAAGTTGTGATATTTGCTCTTATGGGAGGCTATGCAACATTTCTGGCGAATCGAACCATTGCCGTATACCACGATGGTCTACGTCCCATCATGCCTGATTTTATTTCGGGCAAGGTGGGCCATAGGGAGATGCTGGGAATTTCGTTCGCAATCAGCATCGGCTTTATCACTGGTTTTGCCATGCCGATTACGATGGCGACGGGCATCATCGTCGTTCACATTGTCTTGCTGGCGGCCGATATAATCGGCGTCTCGGTGAAGAGCTCTGTTGTGTCAGTCGCGCTTGGTACCTTATGGGGAGGCGCTGTGCCGGTTTTGCTGGACACCATTATTGTTCTGTTTGGCATGCTGCCCGTTAATTTTCTCGATGCTTTGGCGTCTGTTGGCGATCCGATCGTCGCTGCCTTCGTTGCATTTCCTGCGATTACCGTTGCATATCAGTTCGGCAAGAAAAAGGGGCTCTTTACGTTTGCCGTGTCCCTTCTCGGACGCATCGTGATTGAGTTTGTAAATCCAGTTATTATTGCCGGCAACGAGGTCTCGCTTTCTGCAGAGGGTATCGCGATGCTGTGCGGGATGGTGTGCCTCATTGCGTTCGCCGCAACAGACAAATCGCGCGGTGTTGACTTGGGTGACAGTCTATTTGCGGATAACGTGGCGCGCATCAGGGGAAACATCAAATATCTGATCCCCATGGGCATTATCATTTCAATCGCTGCAAACTATCATTGGATTGCTGGCGAGCCCATAGCGGCTGCCGTGCTCGCAAAGGGCGACATTGCGTCTGCTGCCATCGTGGCATTTGTGCAGGCGGTCGCATTTTTGCCGTTGGTGATTACCACCGCCCTCGTTAGCGGTGTGTATGCTACAAATGGCTGGTGTGATTGGCTTGAGGGCTTTGGTTACATGGCGCCCAATCCGATTGTTGCCGGAGCGCTCGGAGGCCTTGCGATGGGCGTGGAGGTTCTGAGCCTCAACAAGATCGGCTCTTTCCTCAATCGTTTTCCTGCGCTCAAAATGTCGGGCGACAATATTCGTACGGCCATGACGATGATTCTTGAAGTTGCCCTGTTGGTGGGCGGCATTAACGCTGGCAGCCAGATTTGGGGTGCAACGGGCATTTTTATCGTAGTGGGTCTCTACATTCTCAATGAAGTGCTTAACCGGCCTGTTATCAAGATGGCGGCGGCGCCGCTTGCCGCGATTATCGTCGGCATTTTGGCAAATCTTGCAGCGGTATTGGGCGTTTTGCCTATGTAGCGATTGCCCGGTGTTTAGCGGCCTGGTGATGGGTTTGTATCTAAGGCATATCGAGGTGTATCAATGTTTTTAAATCGATTATTGGCGACTAATTCTGCTTTAGCTGAACTCGCCTTTGAGTGGCATGGGAGGGGCGTGATTCAGCCCGACACCTATCTGCTTGATTTGGATGTCATCCAAGATAACGCGTGTCTTTTGCACAGTGAGGCGGTATCAAGCGGCGTCACGCTGTATTACATGCTTAAACAAATCGGGCGCAACCCGATGGTCGGTCGTGCAATCCAGGATGTTGGTTTTTGCGGCGCGGTATGCGTTGATTGGCGAGAGGCGCTTACCCTTTCTCGTGCTGGCCTTGCTTTGGGCAATGTGGGCCATTTAGTGCAGACGCCCACATCTGTGCTGCCAGAGATCATCGCTGCTCGTCCGGATATCATGACCGTATACTCTATTGAAAAAGCGGCCCAAATTGGTGCCGAGGCGAGTAGGCAGGGGCATCTTCAGCCCATCATGCTTCGAGTGCTCGATGACGGCGACGTGCTCTATGAGGGGCAGTATGCTGGCTTTCGACTTGATGGCATGAGAGGGGCGATCGAGAGTCTTGAGAAAATCGATGGAATCAAGATCGCGGGTGTCTGCTCATTCCCATGCTTCCTGTTTTCTGAGCAGACTCAAGAACTTGAGCCACTGCCGAATATGCAGACTGTTCTGAATGCCGCTGAGATGTTGCGCCAGCGCGGCTATGACGACCTGCAGATCAATATGCCCTCAGCCAATTGCGTAAAAACGATTGCGGCTGCCGCGGCGTATGGTGGTACGCATTTTGAACCGGGTCACGCACTGACGGGAACGACGCCATATCACGCGGTGCACGATGATGCTCCCGAGCGTATTGGGTATGTGTACGTGAGTGAGGTTAGCCACAATCTTGATGGTTGTGCTTACTGCTTTGGCGGGGGTCATTATCGAAGAGGACACATGCTCCATGGGCTTGTGGGGACGTCTCTAGATGGTGCGCGCATGATCGGTATGGAGCCGCCTAGTGACGAAAATATTGATTACCACCTGAGTCTCTCGGAATCCGCTCGAGTTGGCGACACAGTAGTTGCATGCTGCCGCACGCAAATGTTTGTTACTCGTAGTGAGATCGCCGTTGTGAGCGGCCTGTCGCATGGGAAACCCGTGCTCGAAGGGGTGTTCAGCTCTCTTGGGGAGCGCATAAGATGACGCGACGGCCCGTGTACGGGCCGTCTGCATATTAAGAGTTCTGGGGGTTACTATGCGTGTTGGGAAGTTTATCGTCGTGGTGCTTGATGGATTCGGGATCGGGGCGATGGATGATGTCGAAAGGGTGCGGCCCGCTGACATTGGATCAAATACATGTACTCATATTTTTGATGCTGTGCCGAACTTGCATTTGCCCAATTTAGCATGTTTAGGCCTGGCGAATGCCGTCGGTTTTTCGTACAAGGGGTTGCCGACGAGCTGTTCGGCAACGTATGGTGCCGCCTGCTTGACCCATTTTTGGGCTGATACATTCTTTGGGCATCAGGAGATCATGGGGACGAAGCCGCATATGCCGCGAGGGGAAGCCATCAATGATGGACGTTTAGATTCGGTGGCGAGGGCACTTCGTGAGGCGGGCTTTCACGTTGAGCGGCATGCGAAAGACTCCTTGGGCTATTTGGTCATTGATGGTGCGTGTACCGTTGCAGATAACATCGAATGCGATCCGGGGCAGGCTATTAACGTGACAGCCGCATTGGAGGATATGCCATTTAGCCGTGAGCTTGAGGTGGGGCGCATTGTGCGTGACATCGTGCATACGCCACGGGTTATCACTTTTGGAGGAGGTGGGATACATCTGAACGATCTCCTTGAGGCTGTGGAGGTTCACGGTCGCTATATTGGTGTCAATGCTCCGTCCTCCGGGGTATACAAAACTGGTTATCAGTGCGTGCATATGGGCTATGGGGTCGATGAGCGTGTTCAAGTGCCATATCTTTTGGGCTCTGCAGGGATTCCTGTTCATTTGATTGGCAAAGTTGCGGATGTGTGTGCAAATGCATATGGAGCAAGTGAACCGATGGTTGACACGTACAACGTGCTGTCACGTGCAATTGAGATGGCTGAATTACCTGGGCCTCGTTTTATTTGTGCCAACGTGCAGGAGACGGATCTTGCTGGACATTCTCAGGATGCCGGACGTTTTGCCGATAGGCTTCAGGTGGCAGACGAACGAATTGGCGTTTTGAGGGACACAATGGATGAAGATGATCTTTTGATCGTCATGGCCGATCATGGTAACGACCCAACGATTGGACATCCCCATCATACGCGGGAGCGGGTGCCCCTGCTTATTGCTGGGCGACATATACGTTCAGGTTATGTTGGAGAGCGGAAAACACTTTCGGACGTTGGTGCAACGGCATGCGATTTCTTCTCAGTTGAGTTACCCGAGAACGGAACAAGTTTCCTTTCGAGTCTCAATGTGAGCATCCCGCAATAAAGCCATCGTTCCAAACGAATGTATTGTTTCTTATCGTAAAGCATCTGTTGCTGTGCTACGATACCAAAGGTATCGATGCCCAAGTGGCGGAATGGCAGACGCAGGGGACTCAAAATCCTCCGGTGGCGACACCGTGTGAGTTCGACTCTCACCTTGGGCACCATATTTTTCGTGAGCGTGGCGTGAAGCTCAATACTTCATGCTATGATTCTGCTGTTGCTGGTTCGCCAGCATAGCCAAGCGGGGCCTGCGGGCCCCCACCTTTCGGCGCCATATGAGCAGCTGTCTGGTTCTTACAATTCAACATGTTTGCCTCTCTCTGCGAGGTGTGAACGATTGAAGCTGAGAACCCGGTTGTCCATGGCACCGGGTTTATTTGTTCGAGTTGCAAGAAGGAGGTAACGACATAGCTAAGTCTGATGACACCCGCATCAACGATGAGATCACGGCACCGCGCGTCCGTCTCATCGGAGTAGATGGTTCGCAGCTCGGTCTGTTCGCCATCCGCGATGCGCAGCGCGTCGCCGATGACCAGAATCTCGACCTCGTGGAGATTGCTCCCAACGCGGAGCCGCCCGTGTGCCGAGTGATGGATTACGGCAAGTTCAAGTACCAGCAGGCCATGAAGGCCAAGCAGGCTCGCAAGAATCAGTCCAAGGTCGAGGTTAAGGAAATGAAGTTCCGGCCGAAGATCGATGTGGGCGATTACGAGACCAAAAAGGGTCACGTTCTGCGGTTCCTCAAGAAGGGTGCGCGCGTCAAGATCACCATCATGTTCCGTGGCCGCGAGATGGCTCATCCGGAGCAGGGTCTGAACGTGCTTGAGCGCCTCGCTGAGGATCTGAAGCCCTACGCCACGGTTGAGTCGCAGCCCAAGCTGGAAGGCCGTAACATGCTCATGCTGCTCGCCCCCATCAAGGGCGCCTTCGATAACGAGGGTGAATCCGAGCCGAGCGATAAGTAGTTAACCGCCAGGTATTAGAAGGAGATTTCCATGCCTAAGATGAAGACCCACAGCGGCAGCAAGAAGCGTTTCCGCCGCAGCGGCACGGGCAAGATCATGCGTGCCAAGGCTTACAAGAGCCACATCCTGACCAAGAAGTCCACCAAGCGCAAGCGCGGCTTCCGTCAGGAGACCGAGCTGGCCGCCGCCGACGCCAAGGTCATCAACGCCCGTCTCGCCGGTCGTTAATCCATCCTTCCCGCTGTTATTTCCTTTAGGAGTTGATTAGATATGGCACGTGTCAAGCGCGCTGTGAACGCCAAGAAGAAGCGTCGTACCGTCCTTAACCGCGCGAAGGGTTATTACGGTCAGGCATCCCGTTCCTATAAGTACGCCAAGGAGCAGGTGCAGCACTCGCTCCAGTACCAGTATCGCGATCGTCGCAACAAGAAGCGCGAGATCCGCAGCCTCTGGATTACGCGCATCAACGCTGCCGCCCGCATGAACGACATTTCCTACTCGCAGTTCATGCACGGTCTGAAGCTCGCTGGCATCGAGCTCGACCGCAAGGTTCTGGCTCAGATGGCTTACGAGGACATCGAGTCCTTCAACGAGCTTGCCGCCATTGCCAAGAAGGCGCTCGAGGCCTAAAGAGCGCATATATAAGACGGGATACCCAGTTGTGGGTGTCCCGTCTTTTCGTATAGAACTTCACAGGTGGCCAACCCCAGCAATGTCCTACAAAAGTCTGGTCACCACATATGCCGATAGAGCCGGAGTCAATGGGTCGTCCCCCCTCTTTTAGAAAAGGGGGAGAGGCTGAATGTGTAGGACTTATGAACTTAGATTTCTGGGTTCACAGCCGCAGCAACTCTGGCAATATATCTCCTTGCCGCGCGGGTGGCCGACCGAGAGGGAGGCCCGAA
>CAUWJG010000011.1:0-57681 GCA_963559095.1 uncultured Collinsella sp. | reverse complement strand
TCGACCGCGCCGAGATCCGCGACGTCATGGCGTACCTCAAGATGATCGTGAACCCGGCGGACGAGATGAGCGTCAAGCGCGTCATCAACACGCCGCGCCGCGGCATCGGCTCGACCTCCATCGGCAAGATCGAGGACCTCGCCCGCATGAACGCCTGCTCGTTCTTCCAGGCCTGCGAGCTCGCCATCGCCGAGACCGGCATGTTCTCCGCCAAGGTGCGCCACGCCCTGGGCGACTTCGTGAACATCGTGCGCGAGGGGCGCCGCATGGACGGCGAGCTCAAGGACGTCGTCGAGATGATCGTGGATAAGAGCGGCCTGGTGCAGGCGTTCCGCGCCGAGGGGACCATGGAAGCCGAGTCCCGCGCCGAGAACATCCAGGAATTCCTGGGCGTCGCCGCCGAATTCGAGGAGACGCACGAGGACATCGAGGGGACGCTCGAGAGCCTCGAGGAGCTGCGCGCCGCCGGCGTGGCGGGCGTTCCGGAGGCATCGGCCGTGGTTGCCACCTCGCATGACGCCCGCGATGCCGCGGCGCTGGGCAATCCGCTCGATGCCCTGGCCGCTCCGGTCGCCTCTCCCCAGGAGGCGTTTGCCATGATGACGGGCACCGCGATGCCGATGGGCGAGGCGATGGCCTCTGCCACTGGTGCGCTGGCCGGCGCGCTCGCCAGCCCGGAGATGGCCCCCGCCTCCGAGGCTCCCAACGCCGCCGCGGCAGCCGCAGCCGAGGTCGAGCGCCTGTACGGCCCGCTCGTCTGCAAGGCGCTGCCCGCCCTGCTCGAGTGGCTCGCCCTGCGCTCCGACCTCGACGCGCTCGCGGGCGAGACGCATGCCATCACCATGATGACCGTCCACTCCGCCAAGGGCCTGGAGTTCCCCGCGGTGTTCGTCGCCGGCATGGAGGAGGGCATCTTCCCGCACATAGCCGGATGGTCCGACGACGATCCCGCCAAGTTGGAGGAGGAGCGCCGCCTGGCCTACGTCGCCATCACGCGCGCCCGCAAGCGCCTGTTCCTCACGTACGCCGCCACGCGCCGCACCTACGGCTCCACGCAGGCGAATCCGCGCTCGCGCTTCGTGAACGAGATTCCTGCCGCCGACATCGAGTTCTCGGGCATCGGGTCCTCCGGGTTCGAGGGCACCGGCTGGGAGAAGCGCGGCGACCGCCGCGGGACGTTCGGCTCCGGCCAGGGGTCGGACATGTACGGCGGCCGCGTGTTCGGCTCCTACACGCGCTCGACCCCGGGCACCCAGCGCCGCACGGGCGTCAGCCCGGACGCTGGCCGCGTTGGTGCGCCGAACGGCGAAGGCGCCAGTCGCAAGCCCGCCACGTTTGGTTCGGGCGCGCCGCGGCCGAACAAGCGCACGGTGTCGGCCACGGTGGAGCGCAAGGTGGATGCGCAGGCGGCTGCGACTACGTTCGCCGCCGGTGACCGCGTGAGCCATAAGACATTCGGCCCGGGTACCGTCATTTCTGCGGCCGGCGACATGATCGAGGTCCAGTTCGAGCGTAGCGGTCAAACCAAGAAGCTCATGAAGGGCTTTGCGCCTATCGTCAAACTCGTGTAACCGTTGGCCGAATGGTCGAGCCTTGGCCTTGCGCGCCTCTATATACTATGCATCATATCTGTTATATCTGTTTTACGGATAGAAGGTGTGCATGGGAAAGCAAGCAAGGCCACAGCGGCATGCACTTCATCGCGCGTGCGTTATCGCCCTCGCGGGAAGTTTGTCGTTCGCTACGGTCGGCACCATTTTTGCCGAACCGGGGCAGCCGGAGGTGGTGAACCTCGCGCTCGAGGCAACCGCTACGGCGAGCGGGCAGGAAACCGATCAGTTCGATGCGACCAAGGCAAACGACGGCAAACTTGAAACACGATGGTCCAGCGGCACCGAGCGTCCGCAAAAGGACGAGAACACGTGGCTTGCGCTGCAGTTCAAGCAGCCCGTCAGCGTGGCGCAGCTCGTTGTGACGCTGGAGACGCGCACCAACGTCGACCCCACCCCCAGCAACGTCAAAGGGTTTGAGGTCCAGGTCAAGACAGGGGATGCCGGCGCCTGGAAAACCGTCTCCACCGTGAGCAATACGGCTTCGGGCGATGGGTATCTCACCGATCTGAACGTGAAGCTCGACCAAAAGCAGGAAAACGTCAGCGCGCTGCGTCTGACCAAGTTCGATGTCAAGGATGGCAGCACTCAGTGGGATGGCGTGTCCATCAAAGAGGTCGAGTGCTACGACACGGTGCATGAGATCACACCGCCGGCAACCAATCAGGCGAAAAGCATAGACGAGGTCATGCGTACGTTGCCCGACAACGTCACGATTGAGACTTCCACCAGCAAGATTGCGGTTCCGCAATCTCCCGAGGGCTTTGAGATCAAGCTCAATGGTTGCGATTTTGAGCAGATCATCGCCAAGGACGGCACGGTCCACCATCCGTTCACCGACAAACAGGTCAAGGCTTCCTGGGAGGTCAAGGACCTCAAGAAGAACGAAAGCAAGGTATCTGCGGACAAGAACTATACGGTTAAGGGCGCCAAGGGCGCGGCGCCTGCAGCGGATGCGAACGCAAAGCCGCAGGTGGTGCCCGAGATCCAAGACTGGTGGGCTGAGGGTTCCAACAAACTCGACGTCTCTGCCATCACGAAGGTGACCTACAGCGACAACTCACTCAAGCCGATGGTGGATGAGTTTGCGAGCGACTACAAAACCTTTACCGGCGTGCAGCTCGAGGTCGCTGCGGGCGCCGGTCAGGCGGGGGCCTTCAACTTCACCAAGGCAAACCCGGATGGCGACACGATGCTCGGTGACGAGGGCTATGCCATGGACATCCAAGGCGACCGCATCAACGTGACCGCGCCTGCCGTTACCGGCAACATGTATGGCGCCCAAACCATCCTGCAGATGACCAAGCTGTATGCCGACAAGCAGTTCCCACAGGGCAAGATGCGCGATTACCCGCGCTTCCCGGTGCGTGGCTTCATGTGGGACGTTGCCCGCAAGCCCGTCTCCCTTGAGATGATGAAGATGGCAACGCGCACCATGCGCTATTACAAGATGAATGACTTCCAAGCCCATCTTTCGGACAACCTGATCTTTTTGGAGGACTACCAGACCGAGGACGATGCGTTTGCCAATGCGTACGCGGCATTTCGCTTGGAGAGCGGCGTCACGAACGATGCAACCGGCAAAAGCGCGACGGCCGAGGATTACGCCATCACCAAGGAGGCCATGCGCGACTTCATCCAGGGTGAGCGCGCGTTGGGCATGAATATCGTGCCCGAGATCGATATGCCCGCCCATGCCGTCGCGTTTACCCGCGCGTTCCCAGATCTGGCGGTGCGTGGCAAGAAGGTGACGACGAGCAACAAGCGCTACGCAATCGATCATCTCGACCTGAATAAGTCCGAAACGATGCCGTTTATCGAAAGCATCTTCGACGACTACACCACAGGTGCCAACGAAGTCTTTGACGATGAGACGACCGTGCATATCGGTGCCGACGAGTTTATTCTGGCCGGCGGCGGCCCCGCTTACCGCAAGTTCTTCAATGAGCTCATCCCGCACGTCAAGGGCAATGGCAACACCGTGCGCGTGTGGGGCAGCTTGAATTACGGTGGTCTGCAGGGTGGCGATGAGCCGATTCCTGCGGCCATCGAGGGCGTCCAGATGGATATCTGGAGCACCGGGTGGGCCAATCCGCAGAAGATGTATGACAAGGGCTACCAGTTGATCAACATCACCGACAACCCGAACTACATGGTTCCCAATGGCAGCCAGCGCCGCGGCGCCTACGGCGATCGCCTGGATGTGCAGAACATCTACAACACCTTCGATCCGGCAACGATCGGTGGCACCGCCCTGCCGTCCAGCGATGACCAGATTTTGGGCTCCGGCTTTGCCATTTGGAACGACAACATCGACACGCGTGCGAGCGGTCTGACGGAGGCCGATGAGTTCGACCGCTTCTTCGAGGCATTGCCCGTGTATGCCGAGAACAACTGGGCTCCCACGGGCAAGGAGAAGGGCTCGTTCGATACTCTGGTTGGCCTGGTGGGCAAGCTCGGCATGGGCCCGGGCGTGAACCCGTACGACGAGGCGTCCAAGACGGGCGACACGTATGCCGAATACGACTTCGAGCGGGGGCTTGAGGACGCGTCCAAGAACAACCGTGATCTTACGGATGTGGCGAACGCGGCCGTGAAGGATGGCAAGCTCGTGCTTGCGGGCGATGCCTCCTACGTTGCCTCCCCGCTCAAAAAGATCGCTGCGGGTACGGAGCTTTCATTCGACATCGAGCTCACCGCACCGGCCCTACCGGGTGACATCCTGTTCGAGGCGGATGCGCCCTACGGCACCTACGATATTCGCGTCATGGACAACGGCATGCTCGGCTTCACCCGCGAGCTGTACGACTACTACTTCGACTACAAGCTGCCCGTGGGCAAGAAGGTGAACGTCTGCATCAAGACGCAGCCGATGGACGCCCATAAGGAAGAGACGATGCTGTTCGTTGATGGGCAGGAGATCGGCAAGGCGACTGGTCGGTTCTTTGATCATGGCCGCGTGAAGAAGGACGGCATCGACAACGCCACGTTCGCCATGCCGCTCGAGCGCATTGGATCCAAGACGCAGGCGATCGATGCCAAGATCGACAATATCCGCGTTGCCCCGCTTGCCAGCGATGCTGCCGCAGATGTATGGGAGAAGGCCTCCTGGAAGGGGACAACCAATTCGCAAACGCTCGAGGGCGAGAGCGCCGGCGGGCATATCGAGCATGCTTTTGATAACAATCCGGCGACCATTTGGCACTCCAACTGGAAGAGTGTCACTGAGGACAACAAGAACGGCGATCTGAACGCGACGAATCCGATTTGGGCCGAGATCGATTTGGGCAAGGGCCGTACGATCAATCAGTTCTCCTTCACGCCCCGTATGGGAAGCAACAGCGGACAGGTGACCGAAGCGAATCTCTTCATCCGCACGGAGAAGGGTGGCAATTGGAAGCAGGTCGCCAAGGGCGTTACGTTCAAAGCGGACGGCTCGAAAAAGACTGTTTCCTTTGACGAAGCGACTGTATATGCCGTGCGTTTTGAGGCCACGAAGGCCAGCGATAAGTGGGTCGCTATATCCGAGTTCGACATTGCGAATAAGCCCACGCCGGTAAATACCGTTTACGCTCAGGGTGTGAGCTATACAACTGCGGCCGATGGGGCGCTCGACCTTGCAAGCGGCAAGCCCGCTGGCGTCATTACCAGCTCTGTCACCGATGCCGATGCGTCCGATTCCGTCTACCGCACCGATGTGAGCGCCGGCACCAAGGTGACGCTGACGGCTGAGGCGGGTAAGGACATGACGTTCGTGGGTTGGTTTGCCCCGGGGTCTGACGAGCCGGTGTCGACTGAGCCAACCGTTGGGGTGACGGCCGACTACAGCGTGGCGCTCGAGGCGCGCTTTAAGCGCACGGGCGATGAGCCCGTGGTGCCGCCCGTGGCGGAGAAGCGCACCGTGAGTTTTGTGGTCGATGGCGGCGTCGTTTCGAGCGTCGAGGTCGAGCCTGGTAAGGCCGTGGCTCGCCCAGCCGACCCCACGCGAGAGGGCTATACGTTCGAGGGCTGGTTCCTGAACGATGCGCCGTACGATTTCTCCGTTGCGGTTACGGGCGACATCACGCTCGAGGCGCGTTTCAAGAAGGTTGATGACGGCGGTTCTGGTCAGAACTCTGGCGAGAAGCCCAGCGAGAAGCCGGATCAAAAGCCCGAACAGAAGCCTGGTCAGAACCCTGGTGCCAATTCCGGCAACAAGCCCGCATCCGGCCTGCCCCAGACCGGCGACGCGACGTTTGTCGGGGTGATTGGATCGAGCGCGGTGGCGATTGTCGCCATCATCGCGGCGGTGATTGCACGAAAGCGCAAGTAGGGTAGTAACACCGCACATATTGACGTGTCGTGGCGGCGTTCCGAAAAAGACGTAGCTTTGGATACTCCATTTTGGTAAAGTATCTAACTTATTATCTGTTACGTGGACGGGAGCCGCCATGACGGTGCACGCGCTCACCCCCAGGCAGTCTCTTTGCGTGGGCATCACCTTGTTTTCCATGTTTTTCGGAGCCGGCAACCTCATCTTGCCACCGCTTGTGGGCTTGCAGGCGGGCGAGCATCTGGTGCCGGCCATGATCGGCTTTCTGTTGACGGGCATCGGCTTGCCGGTGCTCGGTATTGTGGCGGTAGGGTTGGCGGGCACGATCCGAGACCTTGCCGCCCGCGTGCATCCGGCGTTTGCGGCGGTGTTCGTGGCGGCGGTGTATTTGGCCATCGGTCCGTGTTTGGCCATCCCACGCACGGCGTCCACCTCGTTTGAGATGCTCGTGCCGCTGCTGCCCGGCGGTGACGCGCTCACCATGGCCCGCGTCGCGTTCTCCATTCTGTTTTTTGCCGCAGCGTATGTGCTGGCCATGCATCCGAGCGGCCTGACGCGACTGCTCGGCCGCATCACCGGCCCGGCGCTTATCGTGCTTATCGTGGCGGTGGTCGTCGCGGCCTTGTTCGATCCGGCGGCCGGTTCGGTACCGGTGCACGCCTCGTATGCCGCAGCCCCGCTCATGCAGGGGTTTCAGGTGGGGTATCAAACCATGGACCTCTTGGCATCGCTGACGTTTGGGATCGTGATCGCCACCAATATCCGTGAGTTCGGCGTGACGGAGCCCGCTGGCCTGACGCGCGAGGTCACGCGGGCCGGTATCATGGCGGGCACGCTGATGGCCCTTATCTACTGTGGGTTGGCCATGGTGGGCGCCAACATCGCTTCCGCCATCCCGGAGGCCACAAACGGTGCGGCGATTTTGTCTGCATCGGCGGCGGCGCACTTTGGCGTTGCGGGTACGGTGGTCGTCGCGGCGATTTTTCTGCTTGCGTGTCTCAACGTGTGCATCAGTCTCATCAGTTGTTGTGGATCTTACTTTGCCGAGACCGTGCCGCAGGTGTCTTATCGCGCTTGGGCGCTGGGGTTCGCGGTGTTTTCCTGCATCGTGTCCAACGCCGGGCTCGATGCCATCCTCGCGTTTTCAGTCCCGCTGCTCAATGCGCTGTATCCGATAGCGATCGTGCTGGTGGTGATGGGCATGCTGCATCGTGTGTGCGACCGCGTGCCGCGCGTGTGGCCGTGCGTTGTCGCGTGCACGGGCATCGTGAGCGTTGTGACCGCCGTGCGCGATGCTTTCTTCCCGGGTATGCTATCTGGACTCGATCAGGCTCCGTTCGCCGACGTGGGCTTGGGCTGGATTGCGCCTGCGGTGCTCGGCGTGCTGCTCGGCGTCCTGTTTTCCCTGGGTGATCGCGACTCGGCGTCAAAGGGGCGCGCGGATTGATGGGTGTGCACAAGGATCTCGCGGAGCGACCATCCTGCGTCACGCTGCGGCGCTCACCTGCGGTATAGTGGTCACGGTTCGATAAGCCGGCGCGAAAGGAAGGGCCATGGCTGACAATACGCAGTACTTCATTGGGATTGATGTGGGCGGCACCTCGGTGAAAGAGGGGCTGTTCGACGATGCAGGCAACCTGCTCGCCAAAGTGAGCGTTCCGACGCCCCCGCTGGTGGATGAGGCGGGCTTTGCCGCCGTGGTCGGCGGTATCGAGCGTCTGATGGCCGAGGTGCAGCAGCCCGTGTTGTTCGTGCGCGGCATCGGCCTGGCCGTTCCCTGTCCTGTGCCGGCGAGCGGCGTCATCACGCTGGCGGCAAATATCCAAATCGATGCGCCTGCACTCAAGGCCGCTCTTGAGGCACGTTGCCCACACGCTGCGGTGCGCTACGTGAACGATGCGAATGCGGCGGCCATGGGCGAGTTGTGGCGCGGGTCGGCGCAGGGGTACCGCAGCGCCGTGATGGTGACGATCGGCACTGGCTTGGGCGGCGGCGTCATCGTGAACGGCGACGTGGTCGATGGCGCCTTTGGCGCGGGTGGCGAGATCGGTCACATGTGCGTGAATCCGGCCGAGGAGCGCGTATGCGGTTGCGGCTTGCGCGGATGCTTGGAGCAGTATGCCTCGGCGTCCGGCGTGGTGAGCAACTATCTGCGCGCCTGCGAGGAGCGCGGCGTGGCGCCGCGTGAGCTGTCCGGCCCGAGCGATTCGCGCACGGTGTTCCAGGCGTGCCGCGAGGGAGATGAGGTCGCCCTTGCCGCCGTGGACGTGATGACCGAGTATCTGTCGCGCGGCCTGCAGATCATCTCGGCGGTGGTCGACCCTGAGATTTATATCCTGGGCGGCGGTGCCTCGGCATCGGCTGACGTGTATCTGGAGCAGCTGCGCGCCAAGTTCGCGGCCCGTGCGCTGTCGGTGAGCGCGAACACGCCCATTGAGGTGGCGACGCTCGGCAACGATGCGGGTATCGTCGGCTCGGCCTACGTGGCCTTGCGCGCGGCGGCTCGCGAGGTATAAGCGGCCGGCCGCCTGCGGTTTCTGGTAATAGATCGCAAAGGCCCCCATGTTCGAATGGCGCGTATGCGCCTCGGGCATGGGGGCTTTCGCATGCGCTGACCTCTTGTGGCGCACGCCCCTTGCACGCGTCGGAGCGCTTTATACAACCATTCAGCGGGCGCATCGCACCGTTCACCGAGGCTGCGGCGATCGTCGCTATGGGCGAGCTTTAGGTCGCATAATATGCCTATTTACCCTGTTTGTTAATAATGCCGATCGGGGAGGGCGAATGGGCAAGAGCGAAAGCTTGACCAAGGAGCGAGGCCGCATCGCGCGGGGCGCGCGGGCCGTTGTCACGGGGGTGATTGCGTTCTCGCTGACCATGCAGCCATTTGCGGCCGTTGCCGCGCCAACGGTGCGCGCGGTCACTCCGGCAGAGGAGGCGCAGCCACGTAACCCCTTGCGTCTGTGGTACGACGAGCCGGCCAGCAAAGGCGGCGCGCAGGCCGACAAAGTGTGGGAGGAGCGCACCCTGCCCATCGGCAATGGCGACATGGGTGCGAACATCTACGGCGAGATCGCCGAGGAGCACCTGACCTTCAACGAGAAAACCCTGTGGAGCGGCGGCCCTGCCAAGGGTCGTGATTACCAGGGCGGCAACCTCGTCGATAAGGGTAAAAACGGCGCGACCATCAAGGAGATCCAAAAGCTCTTCAAGGAGGGCAAGACAGGCGAGGCCTCGAAAAAGAGCGAGGAGCTCGTGGGCTTGTCCGACGATGCGGGCGCCCAGGGCTACGGGCACTACCTGCCGTGGGGCGACATCAAGATCAAGCACACGGACGTTCAGGACGGTCAGGCAACGGGCTATGTGCGCGATTTGGACCTCACTACCGGCACGGCGCATGTGGGTTTCAGCGCCAACGGCACAACGTATGCGCGCGAGTTCTTCATGAGCCATCCCGATGACGTGCTCGTGGGTCACCTGAGCGCCGAGGGTTCCGGCACGCTCAACGTCGACATCTCCTTCCCCTCGGCCCAGGGCGGCAGGGTTACGGCCACGGGCAACTCGATTGTGAGCTCCGGCAAGTTGAGTGACAACCAGATGGCCTTCGACTCGGTGCTTTCGGCCAACGCCACGGGCGGCTCCGTTACCGCCAAGGGCGACAAGCTCGAGGTGCGCGGCGCCCGCGAGGTGACCTTCGTCGTTTCCGCCGCGACCGACTACAAAAACGACTACCCCACCTACCGTACGGGCGAGACGCCCGAGAAGCTGCACGAGCGCGTGAACGCCACGGCCTCCTCGGCGCTCGGCAAGGGTTACGACGCCCTGCGCAAGGCGCATGTTGCCGACGTCGAGAGCCTGATGGGCCGCGTTTCATTGGATCTGGGCATGAACGGCACGGTCTCCGCCAAGCCGACCGATGACTTGCTGGCAGCCTACAAGAAGGGCACGGCCACCCCGGAGGAGCGCCGTCAGCTCGAGACCATGCTGTTCCAGTATGGCCGCTACCTGACCATCGGGTCCTCGCGCGAGGACTCCCAGCTGCCGAGCAACCTGCAGGGCGTGTGGAACGACAAGCAAAAAGCCGCTTGGCACTCCGATTACCACACGAACGTCAACCTGCAGATGAACTACTGGCCCACGTACTCGACGAACTTGGCCGAGTGCGCCGCGCCGTTGATCAGCTATGTCGACTCCCTGCGTGAGCCCGGTCGTGTGACCGCGAAGATCTACGCGGGCATCGAGACCAAGGAGGGGGACGCGCAGGGCAACGGCTTCATGGCCCATACCCAGAACAACCCGTTTGGCTGGACGTGCCCGGGCTGGTCGTTCAACTGGGGATGGTCGCCGGCGGCCATGCCGTGGATTTTGCAGAACACCTATGACGCGTGGCGCTATACCGGCAATCGCGAGCAGCTCGAGCGCGACATCTACCCCGCCCTTCGCGAGCAGGCGCAGCTCTATGCGCAGTTGTTGGTGAAGGACAAGGACGGAAAATACGTAACCTCGCCGGCCTATTCCCCGGAGCACGGGCCGCGCACCGAGGGCAATACCTACGAGCAATCGCTGGCCTGGCAGCTGTTCCACGATGCAATCGAGGCGGGCAAGATCCTGGGCGAGGATCCTGCGGTGTTGGCGAATTGGCAGGAGAAGCTCGACAACCTGAAGGGGCCCATCGAGGTGGGCGCCGACGGGCAAATCAAGGAGTGGTACAACGAGGATCACTTCAACATGGACGCCGAGGGCCATAAGCTCGGTGAGGGCAGCGGCCATCGTCATCTCTCCCATATGTTGGGCCTGTTCCCCGGAACGCTCATCTCCGTTGATACTCCCAAGGAGTTCGAGGCCGCCCGCACGTCCATGAACCTGCGCGAGGACAAGTCCACGGGTTGGGGCATGGGCCAGCGCATCAACACCTGGGCGCACCTGCGCGATGGCGATCGCTGTCTCAAGCTCATCGGCGACCTGTTTGCCGGTGGCATCTACGCGAACTTGTGGGATACGCATCCGCCGTTCCAGATCGATGGCAACTTCGGCGCGACGTCGGGTATCGCGGAGATGCTGCTGCAAAGCAGCAATGGCTACATCGATCTGCTGCCGGCGCTGCCTGAGGATTGGGACACCGGTTCGGTGAGCGGCCTGATGGCGCGCGGCAACTTCGAGGTGTCCATCGATTGGAAGGGCGGCGAGCTATCCGGTGCGCGCATCGTTTCCAAGAATGGCGGCACGGCGGTCGTGAATGCTCCGGGGGTCGCCCTCGCGGTGATTCGCGATGCCAACGGCATTCCCGTTGATGTGCAGGTTGTTTCCAATGACCGCGTGTCTTTTGAGACGGTGGCCGGCGGCTCCTACACCATCGAGGCCGTTTCCGCCTACGTGCCTGCCGCCCCGGCAGCCATCACGGCGTACAAGACCGAGGCCAACAAGGCGGGCGTGTCTTGGCAGGGCGTCGAGGACGCCGAGGGCGCTCGCTATACGGTTGAGCGTCAGATTGAGGATGGAGCGTGGATTGCCATCGCTTCCGAGGTCGAGGGAACGTCGTTTGTTGACGAGGATTGCACCGACGGCATCGGCGCGGTGCGCTACCGCGTGATCATGGTTGCCAAGGACGCGGTGAGCGAGCCCTCTGCAGTGGCGGAGCTGGTGGACATGCGCAACATGGTTGGCATGATCGACGACCAGGATGCCCGTGTGATATACAGCGGTTTCTGGGGCAATTGGAATAACAACACCGACGGCAACTTCGACAACACGATCAAGTTCTGTGAGGATCCCACCGGCTCCGAGACGGCGACCCTGGTGTTCAACGGCACGGGTATCGCGGTGATGAGCTGCAAGAATGCCGATCGCGGCAAGCTGGAGATCTCCATCGACGGCGCCGTGGTGGGCGAGGCCGATACGTACGCACCCACCACGGAGCGCCAGCAGCTCGTATTTGAGAAGAACGGCCTTGAGGCGGGCGTGCACACGCTGGTGGTGCGCGCGAAGGGCGAGAAGGGTGCGGCCGCCACGCGCGACAAGGTCGAGCTGGATGGATTCAAGGTGCTCGACAAGGGTTCAGTGCCCGTGACCAAGATGAGCGTCTCGTCTGTATCCGGCATGACCACCATCGTGAACCCTGCCAAGGGCCTTCAGATGAAGGCGACGGTTGAGCCCAAGGGCGCGACGCGCACCGACGTGGTGTGGTCCGTGGCGAAAAAGGACGGCGACATCGAGGCCTCGATTTCCGCTGAGGGGCTGCTCACGGTGACCCGTGGGACGGGTACGGTGAGCGTGACGGCCACCTCGCTCGATGGCTCGAAGGTGAGCGGCACCTGCGATGTGCGCGTGGTGCCCACCGGTGACCAGGCAAAGGCCATCGAGGACTCCGTTGACCAGAAGAATCCAAATAAGGCCGACGGCAAGTTGACCTGGTCGGATGGGTGGAGCACCTACGCTGGCGAGTCGAGCCGCCACCATGGTGGTACCAAGACGGAGGCCGAGAGCGCGGGCAAGACCGTGCAGCTTGCCTTCACGGGTACCGGCGTGCGCGCATATGCCCAAAAGCATGAGCAGTGGGGCGCCTACGACGTCGAGCTGGACGGCCATGCGCGCGAGCGGGTGAGTCTTGCGGGCTCGAGCAAGGGTGATGACCAGCAGAAGATCCTCGAGATCACCGGCCTTGAGAACACCGAGCACACGCTCAAGCTCACGCTGGCCGATCGCGATGGCAAGCACAAGGGCAACATCGATTACTTCGAGGTCCTCACGCCCGTCGCTGGTGCGAACAAGACGGCGCTACAGGATGCCATTGAGCAGAACACGGGCCTCGACGAGGCGTGCTTCACCGCCGGTTCGTGGAGCCAGTTCGCCGCGGCTTTCAAGCAGGCCGTCGACACCATGAACGATGGGAAGGCAACCGATGACGCTGTTTCCAAGGCGGTGACGGGGCTGCATGACGCCGCCGTCAAGCTCGAGGCTGTGCCCGTCGAAAGCGACCCTGCGGCCGCTCCTGCCGTGTCCGCCCTCGATACCTGCTCGTTTGCGGTCACATGGGAGCCGATGAAAGGCGCCTCCTCCTACCACGTCACCGTGACGGAGGTATCCGGCGGCGCCGTGGCATTTGAGGGCGATGTCGAGAAGCCGTTCGTTGCCGTGCGTGGTCTCAAGGCCGATACCGAGTATCGTGTCGGGGCCGCAGGGTACAACGGTTTGGGCAAGCTGTCCGATACGCGCGTGAGCACTTCGGTCAAGACCCTGCCGCAGGCCGGTCTGGGTGTTGCGGTGCCTTCGGGCTTTGTCGTGGAGGCCACCGAGGAGCTCGGCGTTGCGCGCGCATCGTGGGATGCCCCGCAGACCCCTGCCGACGGCGCGTTCACCTATCGGGTGTACCTCGATGGTGCCGAGGTCCTCGCGACCGATGCGCGCGAGGTTGCGATTGAGGGCCTGGAGCAGGGCACGACCTACCAGCTGCGCGTTGTGGCTCAGCTCGCACCGGGTGTGTGCTCCGCCCCTGCGGCGAAGGTGTTCACGTACGAGGGGCCAAGCGCCGGCGGGCAAACGCCCGAGCCGAAGCCCGATCCTCAGCCTGGCCCGGGCGCCGGGTCGGGTCAGGGAGAGGGGCAGCAGGGCTCCCAGTCGTCTGGGACGGGTGGCGCCTTGCCGCAGACTGGCGACGCTGCGCTCGTGTCCGTTGCGGCGGTCATGGTCGGTGGCCTGGCCGTGGCGTATGCCGGCATGCGCGCCAAGCGTCGGAGGTAGGCCGCACGGCGCCGGTGGGCGATTTGCCGCATGGGCGTTACAATAGGTGTATCCGTGTATGAGCAAACAAGGGAGGATTATCCATGAGCAACGTTCTTGTGTTTGGACATCAGAACCCCGATAACGACGCCATCATGTCGTCGGTCGTGCTGTCGCAGCTGCTGAACCAGGTTGAGTTCGGCGGCAACACCTATCAGGCTTGCTGCCTGGGGCCGCTGCCTGCTGAGTCCGCCAAGCTGCTTGAGGATGCCGGCGTGCCCGCCCCGACGCTCATCGACGCCATCGAGCCTGTCGCTGAGGGCGCCGAAGCGCAGCTCGTGGTGCTCTGCGATCACAACGAGCCCGTGCAGTCCATCGCTGGCCTCGAGAACGCCGTGATCGCCGGTGTTGTGGACCACCACCGCTTCGGCAACTTCACCACCGCCGCGCCGCTGCACATCGTGGCGCTGCCCTGGGGCTCTTCCTGCTCCATTGTGGCCAAGCTGTTCGAGGTCATGGGTGTCGAGCCTACGGACACGCAGGCCAAGCTGCTGCTGTCCGCCATGATGACCGATACGCTCATGCTCAAGAGCCCCACTACCACCGCAAACGATGCCGCCATCGCCAAGAAGCTCGGCGAGCAGCTCGGCGTCGATCCGGTCAAGTTCGGCATGGAGGTGTTCCTCACCCGTCCGTCCGGTTCCTTTACCGCCGAGCAGATGGTCGGCAACGACATCAAGATGTTCGAGGTCGCCGGCAAGAAGCTGCTCATCGGCCAGTACGAGACCGTGGACAAGTCCCGCGCGCTCGGCATGATCGGTGAGATTCGCGAGGCCATGCGCGCCTACCAGGCCGAGAAGGGCGCCGACGGCATTGTGCTCTGCCTCACCGACATCATGGAGGAGGGTTCCCAGGTTCTGCTCGAGGGTGATACCGCCGCTGCGCAGAAGGGCCTTGGCATCGCCGATGTCGCCGAGGGCGTGTGGATGCCCGGCGTGCTCTCCCGCAAGAAGCAGGTCGCTGCCCCGATCCTGGCTGCGAATTAATCGCTACACTCGGCAATGACGAGTTGAGGCGCGGGCCGTGTGCTCGCGCCTTTTTTGTGCACCGAATCTTCGAGAGCGCTTGTCAGGGCGCCCGTAGGATCCGCATCAATCACCAGGGCATCGATATCGGGCAGATCCGCGAAGCGATAGGTGCCCCGTGTATTGATCTTACTTGCGTCCATGAGCGCCATGCGGCGATCGGCGGCGCCGAGCATGGCTTGCTTGATTTCGGCCATTTGAGCGAAATCGGTCATGAAGCCTCGGTTGGGCACAAAGGCGCCGGGACACATGATGGCGAGGTCGGCGTGCAGCGTGCCAAGCGCGGCAAGTGTGAGCGGGCCGAACAGATAGCGATGGCCTTTGCGCAGCTCACCACCGAGCAAAATCACATCGACACCGGGGAGGCTGTTGTCGATGTAATCGGCAATGGTGACATCTGCTGTGATTGCGGTAATACCGGTGCGAGCGTTGAGCATACGGACGAACTCAAGTGCGGTGGTGCCGGAGTCCACCAGGATGCGGTCGCCATCGTGTACCAGGTCGATGGCCGCGCGGGCAATGGCGCGCTTCGCCTCGACATTCACATTGACGCGCTGGTCTTGGATGGACACGGTGAGCGTTTTGCGTAACGAAACGGCCCCGCCATGCGTGCGACGCAGCTTGCCGGCCGCCGCGAGGGCGTCGAGATCGCCGCGCGCGGTGACGCTCGATACACCGAAGGTACGCGCGATGTCGGCGACCTGCACCGATGCGCCCCGCTCAAGCATATCCATGATGGCCGTGCGGCGCTCCTCCGCAAAGGTCCTGCCGTTGTTTTTGCTGGTGTTCGCCATAGTTGTCCCCTTTGCGGCGCATGGAATCGTGTGCAAAGTGTGCAGCTCCTATTTTCTTCTATTTTCTTTTAAGCAAAGCAATAAAGGTTCGTTTTCTTTGCTTTTTGACAAGTGCCCGCCATTTTGAGCATGGGCACGATGCGTTGTGCGCGGTTGCGTGCAACGGTGTGACTACCCATCCTTGCGTTTACTTCTCGCTGTGTGATCGTGCTGTGTCGTTTGCACGGGGCTGCGAGCGCCCATCTTGGTGCGGATTTCGTACAATAGAAACATCGTTGCTGGTGAGATGCCGGCAGGTTGGCAGGTGTCGGCCCATGTGGCTCGGCCCAACTGGAAGGGAGCGATCGCTCATGCTCGTTACCACCAAGGAGATGCTGCTCGACGCGCAGAAGAACCACTACGCCGTCGGCGCCTTCAACGTCGAGAACCTCGAGTTCGTCATGGCCGTCCTGGCCGCCGCCGAGGAGACCAAGTCCCCCGTCATCATGCAGACCACCTCTGGCACCATCAAGAAGACCGGTCTCGATTACTTCTACGGCATGGTCAAGGCCGCCGCTGAGCGCGCCTCCGTGCCCGTGGCCCTGCACCTCGATCACGGCGACGGCTACGATCGCTGCATGAAGGCCCTCCGCACCGGCTACACCTCCGTCATGATCGACGGCTCCCATGAGGCCTTCGAGGACAACATCGCCCTCACCAAGCTCGTCGCCGACGCCGGCGCCGCCATGGGCGTTCCGGTCGAGGCCGAGCTCGGCAAGGTCGGCGGCAAGGAGGACGACGTCGAGGTCGAGGGCGAGTCCCCCTACACCGATCCCGCCGAGGCCAAGGAGTTCGTCGAGCGCACCGGCTGCACCTCCCTCGCCATCGGCGTGGGCACCTCTCACGG
Organism: uncultured Collinsella sp.; assembly: GCA_963559095.1. Taxonomy (GTDB): domain Bacteria; phylum Actinomycetota; class Coriobacteriia; order Coriobacteriales; family Coriobacteriaceae; genus Collinsella. The sequence continues at coordinate 41,278 of CAUWJG010000011.1, read as the reverse complement.
CGTGTACACCGAGGAGCCCCACATCAACCAGGACGTCGTGAAGGCCATTCGTGCCGCCGTCGATGTGCCGCTGGTCCTGCACGGCACCTCTGGTGTGCCGGACGAGCAGGTTGCCGAGGCTGTGAAGAACGGCATCTGCAAGGTTAACTACGCCACCGAGCTGCGTCAGGCCTACACCAAGGGCTACATGGCTTACATGGCCGACAACCCCAACAACTTCGATCCCAAGAACCCGGGCAAGGCTGGTGCCGAGGAGATCACCAAGATCGTCAAGATCCGCATGGAGAACCTCGGTTCGGTGGGTCGCGCGTAAGGGCGACTTCGGCCTGCATATGGTTGTGAGAAAACAGGCGGTCCCATCCGGGGTCGCCTGTTTTCTTGTCTAGGCAACTTAAGAAAAGCCTCGCTACAGATTCGATACTCCAATTCGGAAAATGAGGGCGGTTCGGGCTCCGTCTTTCTTTCGTTTAATCAAATTCCATTTGCATGAACTCAAAAAAGGTATATAGTCGTCTATAAACAGGTACATAGACGTCTATATAAGTATCTGGAACAACTCTCATTAGAATTGCCGTAAGTGGTTGGAGGAATCATGGCGGTAGTAACTTCGACTGAGCTGATCCAGACTGCAAGCAAGAACGGATGGCTCCTTCCTGCATACAACACAACGAATATGGAAATGACGCTTGGCATTCTCGATGGTTTGCAACGCGCCGGAATGCCGGGTATTTTGCAGATTGCGCCCACCAATGTCGCGTTGTCCGACTACGGAATGATCGCATCGATTGTTAAGCGTGCCGTACAGGAATATGTCGTCCCGACATGCCTTCATCTCGACCATGGCAAAACGCTCGAGGATGTTCGACAGGCGGTACAGGTGGGCTTTACTTCGGTCATGATTGATGGTGCGGCCCTTCCCTTTGAGGAGAATATCCGTTTCTCTCGGCAGGCGGTGGACTACTGCCATTGTTACGGCATCCCGGTTGAGGCAGAGCTTGGCGCGATCAAAGGCAAGGAGGACGACCACGTTTCAGAGGCGGACCTCAAAACCGATCCAGACCAGGTGCGCGAGTTCGTTGACCGCACCGGCTGTGATTTGCTTGCCGTGTCAATCGGCAACGTGCACGGTCTCGAAGATACACCACGCATCGATCTGCCTCTACTCAAAAGACTCGCCGAGGTATCGCCTTGCCCTCTTGTACTGCATGGCGGTTCTGGTATTCCGTATGAGGTTATTCGGGCGATGCAGCCATACAAGATGTCGAAGATCAATATCGCGAGCGATTTGCGTAAGGCGTATATCTCGACGGTTGGTAAGGCGTACGAGGCCAACAGGAATGAGCATAATCTCGCAAAGGTTTTGATTGCGGCTCGTCAGGCTGTTTCGGACGCCGCTTGCAGAATCGTGCGCGGCATCAATGGCGTGCAGTCATGATGAAGGCACTTTATCTGGGTGTGGATGTGGGGACATCGTCGGTCAAGCTCACGTGCATCGATGCAAGCGGCTACGTTGTAGCGACGGCAAGCGAGCCATATGCATGTCAGGAGCCGCGTCCCGGTTGGCGGGAGATTGACCCCCAAATTTGGTGGGATGCGGTGCGTGCGGCGTCGTTGACCCTTGGACGGCGCGTCGATATGTCGCTGATCGCTGGCGTGGGGGCTACGGGCCAGATGCACACGACTGTTTTGGTTAATGAAGATGGCACCTCGGCGTGCCCTGCGATTATGTGGAATGATCAGCGGACGATCGACATCATATCTCAGGAAAAACAGTGGGCGGAAGGCGCTGGACTGCCTTCGGTGGCTCGCTTTCTCTCAACAGGGGTGCCGGCGGTCAACCTGGCATGGCTGGCGAACCATGCGCCAGCTACAATGGCGAGGGCGAGATCTGTGCTAACCGCGTCAGACTGGATCGCCTATAAGTTTGGTGGTCGCCTTGGGATGGATTTCTGTGGGGCCTCCACAACGGGGCTCTATGATAACGAGCAGCGAATGTGGATTGGGGAGGCTTGCGACCATTTCGGAGTGTCTCGATCACTGCTGCCTCCTGTTGAGGCTGCGGACGAGGTTATTGGGTGCGTCAGCGGAACGGCTTCAAAGGAAACGGGAGTTCCCGAGGGAGCAATCATTGTGAGGGGGACGGGCGACAATCCCGCTGCGGCCATTTGCACCGGCTGTTTGCTTTTAGGTGTGCCGATCATCTCGTTGGGCACGAGTGGTGTGCTCATGTATGCGACTGACGGCGTCCATGCACCAGATGTCGGTAAGCCCGTCTTATTCAAATGGAGTGCGGGACTCAAAACACTGACACAGTTGAGCGTGCGGTCGTGTGGTGGAGCAAAGGAATGGTGGTACGGGGGGATTCTTAAAACTAATACCTATGATCTTGAGGACAAGGATGTAGAGAATCCTCTCTATGACATGCGTGACCTGCTATTTTATCCACATTTATCAGGAGAAAAAGTCATTCATGGCTGCCCTGCGGTTCGGGGTGCATTTCTGGGGCTTGATTTGGATACTACGCGTTCTGAGCTGCAGCGTGCACTTATGGAAGGTGTGGCGTTTTCATTACGGGCTTTGCGGGACGCCGCGGTGGGATCTCAAGCGTGGAGACGCATAGGGCTTGTCGGGGGAGGGGCGAAAAACGATTTTTGGTGCAGGATCCTTTCGAGTGTTTTGGATACAGAGCTGATGCGCCTGAACTCCTCTGGGGCAGGCCAGGGCGCGGCTTTACTCGCCCTTGCCGCATCGAGTGGGTGTGATCTTGCAGATGTGGCCGCACGTGCCTGCGAAGCACAGGATGTCGTTCGTCCCAACAAGGAGGCGCATGCACTATATGAACAGCGTTTCAGCAGGTATATGCGTATCTTTGAAGCCCTTGACCATGTTTATGAGCTCACAGCTTCCTAACCGTTTGGCACCAAAAATGAGCCGTTCGCCGAAAGGGATATCACTTTAGGTTGATCTGGTGCTTCTCTGAGTAATATATAGACAATTATAGACAACCATGAGCGTATATAGATGAATAAGGAGGAAGACGCTCAGGTAACCAATATAGGTCAGGCGTACCGTTGAAGGAGAATGAACATGGAGGCAGTTAACGATTTCCTTATCTTCCTTGCTGAGGGTTTTACAGGTTTGTTCAACGCTGCGGGCGATCAGTTCGTATCATTCGTTACAGGGATGATCCCGATGCTGATCTGCTTGATTCTCACGATCAAGGCGATCATTCAACTTATCGGTGAGGAACGCGTTTACGGATTCATGAAGAGGTGCACCAAGTATGCGGTTCTTCGCTATACCATCATTCCGTTTCTATGCACGTTCTTTCTCTGCAATCCCATGGCGTACACCTTCGGCGTGTTCGTCGAGGAGGATTACAAGCCGGCTTTCTATGATGCGGTTGTTTCTATGATGCACCCGATTGTCGGTCTTTTTCCGCATGCCAACTCCTCCGAGCTGTTTGTGTGGCTTGGCATCTCTGCAGGCTATGAGGCTTTGGGCAAAAACTCATCCGAGCTTGCCATTCGCTTTCTTGCCGTTGGACTTATCGTGTGCCTGATTAAGGGCATCGTCACCGAGAAGCTATATCTCTACATGAAGAGGCGCAACGAGGCCAAACTTGCAGCGTAACAGTTCGGCAAAAGGAGAGTTGAGATTATGAGTGACTTCAAGAGCGTCAAGGCATCCCACGGCGCGAACGGTTGGGGCGGTCCTCTTGTCATTACCCCTACGGTGGAAAAGCCCTACGTCCTGAGCGTGACGCTGGGTGGAATCAGTCCCGTTGCGCTGCGAATTGCCGAGCTCACTGGTGCTGAGGCCCATGATCAGTTCAAAGATCCTATCGAGACGGAACAGGCATGTGTCGTTGTCATCGACTGCGCAGGTGTTGCGCGCTGTGGAACCTATCCCAAGATGGGGCTCAAAACGTTGAATATCAAGCCCGGTTCCCCTTCTGGTCCCTTGGCGCAGTTCATCACCGAGGACCTGTTTGCTTCGGACGTTAATCCTGCCTGCATCGAGCTTGTGGATTCCAACGATGCCGCAGCAGAGTCAGCGAAAGCAAAAGAGACCGAGCAGAATTCCGTGCAGGAGACGACGAAAGAGAACGTTCACGCAAAGATTGCCGAAGGTCGTGCCAGAATCGCGGAGAAACAATCCAGTGGCTTTATGGATGTCGTCTCAAAGATCGGAACAGGTGTCGGCCGAGTTATCAGTGTCATTTATCAGGCGGCGCGCGATACCGTGAACGATGTCATGCGCAACATCCTTCCATTCATGGCGTTTGTTTCAGTGATGATTGGCATCATCAACTACACGGGCTTCGCAAACGTGCTTGCAAGTGTTTTAACGCCACTTGCCGGCTCGTTGCCGGGCATGTTGGCGATTGGAATGTTCTGCTCGATCCCCTTCCTCTCGCCGCTTATTTGCCCGGGTGCGATTATCGCCTCGGTGCTCTCCGTGCTCGTGGGTGATCAAATTGCCAATGGTACCATCCCTGCCAACTTTGCTCTTCCCGGCTTTTTTGCCGTCAACTGTCAGGTTGGTTCCGACTTTGCTCCAGTTGGTATGACGCTTATGGAAGCAAAACCAGAGACGATTGAGATTGGTTACCCCGCGTTCCTGTTCGGCAAATTGGTCACAACGCCGATCCAGATTGTTCTCGCATATGCACTATCGTTCGGCCTATAGGCTGTTCACTGCGAGGGAAAGGGCTCATTATGCTTGATGCGCTTGTCACCATAGGCTTCTTTATGCTTGTGTGGCTGGCCGGCACTGTTACCCAGTATCGGTATTGGAAAAGAGTCCGCACCTTGATTCATGCCCGTGCGCGTAATCATGAGGGATTTTTGGGCACGGGCATGTGCAAAGTGAGCTTTAGCCGCAAGGCGTTCGTCATGATCCTCACGGATTACACGGGTGTGGTTACCGGTTGCTATGAACTCAAGGGCCTTTCCCTCAAGCCGGAGTTTGCGGAAATGAGCGAAATGCTGGGACTGCATATAGAACATGTGCTTGATCATGTGGTAAACGAGCGCTACCGCGATGCATTTGCTCAGGCAATTCGCGCCATTGAGCGCTCAATGGCAACATCTGCGGTGGAGTAAGGATAGGAGAACTGTTATGTATACCGTTACGGTTACGGAGATTGGCTCATTTGCTGAGGAGCTTCGCAAGGAGAGCATGGTTGTGCTCTTCGGCCCAACTGCGCCAGCCGAGTTGCGCGATATCTGCGTGATACATGATGGTGCGCCTGTCGAGGGTGATGTGCTTGTCGAGAATGGCACCATCGTCATCGGCGAGCAGACGTACACGATTGAGCGATTTGGCGATGCCGCAAATGAGAACATGGGAGGTCTTGGCCATGTAACCATCGTATTCGATGGCACGCGGGAGCTGCTTCCTGGGTCCGTGCTGGTGAGCCCCGGTGTGCTCCCCGTGGTGGAAGTCGGCACCGAGATCCGTTTTGCCGACTAGCCATGTTCGCTGCCGATACCTGGTGTGATAGTTGAAAGGACGTGCCTCGTTGAAACGTTCTGATTTGAAGTTACCGCTTTTTACGGTGAGCCCCAAGACGTATCTTCTTGGGGATGATTCAGTCGCGGCGGCTCATTTGACGGATGAACTTGCCCAAGGGCGGAACCACTCGATTTTTTGGACCGCACCCGTTCCTGAGTTGTGCGCCGTTGCGAAAAATCTTGTCTGCGTCATTCCAACGGCACAGCACGCCGATTTGGTCGGCGATGGAAAGGGGATGGGCTTAACGCCACTTGAATCGCTCAAGGCTGCAGGGGTGCAGGCCGTTTTTTTGAATCATACGGCCCATCCCATGGCTGTTGATGCGCTGGCGGCCACGATCGATCGTGCGCGAGAGCTCGAAATGCTTACCATTGTGGCGGCCGATGGGATTACGGAATCCAAGGCAATTGCCGCCATGAATCCCGATGTGATTCTCTGCGAGCCGAGTTCTTTGGTTGGGACGGGGCATACGAGCGGCAATGCGTATATTGAGGATACGATTGATGCGGTGCGGTCTGTGAATCCTGATATCGTGATAATGGAAGGAGCAGGCATCAGGTCTGGGGATGACGTTCGTCGCCTCATCGGCCTCGGCGCGCAAGGTACGGGCATCTCAAGTGCCCTGGCGCTCGCAGATGATAAAAAGGCTCTACTGATTGAGTTGTTTGACGCGCTGGATTAACTGTGTGTCATGAAAAAGGCGGGCTTCTGGCTCGCCTTTTTGCTGTTTCGAGGGGCTTGGGTATTGCTTGTAATCTAGCGTCGACGCTGAAAAACTGTTCCTAATTGGAATCTGCTGGACTTAAGCCAGACGCGCGCGTATTCAATGGTAGAGCCGTTATCGAGGTATACCGTTTGAAGCTGTTGCAGCAGCGGGGCTTGCGTAGACAAGCCGAGCGTTTCGGCTCGCTTGGCATCTGCAAGTTTGGCAACAAAGGATGTCTTGGAATACGCGATTTGGTGACCTGACAGTCGCTCAATGATTGCGAAGAATCCTTCATTGACAAAGTCGGCCGACTCGATGCCAGGGACGATTGCCATGTTGATATTGTTTTCGATGTACATGACGGGCTCGCCCTCAACGTTGCGCACACGTTCAAGGTGAAGGTAGTTGGAGCCCACGGAGATTCCAAGGTGTCCTGCGATATCTTTGTCAGCCTTGAGAACTTCGCGGCAAACGATGGCCGTTTCGAACGAGAGGCCTTGCTCATTTAATGACTCGGAAAAGGAGATAAGGCCTTCGGTGAGCGGGAAGGAAATGTCTTGGGACTTAACATATGTGCCTTTGCCTTGAATCTGCTCGAGTAGGTCTTCATCAACGAGTTTCGAGATGGCTTTTTTAATGCTGCCGCGGCTGACACCGAGCGTGTTCATGAGTTCGATCTCAGAGGGAATTTTTGAAGATTCTTCCCATGCTCCTGAGGCTATGTTTTCACGCAGGAAGTCAACCACCTGCATATAGATGGGGGTGGCGCAATCTCTTTTAATGCATGTATCGTTGATGCGGCTGGTCACAGTTGCTCCCGTTAAGCATGAAATGGAACTTTTCTAATTCTACGTTCTTTTCAACGATGAGCGGGTTGTTTTTTCTTGCAAAGCATAAACCGCGTATTGAATGTGCTCCCTCGCGTCCATTGCGTTTACCATATTCCTCACTGATGATTTTTACCGCCGCTGTGCAGAGTGTGGATGTCGAGAAATCGAGAGAAAGCGAGTTCGCCCGTATTTCGTGTTGGACGATGGGTCCTCACTGTCTGCATTTTTATATGTATAATTATATGTAAATACGTGCAGGCAGACCCGAGGGAGACGAGATGCCAGCGGTGAAACCTATCAGTGAGATGCAGCGCAATGCGGCGGCGTTGACGGATCAGGCTCTGCGCACCAAAGAGCCGATTTATCTTACGCGCCATGGACAGGCGGCGGTCGTGCTCATGGATGCGGCCGAGTTTGACCGGCGCATGCAATATCGCGACGCCATTGCCGAGCGTGAGCAGGCGGTGTATGCGGGCATTATGCGGGGCCACGAAGAGCTGCGCGCAGGTCGCGGCGTTTTGCTGGACGATGCGCTCGCCCAGCTTGACGAGGAGGTGGGACCGCTAGATGGGGTCGTCTGAGTCGTATGCAGTTCGTCTTGCGCCAAGTGTCGTGGAGGCGCTTCTGGCGATTCCCCGGAAGGATGATGCGCGGCGCGTGCGCAATCGGCTGGTTATGCTGCAGACGGCGCCATTTTTCGGTGTTTTGTACAACCCCGTGTATGAATCGGCTCGTCCGCCCCATGAGGTCTTGGTTACATTTGCTGGGCATTATGGGATTTACTACACGTGTGACAGCGATACCCATGTTGTGGAGGTCGAGTACCTTGAGGACACACGCATGGACCCGCGGCATAAGTTTGAGCGGTAGGCCAGCTTGCGTTGTCGTGTTTACCCAAGCGCAAGCGTGGTTACAACTGGGATACTGAGAATTGCGCACACGATGGTGAGAAACGTGCACTGAACCATAGGCTTGGTGTCAACGCCGTATTGCAGGCAGTAGAGGATGCCATTGGTGCCCACGGGCATGGCGGCTTCGAGGACGAGGATGGCAATGACGTTTGCGTCGATGGGCAGCAGCCGCAGTGCCACAAGGCCCACGAGTGGCGCAACGACAAGGCGACAGATGCACGCGATATACGCTCGCACGTTGGTGAGCATATCAAGCGGCCTATAGGAAGCGAGCGCCGATCCGGTCACCAGCAGGGCAAGCGGGGTCGTCATTTGGCCAATGAGGTCGAGCGAGGTGCCAACTAGGCCGAAGTCGGTAAAACGCATCAAGGAGCACAGGAGCACCGCGATGCTGGCGAGAAGCGTAGGGGACTTCAAGCATTGTGCGGCGCGGCGCAGTTGCTTGCCCAGGCCTTCGCCCTCGCCGCCGGAAAACATGAGCACGCCGACGGTGAACATGATGAGATTGACCGGGATGAGGCCGATGGCGGCAATCAGCAAGGCGTCCGATCCGAGCACGGCGGAAATGATGGGAAACCCGATGAGGCCGCAATTGCTGAACGTGATGGCAAAACGGTAGACGCCCTCGGCGCCGTTCGGAACGCGCATGAGCGCGGTGACGCCGTATCCAAGAGCCGCCGCGATGACTAGCAAAATCGTCTCGCCCGCAATGGCCCAAAGCATGTCGGCGGGCGAGGGGAGCCCCTGCGATGTAGCCAGAGAAGCGAGGATCATACAGGGCAGGCCGATGTTCAAAATGAGCCGAGAAAGCTGCGTATCGAAGGCGTTGTCCATGAAGCCAAGCTTGCGCGCGGTCCACCCTACGAGGATGGGAAGCGAAACGGTGATCATTTGCGCCGTGACGAACGCAAAGTCCATGGACATGCTCCTTTCATGGTGGGGATGATATATACAGTTTAGGCGGTGCTGCGTCAGACAAGCAAAGTACAAAAGCAGATTTGGTTTACGCAGAGCCGGGACAGTGCATAGAGATACCCATATACTCTATATGTTATCAATTGGGTACATGGGTCGCATGATTCGCTTGAACGGTATCAATCTGGTGTTTTGAGGCGTAGCGCCGTCCGTGAGGGACATGATGGACAATGCCCCAGCCTTTTGAAGCTCAGGGTGAATGTAGCCCTGTTTGACCACAATCACGTTGATGTTGCGCCAGTCGATGCCGCAGCTTGTGAGATTGCAGGCATCAAGTTGGTGTTCCTCGACAAAGGAATGGTTGTTGTCAGTGATAACGATATAGAGGGGGAGGCCGCTCACCTGCACGGTGACAAGTGGGCCGTAGTCGCCCTCTTCACCATACATGCGAGTGCCTTCTTGCCTGCCTCGCGCGAGAATCGTTACCGATAGCTCAACAGGTTTGTTCATGTGATCGGTATTCATGCCGAGACTGATGTTCGTTGCACCGCCGAGAGGAAGACCTAGAAGATGATGGCATGTTTCAGGATCGTTGATAGCGGCAAACAGGAAGCTCTTGTTGTCCGTTGTGGTGCGTGCGGCTAGAACTTGGCGCAGCATGAATGTGTTTGCTCCCATGGCGCCCGACGTGACGTTGTCACCTGAGTCAGTAATGAAAACGGGCGTCTGGTTGCAAGCGAGGGCCATGGAAAGCGCTTCGTCAGGGTCGGCGGTAGTGCCGGTGTAATGAAACTCACGTCGCCGTTCCCAAACGAAGGAGGCGAGCTTATCGGCAATATGCTCGGCATACGGCCGATCCGCGGCGGATGCGGGGACGACCACGATGCCGCAACCAGCTTCGGGGCAGTCGTGTCGTAGGTAGCCAACGTGCCATGAGGCGGAGAGAATCCGCTCGTCTTCCTCGAGCCTATCGAGGTATTTGTTGATGGAACGGACTGGCTCATCGGTTGAAACGGACTGCTCACCGCCCAGGATGAGCGGGAGCTTGCGATAGACCGGAGTTGGGCGGCGCGCCTCATCAATGCAGGCAATCAGTTCGCGGCAGGTTCGTTGAACCGATTGCGCGATGTCCACGTGTGGGCTTTCGCGATAACTGCGAATAAAGGTGCAGTGCTCCACGTAACGCTGGGTGAGGTTCCCATGTGGATCGCAGCAGACGGCGATGGGAAGGTAATCCCCCACAATATCGCGGATGCGCTTCAGCAATTCGTGCTCGCCTGAACCGATCTTTTCAACGTAGCTTGCCCCGTGAAGGCACAGATAGATACCATCGAGCGTGCCAAGGTTGGCACGAATGGCGTTTGTTATGGTGTCAGCGATGTGCTCATAGGCCCTGCGTCGCATGACGCCGCTGCACGCGGCATCGGCACAGATGGTGGGGATAACCTCAATGTCGTCGCGGTCGAACACGTCACCTAGCTGCATGTGCGCGAGCGATTCTGCTCCATAGGAAAGAGCCACGTGCTCCAAGTCGCACATCATGGGAACGTGTTCATTCGATTCGAGCGTAAACTTGCCAACAAGGATTTTCATAGCTTCCTCCTCTGGTGACCGTCTCTATCAGGATAGTATAAAGTTTGTTATATGTTGAGATATTTTGTTAAACAGTGATGAAAGCAAGATGAAACCTCATTCAGTCTTATGTTTTCGGGTGGATTGATTTGCTGAGGTGTCACTGTGTTTACAATGTTAATGTGTAAACGATTGCGGGGCACGTGGAGTGAGTATTCATGAAGATGCTTGAACGGCGACATGCCATCTTGGATATCCTCCAGAAGGAGGGTAGTGCCGATATCAACGAGCTGGCAGAGCGTTTGGGCGTGTCGAGCATGACAATCCGGCGAGATCTTAAAGAGCTTGCCGGAGGTGGATCAATTAGCATTTTGCAGGGTGTTGCCATGCTGAACGATGGGGTGCTTTGCGAGTACAACATGCTGGTAAAACATGATATCGCGGTTGAGGAAAAACGGTCTATTGCGCGTCGGTGCCTGGATTTTATCCAGGATGGTGACTCGATTTTCCTTGATGCGGGCACCACGGCAAAGGAGTTTGCAACGCTCGTGCGACGAAGCAACAAAAGCATTACCGTGTTGACGCACTCGCTATTGGCGGCAAATGAGTTAACGGGTTCCCGTCACGCAAGCATGATCATGTGCCCTGGTGAATATCGCGATATGTCAATTGCATTCATGGGGCCACTTGCAGACGATTTTATACGTAAGTTCCAAATCGATACGTTGTTTCTGACAACTGAGGGTGTTGATTTGGAGGGTGGTGTATCGGTCGTTGATATTGCTGATGGTCATACGAAGCGAGTGTTGATGGAGCAAGCGAAGCGCGTTATCCTCATGGCGGACAGCCTTAAATTTGGAAAATCGTTTTTCTATAAAGTGGCTCCGATCGATGAGATCGATGTGATTGTTACCGATGCTAACCTCAATGAGGATCTTTATCATGCGTTTCAATCTGTTTGCAAGGAGATTGTATTGGCGTAAGCCGGGTCGGTAGGTTCACGCATTGCAACACCGGACCAGTGCTCCCTGTGCTAATCAAGCAATAACCGTTCACAGAATCAAAAAAGTGCATGTCAAAGTATGAGTGGCATGCACTTTGACCGTTCACCGATTTCTCCCATTTATAACTTTACTTAACAAAAAATAACAATATAGTGAAACTAAAGTGTTATAAGTTGTTGTTACTCGTGAACACACTGATGACACGGTGCAATCGGCCTTCGTGGAGACAGCGTCTCGAGCAGCGGAGCACTTGAAGGACGAGTTGATCGGAAGGGCCGTACTTTATGCGCGGCGGAGGCCAGGGGAAGGGAGTCTACATTTCGGTCAACGGGGGTCTGCCCCCTTCTGGGTTCCTTTATCGGCGAAGAGGAGAAACGATGGGCAAATACACTGAGATGTCAAAACAGGTACTGGAAAAGATCGGCGGTATAGAGAATATCGCATTGGTTGAGCGCTGCGCGACACGTTTGCGCATTCGGTACGTTCAGAAGTCACATGTGGATATTGAAGGCATCAAGCGGATCGAGAATGTGGTTGGTGTTATTGAGAAGAGCGGACAGATTCAGGTCATCATTGGTCCAGAAGTTAACGATGCATACCATGAGTTCCTCGATGTTTCCGGATGGAAACCAACGGGTGACGATGTGGTTGTTCAGGATGATGAGTCAGAGGAAAAGAACTTCATGTACTGGCTCAACAAACTGGGCAATTCATGTGCCGCCATCTTTATGCCCATCATTCCCGCGTTGATTACGGGCGGCCTTATCCTCGCAATCAAGAATTTGATGGTCAACTATTTGGGGTTGGGTGTTGAGTCGGGGACGGCTCAGGTTTGTCTCGCCATCTTTAGTGCGGGCTTCTCGATGCTGCCCGTTTGGATTGGTTGGACGCTGGCAAATCAGCTCAAGATGGAGCCTATTATGGGTGCATTTCTTGGCGCTGTTTTGGTAAGCGGATCAATTAGTGGAGTGGAGGGGCTGGACTTCCTTGGAATTCCTATTCCAACGGTTGATTATTCCTCGAGCGTGATTCCTGTGGTGCTTGGCACGGTTTTCATGTACTTCGTGGATAAGCTGCTAAAGAGGATTATTCCGGAGATGTTCCGGTATTTTCTAAAGCCCCTGTTTACTATGATCATTGTTGTCCCTGTGACGTTGATTGCGCTGGGCCCAATTGGGACTGAGCTCTCTGGGTTTGTGGGCTCAATCGTTATGGCCCTGTTCGATGTGACGGGTGCAATTGCATTGCCCATTTGTTCTGCGCTGTATCCGTATATGGTGATGCTTGGTCTTGATAAGGCAATGACTCCCATCATGGTCGAGAGCATCTCGAGCATCGGATATGATCTCGCAATTATGCCCATGGGCTTCATTTCTAACCTCGCTGTTGGTGGTACCGCTTTGGCCATCGCCCTTTCTCTGAAAGACAAGGGTCGCCGCGGCATGATTGCTTCATTTGGCGTTACCGCTCTGTGTGGCGTGACCGAGCCGGCGTTTTACGGATCGCTCATCATGCGTCCGCGTGTTTTGATTGGGACGGCATGCGGCGCGATCGTCGGAGGCCTCGTGGCTGGAATCTTCGGGCTGCAGAATTATGTGGTTGGCGGCTGCCCTGGATTCCTATCCCTTCTATTCTTCCTGCCGACAGACGGCTCGATGGGAAATATGCTGCTGGCTGTTTGCTCTGGAGCTCTGACTGTGGCTGTTTCCTTCATCGCCTCCAGCATCATTTTGAAAAAGTTTGGAAATGCAGAGCAGCGATAGAAGTTGGCAGTGTTGATGGAATCGCTGAGCTTATTGCATGGTAATTAATACAGGAGATGCACATGAAGGTTCTGGTTGCGCAGTTTATCGCGGAGTGCAACGAGCATATTCCGCACAAGACGACGCTCGACCGTTTTGACACGCGGTACGGTGCCGATGCCATTTCGCAAATGAACTTGGGCACAGCGTTCGAGGAGGCGGGTATCGAGGTCATTCCGTCCATCTATGCCAACGGCTTTTCGGGCGGCTTGATTGAGCGCGGCGCGTTCGACTACCTCGAGGGGCGCTTGCTTTCCGATATTCGTGAACACTTGGATGAGATCGACGGTATGATGCTGCACTTGCATGGTGCTGGTGAGGTTGAGGGCCTTGGCTCAAGCGAACATCATATCTTGCATGAAGTGCGCAAGATCGTGGGTCCGTACATGCCCATCGTGGTGCCGTGTGACCCGCATGGTAACCTGTGCGAGCGCTATGTGAGCGAGACGACGGTGATTCGCTCCTATCGCGAGAGTCCGCACACGGATTTGGCCGATACGGTCAAACTGTGTTGCCGTATGCTTGTTGATTTGCTACAGCACCGTCAGAACATCCACCCTGCCTATCGCAAGCTCCCCCTCATCCTCGGCGGCGAGCAGTCCGTCTCGGCCGACGAGCCGGTCCGCTCCATCAACGCCTTCATGGACGAGATGGAGCGCGACCCCCGCGTCCGCTCCGCCTCCTGGCACGTGGGCTACATCCGCCACGATACCGACGTGGCCGGCTGCGGCGTCGTGGTCGTCCCGCGGGCCGAGGCCGACCAGGCCTACGCCGAGAGGCGCGCCGACGAGCTGGCGGCCTACGTGTGGGACCGCCGGCGGGAGTTCCACTACACGGGGTTGACTCAGGAGCCGCAGGAAGCGCTGGCAACTGCGCTCTCCATCGAGTCGGGCACGGCGTTTCTCACCGATTCAGGCGACAACGTGACGTCGGGCGCTGCGGGTGCGAACACGCTTGTGCTTCGCCAGGTGTTGTCCGAGCCAGCCGCGGCTGGTAAGCGCGTGCTGTTCGGTACGATTACCGATCCGGCGGTGGTTGCGCAGTTTGCGGGCAAGGCGCCTGGAACGCATGCTCATGTCCAGCTGGGCATGAACCTCGACGAGCTGTCTGAACCAGTTGAGCTTGATGTAGCGCTTAAGTCACGCGGACGGCTCGAGGGTTTTCTGGGCTATGAGGGCGATTACGGCGAGGGCATCCTGCTTTCGGTGGAGGACCTGCCCGATCGGACGATCGACATTCTGGTGATCGAGGCGAGCCATGGCATGGTGGAGCGCCACCAGTTCGACGCTATCGGTGCGACGTGGGGTGATTATGACCTTGTGGTTGTGAAGCAGGGCTATATCTTCCCTGAGATGAAAGAGTTCGGGGCGCTGTCTGTCATGTCGCTCACACCGGGCGCCACGTATCAAAACACCGCCAAACTTCCGCTCAAGCGCATCATGCGCCCGATGTTTCCGATTGACGACATCTAAGTGAATAACGGCGTCCCTTGTGGAAACGAGGGGCGCTGGTGGGGGCAGCTTGGCCATCCGTTGCTCGTTGAGCTGTCCCCAGCAGCGCAAAACTGCGTGAACGTATTGGTCGAACGATCTGGAATGGGAGTTGCTAACATGGATGCCAAGGCGTTTCTTTGGGGTGGGGCCACAGCGGCTTATCAATGCGAGGGCGCATGGAACGAAGATGGCAAGGGCGTTGGTGAGTGGGACGTATTTTCACATGAAAGCCCACTCAATATCAATGGCGCGACGGGGGATGTGTCATGTGACTTCTATCATCGCTATCGAGAAGATCTTGATTTGGCAGCAGCGGGTGGACACAATACGTTCCGTTTTTCGATTTCATGGGCTCGCATCCTGCCTGAGGGCACTGGGAAAGTCAACCAGGCGGGCATCGATTTTTATAACCGCGTGATTGATTATTGCCTGGAAAAAGGCTTGGAACCAAATGTGACCCTTTTTCATTACGACCTGCCTCAGAAGCTGGCTGAGCAGGGAGGTTTCGCAAATCGTGAGGTCATTGACGCATTTGTTGCATATGCTGAGGTGTGTTTCCGCGCTTTCGGCGATCGTGTGAAATTGTGGGCAACAATTAACGAGCCTCGTTACTATGCATATTGCAGCAATATGGTTGGAAATTATCCACCTAATCATGAGCTTGATTTCAATCGGTATTACAAAGTCATGTATCACGAGGCGGTGGCCAGTTCACGTGTCGTGGCCCTTTATCATGCTTTGGACTTTGATGGGAAGATTGGTATTGTCATAGACAGCGGCAATGTCGAGTTGGCGCCGGGTACGCGCGATCCGCAGGCCATTCGCCTCAAGGCAGAGCTTTTCTACGACCGCTTGATGCTCGATACGCAGCTGCGAGGGGAGCTGCCTGGCGCGCTCATTCCCTTCCTGCGCGAAAACGGCATCGACGATTCGTTCATACGGTTTGAGGACGCGCTGGTATTTGAACGCGGCACCTCAGACTTCCTGGGGCTGAATTGCTACAACCGCATGTACCTCACGGATTACAGCGAGGGGCCGACCGAGGTCTTTCACAACAACAAGGGTGCCGGTTCCAAGAAGAAAGAAGGCATTCGCATTAAGGATTGGTTCGAGACGACGGACGATCCCACGACGAAGCGCAACCTGTGGGGCCGTGAAATCTACCCTCGCTGCATGTACAACGCACTCATGGTCATTAAAGAACGCTATGGTGACGTCCCCGTGTACATCACCGAGAATGGGCATGGGTGCTACGAGCAGCCCGATGAGAACGGTTATGTGGAGGACGATGACCGCATCGAAATGATGCAGGGCTATATCGACAACATGTTCGAGGCAATGCGGGACGGCTGCAATGTCAGGGGCTATTACGCGTGGTCGCCCATGGATTTATATAGCTGGGTGAATGGCTATGAAAAGAGATATGGATTGGTTCGCGTTGAGTTTGAGGACGGTGCCGACCTTAAACGAACGCCCAAGAAAAGCTACTACTGGTTCAAGCGGCTCATTGAGGATTTTCAAGCGGGGGCTCCTCGCCCGGGCCATGTTGCATGATGCATGAGAGGTCAATCTACTATGGATACGCGAAACATCGAGCTAGCATCTGTTGCGGCGCCATCGCCCGACTGCACAGGCCAGCCGGTTCCGCTTTCGGATGAGACAATTCACGAGCGCACGGAAAAGGTGCTTGCCGGCATGCGGGCGCGCGGGCTCGATCAGTTGGTGGTGTACTGTGATGTCGAGCACGCCGGCAACTTTAACTACCTAATGGGTTTTTTCACGCGCTTCGAGGAATCGCTTTTGCTGGTGAACGCGGACGGCACGATGCGCGTCGTGCTGGGTAACGAAAACCTTAACAAGGCATCAAAGGCCCGTATCGCGATTGATTCCGACCATGTGACCCATGCACCGGTGTTTTCGTTGCCCAACCAGCCCGATACGGTGGGTAAGCCGTTGGGTGATTTGCTTCGCGAGGCGGGCGTTCGTCCTGGTGCGCGTGTGGGCGCTGTGGGATGGAAACTGTTTAGCGCTGCGCGGCAAAACGCCCGGGATTGCCTTGACGTGCCCGCCTTTGTTGCCGATGCGCTGCGCGATGTGGTGGGTTCTGAGGGTGCCGTGGTCAACGCCGCCGATGTGTTTATCGGCCCGGATGGGGCGCGCACGACCAATAACGCCAACGAGCTGGCACATTACGAATTCGGCGCCTCACTCGCATCTGATTGCGTGTTGGATGCGATGGATGCGATTGCACCTGGCGTGAGCGAGATGGAGCTGGGCGATAGGCTTGTTCGTTATGGCCAGCATACGAGTGTGGTTACCATTGCGGCGAGCGGCCCGCGCTTTATCAAGGCGAACATGTTCCCCACGACTACGCCGGTCGGTGTTGGCGATCCTATTGCGCTGACGGTGGGATACAGTGGCGGTCTTTCGAGCCGTTCAGGCTATGCGGTTGCATGCGCTGACGAGCTGCCTGAAGGCTCTGAGGATTATCTCGAGCGCATTGTGGTGCCGTATTTCAATGCATATGCGCAATGGCTCGAGGCGGTTCACGTTGGAATGCGCGGTGGCGAGTTGTTCGAAGAGATCGAGCGCGTGCTGCCTCGCGCTGAGTATGGTTGGAGCCTATGCCCGGGGCATCTTACTGCGGAAGAGGAATGGTTGTGCTCGCCGGTGTATGAGGGATCCGGTGAGGTGCTGCGCAGTGGCATGTTGTTCCAGATTGACATTATTCCGTCAGTTGCGGGTTATGCCGGCGTGAGTGCCGAGAGCACGGTCGCGCTTGCCGATGCGGCGTTGCGTGCAGAGCTTGCTGAGCAGTATCCCGAGTTGTGGTCGCGCGTGTGCAGCCGCCGCGCCTACCTGCGCGAAAAGCTTGGCATCAACGTGAACGAGGATGTGCTGCCCATGTGTGGCACCGTGGCGTATCTGCGCCCTTACATGCTCGCGAAGGACAAGGCGCTCGTAGTGCGCCACTAGGCCGGAGGGGCGCAAGGGGTTGATACCGCTTGCGCCCCAGACGGCTCCCCATCCGCAAAAGGGTTCGCCTTTGGGCCGTTTGAAGCGCTTTTAAGGGGCTGAAACGACCTAAACCCGAACCTTTTCGCCCGCCGTGCGGCCTTTGTCCGCTGTGCCAGCCCACTCCGCCGTGCAATTTGGCTCGCGCTCGCACGTTTCGTCAAAGTTTGCTTGCCCCACGCCCGCCCGCATCGTCCGTATTCGCCTGGTGCATCCCATACATTTTGCCCGTGCTTTTACCCGCCTTGCCTGCATACGCGTCCGATCGCGTGCATACTTGGTAGCGTTAACGCGACGGGAAAGGACGGCCATGGCGGAGCAAACGGTTTCCATCAGGTTGGCGCGCATTGAGGACGCGCCGGCCTTGCAGGCAATATATGCACCCTACGTGCGTGACACGGCCATTACGTTCGAATATGAGCCTCCTTCGGTCGAGGTGTTCGCAGAGCGGATGCGCGCCACCATGAAGCGCTATCCGTATCTGGTTGCCGAGCTCGATGGCCGAGCGGTGGGTTATGCCTACGCGGGCACCTTCAAGGGCAGGCCCGCATATGATTGGGCTGTCGAAACGTCCATCTACGTGGCTCGCGGTCATGCGGGCACGGGCGTCGGCCGCGCCTTGCACGACGCGCTTGAGCGCGGCCTCGCCGCCCAGGGCATTCTCAACATGTATGCATGCATCGCCGTTCCGGCCGGCAAGGACGATGAGACCCTCACGCGCAATAGCCAGCACTTCCACGAGCACATGGGGTATCGGCTGGTGGGCGAGTTCTATCGATGCGGCTATAAGGGCGGTCGGTGGTACAGCATGGTCTGGATGGAGAAGATGCTCGGAGAGCACCGTCCCGATCAGCCTGCAGTGGTGCCGTTTCCACAGCTGCTTGCATAGACGGCATCGCGTCGGCAAAGGCGCTTTGAGGGGTTCGCACTTTAGCGTGGTGAATTGAGCTGCCCCCGGCCCGCATGCTACATTGAGCATGCGCTCGATGGCGCGGATGAACAATGAGACGACGTTCTCGTCCCAGGTGGCGGCGTCGTGTGAGTGATGCGGGGGTGCGCCATGCAGGGCAGTGGTGATCTGCTAGTAACTGAGAAGGGCGTCCCGCTTTCTGTATGCGGATCATGCCGCGCGGGGATGCGCGATCCGCGCGCGGCCGGCGCCGTGCGTGCGCTGTGGGGCCAGGTTGCGAATGCCATAGATGCGCGCCGTCATGCGTCCGCGTTGCCGTGCGCTCAGACGGCGTCGCCAACAAAGCTCACCTCATTGGCTGCGGCGGGAGCCGCACCGGCGCCAACGCAGCTGTCGGCTCAGCCGCTGCGCTCCGTGCGCCTCGACGGAACCCTGGCCGACCCCGCCGCCGAGCTCGCAGGTGAGCATGAGCTTGACGAGCTGCTCGGCCCCGATGCCCCCGTTCCCGATGAGGACCGTCTGCCCAACCGCGATAGTCGCGGCGCCGGTGCGCGTTCGCCGTTCTTCTGGAAGGTCCTGCTCGTATTTGCGGCGCTGGTATGGGGCGCCTCGACGTTCGTCATGAAAGACACGTTGGACGTTCTCCCCACGTTTTTGCTGCTCGCCGATCGCTTCCTGCCCGCAGCCCTCATGATGTTCGTCATGTTCTTCAAGCGCATCCGTGTGCACCTCAACAAGCGCAACATCGTCGTCGGCGTGGTGATGGGCATCATCATGTGGGCGGCCTATGGCTTGCAGACGCTCGGCCTCAACGAGACGACGGCGGGCAAGAGCGCGTTTCTCACCGGCACCTACTGCATCCTCGTGCCGTTTTTCAGCTTTCTGTTGGCGCGCGAGCCGCTCACCAAGTTCAACATCGGCGCGGCGCTGCTGTGCTTGGGCGGTATCGCCCTGGTGGCGCTTGATAACTTTTCCATTGGGATGGGCGATGCCCTCACGTTGATCTCGGCGTGCTTTTTTGCTTTGCAGATGTCGATTGTGGCCAAGTATGGGCGCAATCTGGATGTCAACGTCATCACGTTTTGGATGTTCTTGACCGTGGGCGTGCTGAGCGCGATCACCTCGGGCGCCAGCGAGGTTCAGCCGCCGCTGTCCGTCTACACTCCGCAGGTCATCGGCGTACTGGTATTTTTGTCCGCGCTGTGCACGTGCGGTTGTCTGCTTATTCAGAACCTCGCGCTTGCCCATGTGCCGCCGGCGACCGGCTCGCTCTTGCTTTCGCTCGAGTCTCCCTCGGGCGTGATGTTCTCGGTGATGTTTGCCGGCGAGATCGTTACGGGTCGTCTGTTGGCGGGGTTTGCGCTCATCTTCGTGTCCATCGTTTTGTCTGAGACGCATTTCAGTTTCATGCGGCGGTTGCTGCCCGCTCGCGAGACGGCGCGCACGGAGGCTGACGCGGCGTAGGCGACCAGCTATTCGGGTAATCGCGCATGCAGGATGGTCGTATGCTGCGTGAGCGCCGCGCCGGTTCAATCTCAATCGACGGGCATCCTCATACTCGGGCACGATGCATCAAGCTGCTCGTAGAAGCGCTCGAGGATTGGCCGATACCGGGGAAGGTCGTAATTGACGGTATGCGAGGGCGCAAAGCTTGCGCGATACGCCGTTGCGGTCATGCCGGCCACTTCCTTAAATTGCCGGTTAAACGTTCGAAGCGATTCGTAGTGGCACAGGTCCGCGATGGTTTTCACCGGTTTCTCGGTTTGAATGAGCAGCCGTCGCGCTGCGTTGGTTCGGGCCACAGCGCTGTACGTGGGAAGGGGCAACCCCAGTGTTCGTTTAAACGATCGCGATGCATAGCTTCTTGAGATGCCGAGTGCCGAGGCGATGCGATCAAGCGATGGATTCTCGGCGTCGACTTCGATATAGGCCGCCGCTGCAAAACGATCTTCAAAGGTCTCCGCTCGAGCAGAAGGGAGTTGCGGGGCACGGGAAAACTGGGTGGCGAGCGCGTCGAGAAGCAGTCCGAATGCACTCATGAGCTTGATGCCCGATGTGTATGCGCAAGGCCGCCGCACAACAGGGCCGATAGCCTGATCGATCTGTTGATTTTGCAGCGCGTCCGCCATGAGATAGAAGGGGAGCCGCAACTCATCGACAAGCTCGGTGAACTGGGGCATGAGCGAGCAGCTGATACCGGCCAGCACGCAACGGGCATCAGGTTCAAAGGCAAAGCCGTGGGTGGCACTGCGGTTGACGAAGAGCAGATCGCCAGCCTGCATTTTGCATGCGCAGCCGCAGACATAGACCATGCCTTGTCCATGCTCAACGTAGATGATCTCGTGTCCATCCTGGCGATGCAGTGGATACAGACTACCGACTGCCGTGATGACCAGGATTGGGGGCGAATATCGCGCCGCCGCGTTGTGGTTATCTGCGCCCATCGTGTTACTCCGATTGTTACAGGCCGTTTAACTCTTTTCTGCTCGCTTTTGCGTGTCGATGCATCCAGCCGTACCACGCCAATGACAATAATTGACTATAGCATTCGGGCCACTTTCCAGCATGCGATGTACTTTCTTTTAATAAAGTGCACAGTTTGTCTATTCAAATACTTTATCTAAATAAAGTAAAATAGATATTTTAATAATTATATGCATAAAAATAAATAACTAATACCGTATATCCATAAAGACGTGATGCTACTATATCGGCATCTTTCGCACGGACGAAAGAGGAGAGCAGGTATGTGAATCATAGAAAGGAACGGGTGAGACGATGGGCACGCAAGAATATGGTAATGGCGGCGTTTCCCGGCGCGTGTTTATCGGCGGCGTGGGTGCGACTGCTCTGGCGACGCTCTCCGCTGGCTTGTTCGGCTGCAGCTCCGATGCCGGAAGCGGCGGTGTCGATGAGGGCGGCTACAAGGATACGCTGGTGGTTGCCGCGTATGGCGATCAGGACACGCTTGACCCACAGGTCAACGTGACGAACGATAAGGTGCTGCGTCTGCTGTACAGCGGCTTGCTCACGGTCAATGAAGAGGGCAAGGTCGTGGGAGACCTGGCGGAGACCTATGAGATGAGCGAGGATGGCCTCACCTGGACCTTCCACCTCAAGGAGGGCGTGCAGTTCGCCAACGGTGAGGATATGACCGCAGCGGACGTCGTGGCTACGTTCGAGCGCCTCATCAATCCCGATCACCCGCTTCGCTATTCCGACACGGTCGCGTTTATCGACAAGGTCAAAGCAGCCGACGATACCACCGTTGTCATGACCATGAACACGACGTACGGTGCCGTCGAGGACACGCTTGCCATGCAGTGCTGCTTCATCATGTGCAAGAGCACGATTGAGGAATACGGATACGAGATTGGAACCGACCTCGCCACCATCAACGGCACCGGCCCGTACAAGGTATCCAGCTGGGATATTGAGGAGCAGATGACCTTTGAGGCCAATCCGAACTGGTACAAGGGCGCCCCGGGAACGGCGAACATCATCATGAAGGTCATTCCCGAGGCGTCGAGCCGTGCCATGGCTCTTGAGAACGGCGAGGTCGACATCGTCGACCGTCCCGCCGTGGATGACGTCGAGCGCCTGAGCTCGCAGGAGGGGCTCACCATGGTGAGTGAACCCGGCTACGGCCTGCAGGGCTTCCAGTTCAACTGCTCCGAGTATTCCAAGTGCCACGATGTGAATGTCCGCAAGGCAATTAGCGCCGCCATCGACCGCGAGACGATCGTGAACTCCCTGTTCAAGGAGATCGGCGAGACGGCGACTCACGGCCCCCTCACGCCGCAGTGCCGCGGATACGTCGACCTGGGCGTGCCGGCGCGCGATGTCGGCTCCGCCAAGAGCCTGCTTGCGGAGGCCGGTTATGCGGATGGGCTCGATATCGTGATCATGACCACCGATACCTATAACAAGGGCGTGGCGCTCGCCGAGGCCATCAAGGACCAGATCAAGGATGCGGGCATCAACGCCGAGATCGCCACGGTTGACGCTGCGACCTTTAACGCCGTGCTCAACGGCATTACGCCTCAGGACATGGAATACGACATGTTCATCATGGGCTTCGGCGGCAGTTCGCTCGACCCCGATGCATCGCTGCGCCGCATCTGCGTGACGAGCGCAGATGGCCTCAACACCAACAACTACGGCTGGTATTCCAACGCCCGCGTTGACGAGCTGCTGAATGGCGCCATCACGCTGGTTGACCAGGAGAAGCGCATGGAGATGTATGCCGAGGCGCAGAAGATCATCTACACCGACGACCCGTTCGCCGTGTACCTGAACTTGCGCAACAGCCTCTACGTGATGTCGGAGAAGGTCGAGGAGTTCTCCCTGAATCCGCTGCAGGTTCCCTGCTTCGAGACGATCAAGGTCAAGGCATAGGCCCCGTTTGATCGCATGCGCGCAAGGGGCCTCGGGTGTTACTCGGGCCCCTTGCCTTATTGTCCGATTGGAGGTCGGCGACCATGCTCAAGTACGTCATCAAGCGCTTCTTGCAGATGATCGTCATGCTGTTTGCACTGTCGGTGATCGTGTTTTTGATGGTGCGCCTCATTCCGGGTGACCCGGTCACCATGATGCTGGGGCAAGGCGCTGGCGCCGAGGCGATTGCCGCCGAGCGTGCTCGCCTGGGGCTGGACTATCCGCTCCCGCAGCAGTACGTGATGTGGCTCACCAATGTGTTCCAGGGCGATTTCGGGACATCCATCACGACGCACAAGCCGGTGCTTGCCGAGATCGTCCGCCGCTACCCGTTGACGATTGTGCTCGCCGTGGGATCGACGGCGCTGTCTGCCGTCGTGGGCATCGCGTTCGGCATCATCTCCGCTGTCCATCACGGCAAGTTGACCGACAGCATCTTGATGTTCGTTTCCCTCATCGCGGTGTCGACGCCTTCGTTCTTCCTGGCAATCGTGCTGCTCATCATTTTTTCGGTGACGCTCAAGTGGTTCCCGTCCGGCGGCGCAACGAGCTGGGTGGGGTTTGTGCTCCCCATCATCACGCTGGGCATGCAGGAGGTCGGCTACATCACGCGTATCACGCGTTCGGCCATGTTGGACGTGCTGGGGGAGGACTACATTCGCACATCGCGTGCCCGCGGTGTGGCGGAGCACGTGGTGGTGTGCGTGCACGCGCTCAAGAACGCCATCATCCCCGTTTTGACCTCGATCGGTCTGCGCTTTGGCTCCCTGCTTGCGGGCGCGACGCTTGTCGAGACGGTCTTTTCGCTCGCCGGCATCGGGCGCCTGACGGTCGATGCGGTCGCTGGCCGCGATTACCCGCTCATCCAGGGATGCGTGTTGGTGCTCGCGGCGACGTTCGTCATCGTGAACACGGTCGTTGATGTGCTGTACACGGTTGCCGATCCGCGCATCGAGTTCGATTCATAAGGAAGGGGGATCCGATGAACGAGGTCTTTCGGCGCTTTTGCCGCAGGAAAATGTCGGTGGTCGCCGGCGTCCTGCTGATTGTCATCATTGCCGCGTGCGCATTCGCCCCGTTGTACCTGACGGTCGATCCGCTCGACCAGAACCTGCTGAACACCTACGCCCGCCCGAGTGCCGAGCACGTGTTGGGTACCGACAACCTCGGCCGCGACATTCTCGTGCGCTTGCTGTACGGCGGACGCAGCTCGCTTGCCATCAGCTTCACGGGCGTGCTGTCCGGCACGGCGGTTGGCGTGATTTTGGGCGTGCTCGCCGGCTACTTCGGCGGCCTTGTCGACACACTCATTTCGCGCCTGATCGACGTGCTGCTCGCCTTTCCCGGGCTGCTGCTCGCCATCGTGGTCGTGGCCATTCTCGGTCCCGGCGAGTCGAACACCGTCGTCGCGATCGCGATCTTTTCGATTCCCACGGTCGCCCGCATGGTGCGCGGCGAGGTGCTCAAGATTCGTTCGGCCGACTACATCTCGGTATGCAAGGTCATGGGCGAGAGCCATGCGCGCGTCATCGTCCGCCATATCATCCCCAACGCCATCTCGCAGATCATCGTGAACGTCACGCTGCAGCTTGGCACGGCGATTCTGACGACCTCGGCGTTGTCGTTTCTCGGCTTGGGCGTGCAGCCCCCTGCGCCCGAATGGGGCGCCATGCTCTCGAGTGCCCGCGACGTGCTCCGTTCCTACCCGTTGCCCGCGATCGTGCCGGGCGTGGCCATCACGCTCGTGGTCGTGTGCTTCAGCCTTGTGGGCGATGGCATGCGCGACGCGCTCGACCCGCGCCTGAAGAATGCGTAGAGGAGGGATTTCCATGAGCGAGAACACCCAATCCGCAGGGGCTGAGGCTGTTGCCACCGATTCCGGCGCTCGCACACCCCTGCTCAAGGTGCGCGGCCTGACCACGGCGTTCAAATCGAACGGCACGATGGTTCCCATCATCGAGGACATCGGGTTCAACCTGTACTCAAACGAGACATTGGCGATTGTGGGCGAATCGGGTTGCGGCAAATCGGTGACGAGCCTGTCGATCATGCGCCTCATCCAAAAGCCCGGTCAGATCATGTCGGGCAGCGTCGAGCTCGAAGGACGCGACCTGCTCAAGCTTTCCGAGGAAGAGATGCGCTCGGTGCGCGGTAACAAGGTGTCGATGATCTTCCAGGAGCCCATGACGAGCTTGAACCCGGTGTTCACCGTCGGGCGGCAGGTGATGGAGTCGTTCCAGATCCACCAGCATCTTTCCCGCGCGGAGGCGCAGGAGAAGACGATCGAGATGCTGCGCCTCGTGGGCATTCCCGCGCCCGAAACGGTGTTCAAGGAGTATCCGCACGAATTGTCGGGCGGTTTGCGCCAGCGCGTCATGATCGCCATGGCCCTGGCGTGCAAGCCCCGCGTGCTTATCGCCGATGAGCCCACCACGGCGCTCGATGTCACCATCCAGGCCCAGATCCTCTTTTTGCTGCGCGACCTCATGGATCAGACCGGCACCGCCACGATCCTTATCACGCACGACCTGGGCGTCGTGGCAAAAATCGCCACGTACGTGATGGTCATGTATGCGGGTCAGGCGGTCGAGTACGGCGCCGTGCAGCAGATCATCGAGGATCCGCTGCACCCGTACACGCTGGGGCTGTTGAAGTGCCTGCCACGGCTGCACGAGAAGGTCGATCGGCTGTACACCATCAAAGGCGCCGTTCCCAGCCCGGATGCCTATCCGGTTGGGTGCCGCTTCTGCCCGCGCTGCGACCGTGCGTGCGAGCGCTGCCAAGCCCAGCGCCCGCCGCTGATGGAACTGCCCGATGGCCGTCGCGTGCGCTGCTGGCTGTACGCCGACGCCGAGGGCGCCATGGACGTTTCCGAGCAAGCCGAGAAGGGAGGTGCGTCTGCATGATGGAGCGAGAGGAACTCGCCTGTGCCGCCGAGCCGATTGGAGGGTCGATCACGGAGCCGCCGCTGCTCGCCGTGCAGGGGCTCAAGGTCTACTATCCCGTGAAGGCGAAAAACCGCTTGAGCAGCCGCGTTTCGTACCTCAAGGCCGTCGATGGCGTGAGCCTGGAAGTCGCCACGAACGAGACGGTGGGCATCGTGGGCGAGTCGGGGTGCGGCAAGTCCACGATGGGCAAGGCGATCGTTGGCCTGCTGAAGCCGACTGAGGGAACCATTGCGTTCGAGGGGCGTCCGTACGAGGACATCTCCACCAAGGAGCGCGCCAAGAACATCCAGATCATCTTCCAGGATCCGTATTCCTCGCTCGATCCGCGCATGACGGTGGGCGAGTCCATCGAGGAGCCGCTTGCGGTCATCGAGGGGATGTCGCGCGAGGAACGCCGCCGCCGTGGCCTCGAGCTCATGGAGGAGGTTGGCCTGCGCGCCGACCAATACAATCGCTACCCGCACGAGTTCTCCGGCGGCCAGCGGCAGCGCATCGGCATCGCCCGCGCGCTTGCCACGAACCCCAAGATCGTCGTGTGCGATGAGGCGGTTTCCGCGCTCGACGTGTCGATCCAGGCGCAGATCTTGAACCTGATCAACGACCTCAAAGAGCGCTACCAGCTGTCGTTTCTGTTCATCTCGCACAACCTGAGCGTCGTGCAGCACATTTGCGACAAGGTCGCCGTGATGTATCTGGGCCATATCGTCGAGTATGGCGATGTCGATTCGATTTTCGAGAATCCCCAGCATCCCTATACCCAGGCGCTGCTCGATGCGATCCCGCTCATCAAAATCGGGCTCGACTCGAGTATCCGCGGCATCGAAGGCGATGTCCCAAGTGCGCTCGACCCGCCGTCGGGCTGCTGTTTCCATACGCGTTGCCCGCATGCTACCGAGGAATGCGGCCGCGCTCGCCCGGCTTCGATTCGCGTGGGCGAGCAGCATTGGTGCTCGTGCCGCCTGGCCGTTCCGTTTGACGGTGGAGCCGAAGCTGGCATCTCGCACGAGGCGATGCCTGCGTAGCTCATCGGTCCTGTGGGGGGCCACTTGCGTTGCCCGCGCTGTGCGGCGCGGGCGCCACGGGGAACAGGGCGCCGCGAGGTGCGAGCGCCATTCCATAGCATATGAAAGGAGCATGTGATCATGATCGAGAGGACGCTCAATCGAGCTTACGAGGTGTCGGACCCCACTCCCAGCACGTACACCCCCGATGAGGGGCTCAAGGCGATTGAGGAGAAGCTCGCCGCCGACCCGGATAACGCGACGCTGTGGATGGAGAAGGGGCTCGCTCTCGCCGAAGCGGCCCTGTATCGCGAGTCCGAGGAGTGCTACGCGCACGCCATCTCACTCGAGCCGTTCAATGGCATCCTGTATCGCCATATGGCCCACCGCATGCTGTCCCAGTGGCGCTTCGAGGATGCCCGCGCCGGCTTCACCCTCGCCTCGCGTCTGATTCCCGAAAACTGGGATGTGTGGTACCACCTTGGCTTGTCGCACTTCCTGCTGCGCGATTACGCCAAGGCCGCCAAGGCCTACCAGCGCTGCCTGGAGCTTTCCGAGGACGTGGGCGAGTACATTGCCGTGTGCGACTGGTATTACATGACCCTGCGCCGTTTGGGGAAGGACGCAGAGGCGCTTGCAGTGCTCGATTATGTGCCTGACGAGGGCTATGACGGTGAGAACCTCGACTACTTTGAGCGCACAAGGATGTACAAGGGCCTGCTCGCGCCCGAGGAGGTGCTGCCCGAGGACCTGAGCAAGCTCGATGCCATTGATGTCATCACCCGTGGTTTCGGTGTTTCGAATTACTACCGTATGGAGGGCAACGCCGAGAAGGCCGATCAGATCGTCGATGCCATTCTCGAGGCGGGCGATACGCGTGAGTGCTATTTCGCGTTTGGCTACCTTGCCGCCATGGCCGATAAGCTCGAGCGCTAGGGGGATCCATGACTGTGTTGAAAGACCATCAAGTCGCCGACCCGCAGCGAACTGAGGCCGAGTTGCCTGCAGAGGCAGTTCGCTTGAAGGAGGCCCTCGCCACCGACCCGCGCAATGCGGAGCTGTGGATGGAGTACGGTCTGGCGCTTTCGAGCGGGATGTTGATGCGAGAGGCGGTTGAGGCGTATTCGCGCGCCATCGCCATCGATCCGTTCTGCGGGATTTTGTACCGGCATCGCGGGCATCGTCATTTGAGCTGTTGGGAGTTTCCCGAGGCTGCAGCCGACTTCGAGACGGCGGCGCGACTCATTCCGGAAAACTGGGATGTGTGGTACCACTTGGGCCTTTCGTATTACCTGATGGGCATGTATGACGAGGCACAGGCCGCCTACAAGCGCTGCTTGGAACTCACCGACATGGATGACATCGAGGCGTTCCCCGCAGTGATCGATTGGTCGTGGCGCACCGCCCGCCGTCGTGGCGATCAGGCGTACGCCGATGAGCTGCTGGGCATGCTGCCTGCGGATTTCCCCGTTGGAACCGATGAGTGCGGCTACGCCTTGAACTGCGCGGTTTACCAAGGCCGCGCCCAGGTTGACG
Organism: uncultured Collinsella sp.; assembly: GCA_963559095.1. Taxonomy (GTDB): domain Bacteria; phylum Actinomycetota; class Coriobacteriia; order Coriobacteriales; family Coriobacteriaceae; genus Collinsella. Next base: position 12,678 of record CAUWJG010000011.1, on the reverse strand, counting down.
AGGTCTTGGCGATGTGCGAGGGCAAAGACCCGCTCAACGCGGCGACCAACAGCTACGCCATGGCTAACTATCTGCATGAAATGGGCGACGAAGCGCGAGCTCACGATGAGCTCAAAAAGCTCGTCGATGCGCTCGATGCCGACGGATGGTGTACGTTTGGGTATCTGGCCGCCATGGTTGACCTGCGGAAGTGACGCGGGCGATTGCATTTGTAGTGTCGACGGCCCTGTAGGGGTGTCGCGTGGCAGTGCCCGCTTGCGTGCGGGCGGCCTGCGGGTTTTGACAGGCTGCTCGGCCGGGCGTGGCGCAACATAGGCTGGCGCCGGGGGCCGGTTCATCGTTTTTGCGGTGGGCTGGCCCTCGGCGCGCCGCGCGAAACGTGGTGCGGTGGCGGAAACTAGTGGGGGATATTCGCGTCTGCCCCTATAATGAGGAGATTGACGAGTTTCGATTCGGGCGCTTGGCGCCGGGAGCATGCAAAGGAGAGGCCACATGCAGGCACAGCGGGCAGAGGGCACCAAGGACCTCATCGGGCGCGAGATGCGCGCATGGCAGAAGATGCAGGCCGTCGCGGCCGAGGTGTTTGGCCCCTACGGCTTCGACGCCATCGAGACCCCGGCCATCGAGCAGCTCGACGTGTTCGTGCACGGCATCGGCCAGTCCACGGACGTGGTGCGCAAGGAGATGTTCCGCGTCTTTTCCGGCGCCAACTTCGAGCGCGTCCTTGCGGAGGGCACCGATGCCAAGCTCAAGGCCAAGCAGCGTCTCGCCCTGCGCCCCGAGGGAACGGCGGGCGTGGTTCGCGCCGTGGTGGAAAATAACCTGGTGCCTCAGGGGTCCGCGCCGTTCAAGGCGTGGTACGCCGAGGCGATGTTCCGTGGCGAGCGCCCGCAGAAGGGCCGTTTGCGCCAGTTCCACCAAGTCGGCATCGAGTGGCTGGGCGCGCCCGACCCGGCGGCCGACGCCGAGTGCATCATCATGCTGATGGAGTTCTACAAGCGCCTCGGGTTCGACCTCTCCAAGCTGCGCCTGCTGATCAACTCCATGGGCGATCCCGCCTGCCGCCCGGCGTACCGCGAGGCAGTGCGCCAGTTCATCCTCGACCATGAGGGCGAGATGTGCGACGAGTGCCGCGAGCGCGCGGAGCTCAACCCGCTGCGCGCCTTCGACTGCAAGAACGAGCACTGCCGCGAGGTCATGCAGGGCGCCCCGCTCATGCGCGACTGCCTGTGCGACGAGTGCGCCGAGCACTACGCCAAGGTCAAGCAGTACCTGGATGCCGCCGGTATCACTTATGTTGAGGACCCGACGCTCGTGCGCGGCCTGGATTATTACACCCGCACGGTGTTCGAGGTCGAGGCCCCGGGGGCGGGCGTTGGCTCCATCGGCGGCGGCGGGCGCTATGACGGCCTGGTCGAGCTCGAGGGCGGCAAACCCACGCCCGGCGTCGGCTTCGCGGTCGGTTTCGAGCGCGCTATGCTGGCGCTTGAGGCGTTTGGCACGCCGATTTCGGTCGAGGACCAGGGCTGCGTGTACGTGGCATGTACCGGCGCCGACCTTCGTGGCGAGGTCTTTGCCCTCGCGAACGAGCTGCGTGCGCATGGCGTGCGCACCGAGTGCGACTACCAGGGCAAGTCACTCAAGGCGCAGTTCAAGCAGGCCGACAAGCTGGGCGCCACGCACATGGTGATCATCGGCGAGGACGAGCTTGCCGCAGGCGGTGTCAAGCTGCGCGACATGCGCGCGCACGATGAGGTGCTGCTGTCTCGCGAGAGCGCCGTCGAGGAGATTTGCGCGCGCCTGTAGGGCGTTTCGCGCTGCCGTCTCACGCGTTGTCGGCAAAGCGGTATTCAATTCGTTATGGGGCCGCGGGCGCGCCGAATGACATGGCGCACCCGCGGCATTTTTGTGGTGGGTGCGGATGGCCCGCGTGCTTGGCGTCCGCGCGGTCGGGTAGGATAGGTGTCTCGCACGCATGACGACACGAGGGGGATGCCCATGGCAGATAGCACGATTGACGTCGCGTCCATCATGAATATGGTGGCGGCGCTTGACCCGTCCGCCCCGAAGCGGGATGCCAAGACCGCGCCCGCGCCACCCGCGAGGGCTTCCGCTGCGTCTGCGGCTTCATCGGCGAGCGCCGCAGCGGCTTCACCTGTGGACTCAGCGGCATCCGCTCCGGTTGCGCAGGTTGCGGCCGAGTCCGCCCCGCACGATGTGTCAGCGGCCGAGGCAAGCGCGGTGGTCCCCGCCATCTCCGATGAGGAGGTGCGCACGCGCATCGTCCAGATGCTGTCAGCCGAGCTGCATGTGCCGTTGGCGCGCGTCGAGGCCGTCGTTTCCCTGATCGACGAAGGGGCGACGATTCCCTTCATCGCGCGGTACCGCAAGGAGGTCACCGGCGGCATGGACGACGTGGCGCTGCGCACCCTCGACGAGCGCCTGTCGTATCTGCGCAATCTTGAGCAACGCAAGCTCGATGTCCTGACGCTCATCGCCGCGCAGGGCAAGCTCACGCCGGAGTTGCGCGCCGAGATCGAGGCCGCCACGGTGTTGCAGCGCGTCGAGGACCTCTACAAGCCGTATCGCAAGAAGCGCGCCACGCGGGCGTCGAAGGCGCGCGAGGCGGGGTTGGAGCCGCTTGCCAACATCATTTTGATGCAACCGGCCTCCTCGGACAATCCGCTCGTCGTGGCCGCGGGCTACCTGAACGCCGATGCGGGGTACGGCACGCCCGAGGAGACGCTCGCGGGTGCGCGCGACATCGTGGCGGAACTGGTGGCGGAGGACCCCGAGAACACAGCGGATATGCGAGCGTTCACCCAGCGCACGGCGGTGATCGCCTCCGAGGCTATCGACCCGGATGAAAAGACCCCTTACGAGCCCTACTACGAGTTTGCCGAGGCCGCCTGCTCCATCCCGAACCATCGTATCCTGGCCATCAATCGCGGTCAGCGCGAGGGTAAGCTGCGCGTGCAGGTGCGCATGGACGCCGATGCCGCAACCGACCGGCTCCTGGCGCGCTACCCCCGCCGCCGCGGCCCGTTCGCCGCGGAGCTCGACGCCGCCATCGCCGACGGATACAAGCGCCTCATGGCGCCATCGCTCGAGCGCGAGCTGCGCGTGGATCTCACCATGCGCGCCCAGGCCGACGCCATCAAGGTGTTCGCCAAGAACACCGAGGGCCTGCTGCAACAGCGCCCCGTGCGCGGCGCCCGCGTGATCGCGCTGGACCCGGGGTATCGCGCCGGCTGCAAGGTCGCGGTGCTCGACGAGTACGGCAAGCTGCTCGACCACACGATCCTGTACCCCACGCCGCCGCGCCGCGACGTCGCCGGCACCAAGCGCGAGCTTTTGCGCCTCACGCGCAAGCACCGCATCAACACCATCGTGGTGGGCAATGGCACGGCGAGCCGCGAGACGGAAGGAGTCGTGGCCGCGTTCATCGCCGAGTCGGCGCCCGAGTTGCGCTACACCATCGTGAACGAGGCCGGTGCCTCGGTGTACTCGGCTTCCAAGCTGGCGAGCGAGGAGTACCCGGAGCTCGATGTGACCACGCGCGGAGCCATGAGCCTGGGCCGCCGTCTGCAAGACCCGCTGGCGGAGCTCGTCAAGATCCCGCCGCAGTCCATCGGCGTGGGGCAGTACCAGCACGACCTCGACCAGTCCGAGCTCGGCCGCGCGCTGGGCAACGTGGTCGAGGACGTCGTCAACCGCGTGGGCGTGGACGTGAACACTGCGAGCGCGAGCCTGCTCGGGTACGTGTCGGGCATCACGCCGGCGGTGGCCAAGAACATCGTGGCGTATCGCGAGGCCAACGGCGCGTTCACCGACCGCCGCCAGCTCAAGAAGGTTCCGAAGCTCGGTCCCAAGGCGTATTTCAACGCCGCCGGTTTCATGCGCATCACAGGCGGGGAGAACCCGCTGGACGCCACGAGCGTGCACCCCGAGAGCTATGAGATCGCGGGCGAGCTGCTGCGCCGTGCGGGCGTGGCGCCGAGTGCGCTTGCCGCCGGAGGCGTGCCGGGCATCGGGACGAAGATCGGCAATCTGGGCGGTTTGGCCGAGGAGCTCGGCTGCGGCGTGCCCACGCTGCGCGACATCGTGACGGAGCTGGAGAAGCCCGGCCGCGACCCGCGCGACGATGCGCCCGAGGTCATCTTCTCCCAGGCGGCCCGCGGTATCGAGGACCTCGAGGTCGGCATGGAGCTCAAGGGCACCGTGCGCAACGTAGTCGACTTCGGCGCGTTCGTCGACATCGGCGTGCATCAGGACGGTTTGGTGCACATCTCCAAGCTGGCCGATCGCTTTGTGAGGCACCCGAGCGAGGTCGTGGCGGTGGGCGACACCGTGACCGTGTGGGTGACGGGTATAGATCGCGCCCGCAACAAGATCTCCCTCACCATGGTGAAGGGGCGGATGGACCGCTAGGCTGAATCGCTAGGATGGACCGATAGGTAGACGCTCCGTGTAAAACGGGGTCGAGTGCGGGCGGCCATTGGGGCTGTAATGCGGTTCACAAACGAAGAAAACTTTTGATATTCGAAAAGTTTTCTTCGTTTGTGAACCGAATCGCCTCGACCGCCGCATGCATCATGGGCCTCGTTTTACACCGTTATCCAAGCACGTCCGACTGTTATCCAAACAAGCCCGTTGCAACAGACATGAGCGCAATGATCACGCCTACGATCGACTCGCCCCCGAGCACACCGGACGCCACGATGACCCCGGTTTCCTCATGGGAGGTCTCGCTGGCCTGCTCGCCCTGCTCGTCATGCCTGGAATCTTGGTGCTCGCGGCGCTTGGCGGCGATGTGGCCATAGGCGACCTTGCCGTAGACGACCTTGATCAAAGCGCCGATCGAGGCGGACAGCGTCATATAGAAGGGCAGGTACACGCCCAGGCCAAGCATCATCGCCGGCAGGCCAAGGCAGTGCAGCGCCACGCCGCCCACAAGCCCGATGAAAAACGCGTTCGCGCTCGGGATGCCGGCGACCATGGTGGCAACCACGCTGGCCTGCGCGGAAACGAACAGCTTGCCCGGCCCAAATGCGTCGGGCCCGTAGGCGGCCAGGAGGGCCGCCATGACGGCAACGGACACCACGGCCCCCAGCAGCGCGCCAATGGCCTGGCCAATCCACATGGCGCGCGGCTCGGTGCCAATGATGCTGCCGGTTTTGAAATCACTCATGACGTCACCTGCCAGGCCACACGCCACGGCGACGATGCCTGCAACGAAAAACAGCTTCACCTGATCGATTTCGCCGAGGGCTGCGATTGCCAGCAGCGCGATGAGGCCGAAGATCTCCATGGGGTCGATGCCCGTCTGCCCCACCGACTGCGCGCTCATGACGGTGGTGATGAACGCGAGCACAACTACCGCCACGCAGGCCAGTGCGGGCAGGTGCAGCACAAAGCAGATAATGAGCGCGGCGGCGGCAACCATCAGCGCGAGCGTGCCGTGGTCAAGCTTGCATGGCGCGCAAACGGCACTGGTGGCGTCCCATGCGGTCCGACTTGCCTCGTGCGCGTCGCCGGCCCGCGAGGTGCGCCCGCGCCAGAGCCGTGCGGCTTTCGGCAGAATGTCATGTACGATAACGCCTGTGCCCGAGCCCATCATGAGACCCATGCCAAGGCTCGACACGATGCCTTGCGCGCTGGCGATGTCCCAAAGCCCTGCGGTGCTGCCACCCACGATGATGCCGAAATTTGCAATCAGCCCGCCGGCAAACCAGAACGCCACGGCGGCACCTCCGACCAAAAAGCCCACGGAGAGCAGCATGGGGGAGTTGTAGATCCCGAAAGCGACGCCGGGGATGTTGAGCGTTCCCAGCATGGTGGGGACAACGCCCGCAACATCGCGCAGTGCGCACCAGATGCCCGCAGCCGCCATGGATCCGAAGAGCTTTGTGCCCGTGCTTGCGTTTGCGCGGCTGGCCATGAGCGTTTCGGCAGCGGCCGTGCCAATGGGGTATTCCAAATCGGATTCTTCCACAAAGCGCCGCCTCATCAGCGCGGTGCACACGAGTCCCAGCAGCGTGCCCGCCAGTGCCACGCCCAGCAGCTCGACCCAGCCGACGCTTGTTGTGAGTCCAAGCATCCAAATGCCGGGTACGGTGAAGGCCAGCCCGCCGGCCACCATGGACCCGGCGGACATGATGATTTGCGTGACATTCGCCTCGTTCAGGCTCGTGTGCCCCAGTGCGTGCAAAAGCACCAGGGCGGTGATGGAGGTGAAGATGGTGGGCCAGGGTAGTGCGCCCATCTTGAGCGCAGTGTAGACCGATGACGCCGTGATGATGACGCAACCGATGCAGCCGATGAGGACCCCGGTGGCGCTGATGTGCCCGCGCCACGGCGCGCGCTTGCTTGCATGATTCACGTGATGCTCCCTCGTATAACCGCCCAATGGTCGTGTCGGGTCGGCCTGTGGCAACAGGACCGCTCTAGTGTAATCTCGAACGCGGCAAACGGGGCGTGCGATTTTCCAGCATGGAAGTGGAATTTGGCGCCATGTGGATGGCGGCCTCGCGTGCGGCACATACGCGGTTTTCGAGTTTGAACCCGGCGGCATCCCCGTGCCCTGCCTTCCGTCTGTGCTGGGCCTCTTTGGGGCTACGGCCCCGCACTACCGTGCATTTTTAACATCGTGAAACAGGCTCGTAACGAAGCAGTGCGAAGATAAGTACAATCGTGTGTCGGGGCGTATTCGCCATAGGCGAGAGACGGGGGACAACATGGACCAACAGCAGAACATCGACTTTGTGCTTCGGACGGTGGAGGAGCGCGACATTCGTTTCGTGCGCCTGTGGTTTGCCGACGTGCTCGGCCGTCTCAAGAGCTTCGCCATCAGCCCGGAAGACCTGGATGTCGCCTTTGAGGAGGGCATTGGCTTCGATGGCTCGTCCATCGAGGGCTTTACCGCTCAGGACGAGGCCGATATGCTGGCGTTCCCCGACCCTTCGACCTTCCAGATACTGCCGTGGCGCCCTGCGCAAGACGGTGTGGCGCGCGTGTTTTGCGACATCTACACGCCCGACCGCACCCCGTTCCCGGGCGATCCGCGCGAGTGCCTGCGTGCCATGTTCACAAGGGCCGAGCAGATGGGCTACATCATGAACGTGGGCGCCGAGCTCGAGTTCTACTATTTCCCAGACGACCATACGCCCGAGCCGCTCGACAACGTGGGCTACTTCGACTTGTCGCCCTCCGATTCCGCGCGCGACCTGCGCCGTTCCACCGTGCTCATGCTTGAGAAGATGGGCATTCCGGTGGAGTACACCTTCCATTCGTCGGGTCGCTCGCAGCATGGGATCTCCCTGCGTCACGCCGAGGCGCTCACCATGGCCGATGCCATCATGACGGCCAAGCACGTGATTCGCACCGATGCCCTTGGCGCGGGCGTCCACGCGTCGTTCATGCCGCGTCCGCGCGCCGGCGAGCCGGCCAGCGGCATGTTGCTGTTCCAGTCGTTGTTCGACCGTGAGGGCAACAACGTGTTTTGGAGCGACAGCGCCGAGCATTACCACCTGTCCAGTCTAGCACGCAGCTATATGGCGGGCATCCTCGCCCATGCCGGCGAGCTGGCAGCCATCACAAACCCGACGGTCAACTCCTACAAGCGTCTGGGTGGTGGCGTGGCGGACGGCCCGCGTTACGCCACGTGGGGTCTGCGTAACCGCTCGGCCATGATCCGCGTGCCCGTGTACAAGCCTGGCAAGCAGGCGTCCGCCCGTATCGAGTTGCGCACCCCCGACCCCATGGCCAATCCCTACCTGGTTTGCGCCGTCACGCTCGCGGCTGGTTTGGACGGCATCGCGCGCGGCCTTGAGTTGCCCGACGAGGCGACCTCCGATTTGCTGCGTCTGCCCGAACGCGAGCTGCGCGCCCGTGGGATCGAGCCGTTGCCGAGCAGCCTGGACGAGGCTCTCGACGTGTTCGAGGATTCCTCGTTCATGAGAGACGCCCTCGGCGAGCACATCCACGCGTATTTCCTCAAGAAGAAGCGCGATGAGTGGAATCGATTTGCCTCGACGGTGACGGAATGGGAAATCGAGCGCTACTTGGCCAACTCATAGGTTTTCAACTGAGAGGGGGCGCAGTCGCGGCGCGCGCGAGCCGGCCGACTCCCATGCCCCTTGTTTTGCATTGATGCGCAACAGCGATGGAGGTGCGCAATGTCCGATAAAAATGTGCTGTTCATGGCCCGCACGACCCGGTATCAGGAGTTCGTGCAAACACTGACGTCCACGCTGGGGGTCGAGGTATATGCCGCCACGCCCGACTCACCGGCTGCGGCGCACGATTTCCAACTGCTGTTGCTCGATGCCGAGGGCGTGCGCATGGAGCGCATCGAGGCTATTTCCAAGTGGCTGGAAACGCGCGGCGGGGTCCCGATGTTGCTGATCGTGGACGAAGAGGAGCTGTCGGAACTGCGCCTGCCGCCAACGCTGCGCGGCGACTTCATCTGCTCGGGGGCAAGCCCGGTTGAGCTTGAGGCGCGCGTGCGCCGGCTTATCGGCGATGAGGACGTCGTGCCCGCCGATGAGGTGCTGCAGGTGGACAACCTCACTATCAACCTCGCTACCTATCAGGTGCAGCTTGATGGCAAGCCCATTGACCTCACCTTGATGGAGTACTCGCTGCTCTCGTTTTTGGCGACGCACCCCAACCGCGCGTTCAGCCGCGAGGTTTTGTTGCACCGTGTGTGGGGCTTTGAGTACTGCGGCGGCACGCGTACCGTGGACGTCCATATCCGTCGTATTCGCAGCAAGGTCGGACCGCAGATCGCGGGGCATATCGACACCGTGCGCGGCGTGGGCTACTTGTTCAAAATGTAGCGCCCCGCCGTGCGGAGATAGTGCGTGGCGATGTTGCTCGCAGATGGGGTGGCTGTTTGGCGGCGCGCATCGCGGGCGCGTTTGCGTGCGACGATGCTTCGCGTTGAGGGGACGGTTTCGATGCTGCGCCTTCGTGTGGCAGCGTCTCGCGCCGAGGGGTCGGTTTTGGCGGCGCGCCCTCCGGCGGCGCGTCTCACGGGGAGCTTCTTTCGAAATGCATAACGTCTGCTTGCGATTTTATTAAGCTCTCGTACCGTGTTCGTCCGCGCGGGTGTGTATGGGGTACAACCATGGGGAGTGCAAGAGACGAAAGGATCTCTCATGAGTGAGAACAATACCCCCAAGCGGCCTGATGGGATGGGCGAGGACCCTTCGTGGACGCCGATGACCACCCCGATGCCCCCCGCGGCGCCCACGCCGAAACCCTCGGCGCCCACCCCGATGCCTCCCGCAACGCCCACGGCGCCTACGTCTTCGACATCTACGTCGGCTCCAACGGTGCCGCGCGTCGAGGTTGAGCCGACGCCTGCGGAGCCTGCGGCGAGCGCGGATGCCGCTGCTTCCCGTACGCGGACAATGCCCCACGCGCAGACCCCGCCCGACTTTTCGGCGCCTGCGGCCGGCACAGGTCAAGAGACGCTTACGCGCACGGTGGTCAAAACCAAGACGAAGAAGCTGCCGATCTTCATCACGGCGGTGGCGGGATTTGCCGTGGGCGCGGTGCTCGTCATTGCGCTCACCATGACGGGGGCCTTCCGCATCACCGATTCCGATGTGCAGGCGGTGCCCGAGAGCTCGCGCCAGACGATCGAGATCGACCCCGAGGATACCACCCTGCCCGAGACGGTGGCCGCCAAGGCGTTGCCTTCGGTTGTGTCTATCACCGCCCAGGCAGACGACGGGGTGTCCGGCGGCGTGGGATCCGGCGTGATCCTGGACGAACAGGGCAACATCCTCACCAACTACCATGTGATAGAGGGCGCCTCCGAGCTGGCCGTCTCCGTTGACGGTGGCGAGAGCTACGAGGCGGAGCTCGTGGGTTCCGACCCGTCGAGCGACCTGGCCGTGATTCGCCTGAAGGATGCCGAGCAGATTGATTTGCTGCCTATTGAGCGCGGCGACTCCGATGACATCACGGTGGGCGAGTGGGTGATGGCCATTGGCAGCCCCTTTGGCAACGAGCAGTCCGTTTCCACCGGCATCGTGAGCGCCCTCTATCGCTCCACGGCGCTGCCTGGCGCGAGCGGCACCTCGATTTATGCCAACATGATTCAGACGGACGCGGCGATCAACCCTGGCAACTCCGGCGGCGCGCTCGTGAACGATAAAGGCGAGCTCATCGGTATCAACTCGGTGATCGAATCGTACTCCGGTTCCAGTTCGGGCGTGGGCTTTGCGATTCCGGTGAACTACGCCATCGGTATCGCCGATCAGATCATCGACGGCGAGACGCCCGTGCATCCATATTTGGGCGTGACCCTGACGTCGGTCAACGCTATCATGGCGCGTCGCGAGAACCTGGGCGCGAACGAGGGTGCCATGGTGGTCGAGGTTGCCGATGGCGGCCCGGCGGCCGAGGCGGAGCTGCAGCCCAATGACATCATCACCAAGATTGACGATACGGATGTGGCGTCGGCGGATAGCCTGATCATCGCGATGCGCTCCTACAATGTGGGCGACACGGTCAAGCTGACGGTCGTGCGTGGTGCCAAAGAGCTTGAAGTCGAGGTGACGCTCGGTTCCGATGAGGCGCTGCAGGCGGAGCAGGAGGACACCGCCACGGGCGAGGGTGGCGGCAACTCCATCACCGAGGAGGAGATGCGTCGCTATCTTGAGGAGTATCTCAACGGGCAACGCTAACGTGAGCTGACGACTCGGGCCGGCGCGCAGTCAGGTGGCTGCGCGCCGGTTTTTTCATGGCCGGATGTCGGATGGCGGGTGCCGCGCAAGGGTTCGCGGGGTGTTGCGCGGCGGATGCTAGGTGGAGCTTGGATGCTGGGCGTGGTTTGGATGCCGGGCAGGGCTGGCAAAATGTCGTGCCGCCGGCGTTGCGTGGCGGTTGGGCGCTGTGCCGCTGGTGTTGCGTGAGACCCTAATCGCCCTGCACAGCGGGCGCTTTGCGGTTCATGGCCCAGACGGCCAGGGCAAGTACTGCGAGGTCGGCTATCACAAACGGCCAGCGTGTTGGGTCGGAGATGCTTGAGAGGCCGACGGCAAGTGAACTCACGAGCGCGAGGGCCGGGGCGATGGCCCGGCGCAGGCGCGCCGATACCGACCCATGTGCGCTTGTGTTCGGCGTGATGCTCTCCTTGAGGGAAAACAGGTAGAACACCGGCAGGATGCACATGGTCAAACCGACGGCAACCTCGGAGATGTCACCGTTGGGCAGCAGGCCAAGGGTGGTGACGACTGTGTGAACCGCGATCCAGAACAGCGCCGTTGCCAGAGCGACGCCAGCGCTGGCAACGGGAAAACGCAGGGTCTTGTTGACGCGAGAGATGACGCGCGCGCCGGGAATCTGGTTGTGCAGCGCCAGAGCGAATGGCATGCGCAGCGTGGCGAGCACCATGCCGTTGGCCGTGCCGAGCACCGCCACCAATGCGATAACGTTGGGTAGCGCGGCGGCTTGCTCGCCGAACATGCGCACGAACAGGAGTGAAAGATTCGCGTCGCCCGCCTCGATGACTGCTTGCGGACCCAGGTAGCAGGACAGACCCAAGAAATAACCCAGGTAGAGCACAAGGATGATGAGGGGTGCGGCAATGAGGGCGCGCGGTAGGTTCCGTTTGGCATCTTTGAGTTCCGGCGCGATGCTCACCGCAGAGCTCCAGCCGTCAAACGCGAAAGCGATGGGCGCGGCGGCGGCGAGCCAGCCGAAGCCGGCGTTGCCCGCCGTTGCGATGTCATGGGCAATTTGCTCGACGGGATGGGCGAAGACGAGGCCGAGTACGCCGACCGCGACGAGCGGAAGAGCCTTTGCGATGGTAGTGAGGTTTTGGAAGTAGCCGCTGAGCGTTGGCCAGCAGATATTCCATACGGTGCAGACGATGAGAAAGGCGACGCCGATGCCCATTTGCAGGTAGAAATCGCCAGGCAGCCCAAAGGTCATGCAGGCATAAACACCTACGACCCAACTGATGACGGCGCAAATTGCCGGGAGGTACAAGAAGGTGTAGTGCCAGCCAATGAGGGTGACCATGTGGGGATTTAGGAACTCCTGGGCGTAGGCGATCAGGCCGCCGTGCCCGTTGGTTCGCGCCGCGAAACGCGCCAGCGTCAAACCGCCAAAGATGATGGTGGTCGCCGCGAGGAGGAACATGCCGACGCCAAGGGCGATGTTGCCACCGGTTGCCACTAGGATGTTGTCGGATTTGAAGAAGATGCCCGAGCCGATGCAGATGCCCACGATGAGGCAGATGGCGGTGGTGAGGGTATAGCGCTGCGTGGGCTCGGAGGGCGATGCGGCGCTGGGCTGGGCGGTGGGCGTTGGCTCGTTCATGCGGTACCGTTCTGTGCATGGCGGAAATAGTGTTTCAGTATATTACACTATTTAAGCTGTGGGTTTTAAAATGCGTTCGCTTAGTATAAATGAGACGCACGACGAATGCGGTGATGGTAACGGTAGCGCATCGGATACAATCAGGATTGCACATTCCAGCATTGCAAGGAGGCTCCATGGATCTGAACAAGCGCCCCGACGACATGGTTCGCATCACCACCCCTGAGCTCGCTCAGGCCTTCATCGCCGAGCAGGTCGCTGCCTGCCGCGAGCAGATCGGCGACAAGAAGGCCCTTCTGGCCCTGTCCGGCGGCGTGGACTCCTCCGTGGTCGCGGCCC
>CAUWJG010000010.1:0-62733 GCA_963559095.1 uncultured Collinsella sp. | reverse complement strand
GTCCCATTCCGAACCCGGAAGCTAAGCCGCACCGCGCCGATGGTACTGCGGGGGGAGCCCGTGGGAGAGCAGGGCGCCGCTGACCGGTGGACGGCTCCCGGCATCCGCCGGGGGCGAGGGGGCCCGCGCGATCAGCGCGGGCCCCCTTCTCCGTTCGGCGGTGGGGCGCGGGCGCGGGACGCGCGCGGCCTCCCGCTTCAATCTGTCGCCTGCCTCCTAGATTCGCCGTCGGCTTCTGTCGGATTCGCGCCGGAACGTTGTTGCCGCCAAGGTTTTGCTTTTTTGTGCGTCTGCCTGCTTTCAATTTGACTGCGATGCGGTCGTGCGGTGCCTCATCCACCTCGAATAATCTTATATGCGGTATAAAACTGAATGCATGCGTCTTGCTGGTGTACATGGCGTGTGGGCTGTTGCTCGATTTGCCCCCGCGTTTCATGGCTTGCTGTGAGCAGATACAATAGGTGCAATACCGTGTATTTGGAAGGTGGTCATGGCTGAGGCGGGAATCGGGGTCGATATTGTAGAGATCGCTCGTATGGAGCGCATTCTGCAGAAAACACCTGCATTTGCAAAACGCATATTCACCGAGGAAGAACGGCTTTATTGCGAGGCGGCCGCTCGTCCCGCCGCTCATTATGCTTGCCGGTTTGCCGCGCGTGAAGCTGTCTTCAAAGCGTTGGGAACCGGTTTTGGACAGGGTGTCGGTCGATTTGACGTTTCGGTTTCGCGCGATGGAAATGGACGTCCGATTGCGGTGCTTACAGGTGCCGCAAAGCGCATTGCTGAGGAGCTTGGCGTGATTGAGGTGGCCATTTCGCTCTCCTTCACTTCCGAGCTAGCGGTTGCAAATGCCATGGCGATCACTTCGGATGCGCGTCCCAAGCCAAAACCTGAAAAGCTTGATGATAAAGCGCTGATTGCCCAATCGTTTCGGGAGGCTCGCGCAGTCCTCGATGAGCTCGATCGAATCCAAGATGGCGAGCTTATAGCGGTAACCGGTCTTTCCTCCTCGGGAGAACAAGGAGAACAGCAATCATGAAGCCTGTGCTCAGTGTCGAAGAAATTACTCGCCTTGAAGATTTCATTGAGCGCGAGGGCACTTCAAGAGCGGAGCTTATGGAGCACGCTGGCGAATTTGCCGCCTCTGTGGTTGAGCGCTACGAGCCGTCTCGCGTTGCCGTGTTGGTCGGATTTGGCAACAACGGCGGCGACGGCTGGGTAGCGGCTGATATTCTGCGACATAAGGGCTTGGAGGTTGATGTCATCAGCCCTATTGAGCCAGATGAGATCAAAAGTCCCATCGCACGTCATGTGGCTCGTCGCACGGCTGGGCGTGATGTGAATGTGCTCGTGGGGCCATCGCGCGATGAGCTGCTGAGTATATTGGAGCAGTCTGATGTTGCGCTCGATGCGATTTTGGGAACAGGCTTTTCGGGTTCCGTTCGTGCTCCGTTTTCCATTTGGATCCCCGCGCTTAACGAGCTTGACATTCCGGTCGTTTCAGTCGATGTGCCATCTGGACTTGATGCCGAGACAGGGCGCGCTTCTGGTCCATGCGTGCGTGCTGATATAACGGCAACCTTGCTTGTGCCGAAGATTGGCCTGTATAGTGGCCTGGGTCCAGCGTGTGTGGGTGAGCTCGTCTGTGGTGACCTGTACGATCGGGTGGACGATGTGCTGCGCGATGTTGACCATGCAGCCGAGATCGTCGAGCCTGCCGATCTCATCGATGCGATTCCTGAACTGCCCGCTCATGTTGACAAGTACAGCCGAGGTTCTGTACTTGTGGTGGGTGGCTCATCGGCATATCCAGGTGCGGCCATCATGGCGGCTAAGGCGGCGGCACGCGCCGGTGCGGGCTATGTCGCGGTTGCGGCACCGGATGCCTGTGCCAATCTCATTCGCATGGCTCTTCCTACCGTTCCGGTGATTGACGTGCCGTCCGACACGCGTGGTGCGTTTGGCGCTGCGGCAGCATCGGTGGTTCGTGAGGCGGCCCAAAAGTTCAGCTGCGTGTTGTGCGGGCCGGGCATGACAACGGCTGCCGGGGGTATGCAGGTTGTCGTTGAGCTGCTCAAGCTGAACGTCCCGCTCGTGCTGGATGCTGATGCGCTTAATTGCATGGCGCGCTTGGCCATTGACGGTATTGACGGGACGCCGGAGGTATATCGGCGCGATGCCCCGCTGTTGCTGACGCCGCACTATCGTGAGCTGTCGCGGCTGGTCGGCAATGCTTGTGTGGATGATCTCGGCACGGCAATCTCGGCCGCGCAGCGTTTGGTTTGGGCTGCCGGTTCTGATGATATGCTCGTCGTGGCGAAGGGGCCGACGACCGCGATTGTCGGCGTGGAAAAGGTGCTGCTGCCCATGAGCGGTCCGGCGGCGCTTGCTACGGCAGGATCCGGTGATGTACTGGCGGGCATCATCGCGGCGACGGTTGCAGTGAGTCATAGCGAGGTCGATCGTTGGGAGTTGCTGTGCGCTTACGCCGTGGCCGTTCACTCTTATACCGGTTATGCTGCTGCATCGGTGATGGGTGAGCGAAGCGTCATCGCGACCGACCTCATTGATTGCATGGGAGATGCCATTCGCTTGGTGGAGAGCGAGGCACTTAAGGACGCCGGTATCGAGATAGAGGAGTAGGGCGATGCAGACGCTCAATGAGCCGCCAACACGCTGGGCGTGGGTGGAAATCGATACGGGCGCGCTGCGCCGCAATACCCGGGCTTTTAAAAGCCTCGTAGGGGCTCGTCGACGCCTGTGTTGTGTGGTCAAGGCCGACGCATACGGCCACGGGGCCGCTGCATGTGCCAAGATCATGCATGCGGCAGGTGCCGATATGTTTGCCGTGGCGACGGTTCTTGAGGGCATCGCGCTGCGCGATTCGGGTGTCAAGCTGCCTATCTTACTTTTGAGTGAACCGCCGGCGACAGCCATCGATGCGCTGCTTGAGCACGATATCATGCCGTCGGTGTATACGCCCGAGTTTGCTTGGGCGTACGGTGAGCGCGCGGCGACATTGGGGCGCGTGGGCAAATATCATCTCGCCATTAACACCGGCATGAATCGGATCGGCGTTTTGTATACCGAGGCTGTGGATTTTCGCCGTAGCGTCGAGTTCCACATGGGGCTGGCGTGCGATGGCACATTCACACATTTTGCCACGGCCGACGAGCCGAGCGGCTGGGATCATCAGCTGCAGTGCAAGCGCTTTACCGAGGCGATTGCGGGCTTGCGTGAGGCGGGGTTCGATCCCGGCATCGTCCATTGCGATAACACGCCTGGCTCGATTCTCAATCAAGAGATGCATTTTGATATGATCCGTGCGGGCATTGGCTTATATGGCTTGCAGCCGTGCGAACGCACGGCGGCCGTCATGCCGCTTGAATCGGTGATGAGCGTGCGAGCTCGCGTGACAAACACGATGTTCCCTGCGATGGGCGAGGGCGTGGGCTACGGTTTTACCTATCGAGTTCCCAGGACGCGCGTTGAGGTTTGCACGTTGCCGCTCGGATATGCCGACGGCCTGCCGCGCGTGCTGTCTAACCGCATGCAGGTTTTGTTTGGTGGCGAGCGGATCCAGCAAGTGGGTAATATCTGCATGGATCAGTTCATGGTGGCCATAAGCGAGACATCGCTGCGGCCGGTGCGCGAGGCGGAAATCGGCGACCGTATGACGGTAGTTGGCTGTGAGGGCGATGAGCGCATTACGCTCGATGAGCTGGCCAGCCTGTGCGGCACCATCAACTACGAGCTTGCATGCGGCTTTGGCATGCGCCTCGAGAAGATTTACGTGTAGCTGTGATTGCGGCGTCGTGGCGATGTTTTGCTCGTTCGCGGCGGCTGTCGATCGCTTGAAGGGAGCGCTATGGGCGTGATGCATATTCCGGGTCATACGGGGCAAAAGCCGCGCGAGGTTTCGCTCGATGAAATTCGCTCTGTGATGGGCGATTGTCGTCTGTGCCAGCTGTGCCAAACGCGCACGAATATCGTATTCGGTGTGGGCAATCCGCGTGCGCGCGTTATGTTCGTGGGCGAAGCGCCTGGCAAAAACGAGGATTTGCAGGGAGAGCCGTTTGTGGGTCGCGCGGGCGAGAACCTTAACGGGATTTTGTCCCTGGCGGGCCTGCGGCGTGAGGAGATCTACATTGCCAACGTGCTCAAATGTCGTCCTCCGGGAAATCGCAACCCTGCCGCTGACGAAGTGCTTGCCTGCTCGCCGTTTTTGCGTGAGCAGATTCGCAGTATTTGGCCGGATATCATCGTAACGCTGGGCAATCCCGCAACGCACTTTGTGCTCAAGACGGAGATTGGCATCACAAAGCTGCGTGGACGTTTTCACCAGATGGGACACTTCACGGTGATGCCCACCTTCCATCCTGCGGCAGCTTTGCGTAATCCTGCCTGGCAGGAGCTGCTCGAGGCGGATTTCCGTATGCTGGGCCAATATTTGGCCGAGCACCCGGAGGACGAGGGGCTGGCGGCGGCGCGGACGCATGCCGCCGCAGGTGTGCCGCTTGAGCAGTCTGACGCTTTGCCCCAGATGGGGGAGTAGCCATGCCGTTTGAGCGAAAGGCGCCGTTGCGGTACGGCTCGTCGTGCGTGGAGGATACGGTAGCGCTTGGCGAGCTGGTTGCCGGTTGTTTGGACGAAGGGGACGTGCTCGTGTTGACGGGCGGCCTGGGAGTGGGCAAAACGCATTTCACGAAGGGCGTGTCGCACGGCCTGGGAGATAGACATCGGGTGACGAGTCCTACGTTCGCCTTGATGGCGGTGCATGATGGCGGCCGTATCCCGCTGTTTCACTTTGATTTGTACCGGCTCGAGCATGCTTATCAGCTTGAGGATACAGGCATCTATGATGTGCTTGGATATGAGGGGGTGTGTCTGCTCGAATGGGGCGAGCAGTTCCAGGATGAGCTGACCGATGAATACCTGGCTGTTCGTATTGAGCGGGTCGATGGCGATGAGAACGCACGGATGATTTCGCTTGAGGCGTTTGGTTCGCGCGCTGAAGAGCTGGCGGGCTCCGTGGACGAGGCGGTGGCTAACGCCGGCGCGTCTTGACTGGGCTGTATCGTGTGAGCGATGGGGCAAATTGAGGTGTTGGGCGAGGTCGGTACCAAAAAGTTACGATTTGTATGGTCTGAACGGCCTGGGAAGGCTTCGGTAGAAGATGTTTGCCCGCAACGGAGGATAGTTATGGTACATTTTGCGCGAAAACGGCCAATAAAATCTCGATAGTCAGAGAAAAGTAGCAGAATGCGGGCGGTTTCGCTGGCAGAAAGCATACATATCTATCATTTTTGGTACAACGGGAGCAGAGAGATGAAGTTGGACGAGTTTCGGACGCCGATCGTCGCGATTGACACGTCGACCGACATGCTTGCGTGCGCGGTGGCATGGTGGACGCCCGAGGTCTTCTTTGACGAGACGCCCTCGCGTGCGTGCGTGGAGGTGCTGGCAAGTCGAGATCACATGTGTCGTCGCCATGCGAACGTCGAGCTGGTCGAGACTGTGCAGGCGGTGCTGGCAGATGCCGGAATGCACATGGATGATGTGGGCGGTTTTCTGGTGGGGCGTGGTCCGGGTTCTTTTACGGGCGTGCGCATCGGCATTTCCACGGCAAAGGGCCTCGCACGTGGTGCCAACGTGCCGTTGATGGGTGCTTCAACGCTTGATGCCTGCGCTTGGACGGCATGGCGTGCTGGCATGCGGGGCATGCTCGGAGTGGCGGCAGATGCCATGCGCGGCGAGATCTATCCGGCGCTTTATCGCTTGGAGGAGGACGGGCCTCATCGTTTGTTTGAACGCGAGCGTGTAGTGAAGGCGGCCGTTGCGGTTGAGGAGTGGGCATCGCGTTCAGATGCAGGAGAACTGCAGCTGACGGGCGACGGTCTGGTTCGCTATGGCAGTCTGTTCGAGGAAGCGGGTTTGATGGGCCGCGCGCTCGATCGCGAGCTTTGGTGGCCGTCGGGCGAGGGGTTGCTGCTTGCCGCCGCAAGTCCGGAGGGCTTGGCGGCATGTGGCTCGACTGACCCGGCTTCTGTGCTGCCCGTGTACACCCGCTTGTCCGATGCTGAGGAGAACGAACGTCGCCGTTTGGGGCTGGCCGAGAGTGCAA
This sequence comes from uncultured Collinsella sp., assembly GCA_963559095.1. Taxonomy (GTDB): domain Bacteria; phylum Actinomycetota; class Coriobacteriia; order Coriobacteriales; family Coriobacteriaceae; genus Collinsella. Next base: position 56,609 of record CAUWJG010000010.1, on the reverse strand, counting down.
ACACGCATGTGACCGGTGTTGCTGATGAGCTTGCTGGGCGGCACCTGCAGCTGCGGCCCATGGCGGCTGCTGATGCGGAAGCCATGGCGGCACTCGAAGCCGCGTGCTTTGAGGGTGCGGGACATACGCCGTGGAGCGCTGCGGCGTTTTTGTCCGAGTTGGCGCAGGATGTCCCGACCCCGCGTTCGTGGTGGGTCGCGCATGACAACGGTGAGTTGATTGGCTTTGCGGGCGGCATGGTTGTGGACAAAGACGTTGAGATTCTTGACGTGGTAGTTGCACCCGCGCATCGTCGCGCCGGCCTGGCTCGCAAGCTGCTCGCGCATGTGAGCTACGACGCGCAGATGCTTGGCTGCACAACGGTATCGCTTGAGGTGGAGGACGACAACGCCGCCGCAATTGCGCTGTATGAGAGCCTTGGGTTCGTGCGGGAAGGTTGCCGTCGCGGCTACTATGGGCCGGGTCGGGATGCCCACATCATGCGGGCATCGTTGCCGCTGGTCTTGCCGGTGGATGCCGCGTCGCCCGAGCCGACGGCCGCCGCTGCGCGCGAGTGGCCGCAGCCCGTGCCGCAGCGCACGCCCGAGGAACGCGCCGAATTGGAGCGCCGACAGCTCATCCTCGCCATCGAAAGCTCATGCGATGAGACGGCGGTGGCAATCATCGATGCCGAGGGCACGCTGCTCGCCAACCAGGTTTCCACGCAAATTGACTTCCACGCTCGTTTCGGCGGCGTAGTGCCCGAGATTGCCTCGCGTAAGCATGTCGAGGTGATCGTGGGGGTCGTTGACGCTGCGCTTGAGGAGGCGGCGGAGGCGCTTGGCTTGCACGGTGGTGCTGTGATGCCCTCAGAGCTGGCGGCCGTGGGCGTGACGCAGGGTCCAGGGCTGGTGGGAGCGCTCGTGGTGGGCGTAGCGTTTGCCAAGGGCTTTGCGGCCGCGGCAAACAAACCGCTCATCTGCGTCAATCATCTTGAGGGACATCTGTTTGCCAACAAACTCACCACGCCCGACCTCGAACCCCCGTTCATCTTCACACTGGTTTCTGGCGGGCACACCATGCTCGTGCACGTGCGCGACTGGGGTGATTACGAGGTGCTGGGCGAGACGCTCGATGACGCGGTGGGTGAGGCGTTTGACAAGGTCGCCAAGGCGCTGGGGCTGGGATATCCCGGCGGGCCCATCATCTCGCACCTGGCGGAAGACGGCAACCAGAAGGCCATCGATTTCCCCCGCGCGCTCAACAGCCGCGGTGACTACCGCTTCTCGCTTTCAGGTCTCAAGACGGCCGTGACGCTCTACATCGAGCAGGAAACGAAGGCTGGACGCACGATCAACCTGCCTGATCTTGCGGCGTCGTTCGAGGCGGCGGTGTTTGACGTACAGTACAAGAAGGCGAAGAACGCCCTGCGCGAGACGGGTGCGTGTGAGTATTGCATCGGCGGCGGCGTGGCGGCAAACCCGCATCTGCGCCAGATGATGATCGAGAAACTGGGTCGCCAGGGCATCCGCGTGACGGTACCGCCGCAAAACGCCTGCACGGACAATGCGGCGATGATCGCGGTGGTGGCGCGCGAGCGATACCTGCGTGGCGAGTTCGCCTCGTTCGATGTTGACGCCGACCCGAACATGACGCTGTAGCTCCTCTGCACTCCGCGCCCTCGTTTCGTCGCGCTCGGCGGGGCTCCGTGTGGCCCGTGTGGGCCCACGGGGTTTCGCGTGCGGGGGCGGGACGGGTAACACGCGGTTAAATGGGAAGGGAGAGCATCGTGCAACACGGTGTTTTCGACTTTGTAACAAAGGGGAAACCTTATTGACTGTATCTTGCTAAAGCGCAATACTTCCAGTTGTCACTTTAGTTGGCGGGAGCATTTGCTGCTCGCTAAAACGAGAGGTCGTTGAAGTCATGAACAAGCTCAACCTTGTACTTATCAGCATTATTAGCTAGCACGGGTTGGCAGACATACGGCCGCCCGTGCTTTCACGGGCGGCTATAACGGGGCCGTCGAGGTATATCGATGGCCCCTTTTTTGGCTTTAAGGGCTTTAGGGGAAGGAGCTGCGTATGAACGGGGTGGCACTGATGGTGGCGGCAGCGGCGGTGCTTGCTGCGGGCTACCTGCTGTATGGTCGATGGCTGGCCAAGACGTGGGGTGTGGATCGCGAGGCGCTCACGCCGGCGTGTCGAATGAAGGACGGCCGCGACTTTTCTCCGGCTTCGGCGTTCACGGCGTTTTCGCATCAGTTCAGCTCTATCTGCGGCGCTGGCCCCGTGACGGGCACCATCGTTGCCATGGCGTTTGGCTGGCTGCCCGTGGTGCTGTGGGTGCTCGTGGGCGGCATCTTCTTCGGTGCGGTTCATGATTTCGGCGCGATGTACGCCAGCATGAAGAACAACGGCAAGTCGCTTGCGCAGTTGATCGAGAAATACATCGGCAGCACGGGGCGTCGCCTGTTTCTGCTGTTCTGCTGGCTGTTCTGCCTGATCGTCATTGCGGCATTCACGTCGATGGTGGCCGGCACGTTTGTGTTCACTCCCGATGCCACCGGCGCCGTCGACCTGACGAAATCCTACGCCGCCGGTTGTGCTGGAACGATTTCTATCCTGTTCACGTTTGTTGCCATCGCGTTTGGTTGGGCATGCCGCAAGTTCAACCTCACCGGTGCGAAGGAATTCGTGGTCGGTGTTGTGCTCATGGTCGCCATGTTCGCTGTTGGCATGCAGTTCCCCGTCTATCTCGACCTCAACGGCTGGATCGCCGTCATCATGGTGTACCTGGTGTTTGCCGGCGCCATGCCCATCCAGATGCTCAAGCAGCCGCGCGACTACCTCACCTCCATCATGATGATCGTGATGATCGCATGTGCCGTGCTCGGTATCGTGGTGCTGGGCGCCCGCGGCGAGGCAACGATGACTGCTCCGGTGTTCACGGGCTTTTCCAATGCGTCCGGCATGATGTTCCCGGTGCTGTTCGTGTCCGTTGCGTGCGGTGCCCTTTCGGGCTTCCACAGTTTGGTGTCCTCTGGCACCACGTCCAAGCAGCTTGAGCGCGAGACAGATGCGGTGAAGGTCGGCTACGCCGCGATGGTCGTCGAGTCATTCGTGGGCGTTTTGGCCATCATCATCGCGGGGATCATGTTCTCCACCATGAACACGTCCGGCGCGGGCGGCGCGGCCGTGGGCACGCCGTTTCAGATCTTCTCCGCTGGTATTGCCCGTGGTATGCAGGCGTTTGGCGTTGACGGTACGGTGGCCACGGTGTTCATGACGATGAACGTTTCGGCGCTGGCGCTGACCTCGCTCGACGCGGTGGCGCGTATCGGGCGCACGTCGTTCTCCGAGTTCTTTGCTGCTTCCAACGATGCGCTTGAGGCGGGTCGCGCGGCCAGCGGTGCCATGCGCGTGCTGGGCAACCCTTGGTTTGCCACGGTGGTGACGCTGCTCCCTGGTCTGGCACTGACCTTTGGTGGCTACCTGGCAATCTGGCCGCTGTTCGGCGCGTCCAACCAGCTGCTGGGCGGCATGACGATGATCACGCTGGCGGTGTTCTGCAAGGTCACGGGGCGTCAAGGCTGGATGCTGTACGTGCCTGTCGCGTTCCTGCTCGTGTGCACGTTCACGTCGCTGGGCATGAGCATCATGGGTTGCGTGACGGCGCTGCAGGCGGGCGGTGCTGCGGCCATGGCGACTTCGGGCCTGCAGCTTGTGTTCGCGGTTTTGCTGGTTGCTCTGGGGTTGATCGTGGCCGTCAACTGCCTGAAGGAGTTCGCCTCCAAGGACGCCGGCTCCATGCCCGACGAGGAGCCCGAGTGGTCCGAGATGGGTCGCCGCGAGTACGGGCATGGTCGCCCTGCGGAGGTTGAGGCTGCTGGGACGGACATGGCGGCCGCCGAAGCCTAGTGCGGCTTGGGACTGTTTGCGATTGAGGACGGGGTCGTTTCGCGTGTGGCCGCCCGTGCGGCAAGTGCGCGGGACGGCCCCGTTTTTGTTGTTCGCCACCGCTCGGGATGGCTCTACCCGCCGGATGGGCAGCGTCCCCGTGTGTGTCCGCATGTCGCGCGTACCCGAGCGCCGCAGGTGCTCCGGCACGGCCTTGGGCACAAAAATGGCCCGCCGGGGGTGTCCCGCGGCGGGCCATGGCGTCTGCTACTTGATCTTCGTCGTTCCCGGCGCCAGATTCGGGTCGGTTTCGTTGGCGGCTTCCTGCCGCGCCTTCGTGTAGACGTCCTTGCCGTCGCCAAACAGCTCGTAGTACTGGATGGTCGCGGCCTCCTGCTTCGCCGCGATCGCATTCGCCAGCGACGGTTGCGCCGCCGCAGCGTCGCCCTCGGGCGATTTAGCGGTGCCCAGGTACAGCTGTCCCATGCCGTCCATAAAGCCGGTGCTGTTGATGGCGGGCAGCGCGCCACGCAGCGTGAGCTGCGCTTTCTGGTAGTTGTTCAGGGGCGCGCCAATCAGGTCCATCATCGTGGTGCCGAGGTAGTTGGTGGACAAATCCATGCTGCCGCTCGACTGCCCGCGCCCGGCTACGTCGTAGTTGGCCCACACGATGTAATCGGTCTGCCACAAGCGCATAGCGTGCGTCGCGCCGTCCTCGCCCGAGAACCATTTGTCGTTGTACTCGTCGGGGAAGAACGGCTGGTGATCGCCAAAGAACACCAGCACCACGGGGCGGTCGAGCTCGCGCAGCTGCGCCACGAAGCGCTCGAGCGCGCGATCGGACTCCTCGATGAGCGACAGGTACTCGTTGACCTCCGCGTCAACCTGGCCGTCGATGGACAGGTTGAGCTGCTTGTCGGCGGGCAGCAGGCCGGTGTTGTACCCGGAGTGGTTCTGCATGGTCACGTCGAAGATGAACTGCGGGTCGTCGTTGCTCTTGAGCAGCTCGAGGATCTTGTCGTAGGTGGCCTCGTCGGTCACCATGCCGCGCAGCTGGTCGGCGCCGGCGAAGTCCTCGATCGTGAGGAACTCGTCAAAGCCAAAGCCCGCGTACACGTTCTCGCGGTTCCAGTTGGTGCCGTGGTTGGGGTGCATGGCGGTGGTGGTATAGCCGAGCTCCTTGAACTGGCGCGCTAGGTTGGGCGTTTCCTGCAGGTCGTAGATGGTGTAGGGGTACACGCCGGAGCCCAGGTGCGCCATGGAGTTACCCGTGAGGAACTCGAACTCGGTGTTGCAGGTGCCGCCGCCGTACGCGCTCACATAGAGCGTGCCGCGCGCAAGCGTGTCGGACAGGCTCTTGAAGAACTGCGGACCCTCGTAGCCGGCGTGCATGTTCTGATAGATGGAGAGGTCGGCGAACGTCTCGTTCATGATGGCGATGACGGTCGGCTTTTCCTGCCCAAACTGCGTCACGGCCTCGGTTCGGCTCGCGCTCGCGCCCTCGCTGGCGTCGTACTGGCTGGCAAGCTCGTCCTCAAGCTGCTTGGCGGCCTCGACGGAGTAGCCCTTCGGCCGCGGCGGCTTGATGGTCTGCGCGCTCGAGATGAACGTGGGGATGAAGCCCTGGCGGTAGTAGCTCTCGAGCGGGCGCCAGGTGTACACGGTGATGTTGAGGGCGTGGTAGTAGTCGATGAGCGTGACGTGCGCAGCCACACCGCCCAGGCAGGCGGCGGCAAGGGCGAGGTTCAGCGCCAGCAGCTTGCGCGTGCGAGCGGGTTTGGCCGGGCGGAAGTGGCTCGCAAGCGAGCACAGCAACATGGCGATGGCGAGCAGCGCCATGCCGTACAGACCAAACGGGCTGAACACATATTCGTAGCCGGCGCTCACGGCGGCCGCCGTCTTGAGCGCGGAGAGGTCGGCGGGCTGAATGGGCATGGACTTGAACGTGATGACGAAGAACTGCGCCATGCCGACGCCCCACAGCGCAAAGGCGAGCACCGCCGGCGCGGCGCCGCGGCGCTGGAACAGGAAGAAGAGGCCGGCCATGATGGCGGTGACAAGTGCCCACTCAAGCAGCAGGCACAGCGGGTACGCCCAGGTCAGGTCGTGGTTCGAGGGGATCTCGAGCGCGAGCATGGCAAACAGGCCGGCGAGCATCAGCAGGATGGCGCACACGGCCAGCGGGCGATGCAGCACGCGGGAGAGGGTGCGGCTCGCGCTGCTGACGGTGCGGCCGATGCGCATGGCAAGGGTGAGATCCTCGGGGCGGGCGATGCGGTGGCCGCACTCGTCGTAGCGCTCGCAGGCGGCGCAGTCGGGCAGGTAGGAGCGTGCGGTCGCAGCCTCAGAGCGGGCCGAAAAGGCGTCAAGCTGCGCCTCCACGCGATCGCGAGCAAAGCTCGCCCAGGCGCATGCCGTGAGGACGAGGTTGAGCACGATGGGCGAGAGCGCGTCGTTTGGCGCCATGCCCAGCACGCCGAGCATGCCTGCGGCGAACTGCATGAGGCAGAATGTCACGGCCCAACCCAGACCGCGCGGGCGGCCCGTCTCGTCGGCCGTGCTCCGTCGGCGAAGCTCGCGCATCCCCAGGTACACGCTGAGTGCCAGCGCAGCAAATGAGACAATCGAAACTACCATGCGTTAAACCCCTTGGCGTGTCCGTGGGCCGATGGCCCTACATGTGGCAGCAGGCTGCTGCGGCGCCGCGATTCATCTGCGGCGAAGTGTATGGTATGCAAACAACAAGGTGTAATACTACCTACTGGATGTCGAGATTTGGTCGACTGATCGCAGGTGGAACTGCGTTTCCATATTTATGCGGGCATTTCAGCCAATTTGGGTACGACGCGCGTCGCGGGCCGCGCGGTTCTCGTCCCGTGGTGACGTGCACTCCGCCGAATGAGAAACGGGCCGGAAGCGATCGAGAAATCGCCTCCGGCCCGTGAGGAGCATGGGGTTGTCCAGTTCCCAGGATGGCCGATGGCCGACGGTTGCTCGGCCGACGCGTGTGCCACCGGATCTTTCGCGCGCAGGACAGGCGCCGCCCTGTCAGCGGAACGCGGCGGTTTGCCAGCTCCTAGAGGGCGTTGCCCACGCGGCGCATGCGGTCAACCGGCTTGAACTTTGTGAACAGCGGCACGTATTCGTAGAACACGTTGGAGTTCTCCAGGCCGAACCACTGCACGGGCGAACCGGCGAACCGGCGAATCGCGTACTTGAGCGCGATGGCCGAGCGCTCCTGCGCCTCGACATCGGATTCGGGCGCAAGGGTCTTGCGGATCAGGCAGAACTTGAACGAGCCGATGGTGCCCGGCTCCTTGTACACGGAGTAGTCGTGCACCTGCGCCGGCAGCTCGCCTGTGGCCGAAAGGTCGGAGACGATCTGGCGCAGATACGCGTTCACGCGCTGGTTGACCTTGTAGCCCAGGTGCAGGTGCACGCGGAACACGTAATCGGTGCCGAAGTTCTCAACCGAGTACTCAAAGGTGTGCGGCTCCTCGGTGACCTCGACATTCAGGAACCAGTAGGCGTTGGCGCGCTTGGGATGCTTGTCGAGAATCGAGTAGAGAATATCGCGGTCGAGCATGTCGGTGGAGGTGTTATTGGTGAGGTACACCAGGTTGTCGCAGATGCGCTCGTATTGCCGGTCGTCGCGCAGACGGCCAAGCTGGTCGAGGTAGTCGCGCACGGGCAGCATCGTGTACTGGCGACGCTCCACGCGGCTGCCGTTGTACCAGCTCACCATGATGCCCATGATGAGGGCGGCCATGAGGATGGTGAAGTAACCGCCGTGGAAGAACTTGGTGAGTGAGGAGATGAAGAAGAAGCCCTCGAGCGCCACGAAGAAGATGACGAAGGCCCAGGGGAACACCTTGAGCTTGCGCTCGCCGTGCAGGTAGAAGAAGAGCAGCACGGAGGTGCAGATCATCGTGATGGTGATGGCCAGGCCGTAGGCGGCTTCCATGTGCGCGGAGCTCTGGAACAGCAGCACGACGATGACGCAGCCCACCCACATGACGTTGTTGACCATGGGGATGTAGAGCTGGCCTTTGGTCTCGGCCGGGTAGAAGATCTGCATATGCGGCATGAGGTCGAGGCGGCTGGCCTCGGACACGAGCGAGAACGCGCCGGTTACGAGGGCCTGGCTCGCGATGATGGCCGCGCAGGTGGAGAGCACCACGCCGAACGGGCGCATAGCGCCGGGCAGCATCTGGAAGAACGGGTTGAGGTCCTCGATGAGGGTGAGCTCAGGGTTGCCCGCATTGGCGAGCAGCCACGCGCCCTGGCCCAGGTAGGACAGGATGAGGCAGACCTTCACGAACGGCCAGGTAGCGTAGATGTTGCCGCGACCGACATGGCCCATGTCGGAGTAGAGCGCCTCGGCGCCGGTGGTGGCCAAGAAGCAGCTGCCCAAGATCATGATACCGGCGCGGTTGTTGGGCGAGAGCAGGAAGCTGATGCCGCGGATGGGGTTAAAGGCCTTGAGCACCACGGGGTTGCCGAGTACGTACATGAGGCCGGCGCCGCCCAGGAACAGGAACCAGAAGGTCATGACCGGACCGAAGGCGCGGCCGATTTTGGAGGTGCCGGCGCGCTGCACCGCAAACAGCAGACACACAATAATGAGCGTGATGACCACCACGTTCATCTGGTTGTCGCCCATGATGGCATGCACGGCGTCGATGGTGCGCAGGCCCTCGATGGCGGTGGTGATGGTCACCGCGGGCGTCAGGACGCCGTCGGCCAACAGGGCGGCGCCACCGAGCATGGCGGGGACAATGAGCCACTTGCCGTACTTGCGCACAATGCTGTAGAGAGCGAAGATGCCGCCCTCGCCGTGGTTGTCGGCTTTAAGGGAGACGAGCACGTACTTCACGGTGGTAAGCAGCGTGACCGTCCAGATGACGAGCGAAAGCGCGCCGAGGATGAACTCCTCGGTCACGGCCATGATGCCGCCCTGGCCGGCGAGCAGCGCCTTGGTGACGTACATCGGGGAGGTGCCGATGTCGCCGTAGACCACGCCCAGGGTGACGAGCATCGCCCCGATGCTCACCGGGATTGCGGTGTGCGGTTTGGGATGCTTGTCCTGTTGGGGCTGAGGTGCCACCACACGTGATTCGGTTGCTTGTGCCATTGCCGTGATTGCTCCTTGGCGAAGGTGGCCCAACGGTTGGCGCGGCCGCGCCGAGCGCTGGGAGGCGCGCAGACGGCGCCATCGTAACGTGCTGACATTATAGGAGTTGCGCAGGGGAAACGCTATGAGATTTGGGCGGTAGGAAAGAGGGGCGCGGCCGGGGGGCGGTTGCAACGCGGGCTGGGCCACCGGCGGCGGGGCGGCCCGCGTTGCTCGGCCGCCGCGCCCGCATATCGGCGGCCGCCCTGCCCGCTTACCGCGTGCGCCGCACGATGTAGCAGCGATGGATACGCGGGTTGCGCGCGAAGTCCTCGGGGATCGTCTCGGGCGTGATGTCGGTGAGCGCCACGCCCGCCGCCTCGAGCGCCGCCGTATCGGGTCGGAACGTGCGCAGGTTGCAGCTAAAGATGGCCTCGCCGTCGTGCGTGAGCAGTCGCGACAGACCCACGAGCAGCTCCACGTGATCGCGTTGCACATCCCAAGTGCGCTGGCCCATCTTGCTCGAGTTGGAGAACGTGGGCGGATCACAGAAGATGAGGTCCCAGCGGTTGTTGGTGTGACGCATGTCCTCGATCCAGGCCAGGACGTCGGCGCGCACAAAATGGTGCTCCGGTCCGGTGAAGCCGTTTTGCTCCATGTTGCGCTCGGCCCAGTCGAGGTAGGTGTTGGACAAATCGACGGTGACGGTCTCTTCGACGCCCGCATCGGCCGCATAGCAGGTGGCGGTCCCGGTGTAGGCGAATAGGTTGAGGAACCAGCGGCGGCCCTTGGCGTGCTCGCGCACCAGGCCGCGCGTGATGCGATGGTCCAGGAAGATGCCCGTGTCCAGGTAGTCGTTGAAGTTCACGGCAAAGGTGAGACCGCCCTCCTCGATGAGGGGGAGGCGGCGCGTGCGGATGTCTGCGGGCGCGGGTTGGGCCTGCGCGGCATGCGGGCCGGATGTTTTAGTGCGCCCAGCTGAGCGCTTGCCGTGGGCTCCGCCTCGATTGCGCTCCGCAGCGTTGATGCCGCCGGAGCCCTTGCCGTATTGCGAGCCGCCGCGCGAGCGGATGCGCGCCTTGGCAAACACGTTCTCGGGAGCGATGCCCAGGATACGCGGCGCGATGGTGAGGATGTCGAGCAGGCGTGCCTGCGCGAGTGCGGGGTCGACCTGGCGCGGGGCGGCATACTCGGCGATGACGAGCCAACAGCCCGGGGTGGTGGAGCTGCCCTCGTACAGATCGATGGCGGCGGCGTAGTCGGGCAGATCGGCGTCGTAGATGCGATAGCAGGTCACGCCCTCGCGCTGGGCCCATTTGCGGCGTTGCTTGGCGACCTTGCGCAGCCGACGCGCGAACTGCTCCGACTCGGGAATGAGGACGGGACAGGGTGTGCCGTCGCCCAAGTCAATGGTTGCACCCGTTGCACGCTCGTTTGCGCGCGAGTGCACGGCGGGCACGGCGCTCGCCTCGGCGCCTGGTGTGGCGCTGCCAGTTTCACGTGCGAGCTGCTCCTGCTCTCCGAAGGAGACGAAACGCGCGATGAAGGCGTCTTCATTATTGGGGCGCACATACCGTTGGGTGGCCGCTTTGGTGCAGGCGGGCGGCGTGAGCGAATCCCGCGCGAGGGTGATGAGCGGCAGGCTCTGCAGCGTGTCGGCAACGAGTTCACCGAAGTGCCCGGGCAGGCAGACGCCCGATCGCATGTCTGCCATGAGGGAGAAGGTGCGCGGAAGCTTGGTAAGGGGGACATCGAGCAGGTCGGCGACCATGATGCCTCGCGCCTTGGCTCCACCTGCCGTCGGGATACTGAGCTTGCGGGCGATTGCCTCGGCATTGGGCTGGCAGAAGATGACGCGGCGGTCGAGTCCGGCTGCTTTGAGGACACGGCGGGCGAGGGCTGTGGCGTCGCTGGACGGATCGGTGGCCACGATGCGCGCGGCACGGCTGCGGGCCTCCTGTTCACGGGCCTGCGCTTCGCGCACGAGCTGCCGCCAAGCGCGGGCGTCGTGCTGAGCCCAGCCTTGGAAGCCCCACACGGTGCGGGACAGGCCGGGCGCGCGGTCGGCGAGGATCGAGGCGGCCTCCAACGCGATGCCGCCGCCGGCGCAGCAAAGGTCGATGAGGATGGGGAAGGTCGGCGCGGGTACTGCTGCCAACGCGGCCGGTTCGCTTGCCGTGGCTACCGTGGTGTCGGCGGGACGCGCTGTGTGGATGGACTGCTCGTCGGTGGGCGTGTCTTGGGCGCCGGTGTGCCGTGCGCCGGCGGCTGCCTGTTTTCCGAGCGCGCCCTCGTTCTCGCCTGCAGGTTCTTCCCGGTTGTTCGCCAGTGCGCCGGCGCAGATTCGCTGCCAGCCGCCCTGCGCCAGGATGAGGGCGGCGTAATCGGGCCGCAAGACGTGTGCCGCACTCGCCTGTGTGGCCTCGCGCGGCAGGCGCTTGAACAGCGGGTCGCCCGTGAGATCGAGGTGCAGGCTCGCGCGTTCGCCTCGGACGGAGAGCTGGATGCGCGCGTCGGGGTTTTCCACATCGATGTCCGGACGTCGGCCCGATACTTCGGACAAGCGGTCGCACAGGGCGTCTTTCACGCAGAGTGCGGAGAAGTGCGTGTTGCGCAGTGCGTCGTTTGTGCCGTTGGCGACGATTGCGATGCGGGCTCCCGGTCGCAGGACGCGCTCCCACGGGATGGTGCGGGCGTTGTCGTAGAGATCGTCGGCGTTCGCGCACCCGATGCGCTCGATGAGCACAAAGACGCGGCTGGCGAGGCGGGACCACAGGCAGGCGCGGTAGGCGTCGCGCGGCTGGCCGACAAACGTGACGCGCCCCTTGAGGCGGCGTACCTGTCGAAGGCCCAGGTCGCGCAGCTCGTCTGCAAGGTCGTCCTCGAAGCCTTCCGGGCAGCTGGCATAGAACTCATATGGTGCGGGGGTGCTCGTCATGGCGGACCTCGTGGTTTCTCATGCTGGGGGCCGGCGTACGGAATGCCGGTTTAGTGCATTCATTATACGGTGTGGCGCGGACGTTTTTCAGCGGGCGACGGGCGTGGCGGGCGCGGCGAGTGATGGTCGGCGGGCGCGCGGAAGCGGGCAGGCCAAGCCTCCTGCGCCCGTTACGGTTTTGTAACCCTCGTGTCGTGCCCATGCAGGATAAGGCGGTTCGCTACCATGATGGTCGTACGAAAGGAGATATTCATGCACAAGAGTGCCGATGGCATGATGGCTAAACATGTTGGGGGCTTGCGCCTCGCGAGCGATGAAAGCGCCACAGAACCCGTCGCGCTGTTTTTCGATGTGGACGGCACCATTATCTGGCATGGTCCCGGCAATCAGATCACGGGAGACTACACCGAGGCTCGGCCGACGCCTGCGGTGCAACGCGCATTTGAGCGGTTGCATCAGTGCGGTCACAAGGCATTTATTTGTACGGGTCGTCCCGCCTGCTATGTCACGGGCGGTTTGGCCGAGCTGCCTGTGGCGGGACTCATCACGAGCGCCGGGGCGGCGGTGGTGCTCGATGGGCGCGTTGTGTACGAGCGTGTTATCGAGCGTGAGCTGCTGCAGCGCACGGTCGAGCAGCTGCTGGCGGTGCATGCGGTAGTGATGCTCGAGGGCTCACGGGAGTGCGTGGTACTTGCGGGCGACGATGAGCGGTATCCGGGATTTGCGGCGCTGCCCCATGTGTCGAGTTTTGACGAACTTTGCGCGGTGGCGCCCGAATTGCGTTTTAGCAAATTGTGCTATGAGGATGGCATGGTCGAGCGGGTCAATCGCGTGATGGATTTCATGCAGGAGCAGTATACCGTTTGCGACCTGGGGCTTGGTGCGCACGAGGTCAGCGTGCGCGGTGTGGACAAGGGCGCCGGCGTGGCGCATGCGCTCGAGCTGTTGGGCGAGCCGCGGCCGCGGACGTACGGCTTTGGCGATTCGGAGAACGATCTGGCGATGCTGCGCGCGGTGGATGTGCCGGTGGCGATGGGCAACGCGCTGGATTCGGTGAAGGCCGCGGCGGCGTACGTGACCGATTCGGTGGAGCACGATGGCGTGGTGCGTGCGCTGGAGCATTTCGGTTTGATTTAGGGGGGCTGAGGCGACGTTCGGGATTGCGGCGCGCGGGGATGCGGGCGTGGGGGTGCAACGTGCGGGCCTGGGAACGTGGGGAACGGTGCGTGAGCACGGGGTCCGGGTGCAGCAGCGCGCGAGGGCGTGGCGCGGGGGCGGGGGCCAGGTGCAGCGGCTGCGCCGGCGCACAGTGCACGTCGTGCCCCGTTTTCACGCATGGCCAATGTAGTGGAGTTGTGGAGAGCTTGGGTATGTCGGCGCGCTTGCTTGCATTGGGTTGAGCGCCTGCGTATTATAACTTCTTGCGCACACGGTGCGTCCAGACATTGCGGGGTGGAGCAGTCTGGTAGCTCGCCGGGCTCATAACCCGGAGGTCGTAGGTTCAAATCCTGCCCCCGCGACCAAAATTTCAGCCCTGAACTGGTAAAACGGTTCAGGGCTTTTTCGTTGCCTTGGGGCAAAAATGCCCAAAGTAATCTGTATGGTAATATGTATGAGCGAAAAAAGCCTTAGACCCTGCGTTTCGCCAGGCTATCTCTGAGCGCTCGGAGCACCTCAACCGCAACGGGCAACTCGTCAATCTCGAATGAATCAAGAATCTCTTGCACCTCGGCGGAAAGCTTCGCCTTGTCGGGTTTTGGGGCGTCACTGAGCAAAGCGTCGGTGCCTACCGACAGCTCCTCTGCAATCTTTGCGAGCACGGGCAAGCTCAGCTTGGTGTTGCCCGTTTCGATGTGGCTCATGTGCGTTACCGATATTCCAACTTTTTGCGCGAGCGCCTCCTGCGACAGCCCGCAGGCTTTGCGGTAACGCCTGATGCGCTGTCCTATGTCGAAGTATTTCATTTTAACCGCCCGTCAAAATCAAGTTGCCTTGAATCGTATGGGCGATTAGCCTCAAATATAATAAACTGGAAAGGCTGTATTTCATGCATGCAGTTAATGTTTGAGACCTCATTCTTACGAACGAGGCGAGAGCGTTAGTGAGTCAAAAAAACAGGAGGTAATGCGATGACGCCAATGAACGAGCAGGAAAACCTGCTATCGGGTATCACAATCGCTCATAACCTGATGCACCGCGTGGTCAGTCTTCAGCAACGCATCAACCAGCTCACCACTCAGTTTGCCGCCAAGACGGAAAAGAAGACTAAAAGGCACCCTGTTCTCTATGCAATCGGGGGCTTCCTTATCGCGTTCACGCTTATCACGAGCACGCCACTTAAGGTGATAACGTATCTCCCTACCCTTCCGTTCTTCTCGATGGGAGGCACGGAGCTTCAATTGGCGGTCTGGAATATCGTGAACCTCATCGTCTCAGCTATCATCGGTGCGATTCTATACAAGGTCATAGCGAAGACGGCGGACAAAAGCCGCTCCCAGAGAAATGCCGCGATTGACCAAAGCAACCAACGAGTTGAAGCCAACAACCAGGCCCTAGCCCAGAGCATCGAGCAAACCAAGCAGGAGATTTTCGCCGTACAGCAGCAATGGGCTTCGCAGGTCGCCCCGTGGTACCCCATGGATTACGACAGCATCGAAGCCGTGGATTTCTTCCTTGCTGCCGTGCGCAACCATCGCGCCACCACCGTACAGGAGATGGTCAACCTCTACGAGATCGAGATGCACCAGCGCCGCATGGAAGCGGGCCAGCAGCAGATTCTCAACCAGCAGCGCATCGGCAACATGCTGCAAATAGGCAACCTGTTCATGCAGGGGCAGATTCTCAATCAGGCTCAGCAGATAAACGCGAACACCGCCAGTGCGAGCGGCAACCTCGACTGGATAAGCAACGCCATGGGAAGGCGATAAGGGGCGTACGCAGAACGGCCGTTTCAGATCCGTGGCGAAGCCGCCACGGACTCAGCGGCCACCCGAACGGGCGTGGAGACGCCTCCACGATCGTTCAACAAGCATGCGCAGGCGCATCCCGCCGGAAAAGGGAAGCGGAGTCGATATATAGAAAGGAACGAGCCATGAAACAATACACGAGGAGAGGCGCTCTGAAGCTGCTCGGCATCGGGGCGGTTGCTGTGGCGGGCCTCGGGCTTGCGGGATGCAACGGCGCAGGGGACGGCGCGGGAGCCTCTGAGGCCCCAAGCGAGTCCATGGGCGCATCGCAAGCGTTTGCTCAGCAAGGCGTCTGGATGCAGTGCCGCTCGGATGACTTCCCGCAGAAGGACACGACCGTCTCGGCCGTCCTCGTCTTCGACGGAAGCGGCAACGTAACCTGCTACGAAACGGACAGCGTTGCGATGAACGGGGGCACGTCCTACAAGTCGCTTACGTTCGGCGACCTCGACGGGCTCTCGAACGACGAGATTGCGGAACTCGCCGCCCAGAAGAATCGCGAACGGTTCGACGCGACGAAGCAGTCCGCCATCGACGAAACGACCGAATCCCTTGAGTACTACGAGCAGGATGCCGGGTTCTATCAGGATGACATCGCCAACGCGACCGAGGGCCAGAAGATTAACGAGGCGGCCGAATACGAGGAGCCGGAGGCCGTCCCCTACTCGCTCGCCGTCGAGACGGACGGAACCGGAAACAATACGCAGTCCGAGACGCTCAGCTTCGATTCGAAGACGCTGAACGCCGGATACTTCTATTCCGGGTCGGCCATAGGAAGCGCCCCCGATTCGGTCCTGGACGGCGCGCTCTACGAAGAGAAAGAGGTGTCCATCGAGCTCAAGGTCACGGGCACCCAGACCGTCTACGACACGCTCTTCGGCGGCTACACGGGTCTATACACCGTCGTTGACGGATGGGACTCAATCTACGAGCTGGACGCACCTGATACCGAGGGCATCGAGGTGGACTAGGTGGGCCGAGTTAGCGATTGGGTCAAGACCCACAAGCGGCATGCCGCCGCGCTGATCGCGGCGTTGCTCGCCGCGATCTGTCTTGCGGTCGCGAGCGTGTCGTGCTCGACCACGGCGCTGACTCAGCAGCCCGCGCAGGAGACGGAGGGAGGCTCGAGCGAACCCGGCAAAACGGAAAGCTCGGAGCCCGACGAGGAACCTGAGGCGGGAGATGTCGAAGCCGAGGCCGAGGGCGGGAACCAGGGCGAGAGCGCTGCCCCATCGACCGAGCCCAGCAATTCCGCAACCGAGTCCCCGGCAACAAGCAAGTCGGAAAGCCCCACAGAGCGCGGCGGGGGCACAAGCGGCGGTCAAGTATCCGCCCACACGCACACATGGAAGGACCACACCGCCACGCGGCAGGTATGGGTATCCAACATGGTGACGGTGCCCGACTACGAAACGCGGACCATATACGGAGCGCAGCTCTACACGCAACACTCGGACGGCCAATGGTACAGCGATGGTGCCGTCTACTGGTTCGAGAACGGTTTCACGAGCAGCGACCTTGCGGCAATCATCAAGGAGAAGATGAAGACCGAAGGCTATATAGGAAACTACGTGAACCGAACCAAGACGGAACAGGTGCAGGTCGGTTCGCATCAGGAGGACCAAGGCTGGTACGAAACCGAGACCTATGTCGACTACCAGTACTGCGACTGCGGTGCTCGAAAGTAGCCGAGCGGACATGCCCCCCGCTCGAGGCCGCGCCCGATTTCGGGCGCGACCTTTTCTTTTCGAGCCTCATCCCGTCGCGCCTGATCCCCGATTCCGCAGCGGATTACGTCTCGCGCCGTGAGTATGCCTGCGGCATCGGGGAGGTCGCGCGAAGGGAGGTGCTGAGCATGAAAAACGAGGACAAGAGGAAATTCAGCATCGAGGAAGAGGCAGAGTGGCGCATTCGGGTGCTCAAGCGCACGGCGCGCATCAGCGCGGCGAAGGCAAAGCAGCTCGAGCGCGAGAAGAACGCGATGCGCAGGAAGGAGCCCCTCGAGGACAGGGAGGGGCTCGAGGGCACCCTGAGGTGCATCGACAGCGTGATGGAGTGGCGCTTCGTGGACGAGTTCGGGCGCGTGGAGCTCGACGCGGACATGCTCTCCATGCACATCACGGTCAGGGAGCTGCGGTTCATCCGCGCCTGCGTCGTGCGAGCAATCGAGGAGCTGGAGGGAGGCGCGCGGTGAGCGACAACGGGATAAAGACGTACGTCGACCTCGCGGAGACCTGCGGCGGCATGGTGCTCGCCAACGAGATGGCCTACCGTCCGATGGAGCTGGTGAGCGGCAGCTGGGCCCCTTGGGAGGAAATCTTCCAGTGGTACATCGTTCAGGACCCGAGCTTTCTCATGAACCACACCGACGAGCCGGTGTTCTACGACGGCGAGCTCTGCCTGTACGTGTGGGGATTGAAAACCTTCGGCACGAGCTGGTCCGTCCTGTCCGCCCCCGAGATTCACTAGCCATTCGTGCCCCATGAGTGCGGCGAGAAATCGCCGCACCCTATTTTCTTCACTCAGCCGCTCGCTAAAGGGGCCCTGCGAAACGTCGTCATCGCAGGGCGTTTGCCAGCGAAAAACAGCGCTGACTCTCGGCTTGCAAACGAGGGGATTCGGATGCGTTTTCGCAAGTTGCGCGAACGGCGAAAACCAAACACGGGATTCCCGCTTCATTTTTCGCAGCCGCTTCGCGGCATTTATCAGGCGAAACTGCCTTAGCCTCCTCCGCTGTACGCTTCGGGGCAAAAAAGGCAAAAGGGCATAAGGGGGACTGACGCAGCTTGCGCTGCGGTCGGCATAGCCGACAGTCCCCGGTTGCGGCGCGCACGCCGCAATCCTGCCGAGCGCCGCGCGCTCGGCAGAGGCCCCGGCGGGGCGGCGAGCCGCCCCGCCATAGAGAGAGGCCGTACACGAAAAGAGCGGGCACCCAGAGGCAGCCCGCCCTTTCGGCACGACGTCCCCGCGCAGATCGCAAAGACCTGTCGCGCATGGCGCGACCGATCTTTGTGACCTCGCGGCACAGCCCTAATCGCTCGCGCCCGCAGCGCCGCTCGTCGGACAATTCGGAGCGCCGTGGGGAGGGTTGCGGAGAAGCCCGAGATAGCGCTCCTTCAGGTCGGGCATGGCGATGCGTCCGGGGTCGGAGCCGCGATACGCCATGTTCATCCGCTCGCGCACGTTGTACTCGAGGATGAGGGGCTCGGGCCAATCCATCTTGTTCGCGCTGCGCACGGTATTGGGCGTGACCTCCCATTCGCCCAGCTCCGCCTCGAGCAGCTTCACGTCCTTGACGAAGGCGTTCTTGGACTCCGGCCTACCGGAGGGATTGAACCTCTCCATCCAGCGCCGGTACAGGTCGTACAGGAACTGCCACGGAAGCAGGTCCCACGACGCCTCGGGCAACACGTCCTCGAGGAACTGACGAACGGCATCGTTGTACCCCTTGAAGTCGGCGAGAAGCTCACGGCATGCCTTCGGCTCGTCCAGCTCGTAGTAGTCCGTCTCCGCGAGAACGTGGTACAGCACATATTCGAGCACATCCCGCCTGTTGAGGTAATCGCTCTTGATGTACTTGCGCTCGCGCCCCTCGAACGACTTGTTCATAGGAACGACCAGCAGGCGCCGGTACATGGAATCGGTCTTGTCGCGGAGCTTGGGAAGCTCGTTGATGCACTGAATCATGAACCCGTTGAACTTGAGCGACACCGCGTCCTTGAACTTCCGGTCGACGAGAAACGGGTCACCCGTGATGATTGACTTCAGGGCGGCGGCATCGTCGAGGTAGGTGCCCGTGTCGTTCTCGTCGGTGATGATGGCGGAGACGCGGGTTAGCGGCTCGAGCATGAAGTTGTGCCCGAAGTCCTTGAGCTTGATGGAGGCGCACGCCTCCGGCCCGCAAAGGTTGCGGGCGAGCGTGCAGAACGTGCCCTTGCCGTTGTTTCCCCTCGTGGAGTACAGCCAGGCGCTCTTGTTCCAGCGGACATTCGGACGGATGACCGCCCCGAGCAGCTGCCAGAGGAGGTGAACCGTCTCGGGGTCATCAGAGAGGGAGTCCATCCAAGACACCACGTCCCAATCGGTCCCGTCCTCGTCGTTGTGGATAACGGGATTGCGCGCCCCGTCCACGTAGTCGACGTCTATCTTCGTGGTGAAAACGAAATCCGGGTCGAAGCCCAGCAGCATCTTGTTCCCGTAGTCGAACACACCGTTTTTCACGGGGACGAGGTCCGCATCCTGACAGCGCATCACCCTCGGGCACTCCGTCCGCAAGATCGTGACGACCTCATCGATGCCTCGTTTTGTGATCGTCACGTTATAGCGGCGGATGAGGGCCCGGAGGTTGTCGCGCCTTATGTCGTAGCATCCGGCGAGCCGCCCCTCGGTCTGGTACACGCCAATCTCGTAGTTGCCATCCTCCTCCCTGTCCGAAAGGCAGATGAGCTTGGCGTGGTGGACGTGCTTGATGGCGAGCGCGACCTGAAGCGGCAGCAGCGTCTTGAGCTTGGAGAGGCGCTCGCTCGGCGGCTTCTGCTCAGGATAGGCCTCCTTCTTCGGTGCTCCCACCGGAGCGCTCGGGTCGCGCGGGCCGAGGTTCCATGCCTCGATTGCGTTGTTCGTCGCCGAGAGCAGCTCTCGCTCGACGGTGAAGAACGGCGGCGGACAGTCCGCGTCGAGCCCGGAGAGGTGGTCCTCGCTCACGGTGCGGTACAGCTCGTTCGGGGTTAGCTCCATTCTTGCCTCCTTGAATCGAATGCTGATTACGGGATTTGTACCGCCCGAAAACAGGTGCGTAAAGGGGTGAATTTGCGCAAAACAGCAGGTCAGGGCCATATCTGTTCATATATGAACAGATATGGCCCTATGTGTTTTCCGTGACGCGCGGAGCCCGAGAGGCCGGGAGGGGCTTCGCCGCTCCACCATCTTTCCGTCTCTTGCCCTCTAAATCTGCCGTACAGGCAGAGTGAGAGACAGGCGGTAGGGTTGGTAGGCCTCTTTCCAGATAAGACGAGAGCGAAGGAAATAGGCAATCCCACCGTGTACTTCATCTGTAATGCCTTGGCGGGAGGGGCTACCAAGACTACCGGGACAGCTCTGAGCCCCCAAGTCTCAGGCGAAAAGAGTGCCGCCCGTTCTGTGGGCATGGCGGCAAGCGAGCAGCCACAGCGGCAACCAGACCCCGGCCGGGCGCTCTCGCCATAGAATCCGGGACTTCATGTAGCTTCCGTGTGCATTTTTCCCCAAAAGCAGGCTCGGAGAGGGCGGGGTGCCCGACCTTGCCCTGCCCGTCGGCCTCCCCGGCAAACGCCGATCAATCTTTGCGGATTGAGCGCCGTTTGACCCCCGCCGCCCGTCGGGATACGTTCGTATCAGCCGTTTATGGCCGCGTGCAATGACGCCTCGACGCGTTATCACGGGATGCATGTGAGGCCGCCCATGGCCTCTTAAGAGATTGCCCGGGGAACAGAGCCACCCCACGCCGCGTCCGGCGCACCAAACCCGCGCGGGCCACGCAGGGCCATTTGACCGCCACAGGTCGGCTCGCGGAGCCACGAGCTCCGCACGCTGAGGAGCGCGGGCGCGCGTATCGCGCCCGATGGGCGCGTCTCCCAGCTCGGCCGCACGCCGCAATCGTCGGCGTGCCTGACGCTGGGAGGCGTTTTCATGACAAGGGTTGTGTACGTTCAGAATCACGACAAGGGAATCCTTCCCGAGAAGCAAATCGCGGTCACCAACGGAGCGGCCGCACGGATGCTCGGCATCAGCCCCCGCACGCTCTCCAATTGGCGCGTGCAGGGTCGCGGTCCCAAGTACATAAAGGTCGGCTCCCACCGCTCTCCGGTGCTGTACCGCGTATGCGATATCGAGGCTTGGCTCGACTCCCATCTGGTTGAGGGCGACGGCAAGACGAGCGCAGGCGCTCGTCGGTAGACAACGCGCAGCCAAAGAGAAAGGAGGCCCCATGCCGCGCGTTGCACTCGAACCGGGCCAGAACAGCATCGAGCGCGCCGCAATCGTCAAGACCGACGATGGCGGCTACCGGATGCAGTGGAGCGTACGCCTCATGAACGGGCGCATTCTAAACAGGACCACCAAAGGGAAGTGTTCGAAAGGCGAGCTTCGTAGGCGCGCGCACGCCAAGGCTCAAGAGCTCATCGCCACGTCTGGAGGGAGCGTCTCCGCTTGGAGGGGCTCCTCTTCCATGAGTGACTTTATCCGTCAGGAAGTCTTGCCGGGCATCGCCGCGACCGACGATTCGGTTCTGCGCCCCCGGACGAAAAGCAGCTACAAGCGCGTCCTCGAGCTTTCCGCAGACGCGCTCAAGGGATTCCGAATCGCGGATGCCGTGCGCCCGCGCACCCTCGAGGAAGCGCTTGCGGGCATCGCGAGCCGGAACGGGACCGCTACCGCGCGCCAGTGCTCCAAGACGATGAGCAAATACGTTTTGGAACCGCTCGTGCGCGACGAAGTGATTGCGTACAACCCGCTCAAGAGCTTCAAGCCGCGACTGCCGGAACACCGTGCCACAAACAAGGCTCCGGGCGGTCAGGCGCTCAGTCCCAGCGAGCGCGAGCGGGTCATTGTCTACCTGCTCTCCATCGACCCCACCGACATTGCCCCGCCTAAAAGGGGCCGCTATTCCGTTGAGGATAGGAGCAACCTGCGCCGCGCTGTTACGGAGATCACGTTGCTTCAGGCAGCAACTGGCCTCCGCATCAACGAGGCGAGGACACTCACACGGGGGAACGTGGGCGAGAAGGACGGCCTGCTCACCATCACCGTCACCGAAGAGACCTCGAAGACGCACAAGGGCCGCACCATCCCCGTGCTGGACGAGCGCGTTGCTGAGCGCGTACGGGAACGCCTAGAGGAGGCAGGGAAGGCACCGGATGTGCTCCTGTTCCCCGCTCCCGCCGCCCCCGGTAAAGAATGGGACTTGAACAACGCCGAGCATGCCATCAAGAAGCTGTACCGCGAACTTGCCGATGCTATGGGCATTCCCCTCTTGAACAAGGTGTCTACTCACGTATGGCGAGCCACGCTCAATACCGAGTGGCTGAATAAGGGAGTTCCGGAAATCCAGCGCGCGGCGTACTTCGGCCACAGCCCGGAGGTCAACAGGAGCTACTATACCGACCTCACCGACATCTCGTCTCTAGTGGAGATGCTTCGGCGTCCTGAAGGCGCAAAGTAATGAGTATGGTAATGAGTATCAGCGTGATTTACGGTGATTTATATGGCCACAGAGCGCATCCGATTACCGCAAAATACGCACCGTGAGCTGGGAGGATATAAAGGTTGACCTCGTGATACGAGAAGCGCCATTCGCTTGCCCGGAGGTCGTAGGTTCAAATCCTGCCCCCGCGACCAAGAACTTGCAGCTCGGAAGTCGAAAGGCTCCCGAGCTTTTTTGTATGGGTGCTGGCTTGGTGCTATAAGGGTGCTGCGCACATGGGCATCTCACCCCGTTGACTCCATAGGCATGAGTGGGCTCAGAACGGCCTCTTCCAAGTGTGCAATATGGCTTGAAACGCTTGGGCGATGTATCATGCTCTGAAAGAGACAATGTCGCGACAGAAAAACGACACTGTCGCATTGGAGGTTGCGCATGAATGCGGAGGAACTGAGAGGGCATCTTTCCGCTGGTGAAGGGCTGCTGACCGAATTCAAACGATGCGGTGCGGGGCCGCAAAACGATCTGTACGAGACCATCTGCGCGTTTGCGAATCGTCAGGGCGGCAACATCTTTATGGGCGTTAACGACGACGGTGCTGTCGTTGGCATCCCGCCCGCTGCTGTTCGCGATATGCAGCGGATGGCTGTGAATGCGGTGAGCAACCCTAGCCTCTTTCCCATTCCTCCTGTTATCGAAACCGAATCCATTGAGATCGACGGGGCGTGGGTAATCAGGATTTGGGTGCCTGTTGGTCCGGCTGTCTATAGCTTCAAAGGCGTGATGTACGACAGGATTGCCGATGCGGACGTCAAAGTTACAGGCGTTGAGCAGATTACAATGCTGTACCTCCGCAAGCAGAATGAGTATTCCGAGCGTCGTGTGTTTAAATACGTCGCAATCGATGATTTTGACCCTGCTGCTATCCAGCGCGCACGTTCGCTCGCTGTTGCGAGAACGCCCGATCACCCCTGGGGATTGATGGGCGATGAGGAGCTGTTGAGGAGCGCTAAGCTGTATCGGAGAGATCGCAGGACGGGAGAGGAGGGTTATACGCTTGCATCCGTCTTGCTGTTCGGTACGGAGGAGTGCATCGCGGACGTATGCCCGCCGTATAAGACCGACGCGATCGTAAGGATCGAGGATGAAGCGCGGTATGATGACAGGCTGACGTTCACGGGCAATCTCATTGATGCGTACGATGGGCTTGTTCGTTTCGCAAAAAGCCATATACAAGATCGGTTCGTCCTCATGGACGGGCATCGAATCAGCGCTCGCGACATCATGATTCGAGAAATTGTGGCAAACCTGCTGATTCACCGCGAGTACATAAGCCCCTTTCCCGCCAAGCTCGTAATTAGTCGTTCGCAGCTCGTCACGGAAAACGCGAGCAGGGCGATGTTTGAAGGCAGACTTACGCTGTCAGATTTCAATCCGGTCTCGAAGAATCCGAGTATAGCGGGAGTCTTTAAGGAGATTGGCTATGCGGAAGAGCTCGGAAGCGGGTTCCGTAATATCCAGCGCTGCTCACTGGCATATAGCGGCAAGTCGGCGATTCTTGAGGATGGGGATATTTTCAAGGCCATCGTTCCGCTCACGCCCATTTCGGCGGCAAGAGGCGGGGAGGGTGCTCTTGAGGCTGCAAGGTTGCTGTGTGAGCGAGATGGCTTTGTGAGCTCATCGACGCTTTCGGAGTATTTGGGCGTTACGGCACGAACGGCGCAGCGTCATATTCGGCGTTTGTTGGACGAGGGGCTGATTTCCGATGATCCGACACACGCGCGGAGCTATGTGGTGAAATAATGCGACAATGTCGCGACAGGAAAACGACATTGTCGTTTTACGCGCTTTACCGGTCCGCCACGGGTCAAAACGCAATGCGGCCTGAACACCTGAGGGCCAGCGTCTTTAGGCGCGGGCCAGCGACCCGAGGGTTACACCCCAAGAGAAATCCACCCGCTATGCGGGTGGTCGTGATTGGATTGCCCGAGAGACAATTGTCCGGGCATATATTCATCGTTGCAATAGGCTAGGATGCAACGATGGGGCATGCACGCGGCTGCTGGCCTCAGAGGCCGAGATGGATCTTGAGACGGTGTTCATGCTCGACCTCGTGCAGAAGGGAATCCCAATCGCGCGCGAGCAGGCCAGGGCGCTCCGCAGCAGGGGTCTTGTCGAGGGGCGTTATCCGAAGCTCACGCTGTCTTCAAAGGTCGCGGGGATAATCGGCACGCATGAGGAGTACGTCAGGCAAAAGGGCCTTGATACGAGCATCTGTAAGGAGCTCATAGTCAAGCTTTTGCGTACGCGCCCATGCACCCGGGCGGAGATCGTTTCGGCAATCTCTCATGCGCTGCCCGAGGATATGGACGAGGGGCAGAGGAGGAAGCACGTAAGCTATCTGCTTCAAGAGCTCCGTAAGGAGCACCGAGTTCAGGCCGACGGCACGCGGGGAAACGCGCGGTGGATTCCAGTCGACTAGACTAGAATATAGACTAATAGTTTGCATTTCTAGTCTACTAAACGGCGAATAGTCTCGAGCGGGCATCCAATGTCCCCATAGAAGTTGCCGCAAAAATTGCTACATAGCGTCGGTAACGTCGAATGTAAATGAGATATAGCAGAGTGACTGGCATGATAGCAACGTAGCAAAATAACAGGGAAAACTTAACATTTGACCTGTGTCGTCTTAAACGAAGATTATTCCCCGGAGGTCGTATTCAAACCCGGCCCCCGCGACCAAAAACAGACGCCTGAACTGGTAAAACAGTTCAGGCGTTTTGCATCCGACACCGAAAGCGAACAAGTGTGTAGGTATCCATATATACAACGATATAAAAGGTAATCTTGCCGACAAGCGACTGGCTTCCGCGCCTTCGTTGAAATAATCCCTTCATTTGGTTTAGGGATGCCAGATAGGATAACCGGGGAAACCGAGATGGTGAACTGCACTTTCGCCGTCTAACGGGCTGCAGGTAGCGTGGCTTTTCGTTTTGGACAGGTTTACTGGTTTGCGGAAATCCTGGCTAGCAGACATATCTGTTTTTTGCTGAAAACTGGTGAGTGGATAGTGCGTCGGTTCGTCCCCTGCGCCGGACTCCAGTTACCAGCGACAACGAAGGAATAGCTCTGATGATTATATAGGAAACTCCTAATCTGCCTAAATACTTTTGGATCCTGGCAGGCAAGAACCAGGCGATAGCGATTGCTCTCGGGGAGGCTTTCGAGATGGAATTCCTCCTTTTCTCCGTCGTAGAACTTTCTGCATAGACGACACTCGATGAGCTTGTGGCCGGATACAGACCGAGTGTAGATGCGTGAGCTACGACCATCAAAAAGCATGTCCGCAACGCGCACGCCGCCATAGCAACTCAAAGAAGGAAGCTGCTTAAGCAGATCGTATGTCTGGCGGATGGTTCGCGGAGCTCCCAGCTCCTTGGGCTTAAAATCCGTTTTGGCGGATGAGCGGGTTGCCGCGTGGCTAACATGCGACGATGAGCTTTCGTCGGTGCTCATAAATCCGGAAAGAATGCGGTGAAAGTCAAATTTTCGCTCGTCGTATCGCTCCTTTGGGCTGGCCGTGTTTTTTGCGAAAGGGCAGCCCTCGCGATGCGGATGGCTGGGAAGCGCGCGGAAATAGGGAGCTTTTATTCCATGGCGCATTACCGGCGTGAGTTTGGCGGGGCAATCAAGATCGGGGCAATAGTACGTCTCTCCCGGGGGTTCACCGTAAAGATTTTCGGCGGCAATTTCGTCGCTTTTGTCCGGCTTGCGGCAGGCGTACGTTGACATAATAACCCCCTTACAAGACGTATTTGCATGTGCTCATCAATATGAAAACTGTGGTGTGAAGTCGACTTGGGGTTGAGTAGCGTTATCCGCGTGGGCGGGGGATAAGGGTCGCCACCATGGGAGTCACGAGCTCGAATCCTGCCAATTCCCATTTGGCTGCGAGGCGACATGCTGGTTTTTTAGACGCCATGCTTCTCCAATCTTTCGCAGTGGGGTGGGTCGCTTGCACTCCATTCGATTTGTCTTAATTGTATACACATTGTCCCAAATTACACGAGCTCGTCGACCGACCCGGGACATGCCCTCGACGCCGAGTGCTTCCGTTGCCGCACCTACCGTCTCCGGTGACACGGGCATCACGGCCTCCGGCTCACCCTTCGGCTCCAATATCGCCAATGCCGCCAGGCATATGAGCGTCAGCCCTGGGGGGGGTGAGCTTGTGCGGCCGGTGCTTGCTTGCGGAAACGCGAGACGACTGCCTAAGCCGTTCGCCGGTAAAAAAAGACCGTTCGCCGGACTGGCCACCAGTTGAATCTTGATGGCCATCAAGCGTGGTTCTTATACTCGAAATGTAACAAGATATGCGGAAGGTTACCTCGAACCACTCCTGGGCCTCACCAAACTCTTGCACAGCTGCAGCGCGTACGTGTCGGCTGTCGGTTTTGGTGAGGTTTTCTATGCTGCTAGGCGGCAAGGAGTGGACAACATGGGTTTCTTCTCGAATTTATTTGGCAGCAAGGCGTCAAGCGCTGCCGTTTTCAATGCGCATGACAACATGAAGGGCGCATCCGAGTCCGCTACGGATTTCGAAGTTCCTTCGGCCGATTCGGCTGTTGCCGCCGAGGTTGCTCCTGCCCCGGTTGAGGCCCTGTGCCCTGTGTCTGGTACGGCTGTGGACATTGCCAACGTTGCCGATCAGGCATTTGCCAGCAAGGTCATGGGTGACGGCATTGGCATCAAGCCGACTTCCGGCGAACTCGTGGCTCCCTTCTCAGGTACGGTCGAGGCCCTATTTCCCACGGGCCATGCACTGGCCATTAAGCATGAGGGTGGCATGGTGGTCATGCTGCATGTCGGTATCGATACGGTCGCGATGAAGGGAGAGGGCTTCTCTGTCCACGTTGCCCAGGGCGACCATGTTGAACAGGGGCAGCTGCTTGTCACATTCGATCGGGAGAAGATTGCGGCTGCAGGCTACGATGACACCACGATGGTGATTGCCGCCGAGGTGCCCGCTGGGCGCTCGCTCGTGAAGTGTGAACCAGGGCAAGTCCGCGCCGGCCAGAGCGTGCTACGTTTTCTTTAGGCGTATCGCCGTTTTGAGTTTGCGAGGGTTTTCGCGCGAGGGAGCGGCCATGATTATCAGGCGTATTTACAACAACAATGTTGCCATGGTGGACGACGATGGCGTCGAGCGCATCGCCCTTGGTCGCGGGATTACATTTGGTCGCTCGCGCGGTGATGCGCTCGATATGGGGCTAGTCGAGAAGGTTTTCACGCTCGATAATCCCGATTCTCTTACCCGTCTTGAGCGCTTGATCAAGGGCATTCCGAGTGAGTACCTCTCGGTTGCTGAGGAGATTGTGGCGATGCTGCGTGCCGAGCTTGGTGACGCCATCGATGACAATGTGCTCATTGCCTTGACCGACCATATTTCTATGGCGATTGAGCGCGAGCGCGCCGAGATACCCTGTGACAACCCGCTGGTCATGGAGATCCGCCGCTTCTATAAGAAGGAGTTCGCGCTTGCCCAGCGCGCCCAGGGCATTATTGAGCGCAGCCTGGGTGTTCTCGTTTCCGAAGGCGAGGCCGGTTTTATCACGCTGCATATCGTAAACGCGACCATGAAACAGCGTGCCGACTACCTCATGCTCTCCATCGGCATGATCAACGAGATTCTGGCCATCGTCGGCGAGGCGTTCGATCTTGTTTACGATGAAGATTCAATCCAGTATGAGCGATTTTTGCGACATCTTCAGTTTTTTGCCCAGCGCGTGCTCGACAAGAGCATCGTGCAGTCTGAAGACACATTCCTTTTCCATTTGGGTAAAGACCAGTACCCCGCTGCGCTTGCGTGCACCGAGCGCATTGGCGAGCATGTGGCGCGCACCTACGGGTGCACGGTCACTGACGCCGAGAAGGGATACCTGGTGTACCACATCATGAATTTGGTCAATGCGGCAGGCGCTGAAGCGCCTGCGGGGCCGTCCGGTGTCACGGATGGCGAGAGTGAAAGGAGCGCAGAGTAATGGCAAACAAGCTGAAAAGCTCTTTGGAGGTGTTCGCGAAGTCGATCGTCCAGCCGCTCATGTATTTGTCGGTGGCCGGCACCGTGCTGATTTTGGGCATCATCCTGACGAATAAGAATGTCGTTGCGGCAGTGCCGTTCCTCCAATTGCCGTTCTTCGCTATTATGGGCCAGATCATCTACAACAGCCTGATGTTCGTCGTGAACAATCTCTCGGTGCTGTTCTGCGCTGGCATTGCCGGCGCCATGGCCAAGAAAGATAAGGGCCATGCCACGCTCATCGGTCTCATGTCCTTCTTCCTGTTCCTCAATGCCAACAATATCGTGCTGAACTCTATGGGCATGCTCGCCGAGCCCACACAACTTGGTCTGGTCGGGACCGGTCAGAGTGAGGTGCTGGGCATTCAGGTGCTCGACATGGGCGTGTTTGGCGGCATCATCTTGGGCTGCATCGCTGGCTGGGTGTTTAATAAGTTCGGCAACAAGCAGTTCCCGATCGCGCTGTCCATGTTCTCGGGCGTCCGGTTCCCGTTTTTGATCATGATCGCCGTTTCGCTGGCGTTTGGCGTCGGTGCCTGCTTTGCTTGGCCCCCGGTCCAAAGCGCCATCGGCGCGGTCGCCGGCATGATTCAGCAGAGCGGAAACGTCGGCCTGTTCGTGTACGGCATGCTCAACAAGCTGCTCGTGCCCCTCGGCCTGCACCACCTCGTGTACACCCCCTTCCAGTTCTCCGATATGGGCGGTGCCATCGAGGTCGCTGGTCAGGTCATCGCCGGCGCCTACCCGATTCGTGTCGCCGAGATGGGCATGGCGGGTGTTCCGTTCTCCGAGAGCACCTATTACAACAGTTTCGCGTTCAGCAACCTGTGGCCGTATCTGGGCATTGGCGCTGCGTTTATCTTCTGCGCATACAAACGTAACCGCGATAAGACCCGTGCGCTCATCGTCCCGCTCATGATCACCGCCGTCCTCACGTGCATCACCGAGCCCATGGACTTCCTGTTCGTGTTCGCTGCGCCCGTGCTGTTCGTGGTCCACTCCGTCCTGTCCGGCATCAGCCTGGTGCTGCTCAAGGTCCTGAGCGTCCCCGCAGCGACGCAGGGCGGCATTATCAACATCATGGTGTCCAATCTGGTCCTCGGTGTCGAGAAGACCAACTGGCCCATGATGCTGCTGCTCGGCGTTGTCAACGCGGCCGTCTACTTCGTCGTGTTCTCGGTGCTCATCAAGAAGCTGCGCCTGCACACACCGGGCCGTGAGGGCGAGGAGGATGACGAGCTTGCAGTCGAGACGGCGCCCGCCGCTGAGACCGAGGTTGCCTCTTCCGATGCCGAGAAGGCATCTTCTGCCGATTCCGATCCCGCCGATGGCGACCCTGTGCTCGACCTGATCGCGGGCCTGGGCGGCAAGGCCAACATCCAGTCCACCGAGAACTGCTTCACCCGCCTACGTGTGAACGTGGCTGACGAGTCTCTCGTGAATGAGGACCTCATCAACCGCATGAAGAACAGCGGCATCGTTCGCAACGGTAACGACATCCAGATCATTTTCGGCATGGAGGTCGCCAAGGTTCGTGGGCAGGTCGAGGAAGCCCTCGAGGGCATGTAGGTCGAGACAATGTCGGAGCCGGGCGCGCAAGTTCGTCCGGCTCTATCCATCGGCGCTTGTGTGCCATCTGATCCATGGGCAAGCGCATCTATTTCATCGTTGAGAAAGGATGCATCATGATCATCACTCTGGCAGGCGGCGGGTCGACCTTCACGCCTGGTATCGTCAAGTCCATTGCACTGCGCAAGGACGAGCTCGAGGTCGACGAGATTCGCCTCTACGATATCGACGAAGAGCGCCAGCGCAAGGTGGGCGTCCTGGTCGATTGGATCTTGCACGAGGATCTGGGGACCGATATCCGCCTGACGGTTACGACCGACCCCGCAGAGGCCTTCACCGATGCGAGTTTCGTGTTCGCCCAGATGCGCGTGGGCAAGTACGCCATGCGCGAGCAGGACGAGAAGATCCCGCTGCGTCACGGCTGTGTGGGCCAGGAGACCTGCGGCTGTGGCGGCATGGCTTACGGCATGCGCACGATCTTTCCCATGGTCGAGTTGATCGATCTGGTCGAGAGGTACGCCAAGGAAGATTATTGGATCCTCAACTACTCCAACCCTGCGGCCATCGTGAGCGAGGCGTGTCGCGTGTTGCGTCCCGATGCCCGCATCATCAACATTTGCGACATGCCAATCGCCATCATCGACGTCGTGTGCGCTGCACTCGGCATCGACAAGAAGGACGTCGAGTACGACTACTTCGGCCTCAACCACTTCGGCTGGTTCACGAGCATTCGCCACAAGGGCGAGGAGGTCCTGCCCAAGCTTCGCGAGTACATCATGGAGCACGAGATCTTGCTGCCCGACAGCTACGTTAAGAACGTCTCCAAGCAGGGCGCTATGGCGGGCATCGAAAAGAACGGCAATGATCAGCCCGACGAGGCTCCCGAGCAGAACCGCCACACCAAGGGCAGCTGGTATTACGTCTGGAAGGGCGTGTACGAGATCATGGACCTCTTCCCGGAGTACCTGCCCAACACCTACCTCAACTACTACCTGCAGCAGAAGGAGTTCGTGGAGCACTCCGATCCCGAGCGCACGCGCGCCAACGAGGTCATGGCCGGGCGTGAAAAGAACCTGTTCGACGGCATCGAGCGCTATGAGGCCACGGGCGAGATCGACGAGAGCATCTTCTATGCGGGCAGCCACGGTGATTGGATCGCCGATCTGGCCCTTGCGCTCAAGAACGACACTAAGGCGCGCTTCCTGGTGATCTGCCAGAACAAGGGGGCGATTCCGAACATGCCTTACGACGCGATGGTCGAGCTTCCTGCGTATATCGGCAAGAACGGTCCGGAGGTCATCAGCCGCGACGAGATCCCGCTGTTCCAGCAAGGGCTCATGATGCAGCAGGTGAACTGTGAGAAGTTGCTTGTTCAGGGATGTATCGAGGGCTCGTACGAGAAGGTCCTGCAGGCGTTCGCGCTGAACAAGACTGTGCCGTCCATCAAGGTTGCCAAAGAGATCCTCGACGATCTGATTGAGGCCAACAAAGAGTATTGGCCGAAACTTAAGTAAGGCGTTGGGAACCTAGGATTGGTTTGGGGACGGGGCCAGTTCGTATACCTGCGTTTACCTGTGGGTATACGAAACGACTCTGTTCCCAAATTGCGCATCCCCCCCCAGCTAGCAGATGCGGGGAAGCTGCTCGCCTACGAGCATATCGAGGATGCGCGTGGAGCCCCAGGGGGTGCGGACGCGTACGCTCGGCGCGCCGTCGTCCGGAAGGGCCTGGACCTCGCCGATGGCAGCGGCATCGCGCCCGTAAGGCTCGGCGTGCATGGCCGCCAGGGCGGCGTCTGCCTCGGCCGCGGGAACGACGGCGACCATCTTACCCTCGTTGGCGACCTGCAGCACGTCGTAGCCGAGCATCTCGCACGCGCCGCGCACGGCCGGCTTGACCGGAATGTCCTTTTCGGCGATCTCGATGCGCACGTTGCTCGCTGCTGCGAACTCGTTGAGCGTGCTCGCCAGCCCGCCACGCGTGGGGTCGCGGAAGCACCGCGTGTGCGGCGCGGCGGCAAGGACTGCAGCGATGAGGTGGTTGAGCGGCGCCGCATCGCTTTCGATGGGAGTGGAGAAGGCAAGTCCCTCGCGCTGGCTCATGATCGCGATGCCGTGGTCCCCGAGCGTACCGGAAACCAGCACGACATCGCCAGGCTGGCAGTTTGCGCCGGAAAGGGCGACGCCGGCCGGCACCTCGCCCACACCTGCGGTGTTGATGTAGACGCCGTCCGCCTTGCCACGCTCGACGACCTTGGTGTCGCCGGTGATGATGCGCACCCCTGCCTCGGCGGCTGCCTCGGCCATGCTGCGGCAGATGCGGCGCAGGTCATCGAGGGGGTAGCTTTCCTCGAGGATGAAGCCGCAGGAGAGGTAACGCGGGCGCGCGCCGGAGGTGGCGACGTCGTTGACGGTGCCGCAGACAGCGAGGCGGCCGATGTCGCCGCCGGGGAAGAACTGCGGCGTGACCACGAAGCTGTCGGTGGACATAGCGATGCGTGTGGGCGCGCCAGCCGCCGGGTTGGGGGTTGCGATCCCGGCGAACCCGGCAGCGTCCGAGCTGGCGTTCGGGCCGACTCCCGCGCCGGACAGCTCGGCGACGCCGGCATCGTTGCCCGCGAGCAGCTCCGGGGAACCGAACGCCTCCAAGAACACCTCGTCTATGATGCGCTTCATCATCTGCCCGCCGGATCCATGGCCCAGCAGTACGGTTTCCGTGCTCATTTATGCCTCCTCGCGGTAGCGGAAATACGCGGCGCAGCTGCCTTCGGAACTGACCATGCAGGGGCCCACGGGTTGCTCCGGCGTACACACGCGCCCGAACAGCGGGCATCCGGTGGGCGCGATTCGGCCGCGTAGGACGTCGCCGCAGCGGCATCCGCGCGGTTCCTGGGTCGGCTCGACGGACACCTCAAAGCGCGTGCGGGCGTCGAAGCGGGTGAATGCCGAGCGGATGCCCATGCCCGATGCGGGGATGGGCCCCAGTCCGCGCCAGGTGGCATCGCACGGCTCAAATACCTGGTCAACCAGGGCGCGGGCCGTAACGTTGCCCCGCTCCTGCACTCCGCGGCGGTAGGCGTTCTCGATGCGCGGCGTGCCCTCGATGGCCATGCGCGCCAGCAGCGCGATGCCCTCGAGGAGGTCCACGGGCTCAAAGCCCGTAACCACGCCAGGGATGCCGAATTCGTCCACCAGGAATTGGTAGGGCACAACACCGGTGATGGTGGAGACGTGGCCGGGCAGCAGGAAGCCGTCGATACGGGTATGCGGGTCGGCGGCGATGGCGCGCAGAGCGGCAGGCGTCGTTTTGTGTGCGCACAGCA
The DNA here is from genome assembly GCA_963559095.1 of uncultured Collinsella sp. GTDB lineage: Bacteria > Actinomycetota > Coriobacteriia > Coriobacteriales > Coriobacteriaceae > Collinsella. Next base: position 23,567 of record CAUWJG010000010.1, on the reverse strand, counting down.
CCGAGAAATTGGGAAGGTCGCGCTCGGCGGCCTCGAGGATGCAGGCGGCGATGGCGGGCGTAGTGGTTTCGAAGCCCACGGCGATGAAGATGACCTGGCGCTCGGGGTTGCGCTCGGCGATGTCGAGCGCGTCGAGCGGGGAATAGACGATGCGCACGTCGCGCCCGGCGGCCTTTTGCGCGGCGAGCGAGCTGGTGGAGCCGGGGACGCGCATCATGTCGCCAAAGGTGGTGATGATGGCGCCATCCAGCTGCGCGAGTGCGATGGCGTGATCGATGTCGCGGTTGGCGGTGACGCATACCGGGCAGCCGGGGCCGGAGAGCAGATGCAGGGCGGCGGGCATGGCGGTGCGGAAGCCGTAGCGGCCGATGCTCATCGTGTGCGTCCCGCAGACTTCCATGAGGTTGAGTTCGCGGTCGCCCACAAGGTCGTGGATGGTGCCGATGAGCTGGCGGGCGAGCGCTGGGTCGCGGAAGGCGTCAAGGTCGGGCGCGTCCGCTCCGTTGGTGCGCGGCTCGCTCATGCCATCACGTCCGCGAGTGCGCTCGGCTGGTTGGGGTCGGTGCCGCCGAGGGCGAGGTCCTCTTCTACCAAGCCGGGCAGCTCCTGGACGAGGCGAATCGTCTCCTGCGCTTCCTCGGCGCTGATGACTTGGATGCCAAAGCCGGCGTGAACGAGCACGTAGTCGCCAACACGCGCTTCGGGCGCCAGGCGCAGCGATACCTCGCGTTGGGCGCCGAGCATATCAACGACGGCGCGCGCGTGCTCACCGATGCTGACGATATTACCGGGAACGGCTAGGCACATGGCAATCTCCTAGCGCGGGTATGGTCCGCGCGGGTCGTGGCTATTTGTCCCTCAGATGGTACCCCTTTGCGGAGTGGGTCGCCGCCCGCGTTTCCCGCTCGCCACATTCTCTGAAGATGGGCGCGATGGGGTCGGGGCGAGGTCGGCGCGAGGGGGGCGAGGACGGGGCGAGGGCATGGGGGGATGAGTGCGATGGGATGGGCGGGCGTGCGGGGACGCGTGGCGCTGCGCAGGTCAGGTCGTCTGCGCCTTAGTGGGACATCCGGCCTCGGGCAATGGCGGCCTGGCCGTAGGCGATGCAGCCGTCGTTGACGGGGAGGGCATGCGGGGTGAGGACGGTAAGGCCCACGCTTCGCAGGTGCTCAGTGACGGCGTGCAGCAGGATGCGGTTCATGAACACGCCCCCCGAGAGGGCAACGGTGCTGAGCTGCGCGTCGCGCGCGGCCTTGATCGCGGCATCCACCATGAGCTGCGCGCAGCCGAGGTGGGCGGCGAGGGCGAGCTCATCGGGAGTGCGGCCAGCGACCATGCCGTCGAGCAGACGCTGCAGAAGCGGGACAGGGTCGATGATGAGCGGGTCGGCGTCCTGTGCGGTGGCGGTGCGGGCTGGGTTGGGGCCCTGGGTTTGGCCCGGGCTGTGACTGGGGGCTGGCGCTGTGGTGACCTTCGGTGCGACAGGGCCGGCGATGACATCTGCGCCGCAACCGAGTGCACGCGTTGCGGCGGCTTCAAGCAGAACTGCGGGCTCGCCTTCGTAGGTGGCGCGCGTACAGATGCCCAGGATGGCCGCGATGGCGTCGAGCAGGCGGCCCATGCTGCTGGTGAGCGGGCTGTTGAGGCCGCGTTCCACCATGGTCGCCGTGATGGCGCGTTCCTCGTGGTTGAGGGTGCCCATCAGCTGCGCCGCACCGGGATGCTCGAGTAGCCCGAGAGCGTAAAGCAGCGAATATGCGTTGCGTCTCGCATCGCGCACCGAGGTTGCGCCGCCGGGCAGGCGCCATGGGCGCAGATGCGCCGCGCGGCGGAAGGTGGCAAGCGAGGCAACGAGGACCTCGCCACCCCAAACGGTGCCGTCAAACTGCAGGTTGTCTGTGGAGTCGCAGGTGGCGCCCGCTCCGGTGCCGTCGAGCGCGATGCCGATGACGCTGGCTTGCGGATCAAGCTCTCCCCGTGCGGCCGCCTCGGCCATGACGGCGGCGATGTGTGCGTGATGATGCTGAATCTCGACGAGGGGAAGGCCGTGGACGCGGGCCTGCTCGCGCGCCCATTGGCTGGAGAAGTAGCCGGGATGGGCGTCGCAAGCGAGTGCCGCGGGGTGCAGGTCGAAGAGGGTCTCCAGGCGCGTGCGCGCGTCATGCCAGGCGTCAAGCGTGCTGGCGTTTTCGAGGTCTCCGATGTGCTGTGACACAAAGCATGCGGCGCCTCCGTCGGGTTGCTCGCGCGTGAGGGCGAGGGTCGCCTTCTGTTCGGCACCGCATGCGAGGATGCACGGCGCGGACGCCGAGGCTGGCGCGTGGGCGTTATCCGATGCGGCCGGCAGGGCGGGCGCGGCGTGTGGCATGGCCGCGCTGGTGGCCGCGAGGGCGCCGGATTCGCTACGCGCCGAAGGCTCGGCGTCCGAACCGCGTCCGTCGCTCGCCGCTTTTGCGAGGGCCGGCAGCGCAAGCGGCTGCGGGGCGTAACCGCGGGCACGGCGAACGGGGAGTGCGCGCCCGTCAACGACGCGCACCACGGAGTCGTCGTAGCGGGAAAGAATGGCGCGGTTGTTGCCGAGCAGCGCATCGGCCAGGCCGCCGCCCACGAGGCGTTCCCACGCGTGGGCATCATCAACCTCGATGGGCTCTTCGCTGATGTTGCCGCTGGTCATGACCAGCGCTGTGATGCCGTGCGCTTCGCAGGCCGCCAGCAGAAGGTGCTGCAGGGGTGTGTAGGGCAGCATGACACCCAACTCGGGCAGGTCGAACGCGACGCATGGGGCCAACGGTGTGTCCGTGTGCCGCCTGAGCAGCACGATGGGACGAATGCTGCCGGAGAGGAGCTCCTGTTCGGCCGCGTTGACTTCGCACAGCTCGCGCGCACGGGCAAGGTCGCGCACCATAATGGCGAGTGCTTTGTTGCTGCGCCGTTTACGCGCGCGAAGCTCGATCACGGCGTGTTCAGAATCGGCGCGGCAAGCGAGGTGGAACCCGCCGAGGCCCTTGACGGCAACGATTCCGCCGTCCGCTAGCAGTCCGGCGCAGCGTGCAATGATGTCATCGCTCGCCGCCCGCGTGTCGCCCACGAGCTGCTCGTCTGCGCCCCGCTCCCGCCAGGTGAGGTGCGGGCCGCACTCAAAGCAGGCGTCGGGCTGCGCATGGAAGCGGCGGTCGAGCGGGTCGGCATACTCTGCCGCACAGGCATGGCACATGGGAAACGCGTCCATCGAGGTTTTTGCGCGGTCGTAGGGCAAATCGCGAATGATGGTGAAGCGCGGGCCGCAGTTCGTGCAGTTGATGAATGGGTAGTGGTAGCGACGGTCGGCGGGATCGAACAGCTCGCGCAGGCAGTCGTCGCAGGTGGCGATATCGGGTGAGACGAGGGTGGTGTGCGCCGTTTCGTCCTCGGACGCGATGATGCGAAACGCCGGGGCGGGCGCGCCGTTTTCGGCGGCATCGTCGTTGTGGTCGGTCTTGGCGGCTCGCGCGTTCGGCTCCGGCTCGCCGGGGTCGAGTTCGGCGACCGCGATTGCATCAATGCGCGATGCGGCCGGGGCGTGGGCATGCAGGTCGCGGATGAACGCTGCGACTGCGTCCGACTTGCCGTGCGCTTCGACGTGCACGCCGTCGCCTGCGTTGAGCACCCAGCCGCCGATGCCGTGCGCTGCGGCTTCGCGATACACGAATGGCCGCATGCCAACGCCCTGCACGATACCGGTGATATGGATCCGAACGTGCCGCATCTCAGGACTCCATTTCAATCAGCTGGTCGAGGCGGTCATATGCCGCTTTGGGCACCTGGTGCCAGTCTCCGCGTTCGCGCAGCGCGAGGATTTCCTCGATGGCCTGTTCGCAGACGCCGCGTTCCTGTGCGCGGCTGGCGTCGGAGAGCGCCGATAGCGCTTCAAACAGGGAAAGGGTGATGGATCCATCCCAAAGGGTGGCAATGCTGGTATTTGGCTTCCATCCAGTGCCGTCACATGTACACGAGCCGGAAAGCCCCCAGCCGCGCACGATGAGCGCGGTCATGGCATGATCGAACGAATTGAGGTAGCGGAAACCTTCTTTCGGGTCGAAGTCGATGCCGAGCTCCTTAAAAGCAGCCAGCCAATTGGCCCCGCTCGTTCGAGACGCGACGTGCCAGTCGATACCGTCATGGCAGAATGGTCGTGTCGGCTGCAGCGCCTTTCTCTTGTTGGAGTAGTCAAACTTGGCGTCAAGATACTTCCTCGTGCGCGGCAGCCGCTCGTGCGTGCGGCTTACCAGCCACGAGAGCTCGCTGCCCTGCGCCAGATGGCTGCGTATGATCCAAATGGCGCGCAGTACAATGGCGTCGCGCGCGCTTGGGCTGCAGCTTTGTTGCAGCTTGAGGAGTTCCTGTATGGGGGCGAGCCCGGCAAGGCCGGGAATGCGCCCGATAACGTGGCAAACGTATTTTCGCGCGTCGCCGTGTGCGCCGTGTGTATGGATGCGGTTGTGCGTTGTGTCGCGTCGGCCTGCCATGGGGTGCTACAGTTCCAAGCTTGTTTCCGTAGCGGCGCAGGTAAGCTCACCGTGCTTGACGCCTCGTAGGCCGAGCAGCTTGTCGGCCAGCTCATAGACGCGCTCGCCGCGGCCTTTGAGCGCGAGGATTTCCAGGCAGTTGTGGTGGTCTAGGTGCACATGCATGGTGGAGACGATCTCGGGCGTGTAATCGTGCTGCACCTCGTCCAGGCGGCGCGTGAGGTCGCCGGCGTGGTGGTCATAGATCATGGTGAGCGAGCCGATGACCTGCGCCTCGGGAGACCGCTGTTCCTCTTTGACGAGCGAGGCGCGCATGAGGTCGCGCAACCCCTCGGATCGATTCGCGCCGTCGCCGCGCCGCGCGATCTGCGCATCGAAGGCGGCGAGCAGATCGGCGGGGACGGCAACGGAGAAGCGCGTGAGCTCGGCTGCGGGTTCGGCGTGCGTGGTGCTGGCGGACATGGCCTACACCAGCGTGACCGTGCCGACGGCGTTGTGATCGGCTTCGATGGCGTCGGCGTAGCCGATGAGGGCCTCGTGCGCTTCGCCGAGTGCGCACATGGTTTCCTCGAGTTTGCCGCCGATGCGCTCCATGTCGAAGTTCTCCGTGGCGTGCAGCAGGGTGTGGCTCCAGTCGCGCGCCAGCATGATGGTGTCGTCAATCTGTTTGACGCTCATTTCCAGCTGGCTCATGTTCATTCCGACGTCATGCATGGCGGTTCCTTCCAATTGGATGTCAATGCATCGATTGTACCCGTCTACGCACGCAAGATTCCCATGTGGCTGATATGAAAATTTACCAGGCTGGTGGCACGGTTGGAGTCGGCGTTGCCTGTGCTCCAACAGCTGCGCTCGGTTGTCCAGCTGCGCCTTGGTCTCATTGCCGACCATGCTAAAGGCATACCTCGAGTGGGGCGGCTGTACCATAACTTTGCTTTCGGACGGGCCACTTGTGCCGCAGCGTACTCCAAATCAGCCTGCCCACACCGAAATGCGCCCTCGATGGGCTGCGTGTGCTGGTGCTGCGCCCTCTGCTCAGGGTCGTCTGTACCAAAAAATCGAGTTTTGTATGGCTCGAGGAGCGGTGTAGGGCTGCATCGGGATGGTTTTGGCGACCGAAGGGGTACATTTCGCCTTTTGTGTCATTTATGCGCCGTAAATCGGTGGCTTTGCTCGATCATTTTGGGCAAGATGGTCAGTAAGGCCATACAAAACTCGATTTTTTGGTACATGGAAGCGCGATGGCAGTAAAAAGCAGTACGGTGTAGCGCTTTTGGCTCGGACGCGCCATCGTGCTGCGGGGGGGGGGCAACTCCTGCGTTGCCGTCTCCTTTGCCGGATCGGCCTGGCGCTCGGGGGCGTTGCACTGTTCCGCGCCTCGCCCGCCACTGTCTTTATACGGTGGCGATTTTGTCCACAAAGCGTGGACAAGTTTGAGGGAAGATGTCAAGTGAGCATGTGGCGGCGCGATCGAACGCCGAGATAGATGGGGGCGCGTATGCGGATGTTGGTGGTGGATGACGAGCCGGAAATCGCGGGTATGCTGGCAGAGTTTTTCGAGATGCAAGGTTTTGACGTCGACGTTGCCCACAATGGCACCGAGGCGCTTGAGGCGGCGTCATCGTTGCCCGTCGATATTATGCTGCTTGATGTGAACATGCCTGGCATGGATGGCTTTGAGGTGTGTCGTCGTGTTCGCGAACACCTGGACTGCCCAATTATCTTTTTGACCGCGCGCATCGAAGACGTGGATCAGCTCGATGGCTTTGCCGCCGGCGCCGACGATTACGTGCTTAAGCCGTTTTCGCTTGAGGTGCTGGGCCGGCGCGTGGCCGCTCATATGGCGCGCCAGCGGCGCACACGTGCTAATGAGCGGGCAGTGCGGTTCTTCCATGACATTACGATTGACTATGGCCAGCGTACCGTTGATATCCAGCGCCTCTGCGGAAGCTGCGAAACTTCGGACGCAACGAGAGACATGACGCGCGTGGACTTTACAAAACTTGAGTTCGACATGGTCGCCCTGCTGAGCAAGCGGCCGGGCCAGGTGTTTGATCGCGATGTGATTTACGAGTGGGTGTGGGGTTGGGATGGCGCCGGTGACCCATCGAAGGTTCGCGAGCACATTCGTCGTATCCGCAAAAAGTTCGCTGATGCCGGTGTGGCGGAGGATCCCATCGAGACGGTGTGGGGCGTGGGATATAAATGGGTGGCAAAGTGAGGCTCCTACTCTCTGAGTGGCGTTCGCACGGGCGGGCAGATGCGCGCGCGACTCGGGTGGCCCGGCGCACTGCCCGCCGAAAGGCTCGAGTGCGCGAACGGGAGGCGCTCAGGGGGCTGCCGCGTCGTGAGCGCTTGCGGGCATGGTGGCGAACCCGCCCGCTCGGGGTGACGTTCACGCTATATCTGTGCATGTATTTGACGGTTGCGACTGTGGTTGCCGTTGTGGCCGTCGATCCGCTCGTTGCATGGCGCGACAGCATCTACGAGCTTGAGGTCTCAGTTGGAAATGGACTGGTTGAGCATGGCGAGGTCGATTCCGGTCCCTATATTTATGACCCGGCGTCACAGGAGCTGCTGCCTGCCGCTGAGCTTGATGTCCCCGGTTCGGAGCCGCTTGCCGTGTTCATTGCCACGGCTGGGCAGGAGGCGCCCTCCAGTCGCCCGTCGGAGGTCGAGGACGAGCCTTCTACGGTGAATGCGACGCTTGATCTGGTGCGATCGGGCCAGGTACGCCTGTATGACTGGGGCCTGAACTACAACGAGTGGTATCCGCAGGAGGAGATTCTTGGCGCCGACCATGAGATCACTGCCGAGAATATCGGTCGCTACGATGAACAGAGCCGGGCGCATCGCGCGCAGAGCATTGAGCTGTTTGGGCAGATGACCGGTGGCGATTTTGCGGAGACATTTGGCGAGAACATGGTGTCGAATACCGCATACTATGCAGCGCCGGCAAGGCCTGACGGGGCTGCATCGGTTGTGGCGACGATTGCGACCGGATTGGCCCCGGTGCTATCGTATGGCGGCTTGGGCTGGATCATGTTCAAGCGCTTTTATCGCGTGCATATCGCGGCGCCTCTTGGCGAGATGGCGGGAGCTGCCGAGCGCATTGCTGCGGGCGATTTGGACTTTTGCCTTGAGCCGGTGCGCGGTCGCGAGTTGGGTCGCCTGTCGCGCACGCTTGAGGGCATGCGCGCGTCTCTGCTGGAGGCGCAGCGTGAGCTGTGGCGCACGGCCGAGGGTCGCCGGCGTCTGAACGCTGCATTTGCGCATGATTTGCGCACGCCAATCACGGTGCTCAAAGGTACGATCGAGATGGCGCGCATGCGCGCAGACCGCAGCGGGGGCGTTGGGGAGCACGAGCTCGAGACGCTTTCGGCCCAGGTTACACGGCTGGAGCGGTACGCAACGGCGATGGGTGGGTTGACCAAGCTCGAGGAACGGCCTGTTGAGCGTGAGGACGTTGACGCGGATGAGGCTGTTCGTGAGTTGCAGCGCCATGCGGCCGAGGTGGTTACCGCCCGGGGCACGGGTTTACGGTTGGTTTGTGAAGGAGGGGTCGGTGCGGACAGCGCCCGTGAGACTGGAGGCGCCAGCGCCGGATCCTCTGATTCGGAGGGGGCCGCCGTTGCCGAAGCTGCCGATTCCAGACGTACCGAAGGCGCAAAGCTGTATCTCGACAAGGCGCTCGTTGAGGAGGTGCTCGACAACGCGTTGAGCAACGCCTGCGGTCATGCACGGCGCGTTATTGCGCTGCGGGTGCAGGTCCACGCCGGAGAGCTTTGCGTGCGCGTGATCGACGACGGCCCTGGATTCTCGCCGGAAGCGTTGCATCGCGGGTGCGATCCGTTCTATAGCGAGAACAAGTCGGCGGAGCATTTTGGCTTGGGTCTCAACGTTTCGAGCATATTATGCGAGCTGCATGGTGGCGCTCTGACGTTGGGCAACGATGCCAATGGGCCGTATGGCGGAGCGTCTGTCACTGCAACGTTTGCCGTGTAGTAGGGCCGCACCAGTGGGCGCCTGCGTGGCCGTCGATGGCGCTTGCCACGTGTAAATGATGCTTACCGCTCACCAACAATGCCAGCTGCTCGCCGGCGACGCTGGATGCGTGTCGGCGATGCCCGGACGCGCGTCCTCGATCTGCTCGCGGCGCGCCGTCCGGGCCAGACGTAACAAAACCGTAAACAAAAATGTGGGATGCGTTGACAATCAATAGACACCGGCCTGCGATACTGCCAAGTGTTGGATGGTATGCAGGAGGTGCTGATCATGCGGATGCCGATGCAGATGCGTGTTGAGGGTGACGAGGCGGCGGCAGGCGCGCTCGATGCGCCGATGGCTGGCGCATATATGCCCGCCGCGGGCGCTGAGGTAAACGATGCTTTCGCATGTACGCACGCGAGCGCATCCAAGCGAAGCGACGCCGCGGCACCTGCCGGCCGCGTTTGCACGTCCGTGCACAAGATGAGGGGCCGCGTCGTTGACTCGGTTGGCGCGGCCCCCTCCACCCGCGTGGGGACGTCCGCCGATGTGGACAGCGCCTCGCCGGCTGGGGCCGCCCGGCGCCGCGCCCGCGCGCAAAAGCGGCTGGCGGCCATCGCAATCGCGCTCGCGGCGGCCGCGTGCATTGGAGTGGCATGCTGGCAATATGTGCCCGGCGTGCTCGCCTGGCTCGCCGATGCCGGTGCCGTGCGGGCGTTCGTGGCCGATCACGCCATTCTCAGCCGCCTGGCGATGCTCGGCATCAACATGGCGCAGGTGCTCCTGGCATTTTTGCCGGGCGAGCCAGTTGAGCTTGCCAGCGGCTACGCGTTTGGCTTTATAGAGGGCACCTTCATGTGCCTGATTGCCGCAGCTCTGGCAACGACCCTTATTTACGCAGGTGTGCGTCGGTGGGGCTGGAAACTCGTGGGGCTCTTTTTTGACCGTGCTACGTTCGATCGGTTTTCCTGGCTGCAGGATGCCAAGCGACTCGAGCTGGTGATGCTCGTGGTGTTTCTCATCCCTGGCACGCCCAAGGACTTCCTCACCTATTTTGCCGGACTTACGGGCATGCGGTTTGCGCCGGTGGTGCTTATTGCCACCTTTGGCCGCATTCCTTCGATTGTGACGTCGACCATTGCGGCATCGGCGTTTGGCAGCGGCAATTACGGCGTTGCCGTGCTGGCCACTGTGGCGTCGTTTGCCATGCTGGCGGTGGGTGGCGCGCTGTACAAGTTGGTGCGTTCCCGTTCCGAGCGCACGGCGTAACGCGCCGGTTTGCTGGATCGACGCATGCAAGCGGGCCGTTCGGGCAAGATGCTCGAGCGGCCCGCAGTGTGCGCCTCGGGCTCGTGGGGTGCATCCTTGAGCGCAGATATGCGCGCCGTGCTTAGTTCAGGCGGTCTACGAAGAAATCGGCCATCGCGATGAAGAGCGCGCGGCTGGTTGCCTCAAGCTCGATGTCCGCGAGCTGTTCTTTCGCCTGCGTGATGAGCGCCTGTGCATGTTCGCGCGCAAAGGCGAGTGAGCCGGCCTCTTCGAAAATCTCGACAGCGCGGGCCAGCTCGGCGGCATCGGCCGTGCCCGACTGCAGCAGCGCGACGAGCTCATCGTGGCGCACGCCGCTCGCCAGCGCGTGTACGGCAACCAGGGTGCGCTTGCCTTCGGTGATGTCGCTGCGGAAGTCCTTGTTGGCCGCCTCGCGCTTGCCCACAAGGTTAAGCAAGTCATCCTGAATTTGAAACGCAAGTCCGGTGAGCAGGCCGAAGGAGCGCAGTGTCTCCACCTGCTGTTCGGTACCGCCACCGATGATGGCGCCGCAGGCCAGAGGCGTGGCGCCGCTGTAGTAGGCCGTCTTGAGCGTGGCCATGGTGAGATAGTCGTCCACCGTGAGGTCGAAACGACCGTCGCGCACCCAGCCCAGGTCGAGCGCCTGACCCTCGATGGTGCGGGTGGTCATGTCCACGAGCTCGTGCAGCAGGCGGATCTTGAGATGATCGTCGAGCGCGGGGTCGTTGAGTACCGAACCGGTGACAAGGGAGAGCGCCAAATCGCCGCAGTTGATGGCGATGCCCTCGCCCTCGGTGCGGTACATGCAGGGCTCGCCGCGGCGCAGCTGGCCGTTGTCGGCGATGTCATCGTGAATCAGCGCCGCGCTCTGAAAATGCTCGATGGCCGCAGCGGCTGAGCGGGCGCTTTCGAAGTTGCCGCCCACGGCTTTGGCCGCCAGCATGCAGATGAGGGGGCGGTGGCGCTTGCCCGCGTTATCGCAGAATCGACCGAGCGGCGCATACAGGTAGGCGTCGATGTCGGCGCGATCGGTCTGATCGCGAAAAAAGGTCGCCAGATACTCGTTGATCTGGGCGACGTGCGCATTCAAGAAGCCGGTAAACGGACTGGGCACGTGACTTCACCTTTCTGCATGGACGGTAGTCGGTGCGGCGGCGTCTCGCGCGCCACCGCACCGACTTGAGGTTACTTCTCGGCGAACCCGTTGGGGTTGTTGGACTGCCAGCGCCAGCTGTCGCGGCACATATCGGTAATGTTGAACTGCGCCTTCCAGCCCATCAGGCGCTCGGCCTTGGAGGCATCGCCATAGACGGCGGCGACGTCGCCGGCGCGGCGCGGGCGGATCTGATAGGGGAGCTCGCGGCCGCACGCCTCGCTAAACGCGTGCACGACCTCGAGCACCGAGGTGCCCTGGCCGGTGCCGAGGTTGAACACCTCGACGCCCTCGCGCCCGTTCATCCAGGCGAGCGCCGCAACGTGACCGCGCGCCAGGTCGACCACGTGGATGTAGTCGCGCACGCCGGTGCCGTCGGGGGTGGGGTAGTCATCGCCGAAGACCTGGACGGCCTCGAGCTTGCCCACGGCCACCTGCGCCACGTAGGGCAGCAGGTTGTTCGGGATGCCCTTGGGGTCCTCGCCGATCAGGCCGCTTTCGTGCGCGCCGATGGGGTTGAAGTAGCGCAGCAGCACGACATTCCACTCAGGGTCGGCCACGGTGAGGTCAGTGAGCATCTGCTCGATCATCCACTTGGTCCAGCCGTAGGGGTTGGTTGCCATCTTCTTGGGGCTGGCTTCGGTGACGGGCAGCTCATCGGGGTCGCCGTACACGGTGGCGGAGCTGGAGAAGATAATGGATTTGCAGCCGTGGTTGCGCATGACATCCACCAGCACGAGCGTGTTCTCGATGTTGTTGTGGTAATACTCGATGGGTTTGTGCACAGATTCGCCAACGGCCTTGTAGCCCGCGAAGTGAATCACGCGGTCGATGTGATGTGCGCTGAAGATGCGCTCGAGCGCCTCACGGTCGAGGACGTTTGCCTCGTAGAAGGTGAGGTTGGCCGCAGCGGCGTCGCCGACGATTTGCTTGATGCGGTCGATGGCGAGCGGCGAGGCGTTGGAAAGGTCGTCCACGATGACAACCTGGTAGCCGCCGGTGAGCAGTTCGACAACGGTGTGAGAGCCGATGAAACCGGCGCCGCCCGTTACGAGGACGCAGGTATCGTTCGGATCGAGGGTGGAAGTCATGCGCGAGCTCCTTTCGCGAGTGCATATACGCAACGCTTCAAAGTATAGCGCACGACTGGGTAGCTCGTTGGGGCAGGAGGGGCTCACTTGGGGGTGCGCCCAGCGTGTGGGCGCCCGCGGGCTAATCGACCACGGGCGCGGCTACCCGACTGGCAGCCGCGCCCGTTTGCCGTAACGTTTGCGCCGTTGTTCACCGCGTCGTCGACCGTGCGCCCGGCCTGGCGCATGTTGGAGTATGTGCCAGCCTTCTGCGGCGTGGTATCTACTGCAGGACCCAGCCGCCGAGCCAGCCCCAGCGCGGGGTGACGGTGGAGCCGTAGTAGGCGATCCACTCGTCAATGCTGATGGTGCGGATGAAGCCCACGTTGTCCATGACCTGGTTGTCGCCCACGTAGATGCCAATGTGGCCGTAGGTGCGGCCCGATGAGGTGTGCGGGTGCGTGGACACAGCGACCACCATGCCAACTTTGAGATTCGCCTTGTTGGAGCTGGTGCAATAGGCGTTGTACATGTCGTTTGCGTTGCCGCCGACATAGGGGAACCCGGCGTAGCTGAACACCTGCGACACCCACATGGCGCACAGACCCACGCCGGGGCTGCCGACGGCATGGCAAGCCGCCACGATGCGCTGCTGCGAACCGGCGATGCCCGCAGAGCCCTGGCCGTCACCGGGGATGTAGGTCGTGCCGCCACCGGGCCGCTTGGCTGCTTCCTCGGCGGCCTTGCGCTGCGCCTCCTCTTCGGCGGCGGAAGCGAGGTACTCGGCATCGCGCTGGGCCATGAGGTCCTTGACATCCTGGGAGAGTCCGTCGAGCAGGGATTGCACTTCGTCCTGCTTTGCCTGCATCTCGCTCAGGCGCTCAGCCTGTTGGGCCTTGAGGGTCTCAAGCTCGGTTTTCTGCGTCTCGAGCGTCGACTTTTGCTCCTCGAGTTCCTGCTGGACGGTGTGGACGTCCTCGATGGCTTTCTTATCGCTGTCGTTGACCTTTTCCACATAGTAGGCGTTGGAGATGAGCTCGTCGAACGTGTTGGAGCTCAGCAGCAGCGCCAAGGTGCTGTTGGCGCCGTTTTTATAGCTGGAGGCGACGCGCTGCGAGAGAATGTCCTGCTTTTCCTCGAGCTCGTCTTGCTTTTTGTCGATCTCTACCTGCGTGGCGTCGATTTCGGCCTGCACGTCCTCGATCTGGCCGATGGTCTTGTCCTGCTCGATGCTCAGCGCCTGGAATTCAGCGGCGATCGTGTCGAGCTGAGATTGCGTGGCGGCGAGCTGCTCCTCGGCGCTGGCAAGGGCGTCGAGCGTCCGTTGCGTGGCGCGGGCGGCGCGGGCCTGGCGGGGCATGCCGAACAGCACGGCGCTTCCGGCCAGGGTGAACATGGCCGCGATGGCGGCGCGGCGCGACACGGTGAGGTGGGCTGCGGCGGCCTGCTGCTCAGGCGTGGCGGCGGCAGCCGTGGTACCGGCCTGCTCGCCGAGGGGGTCATTGGTGTGGGGGGTGTGCTGCGACATGAGGGCTCCGTTTGAACGTCGTTGAGGTGTCGGACACATCTAGTGGTGTAAGGATACCGTACTTACCCCGCGCTCGACCAATCTACACGGAACGGGGCGCGCTTGTCCGCATTCGTCCCGCTTTGTGGCAACCGTCCATGCGCACTTGCCTGGGGCTGGGCTGGGGCTACATTCCCAGAAGGTTGAAGATGACGAGGACGGCGAGGTAGGCGATGAGGGCCGCGACGGCGGGGAGGTCGCGCTTGGCTTGGAGGCGCAACACGTGGTAGTGCGTGCGTGCCTGACCGGTGTAGCAGCGCGCGTCCATGGCGCGGCCGAGGTTTTCGGCGTGGCGCAGCGCTCCGGCGAACAAGGGGACAACCAGCGGAACGCAGGCGCGGGCGTATGCAAGGGCGTTTGCGCATTCGAGGTCGGCGCCCCGGGCGGTCTGCGCGGCAACGATGTTGCGCGCCTCCTGGCTCAAGGTCGGCACGAAGCGCAGCGCGATGGTGAATATGAGCACGCCTTGGCCCACGGGTACGCCGAGGGCTTCCAACGGCTTGAGCAGACGCTCGGCCGCATCGGCGAGGGAGACGGGGGTGGTGGTGAGCGTGAGCAGGGAGCCTGCGACGAGCAGGAGCAAAAAGCGCAGCGTGTAGAGCGCGGCCGCCTCGACGCCACCGCTGTACATGGCAAGTGGCCCCAGGGTGAGCAGAAGCGCGCCCGTGCGCACGAACAGCAGATTGATGAGGGAGGTGAGCACGAGAAACAGCGCGATGGGCTTGAGCTGAGCCAGCAGGCGGCGGGCGGGGACGTGCGCGGCGGCAACGGCGACGAGCACGGTTGCGCTTGTCAGGGCGAGCGCGGCGGGCGTGTGCACGAAGAAGCAACTCACCATGAAGGTGAGGGCGGCGACGAGCTTGACGCGCGGGTCGAGCCGGTGGATGGGCGAGTCGGCGGAATAGTATTGGCCGATGCTAACGCGTAGCGCCACGAGGCGGCACCTCCTCAAGGGCATGCGCGATGGCATGTGCGAGCTCATCTAGGGTGAGGGGCAGGATGGGGGCGGCAGAGGTCGCAGATGTGTCGGAGCCGGCAGGCGGGGTGGCCGCTGCTGTTGCGAAAACACCTGTTGCTGCGGGGGTGCCGACTGTTGCACGGGGTTCGGTGGCCGGGTCCGTGACGGCAATGTGGGTTGCCTTTGGGGCGCCGGGCCGGCCGCCTCCGCTGTGCGCGTGGATACGCCAGGAGAGACGGGCGGCGAAGGCCGATGCGCTGGGGAGCCCAAGTGCCGCAAGGGCATCGGCACCCTCGGGGATGGACGCGCGAACGGGTTCGGGGACCGTTGCCAGGGCTCGCTGCATTTCCGGTGCGAACACCTCGGCGGGCGTGCCGCTGGCGATGATGCGGCCAGCGTCAAGGGCAATGACGCGGTCGGCGAGTTCGGCCACGTCATCCATATCATGCGTGACGAGCATGATGGTTGTTCCATTGCGTTTGAGCTGGTCGAGCAGGCGACGAACGCGTGATCTGCCAGCGGGGTCGAGCCCGGCCATGGGTTCGTCGAGCACCAATACTGGCTGGCGCATGGCAAGTACGCCCGCCAGCGCGACGCTTCGTTGCTGGCCGCCAGACAGCGCGAAGGGCGAGCGCTGCAGGAAGGCGGGGTCTATGGGCAAATCAAGCAGGGAGACGGCCTCGCGCGCGCGCTGTTCAAGCTCGTCGCCAGTCAGGCCGAGATTTCCCGGCCCGAACGCGATGTCATCGCGGACGCTTTCGGCGAACAGCTGGCGTTCGGGCAGCTGCGAGACGTACCCCACGCTTTGACGCAACTCGCGCCGGCGGTCGAGATCGGCGGTGTCGATGCCGCATACGGTAGTGCGGCCGGCGTTGGGCAGTTTAAGTGCGCAGGCGAGCTCAACGGCGGTCGATTTGCCCGATCCCGTGCGGCCGATGACGGCGGTGAGCTCACCTGGTTTGATGCGCGCGGTTATTTCGCGCAAGGCCCAGGGATACTCGGCTGCCGACGGCCGGTTGCCGCGCCGTTTGAGCATGTGGCGCAAGCGGGCAACAGGGCCGTCGCCGTGGTTGCGAGCCTGTGCCTTGGCGGCGGGGGCGGCGTAGGAAAACGATACGTTTTCAAAGGCGATGGCGGCTGTTCGTTGCGATGCGTTGTTCGCGGGGGCCGTGGCGTCGGCCGCCTTGTGGGTCGCGTCGGTTGTCTGCGCATGTGTTGCCGGGATGTTCGCGCGCGCATCCGGGCGGACACTCGCGCGGGTGTTTGCACTTGAGCACGTATCGGGGCGCGTATCGCTTGCGTCCAGCGACGAAGCGAGTTCTTCCAGAAGTTCCTCTTCGGTGGCACATGGTGCGCACGGACGCCCGAGCTGTTCGAGCCGTTCTTGCAGTTGTAGATAAAATGGCATGTCGAGACCGAGCTTGCGCAATGTCTCGCGGTGCGCGAACACTTCGTCCGGCGCGCCCGACAAGACGATTCGCCCGCCCTCGAGAACAATGGCGCGATCGGCGCGCAGGGCATCGTCCATGAAATGCGTCACGTGGACCACGGTGATGCCCTGGCTGTGCAGGCGCGCCACGATGCGCTGGATGTCGCGTCTGCCGCCGGTGTCCAGCATGGCCGCAGGTTCATCGAGCAGCAGGATGCGGGGATGCATGGCGAGCGCGCCGGCGATGGCGACGCGCTGCTTTTGGCCGCCGGACAGGTCGGCCGGGTCGGCGTGCGCGTGCGCGAGCATACCGACATCGGCCAAGGCATCATGCACGCGCTGGGCGATGTCGGGTTGTGGGATGCAGAGGTTTTCAGGGCCAAAGGCCACATCGTCGGCCACGATGCTCGTCACCATCTGATCCTCGGGATGCTGAAACACGCTGCCCACGCGTTGCCGGATGGCCAACGCGTGGGTGGGGTCTGCGGCGTCGAGACCGTCGATGATCGCCTGGCCCGCGATGGGGGCGACAAGCGCGTTGATGATTTGGACAAGGGTTGACTTGCCGGAGCCGTTGCCGCCGAGCACGCACAGGTACTCTCCCGGCATGATATCGAGCGTGATGCCGGCGAGCGCCTCGGCCGGCGAACCCGGATACGCGGCGTGCACATCGACGAGACGGATGATGGGCTCGGCCGTTCTGACGGCGCGCTCATCGGCCGTATGCGGATTGGTGGCTGCGGCGTCCGTGCTCATGACGTTAGGCATGCGGGGCCGCGCCATCGCTGGTGTTGGGGTCGACGTTGCTTGTGGCTGCAGCGCCTCGTGTCGTTGCGGTTGTTTGCCCTGCCTCGGCTGCCGCTCCGTTCGCGCCAAGCGCGTTGAGACACGGCTTGAAAAGCACCATTCCCGCAACGACGTTGATGGTCATTTTGAGCGCGTTGAACGGTAACAAGATAGGTAGGATCATGCCTGCGACTTGTTCGGTTGAGATGGCGGTGTACAGCGGCGTTACCACCAGGTTAAGCGCACAGGCCAGTACGCAGGACAGCACGGCGCCTGCAATCATGCCCGTGAGCGCCCGTGCGCCCGTGCCCTGCGCGCGCCTGCCTGCCCCGGCTCGGTACAGGCTTGCGGCGGGGATCACGAATGCGCAGGTCGAGATGATGCCCATGGGGGCACCGATGGGGTCGATGAATACGCGCGGCAGCCACGACACGATGGCGACGGTGGCACCCAGTTTGGGGCCAAAGGCCAGGGCGGCAAGCAGGCACACGATGCCTGACGGGTCGTACATCAGCCATGGCGCGGCGGGAAAGATGGGGATCTGGACGAAGCTCAAGACCAGCGATGCGGCCGTAAAGAGGGCCGCAAGCGCGATGCGCCGGGTGTTGGCGGTTGCGTTGGACGCTGTGACGCGATGGGTGTTGTGCATGGGAATACCCCGTTTCTTCCATCCGGACTGTGACCGTCGGCCCCGGAATCGCGCCGGGTCAACCGCGCGTGCGGCTCGCGGGCTTACGTGCGGACAGCTGCTTGGACCGCACGATCACCGCCGGTGGGGAATTGCACCCCGCCCTGAAACAAATTGACTATAACGCGCTTTTCTGCGGGACGCAACGGTGGCGCCGAGAGGGATCCAACACGCAAACGTCCTCGTCACCGAGCTGCGCTCGGCTCCTGCGGAATGTTTGCTTAGCTGGACTCCTCTCGGCGCCACCGCTTCGAAGTTCCTCGAAAAGGATATGGGTCCACGGGGTTCTTTGAGGAGAGGTGGTTGGGTATAGTGAGGTCGTTACGTTATATGACCTGAGAGGCTGTCATGCACGAGTATGAATATGTGAGCGAGGAGATGCTCTGCGTATTGGCGCAGGTGACGGGTGAGGACAATGTGCTCATGGCCGAGCCCATGCGCGACCACACCACGTTCAAAATCGGCGGCCCGGCCGATGTGCTGGTGACGCCGCGCACGCGTGAGGCGCTCGTGCGCGTGCTCGACGTGTGCTACCAGGCGGGTGTGCCGCTCACGGTGGTCGGCAATGGCTCCGATTTGCTTGTGGGCGATCGCGGCGTTCGCGGCGTGGTGCTGCTGCTACGGGATAATCTCGCCGGCGTCGAGGTCGATGCCGGGGCGTGGCGCGTGCGGGCCGAGGCCGGTGCGCTGCTTCGCGACGTGGCGCTTGCGGCGGCGGAGGCGGGCTTATCTGGCATGGAGCCGCTGTGGGGTATCCCCGCCACGGTGGGCGGTGCGTGCTTCATGAACGCGGGGGCCTACGATGGCACGACGGGCGAGGTGCTCGAGTCGGTCGAGGTGTATGTGCCAAGCAGGCAGGGCAATCGCGGATCGGTCGTTACGCTTGAGGCTCGCGACCTCGACTTGGGGTATCGCAAGAGCCGCGTGCATGACGACGGCCTGATCGTGCTGTCCGCGACGTTCAAGCTGGCGCCCTCGACGCCCGCTATGGTCCGGGCTGCCATGGATGATTATCAGGCGCGTCGCGAGGAAAAACAGCCGTTGGAGATGGCGAGCGCCGGGTCGACGTTCAAGCGCCCGCAGGGCCATTTCGCGGGCAAGCTCATCATGGATGCGGGCTTGCGCGGGGCGCGTGTTGGGGCGGCGCAGGTGAGCGAGAAGCACTGCGGATTCGTGGTCAATACGGGTGGCGCCACCGCGCGTGACGTGCGGGGGCTGATCGAGCGCGTGCAGTCTGAGGTGAAGGCGCAGTTTGGGGTCGATTTGGAGCCCGAGGTTCGCATGATTGGTGAGTTTTAGCGGTTTTCCGGGTGCGACCGGCGCCGCCCTGCGGCCGTTGGCTGCGCGGGCCGGTTATCTGGTCGCCCGGCAACGGGCAGGGGTTTGGGCCGTGTTCGCAACAAAGGGTTCGGCCTCGAGCCGTTTGCGCAACAAAGGGTTCGGCTTCGGGCCGTCTGGGCGGCAAAATCGTCGTCAGACGGTCCGAACCTGAACCCTTTTGTTGTGTAGATGGCCCAAGCCCGCACCCTTTGTCGCCCAGACAGTCCAAACCCGGGTCCTTGCTGCGCTACTGGTTCTCGAAGTTGGAGAGCTCTTGCCAGCGCGGGCTTTCGGCGGTGGAGCCGTTTTGCAGCACAAAGTACGCCGCCGTGCCCTCATGCGCGTCGGCGATGGCAGCGCCTGCTTGGCTGCCCGCCACAAACAGCGTGGTGGAGAGTGCGTCGGCTGTGGTTGACGACGGGCACAGCACGGTGGCGCTCGTTACGTCGGTTTGCACGGGCATGCCGGTACGCGGGTCGAGGATGTGCCAGTAGGTGGTGCCATCGAGCTCAAACGTGCGCTCGTACAGCCCGCTCGTGACCAGTGACCCGCCTTGAAGATGGGCGGTGCCGACGGTGGCGCTGCCGCCGGGGTCGTTGGGGTCGCGAATGCCGGCGTCCCACGTGCCGCCATCGGGCTTTTCGCCAAAAAACGCGATGTTGCCGCCGAGGGAAATGACGGCTGCTGTGGCCTTGGTCTCGCGTTCAAGCAGCTCGCAGAGGCGGTCGGCCACGTAGCCCTTGGCGATGCCGCCGAGGTCGATCCGCGCGTTTGGGTCTTTGAGCTGCACGGTGTCGGCCTGCGAATCGACAGCGATGTTCTGCCAGTTCACATGGGGTAGCGCTGCGGCGATGGCTTCGTCGGTGGGTCGGACGCCCTCCTTGAAATCCCACAGGGACGATACCGCTCCGATGGTGATGTCGAAGAGGCCGTTGGCCTGTTCGCAGTATGAAAGCGCCCGTTCGATGAGGTCGAGCGTTTCGGGCGCGACGGCAACGCTGGCTCCACCGCTCGCATTGATGCGGGCGATGTCGCTCGTGGCGGTGTAAGCGTCGAACAGGGCGTGGTAGTGCGCGCAGGCATCGGTGAGTTTGGCGAGCGCGCCGTCATCGCCGTAGACGGTGAAGCTACAGTAGGTGTCGAAGGCGAAGGTCGAGCCGGTGGAGGGCTGCGCCTGTGCGGCGGTTTTGCGGCTGCCCCCGGACGAGGAACAGCCTTGGAGGAACGTCGCGGCGAGGGGCAGCAGGCCCGTTTCGAGCGTCGCGAGCGCCGTCCGGCGGGAAATGGGGGTGTCCACGTGCAAAACTTCGCGAAATGTAGACTTTTTTCTCATGACGTTGAGTATCCCTGGTGTTCGTTGTGACAAACGTACTGGTAGACGAGTTGCAGAAATTGGCGCTACGTGGCGGATGCCGAAATTAATCTACATTTCGCAACATTTTGTTCTGGGATGGCCTTTGCGCTACGCATGGACGGCCCCCGTGGGTAGCGAGCGGAGGATGAGCTGCACCACGATGCCAACGGCCGCTCCGCACAGCACGCCGGCCACGGCCAGCACGGGCGCGTTGACGACGGCGACCTGGCTTGACAGCAACGCTGCCACCATGATGAGCTGGCCGACATTGTGCGCGAGCCCTCCCAACACCGACGTCACGACGGTCGAAAACAGCTCGCCGCGGTGTGCAAGCGCCATGACGCCCCAGGAAAGTAGGCCCCCTGCGAGAGAGAAAGCGAGCATCTGCAGGTTAGCGAAGAGCAACGTTGAGGCGATGACCTTTACGAGCATGATGGTGAGTGCTGCGCGAGGTCCTATCCAGGTAAGGGCGAGCAGCACGACGGCGTTGCCAAGGCCCAGCTTGATGCCGGGAACGGTGGTGGGCAGCGGCACGAGCATCTCGAGATAGCCACACACAAGGGCGGCGGCGGCAAGGACGCCGTAGTATGCCACACGCCGGCCGGCCGACACATGCTGAGCGGTCGGTGCCGGTGTGGCTGTGGTGCGAGATGTGGTGTTGCGCGTAGTCATGGCACGCATTATACGGGATGGCGTTCGCGTCGTTTGCGGAAAGCCGCGTTTCCCACGCCCAGAGCATGGCCGCCGGGCGATGGGCGATCACGTGCGCGGACGACGGGCAGACGACGGGCGACGGGCAGACGACGGGCGACTGGCGAGCGCGTGCGCGGACGACGGGCAGACGGCGGGCGATGGGCGAGCGCGTGCGCGGACGCCAGGCGAGTGCGGGCGACGGGTGGGCGTTGGGGGCGATGGACAGCCGATGGGCGGGCATGCGCGGGCGTACGCGGTCGAGCATTGAGGCGGCCGTGTTTGCATACGGTCGTTTGCGACCTGAGAGGTTGGGGTACGCTGAGGCCAGATGTATACCGATTTGAAGGGAGCCGTCATGGCCGTTCTATTTATCGAATATCCCAAGTGCACGACATGCAAGCGAGCCAAAAAATGGCTGGATGATCATGGGATTGAGTACACCGATCGCCATATTGTCGAAGACCGACCCACAGCCGAGGAGCTCGCCGATTGGCAGGCGCGCTCGGGGCTGCCACTGCGGCGTTTCTTCAACACGAGCGGCATGAAGTATCGAGAGCTGGGCATCAAGGCGAAGCTGGACGCCGGCATGCTCGACGAGGAGGCATTCGCGCTGCTCGCGACTGACGGCATGCTCGTAAAGCGCCCGATTATCGTTGCCGGTGACACGGTGCTGACGGGCTTCAAGGAGGCTGCCTGGGAAGAGGCGCTGCTGTAGACTGGCACTTCGGCCGTGCGCCTGCCCTATTGACTGCGCATTCTCGCTTCATGCTCGGTGAGGACCCAGCCCTCATGCGCTCACGCAACGCGATGGGTCGCCTTGGGGGGTGCACGGTTGTCGCGGGGGCAGCTACCGACGTGCGACATGGGCGCGCGTCGCGCTGCTCGTGGTTGGCGGTGTTGGATTGAGTATCTCGAAAACATATGGAGAGGTGCATGGAGGCACGGCAATTGCGCATGTTTGCCCAGCAGGTGGCCGATGGCAGTATGTCGCCTGATGAGCTTGTGCGGCGTGTGGGCATAGGCTCGGTGGCAGATCTTGGGTATGCCCAAGTTGACCTTGAGCGCGGTTTGCGCACGGGCGTGCACGAGGTGGTGTACGGCGCGGGTAAAACGCATGGGCAGATTGCCGGCATCGTGGAGGCGTTGCGCGCGTCGGGGAGCGAGCGTGTGCTCGTCACCCGCGTGGATGCGCAGAAGGCAGCCGCCCTGCAGGAGGCGGGGTGCTGCGGGGACTATCACGAGCTGGCGCGAGCCTTTGTTGTGGGCGGGTTGCCCCATCCCGATGGCAACGGCGAAATCCTCGTCATCACGGCGGGCACAAGTGATGTGCCCGTCGCCGAGGAGGCGGTGCTGACGGCACGATTTTTGGGTAATCAGGTGCGCGTGGTGCACGATGCCGGAGTTGCGGGTATCCATCGCCTGCTGGCGCATGCGGATGACATGGCCCGTGCGCAGGTGATTGTTGCCATCGCGGGCATGGAGGGCGCGCTGCCGAGCGTCGTGGCTGGCCTTGCCGCCTGTCCGGTTATCGCGGTGCCCACGAGTGTGGGATACGGCGCCAATCTCGGCGGTGTCACCGCGCTGCTCGCCATGGTGAACAGCTGCGCGAGCGGTGTCTCAGTGGTGAATATCGACAACGGTTTTGGAGCGGCGTACCAGGCATCGCTCATCAATCATTTGCCAGGCAAAGAGGGGTAGCGCATGGAAGAGGTCGTAGGCGGCGGGTCGAGCGCCGAGGCTGCGTGCAGCTCGGCGGGGAAGGGCAGCCGTGCGGTTGAGGCTGGGGCGGCGAGCGATGCGCCCGCTGGGATGGATTTCGGTTTGACCGGTTGCGCTGGTGTCGATGCGGGGCACGGTGTGACGCTGTGGCTCGATTGCGGTGCCGGCGTGGCGGGCGATATGCTGGTGGCCGCGTTGCTCGATGTGGCCGAGGACGCCGCCGGTGCGGAGCGGGCAATGCGCGAGGCGCTGGAAAGCCTGCCAGTCGAGGGTTTTTCCGTTGAGGTTCGTCGAGTGCATAAGGTGGGGTTCGATTGTTGCGATTTCAACGTGGCCCTCGATGCCGCGCATGAGAACCATGACCATGACATGGCGTACTTGCACGGGATGCGCGCTTCATCGGCCGCCTCGTCCGCCGCTGGCGACGACGGCGTGCTCCACGAGTACACCCATGAGCACGAGTATGCCTACGAGCATGCCTGCGAGTACGAGCGCGCTCGCGAACGCACCCACGAGCATACCGACGAGCATGATCACGAGCATCGCAGGCTCGCCGACATCGAGGCGCTGATCGCCGCAGCGTCCATGACGCCTGCCGCTCGCATGATCGCCCTGCGGACGTTCCACATTCTCGCATCCGCCGAAGCAGCCGCCCATGGCACAACAATCGACCAAGTGCATTTCCACGAGGTGGGCGCCGTCGACTCCATCGTCGACATCATATCGGCGGCGGTGCTCTTCGACTATCTGCATATTGAGCGCGTGATCGTGCCCCGGCTCATCGACGGTCATGGAACTGTGCGCTGCCAGCACGGCATCATTCCGGTTCCAGTTCCGGCGACGCTCAACATCTGCAAGGAGCATGGCCTGCCGCTTGGCGTTTGCGACGTGGAGGGCGAGCTTGTCACGCCCACGGGTGCCGCGCTGGTGGCGGCGGTTGTGACCGGCTTCGATCTGCCGGAGCGCTCTGCTGTGCGCCGCGTCGGCATCGGCGCCGGCAAGCGCTCGTACAGCCGTCCGTCCATTCTGCGCGCATTGATTGTCGAGC
>CAUWJG010000009.1:0-67394 GCA_963559095.1 uncultured Collinsella sp. | reverse complement strand
CACCTGCGTGGCCGGCTCCGGCGAGGTGAAGTACACCGATGAGCAGTAAGGACGAGCTGGCTGCCGGCGCGGCGGTCGCCGCTTCCGGGTCAGCGGGCGCGGAGAGTGCTGCCGAGCGCGCTGCCGGGGACGCCGCCCATCAGGCGGATGCGGCCGCCATCCGCAGCGCAACGGACGACTTCGTGTCCGCACACATGGCGGAGGCGGTTCAGGCTGTCGCCTGCAAGGCGGCGTCTGCCGCTCACGACATGGTGGATTTAGAGTACGAGCGTCTGGTTGCCGAGGCCGGCTTGCCCGCCGAAGCACTCCCGAGCACGGACTTCTTCACGGCGAACGTGGACGGCGAGCTTGCGCGCGCTGCGGCTCCGGCGCCAGATTTGGGCGAGGGCGCCGTCGGCGCGCACACCGAGGAGCCGCTCGACAACAACGCCGTGCAGGCGGCCCGCGCCGCCGATGCGCGCGAGCCGTTGGCCATTGGCGTGCTGCTTTCGGGCTCCGGCACCAACCTACAGGCGCTCATCGACGCTATCGATGCGGGGGTGCTCAACGCTCAGATCAAGCTCGTGGTGGCAAGCCACCCCTCGGCGTACGGCTTGAAGCGCGCCGAGGCCGCGGGCATCCAAACGCTGACGCTCTCCAAGGAGATGTACGCCGACCCGATCCAGGCCGACGAGATCATCGCGCACGAGCTTTTGGCGTGTGGTTGCCAGTATGTTGTGATGGCTGGGTACATGCGCAAGGTGCACGCGCCGCTTTTGGCCACGTTCCCCAACCGCGTGGTGAACATTCACCCGGCGCTGCTGCCGAGCTTCCAGGGCGCCCACGGGATCCAGGACGCGTTCGACCGAGGCGTGAAGGTCACGGGTGTGACGGTGCATTTTGCCAACGCCGCCTACGACATGGGGCCGATCATCGCCCAACGCGCGCTTGCGGTTGAAGAGGGCTGGGACGTCGAGACGCTCGAGGAGCATATCCATGCCATCGAGCACGTGCTGTACCCCGAGGTCGTGCAGCTGCTGGTCGATGGCCGCGTGTACGTGCGCGAGGACCTGACGGTGGAAGTGCGTCCGTAGGCGCCGTGGTGGGTGCGGCTGTAGGTGCTGCTGCGGGTGCGGCTGTAGGGCGCCGTCGGGGTTCGCTTGCGCCAAGTGGCTTGGCGCATCTGGCCGGCTGGTGCGGTGCGTATGGGCGCGCGCAGGACTATGCCAAGCGCGGGTTTCGTAGTCGGGATCCGCGCTTTTTGCTGCAAATCGTCCGGCGTAGAAGCGTACGATTCGCCGAATCGTACGAATCGATTCCGTACGAAAGGGCGAATCGTACGAATTGAATCAGTACGATTTGACGTTTCGTACTGAACTGCTGCGTACGAAAGACGATTTTGCATCCAATCGTTTGCCCACTGCGCCCGATTGCTGTGCGCCCACCGTGCTGTTAGGCGGCGCTCCCCTTGCAAAAGCTGCAAAATCCATCGCCGTAGTGTGCAAGATGCGCTCGAGTGTTGCACGCGGCGGTCGGTGTGCGACAATATCCAGAGCTTATACGCAAGCATCCGAAAGGGTTTTCATGGGAACGAACAACGCCCCCAGCTCCAAGAAGAAGGGCACTGGCAAGCAGGAGCGCGTGCCGGCTACCGCCTCAGACGCCTCAGCCGTCTCGCGTGCCGCAAAGCACGGTGAAAGTGCGGCGAAGGTCTCGCCTTCAAAGGCGCATCGCAGCGCCAAGATCAAGCGCGACCCCAAGCCCGCTGGTGAGCCAACTGCGGCTCAGCGCAAGCAGCGCACCAAAGAAAAACTGGGCCACGGCGCGAAGATCGCGCTGGTGGCTGTTGGCGTTGCGGCCATGCTGCTGTCGGTGACGGCCATGGCGTGCTCGGGCGTTCTCAATCAGGCGGCCAATACGACCGACTATGCGCTCACCGGTGGCGTCGCGGCCACGGTGAACGGTGTCAACATCAAAGAGGACACCATTACCAAGCAGGCCATGAGCACGCGAGAGTCGCTTGGCTATACCGAGGATGCCGACTGGGCCAAGTATCTTTCCGACCAAGGTCTTACGCCGGAGAGCTACCGCGAGAGCCTGATTCGCAGCTACGCGAGCCAGTATCTGCTCACCGCCGCCGAGAAGGAATACAACGTCACCGTGACGAACGATGACGTGCAGAAGGCCTGGGACGATGCGGTGGCCAGCTACGGTGGCGATGAGAAAGCGTTCCTGGAGCTGATGGGTCAGATGGGCTTTGACGAGGCATCCTACAAGGAGAGCCTCAAGAGCCAGCTCGCACAGCAGAAGCTGAAGGAGGCCGTGGCGCCCGCAAAGGACCCGAGCGACGAGGAGCTTATCGCCTATGTGAACGAGAACCTCGCCACCTACAACGACGCTCGCCGATCCTCGCACATCCTCATCAAGGTGGACGCGGACGCGTCGGAGGAGGATGCCGCCAAGGCGCAGGCTCGCGCGCAGGAGGCGCTCGACAAGGTGAACTCCGGCGAGCTGAGCTTTGAGGACGCCGCGAAGGAGTACTCCGAGGACACCTCCAAGGACGACGGCGGCGATGTGGGCTGGGATAAGCTCACCACCTTCGTGACCGAGTATCAGGATGCGCTGAACGGCCTGGCAAAAGACCAGGTGAGCGGTCTGGTGAAGTCTACGTATGGCTGGCATATCATCAAGTGCACGGACCTGTTCCATGTAGATGGGGAGGTCACCTCGACCGACCAGGTGCCCAAGGCGCTGTTGGAGACGTTCACCACGACGATTAAGAACAACCAAGTGAGTGCCGACTACAGCACGTGGTTGTCTGACTACACTGAAAAGGCCGACATCCAGATTAACGAGATGCCCCAGAACGTTCCGTATAACGTTGACATGAAGTTGGCCGAGCAGGCCGCAGCTGAGGGGGACGCGGGGTCGGCTGAGTCCGGAAGCGCGGAGTAACGAAAGGACCGGCTGCTCCATATGCCGGTAGATGCGCGGGCTGGCTCAATGGGCCGGCCCGCGTTCGAATAAGGAGGTAGCGATGACGTACGATGAGCTGCATGCGCAGATGGTGGCGGCCATGAAGGCCAAGGACAAGGTTCGCCTGGGCGTGATTCGCCTGGTGCTGGGCGAGCTCAAGAACATGGCCGCCAAGGAGCAGCGCGAGATTTCCGAGGCCGATGTGACGGCGCAGATCAAGCGCTCGCTCAAGCAGACGGCCGAGACGCTCGAGATGTCGGAGAAGGCCGGCAACAACGCCGAGCGCACCGAGACGCTGCGCGAGCAGGTTGCTGCGTTGGAGAGCCTGCTGCCCGAGCAGGTGAGCGGGGAGGCGCTAGTTCAGCTGATCGAGCAGACGATTGCCGAGCTGGGGGCGACGAGCAAAAAGGACATGGGTCGCGTGATGGGTGCGCTGACCAAAGCGACCGATGGCAACTTCGACAAGCCTGCTGCGGCTAAGGAGATTGGCGCGCGCTTGGCGTAGGTGTACGGGCTCATTCGAAAACTTGGGCGCGGGCCGTGCCCCTCCAACGGCGTTTTCGCTGTTTGGTGGGCACGGCCCGCATCTTTTTGCAACCGTCCCTATCGAGCTATGTCTATGTCCCGTGCATATCTGCTGTGTATATATTGTATCTATCGAGTATATACACTATACTCGATTACGGTGACACCAAGACGTCAGGTGTCGCCGCACGCCCGCGCGGGGACACCCGTCGGGCTACGGGAAGGAACGATTCGTGGAAATCATCATCTCAAACTCGAGCTCGCGCCCCATATACGAGCAAATCACCAGCCAGATTAAAGCGCAGATCATGTCTGGCGAGCTGGTGGCGGGCGAGCAGCTCCCCTCCATTCGCGCGCTGGCAAACAGCCTGCGCGTGAGCGCCATCACCACCAAGCGCGCCTATGCCGACCTCGAAGCGCAGGGGTTCATCGAAACGGTGCAGGGCAAAGGCAGCTTCGTGGCGGGCGGCAATAGCGAGTTGCTGCGTGAGGAGGGGCTGCGCACCGTCGAGGGGCATCTGCTCCGCGCGATCGAAAGCGCCCGCACACTGGGCCTGGCGCGGGCGGAGCTCGTTGAGATGCTGACGACCCTCTTGGAGAGTGACGAGTAAATGACCGAACTGGTTGCATCGCGCGGGCACGTGGACCCGCGCGCGCAGGCGCCGCTGGAGGCGCGGGGGAGCAGCCCCGAGGCGCCGCTTATTGACATGCGGGGCATTACCAAGCGCTATGAGGGCTTTACGCTCGATGCGGTTGACCTGCGGGTTGATCCTGGCCAGGTCGTGGGGTTCATCGGCCAAAACGGTGCCGGCAAGTCTACGACCATCAAGGCGCTGCTGGGGCTCATCGGCCTGGATGGCGGCGAGGCCCGTGTGCTGGGCGTGCCGACGCGCGCGTTTGCGGGCTCGGCGGAGGCTGACGTGCGCGAGCAGGTCGGCGTGGTGTTCGACACCGTTTCGGTGCCGCCGCACCTGCGCGTCGCCGAGGTCGGCGCGCTCATGGCCAGCGCCTATACGACCTGGGACGCAGACGTGTTTACGAAGCTCCTTGGGCGTTTTGAGCTCGATGGCACCAAGCTGGTGAAGGAGCTGTCGCGCGGTATGGGCATGAAGTTGAGCCTGGCGTGCGCCCTGGCGCATCGGCCGCGGGTGCTCATCTTGGACGAGGCCACGGCGGGCTTGGATCCCATGGCGCGCGACAAGGTGCTCGACCTGTTGCACGACTTCGTTGCCGTGGAGGACGGCGCGGGCAATCTGCGTAACGGCATCCTCATGAGCAGCCACATCACGAGCGACCTTGAGAAAATTGCCGACGAGGTTGTCTGCATTGATGCGGGGCGCATCGTGTTCCGCTGCACGAAGGACGAAATCACGGACCTCATGGGCGTGGCGCGTTGCCGTATGGCCGACCTTGAGCGCCTGGCGCGCGAGGGCGGGGACGTGCTGGTACCTGCGCAGGAGGGCTTGCTGGGCACGCGGGCGAGCGCGGGGGTTGTTGGGGCTGCCGCGAGCGAGGTCCGCGCTTCGGGCGCGCCGCATGCGGGGGCCGCGACGGCGGGTCGGCCCGGTGGGGCTGCGGCTCGCGCCGCGCGCGGCATCCGCTATGTGCGCCACGATTACGGCACCGATGTGCTCGTGCCCGACCGCTTCGCCTTTGCCGAGATGTTCCCCGAAATCCCGTGCGATCGCATGTCCATTGACGACTACATGACCCTGATGCTCAAAGGCGAGCAACTCGCTGCGGCTCCGGCGGTCTCGAAGGGAGGCGGGCGATAATGCTGCGCATGATGAAGATGGAGTTCGTGGTGCTCAAGAAGTACCTCAAGCAGATCGCGTTCACGATGGCCTTTGTGGTGATCTGTTTTGTTGCGGGTATGGAGTCGCTCGTGTCCGTGCCGGGCATGGCGTTTCTCATGGTGATGTTCAGCGTGTCAACAAGCGTCTCGGCATACGATGAGCAGAACAGTTGGGGCATGTTTCGGCTGGTCATGCCGTTGAGTCGGCGCGATGTGGTGTTTGGCCGCTACGCGTTTAATCTGTTGCTTGCATGCGTGGCAGGTTCGGTGGCCGCTGCGCTTGTGGCGGGGTTCCTGGCGCTGGGAGCCGCGGTCGAGCTTCCAGACTTTCTGGCGGATCTGGCCGTATGGGATGCCCAGCAGCTTGAGGCGACGCTGGCCGCTTCGATTTCCTGTGCTTGCATCGGGCTGTGCCTGTGCAGCGTGACGCTGCCGGCGTATTTCAAGTTTGGGCAGACCAAGGCCACGCAATACCTGCCGTTCATCATGCTGTTTCTGAGCGTTGCGCCGTTCCTGGCGTTGGGCGCGATTGGTGGCCCGTTGCTCGACCAGGTGAAGGACGCGATTGAGTTGACGGCGACAACCGGCGGCCTGGGCATGGTCGCCTTCGCCGCGCTTGGCATTTCGCTCGCGGTTTACGCAGCGAGCGCGTGCATCGCCGTGCGCCTGTACGCTGCGCGCGACCTGTAGCGCCTGCAACCTGGGGCAGGGCCTGGCGACGAGGCTTGAGACGGGGCCGTTTCGCACACATGGCGTGCGCGCGAAGCGCGGCGAACGCCATGTGCGAAACGGCCCCGTTTTTGTTGTTCGTTGCCGTTTGAGGTGGCTTGCCCGCCGGTTGCAGGCTGGGATGGGGTCTTTTTTGTGTGCCTGATTCGCGTTGCGTGTTATGCTCCGGCGCCCAAATAGCCGAAGTGGCCTTGCCGCCCACCCTCCTGCCGACCTCGCTTCCACTCGCGCCGTTGATTTTGGGGCAGTTTGGCGCGCATATTCGCATGGGTGGTCACAAATCGCGTCTGGGCGGTCAATCTGGACATCGTCCGCTTGGGTTTGCGGCGTTTCCAAAGCGCCTGCGATGGCAAAACCCCAGGTTGCGCGCGCGGGCGATCGGGAATGGGGTCCCGATGGGCCGTTTTGCCGGGTGGTCGCCAGTAGAATTGACCGCCCAGACGCGTTTTGTGACCACCCATCGCTTTCGCTATGGAAGGGAGGGGGCGAAAGTGATGTCCCGTGCGCCTCGGCGGCGTCGCTTCGTCCGGCGGCCAAGACGGACGCGGCCTCCAAGGGCGCCCTGCCCCAGACGGGCGACCCGGCGGCGGTTGTGGGAGTTCTTACCGCCTCCGCGGCGGCGCTGTCCGGTGCTGGCGCATGTGCCCTGCGCCGGAAGAACGGCATCCGATAAGTTTGCGTTTGGCCCACCAACGTGGAAAAGGAAGCGCGCTCCGACTGGGGCGCGCTTTTTGTTAGGGCTTTAGCCGGCGCCCGTTGGGGCTGGTCGTCACCACGCGCTCTCGTGCAGAGAAGCAATCGGGGCTCGTCTTGCGGTCTCCTGTGGCTCCTCTCGTTGCGGTGCGGTTTTGCTTGCAGCAGCGTCGGACCTTTGCCGTAGTTTCTTAGTTGCGCCAGAATCACAAATCGCAGAGGTCGATTCGGATGTCACGGCGTCTACCTGCGCATCTGTGATCCCAGCGCGGCGTTTTTAGTTGCCTTTTAGTTATCATCTTGTTATCAAAACCATTTCGAGGGGCGGATCTCCAATGCGACGGGCGGTGGCCGCCGATGAGATCTCGCTGTGGATGTGGGACGTTGAGCATGTGCATGATAGAAATACGAAACGATCCCCAAAAGTCGTCACTCCCCTATGTTGCGTGAAAAAGGCATATGGAAACCATGGCTAACTTGCAAGGGCACGCCCATGCTATAGAATCTAATTCCGAGCTTAGGTATAGGATTTTATCCTGCGACAGGCTGACCGCGCCAACTGCAAGGGCTGGCTTCGTTCTAAAGCGAGGGGAGGGACGAGATGATATGCCGTACGATCGGGCGTCGCAGCTGGAACGATAGCCGGCCGCTTCTCGTCCTGCCCGCACGCCGCGAAAAGCGGCGGGCTTCCGCGTGCGGCGAGCGCCCCGCCGACGCGGCTGGCGCAACTTCGGGCAAGCTCGTCTCCATCGTGCTTGCCCTGGTACTGGCGCTTACCTGCGCAACCTCCTCGGTGGTGCTCGCCCATGAGCTCCATCACGACTGCACGGGCGAAGGATGCGCCGTTTGTGCCGAGATGGCCGTCGGCCTGCGCTTATCTCGCGCTGGCTTTTCGCTGGCATCCGCCCCTGCGGCTCTTGCCGCCGCGTTGCTGCCGTTCATATGCGCCGCGCTTGGTGCCGCCCGTCGTCGCGCGCGGCTGACGACGCTCGTGTTTCTCAAAGTCCAGCTGAATGATTGATGCCTCCTACACAGTTGCACAGTGCGCGTGAGCCCTTGGCTTTTCGGTCGCTCGCGCCAATCATAGGAGGAATCTCATCATGCATATCAATCATCGTGTCGCGGCGTTCGGCGCCGTGGCGGCTCTTTCCATCGGTTTGCTCGCGGGGTGCGGCAATTCCACCGCGAACGGCTCGATGCCCGCCGGTTCGGCCGCGTCAGGCCAAACGGGCGACAAAATTCACGCTGTTGCCAGCTTCTACCCCATGGCGGACTTCGCCGGCAAGGTGGGTGGCGATCACGTTGTGGTTACGAATCTCGTGCCCGCCGGAACCGAGCCGCACGAATGGGAGCCCAGTCCGCAGGACATCGCGGCCATTGGGGACGCCGATTTGTTTGTGTACAACGGCGCGGACATGGAGGGTTGGGTCGATGACACGCTCGAGTCGATCGACAACTCCAAGATGCAGGTCGTCGAGGCATCGGTTGGCATCGAGCTGCGGGCGGGCGGCCACGACCATGATCACGACGCCGGTAAGGCCGCAGAGGAATCCGAGCATGCGGACGATCACGAAACCGAGGCCGCCGAGGGCGCATCCGAGCATGCTCACGACCACGAAGGCGAGCATGATCCGCACGTGTGGCTTTCGCCCAAAAACGCCCGTATGGAGCTCGAAAATATCAAAGAGGGCTTGGTGAGGGTCGACCCCGACCACAAAGCCGATTATGAGGCAAATTACGAGAAGTACGCGCAGCAATTCGAGGACCTTGAGAAGGAGTTTTCCGCTCGGCTGGCAGATGCTAAGGGCAAGACCATCGTCGTGTCTCACGAGGCGTATGGCTATCTGTGCGACGCATTTGGCTTGGAGCAGATGCCCATCACCGGCATGGATGCCGAGGGCGAGCCGGATGCGCAGGCCATGGCGCAGATCATCGACTTCGTGCGCGCCAACAACGTCAAAACCATTTTTTCCGAGGACTTGGTGAGCCCCAAGGTCGCTCAGGCGATCGCGGACGAGACCGGCGCCGCCTGCGTGCAGCTCAATCCGCTTGAAGGTCTGACCGAAGAGCAGCTCGCCGCAGGTGAGGACTACCTGTCTGTCATGGAGGACAACCTGGATAAGCTCGTTGCGGCTCTCGGCGAGGAGTAAGTCCGCAGCGGAGGTTTGCATATGCCCTGCGCGCCGCATCGTGGTGCGCGGGGTCGGCTGGAAGTGGTTTGAATGATGTCGATGGCGATTTTGGTCGCGTTGGTGCTCGTTGTGACGGTTGAGCTGGCCATGGGCGTTCGCGGCGCGGCTCGCAGCGCGCGCGAGGCCGGCGGTGCGCGTGCGTCTTGGTCGGGCGTGATGTGGACCTTTGTGTTTTGGGCGGTTGCGGTACTCGTGACCGGGCTTTTTGCGCTTGGCATGGTAGAGGACGACCCGGCATCGTTGCTTGTGCTGGCGGCAGTGTTAACGGCCGGCTCAACGGCCCAGGTGCGTTCCGTGGCCCTTGCGCGCCGCTTTGGGGCTGCCCGCCATCCGTATCGCCGTGCCTTGGCGATCGTGGGTGTTGCGGCGGTTTGCGCAACGCTGGCGCTCGAGCTCCCCTCCAATCATGTGATATGGGCGATGGCTCCGGTTCCCGCCCTGCTCGAGCTCGCGCTCATCTATTGTCTTGTGGCGGTCGTGTATTTCTTGCCGCGGCGACATGGGGTGCTCGCCGCAGCGGGCGTGATGGCGTTTGCGGCCGTGGGCATTGCCGAATATGTTGTGGTGAGCTTCAAGTCCATGCCCATCCAGCCGGGTGATCTGTTTGCCCTCGGAACGGCGGCAACGGTGGCGGGCAGCTATGCTTATGAGCTGTCGCCCTACTGCGTCTACGGCATTGCCTGCGCCTCCCTGGGCATCGTGGCGTTGTCGCTTTCTTCCCCGTTGGGCGTGGTGGCGCAACCCGCCTCGGTGCATGAAGGGTGGCTGCGCAGGGGCGGTCGTGCCTCTGCGGCGGGCGCGCCGGCTGTCGATGCGAGGGCGGGCACGGCACCGACCCCCATCGCCGGGACAAGCACTGCGCTTGTTGACGCCACGGGGGCGGATGCAGTACCAGCCACCACTGCCGAGACGGTTGCGTTACCGGCCACCGCCACAAAGTCGCAGCGCTATCGCCTGCCGCTCTCGGTCGATCGTCGCACAGCCTTGGCCGCGATGGCGGCCCTGGCGGTTCAGCCCTTCATCGACTACTACGATGACCTCGCCATTCGCCTGCATACGTGGTCGCCGTTGGATAGCTATTATCGACAAGGGTTTTTGCCCACGTTCATCTCGAGTGCGCAGAAAATGGTGCCGGTTAAGCCCGCGCATTATCAGCGCACGGCGGCCGAGGAGCTCATTCGGCGCTATGCTGCGGCATGGGACCAGGATGCCACGCTGGGTACCAGTCCGTCCCGTATGCAGGCGGAAGAGCAGTTCGACCAGCTCAAGCCGTCCGTCGTGTGCATCATGAACGAGAGTTTCGCCGATCTTTCGATTTTCGCCGGTCTGCACAGCGACTATGTGGGCCCCGCTCGCTTCAATGCCATCCCCGATGCGCTGATGCGCGGCATCAGCTATATGAGTGCGTTTGGCGCCGGCACGTGCAACAGCGAGTTTGAGTTTTTGACGGGTCAGTCCATGGCGTTTCTCGGCGCTGGTGTTTACCCGTACATGACCTACAATTTGGCCCCCGTGGAAAACCTCGCGCGTCAGTTCAAACAGCTCGGCTATCGCACGCTTGCCATGCATCCCAACCATGGAACGAACTGGAATCGCGAGAACGTGTTTGCCGACATGGGCTTTGATGAGTTCCGCACGATCGAGGACTTTGCCGGAGCGCCCGAGCTTTGCCGCAAGGTCACAGACGCGGCGACCTATGATGCGTGTCTGGAGGCGCTGCGCACATCGGAGGAGCCCATCTTCATTCATGACGTGACCATGCAAAATCATGCCGGGTACGACACGGGGCTCATCCCTGCTGACCGTCGTCTCGATTTGGCGTGTCCGGATGTCGATGCGGAGGTCAAGGCGTGGACAGACGAGTATTGCGCGCTCGTGGATGCCTCCGATGAGGCGTTCGCAGCGTTTCTGGATTCGCTGCGCGAGTTGGAACGTCCCGTGGTCGTGGTGATGTACGGCGATCATCAGCCGTTTTTCACCGATCGCTACAACGATGCGATCTTTGCCGGCGAGGATGCCGCAGCGCACACCCAGCGGATGTGGCAGACCTCGTATGTGGTGTGGGCGAACTACGAGGTTGCGGGCGTGGCGGCGGAGAGTCGGCACGTGGATGCGAGCATCGGCTACGTTGGTGCGCTGGCGCTCCAGGCAATCGGCGCGCCGCTGTCCGATTATCAGAAAGCACGCCTGGCCATGCGGACGAAGTTGCCTGCGATCACCGTCGCGGGCTTCGCGGATGAGCGCGGCAGCTGGCATTTGCCCGACGAGGCGGATGCCGCCCTGGGCGCGCGTGCCGCTCGCGATGACCTTGAGCACATGCAGTACCGTGTGCTGTTCGATCATGGCGGACCGACCTTTGCTACGCGCAAGCAGTCGGCGGCCAACCAAACGGATGCGACCCGCGCCCCCGGTGGAGGTGCCTGATGGGCGGCGTTGCAGCGCGCGACTCGGGCGTGCCAGTGGCAGTGGCGGGGGTCTCGTTTTCCTATGGGGACGTAGCCGTTTTGGATGGAGTGGATTTCACGGTGGGGTCAGGAGAGCTCGCCGTGTTGACGGGCGAGAACGGGGCGGGCAAATCGACCCTGCTCAAACTTGTGTTGGGCGAAAAGGCTCCGTCTTCTGGCGCAATTCGCCTGTTTGGTAGCGATGCGGCTCGTTTTCGGGATTGGGCGCGTGTGGGATACATGCCGCAGCGCACCGCGGCGACCTACGATCGTTTCCCGGCGAATGTGGGGGAGGTTGTGCTTGCGGGTCGCTATGCGCGTACAGGGTTGTTGCGGCGCTACGGCCCTCGCGATCGCGCGGCGGCGTATGCCGCGCTGGCCGAGGTTCACCTGGAGGCGCTTGCCCGCCGGCCGGTCTCAGAGCTTTCGGGAGGGCAGCTGCAGCGCGTGTTGCTCGCTCGCGCGCTGGTATGCGAGCCCGAGTTGCTGGTGCTCGATGAACCCACGAGCGGACTGGATGAGAGGGCGGCGCGCGATTTTATGGCGCTCGTCGCCCAGCTCAGGCGTGCGCGGGGGACGGCCATTCTGCTCGTAACTCACGATTTGAAGCGGCTGGATGGCCTCGATGGCGCAGTCTATCGGCTTGAGCGAGGAAAGGTGCGCGATGCCTGAGCTTCTGGATATGTTCTCGTACACCTTCATGCAGCGGGCGCTTGTGGCTGGCTTGGTGATTGGCGCGGTTATTCCGCTCGTGGGCGTGACGGTGGTGCTCAAGCGTCTGTCGATGATCGGCGACGCGCTTTCCCATGCCTCGCTTGCTGGGGTGGCGGCGGGGCTGATCGGCGGCTTTAATCCGGTTGCGGGGGCGAGCGTGGCCTGCGTTGTCGCGGCGTTTTGCATAGAGGGAATTCGGGTTCGGCTGCAGGGTCGTGCCGATCTTGCCATTGCCGTCATCATGGCGGCTGGCGTGGGGCTTGCCGGTGTATTGTCGGGCTTCGTGCCCAACTCCTCCACGTTTTCGAGTTTTCTGTTCGGCAGTATCGTGACGGTCGACGACGCCGAGCTATATGCCGTCGTGGCCATTGGGATTGCGGTGGCCGCGCTGTGTCTGGTGTTTTTTCGGGAGCTATTCTGGGTGACTCTCGATGAGGGTGCCGCTCGTCTGGCCGGGGTACGGGTGCGTGCGGTAAACGGCGCATTCATTTTGGTGTGCGCGCTCGCGGTGTCGATCGCGGCGCGCACGGTCGGGGCGCTGATTGTGAGCGCGATGATGACGGTGCCCGTTGCATGCTCGCTTGTCGTGGCGCGCAGTTGGCGCCAAACATATGCGGTGGCGTGTGCGGTGGGCGTTGTCTGCGCCGTGGTGGGGCTTGTGGCATCGTATCGATTTGGGCTCAAGCCGGGCGGCACCATTGTGTTGCTCGAGGTCGCAGTGCTGGTTTTCCTGTTTATGGCGCGGTATACATATAGATATTGCGGGCGAGGGAGCCATCGTCAAAGCAGTATGCAAAAGCGACGGTCTGCCCGTTTTGGTAGAACGTGATATCGGTGATATAACGGCCGCCGGCTTCCCAAAGGACCGGCTCATCGATGGTGTAGGTGATGGACGGATCGTCCGGGACGTGTAGGGCGGCGCGGGCTGCAGCCACGAAGGCTGCCTCGTCGCTGATGGTGCTTTCGGCGGTGTTGTTGCTGGCGCCTTCGCCGCTGTTTGCGCTGTCGGCGGTTTTGAGCGTGATGGTCGCGGCGTCGGGGGCGGTCACGCCATTGGCGAACGTCACGAACGTGCTGCCCTCGAAACGGCCATCAGTGGCAAAGAACCCGGCGCCCACCCCAAAGAGGTATACGCCGTTGCCGTCCGGCGCGGTGCCGACGTTTACGGTGTAGCGCTCGCTCCATGGCCCGCCCACAATCACGGTGTCGGCTTTCTTGTTGCCGTCTGCCCCGACGTTCGGGCCGGTTGCCTGGAAACGGTAGGAAACGGTGCCGTCGCCATTGTCGGTGGGACCTTCCACAAACCATGTGTTGGCATCGCCGCTTTGGCTGTTCACCCAGGTATCGGGCACGTCAACGTAGAACCAGTCGCATTCGAAGTCGTGCTGTTGGACGGGTTCGACGGGGGCTTCTGCCGGCGCTTCGACAAGAGCGCTGCCCTCAACGGGCGCCGAGCCCTCCACGGCGGCAGAGCCTGCTGCCGACCCCTGAGATCCGTGCTTCGCGTCGTTGGGTACGCAGCCTGCAAGCCCGGCCAAGATCAGGGCAGCGATGCACGCAAGCGCTGCCGCGCGTTTTCCTTTCACCATGTGTTTCTCCTTCCTGTTTGCGCCTGAAGGTATTGCTGGGCACGCATGCCACACTTTGTCGGCTGCACGTGCTTGCCAGTAGGGCGACGGCTGAGAGGACCCTTCATCCGTCTCGACGCCCCACAAGGTGGTTCTCGATGGAAAACCACCGCTATGGTTAATGATAGCGAACCATTCTCTTGAAGCAAGCGGTTACGCTCGACCCATGGAGAAGAAGGAACGCCGGGCAAGACTCGGTGAGAACATCAAATCGAGGCGTGTCGAGGCCGGCCATTCGATGCGGCGTTTTGCCGCCATGGTCGGGACCTCGCATACCTATCTGTGGGAGATCGAGACCGGCCGCGTGAGCGTTGGTTTTGATGTGCTCTGTTCCGTTGCAGACTCCCTGGGCGTGGAGGTCCGCGACCTTATTGATTTTTAGCGCTCATGCTCCTGCTCTTCGCCGAGCTCGAGCGCGATTGCAGCGGCATTTGCGATTCCGGCGACGTAGCCGCGCATCCATGCAGGGTCGCGTCCTTCATCCGATGCAACCGTCGCGAGTTCTTCCAAAAGTGCTTCTGTGATACGCATGGTGTCATTCATTGAGATTGCCTCCTTCTGTTGCCTTTAACGTGCGTATGTGTGAAGCGCTATGCATGCCGTTCGGCCTTGGCTGCCATGGTTGCCCCCCCCCTTCGCTTGGCGCGGACGTGTCGCCAAGACCCCCGTCAGCCCGCGCCCGGCGCGGGCTGCTTTGCACTGGGTGGTTTTGCGTCAGCGTTGATGGATGCCTGGGGAAGGAGCGGCGGGGAGGTGTCATCGATTTCGCTACGCAGCAAGGGGCGGCAGGGGATGTCGGCCCCGCCGCAAAGGAGGAGGCAGCAGGGGATGCCGACCCCGCCGCAAAGGAGGAGGCAGCAGGGGATGCCGTCGATCTCGTCACAAAGAAAGGGGCGCGCTTCTGCATGAAGCGCGCCCCTTGATGCGTGGGGTCTATAAGGTCAGCGCTGCGTCGCGCGCAAGGGCCGAAAGGGGCGAGCAACACGTTGCGAGCCGACCGTTTCTCGCCCAGAGGGTTTAGGCTCGGAGCATCGGGGCCCTAGGGTTAATCTCCCGCTTTGGCAGTCTCCTTTTGGACGACCACGCGCTGCACCTCGAAGTGATCGACATCGAGCCCGTCGAGGTAGTTCAGCTGTATTTCCTTCGTTTCGCCAACGTTGAAGTATCGCTCGGTGAGTGGGCCGGCTGAGAATGCCGCTGAGTTCTTGCCACCGTCAACCATGTGGGCCAACTGGCCATTTGCATCAATTGCCACAAGGTAAACCGTCGCCTCATGCCAGCGGTAGTCGGTCTTGTTGGTTATGGTGGCGTTGATGGCGGGGGAACCGTTGTTGCGGGCGAGGTCCAGGTTAATTTCGTAATCGTCCTCATCAAGCACGGCATATTGGTCGGGGTCGATGAGGATGTGAGCGCCGATTGAAATGTCGATATCGTTCAAATCCTGTAGGCGGTAGACCTGCGTTTCTTCGGTGTATTCGTTCCAGTTGGTTGCGACGATATTGTCTTGGGATTCCGGAATGAGCTCGATTTTGTTCTTTCCCGGAAGGAGATAGGGGATGGTATTCGTGCCTTGTTCGGTGCAGATGAGGGACAGCTTGCCCGTATCCTCGACCTCGTCGCCATATTCGTCGCTGATGGTGTACGTCCCCGTCGCTTCGATTTGCGCATCACTGATGATTTGATGCAGGTTGTTGGTGACGGTAAGCGTCACTTTGGGGCCGCCTGCGGCATTTGGATCGATTTTGATATTGCTGACCGTGGTGTCAGAGAATCGGCCGAGGGTTTGCTTGTCGTTTTCCTTGCTGCTCGAGCCGGTGCTTGGCTGCTCGCTCGGCTTGTCGTTTTTGTCCGTACCGGTATCTTTTTCGTGACCGGATGTTTTGGCTGCCTGTGCATCCGGTTCGGATGTGCCTGCGTTACCGTTTCCAAATATCGACAACGCGCCGTACGCAGCGCCGGCCAGCAGTACGACGGCCAGAATGGCCAGGAGTTTTCGAGGGTTTTTCTTTCGCTTCGCGATGGTCGTGTGCGGTTTGCTATCGGATGCGGCGCTCGCTGCATCCGCCGCATTGTTGGGAGCGTGCGATGCCGGGCTTTCCTGGCTGGCTGCGTAGTTGGGCCGCGCCTGCCCCGCCGGATGTTGTGCTTGTTGTTGTGATGCCTGATCTGGCTGGTCGGCATCGTTGGACTGTACCGTCTGTTGGATGGTCTGGTCGGGCTGGGCCGTGTCGTCGGGGTGCAATGTGTTGTCGGGTTGCGGTTTCTGATCGGGATTGCTTCCCTTGTCGGGGAGCTTTGCGCCGCATGACGGGCAAAAAGACGCCCCGGCTGGGGCCTTCTTGTCACAGGATGGACAATGCATGGCTGTTCTCCTTTCGGGTTGGGAAAGCTGGGTTGTGCGAACGAGCGGGCCGTGTGCTCCGTGCTGGCCATCGATCCTATATTGGTTAATTTTAGCGAACCAATTTCGACGCGCAAGCAGATTTTGAGGGGCTGCGGAAGGCATGTGCCTCTCCAGTTGGGCTTGAATGGCCAAAATATCAAGTAATGTATGCACGTTGCGATGCTGGAGCGCATGCATGGGGTGGTTGTTCAAAAAATATGGGGGCAGGGGCGCGGGAAAGGCGGCCCGCGCAGCCCGCGCGGGACTTTTTTCGGCGAAATGGGGTGCGTGACGGCGCAGCGGTTGCGCGACTTCCATACATATCTTTGATTTTTGGCCCATCGCGAGGGAAAGAGCTGGCCATTTCAGGCACGATCGCAATTTATATGCATGAAAACGAGATCACTAAGTCTATATATGGATTTTAGTTATACGGAGCTCAATTTGGGACAGGTTGATTGGTGACAAGATGCGAATTTGCCCGCTGCTGCGCTGGGGATTGGTGCTTTTGAGGGGGGGGCAGGCGAGCGGTGCGGTGGCGAGTATTTGGGAACGCAGTTCGATTCACATGCCCGCCGGCAGATGCTGGTCATGCGAATCGCCCTCGTGTTTTTGCTGGGCGCCCATCCTGTACGAAACGATCTGGTCGCCATCCCGCAGGCGGAGACCGAGGAATGCCAGGTGCGTCGCGATGGCGTGCGGGGCGTCGGGCATATTGGCAAGCGCCAT
Source organism: uncultured Collinsella sp. (assembly GCA_963559095.1). Classification (GTDB taxonomy): domain Bacteria; phylum Actinomycetota; class Coriobacteriia; order Coriobacteriales; family Coriobacteriaceae; genus Collinsella. The sequence continues at coordinate 50,607 of CAUWJG010000009.1, read as the reverse complement.
GAGCTCCTTCTCGCCAGCTTGTATGTGGACGGCGCCGTTCGATAGACGGACGCGCACCTGGGCCAGACCAAGCTCGTGTAGGTAGTCTTCGGCCTCGCGCACCTGATTGAGCATCCGCACATCGAGGGGCTCGCCCGATGCAATGCGCGTGGCCAGGCAAGCGCCGGCGGGTAGGCTCCACACCTTATGGCCCCACGCGCGCAGCAGGTCGCGCTCCTCCCTCTTGTGCCAGCAGGTATCACGCAGCGGCGAGGAAACACCCAGTTCGGCGAGGGCGCGCATGCCTGGGCGATCCGTGGGTGAATCGTCGGCGTTGCTGCCATCGGCAACGATATTGCAGCCGTGCTCCCGTGCGACCGAAATGACCTGTTCAAATATGGCGCGCTTGCAGTGATAACAGCGATCGGGTCCGTTTCGGATAATGTGCGAGTGGGCAAACGGATTAAATGGGACATGCACAATCGGCAGGCCTAACAGGCGAGTCTCCCGTTCGCAAGATTGAAGCTCGGGCGTGGTGATAAATGGGGATACGATATGCACGAGCAGCGTTTGCTCCGGGATGCAGCGGGCGCAGGCCGCCGCGAGAAACGTGCTGTCCACCCCGCCGGAAAAGCCGATGGCAATCGGTGCGCGCTGACGCAGCCATGCTGCGAGTTTGGTGAGTTTGGCGTTTTGAGCATCGTCCATATTCGGCCCCCGATGAAGTGCAGCGTACGTGCGTGCGGCTAGAATACTACCTGATGCACAGCGGCGCGCGGAACACGCGCGCGCCACGAGAAAGGGGATGTGGATGCCGGTGCCCGCACTCGAAGCAGTCGTGTTCGACATGGACGGCACGCTCGTGGACTCCGAGAGGTTGAGTTTTGCAGCATGGGCGCCTGCCGCCCAGGAGCTGGGCGTTTCGGTTCCCGATGATCTGGTGAAGCAGTTTATCGGCCGCAACAAGAATTCGTATATGGGCTTGCTTGCCGAGTACCTTGGCGGCGATACGGACCTTGCCTGGCGTTTATACGACCTGCATATTGAGCTTTTCGAGCGGGCGGCTGAACATGGCTTGCGGGCAAAACCGGGCGCGCGGGAGGCATGCGAGGCCCTGCGTGCGGCGGGCATCAAGTTGGCCGTGGCGTCCTCAAGCGCGCGCGATACGGTGGAGAATCGTTTGGGTCGGGTCGGCTTGCTCGATATGTTTTCTATATTGACCTGCGGCGATGAGGTGGCGGGCAGCAAGCCCAAGCCGGACGTCTTCCTGGAGGCAGCGCGGCGCGTTGGGAGCGAGCCGGCAGCGTGCGCGGCGATTGAGGATTCGTTTAACGGCGTCCGTGCGGGCCATGCTGCTGGAATGCGCACGTTCATGGTGCCCGACCTGCTGGATCCGACGCCAGAAATCGAGGCTTTATGCGAGGGCGTGCTCACGAGCTTGTATGATCTGCCCGCAGCGCTCGGCATCTAAGTCGTCGCTGCCACTGCGGGCGAGGGCTGATCGCGGGCGGTTGCCGGCCAATTACAGGTAGCCGCTAATGTCGAGATCGGGACCGGCCTGGCTGCCGTCGAGCAGGGACGATGAACTTGCTCGCGCAAGGAGCAACGGGCGCACGAGCTCTTGGTGGCAGCACGCGTCTGTGGCCTGCGCCGCCCGCTCGCGCGAGGGCCCCGATGCGCTCTCGCATTCGCCGACGTGTGTGGTGTGCACCGGCGCTTTGCCTGCCACGTTTACGCCATGCGCCGCCGCACCGACGCGCGCGTCAAGTTGGTGCATGAGGGATTGAACGCCCTTGCGCCCGATTTCGTAGCCTGGGGGCGTGATGGTGGTCAGCGTGACGGTGCCGTTCCATGCCAGCGGGTTGCCATCGCATCCGCAAACGCGGATGTCGCCGGGGACCTGCAGGCCCGCTGCCTGTACGCCTGCGATGATGCCCGTGGCCAGCGCGTCGGTCAGAGCGATGATGACCTCGGGGCGTGCTTCCGGAGCGCGCTCGGCAAGCGCCCGCCCGAGGGCAAAGCCGTCTCGAGCCAGCTCGGGCGCGCCCTCGTCGATGCGTTCGAGCGCCGCCTCTGGGTGCAGCACCATGGCGGCTTGGACGCCCTCCATCCGTAGTTGCAGCGCGGGTGAGCTGGCGCGTCCAACAACGGCGATGCGCGTGGCACCGCCTCCACATGCCAGGGCGTGCTCGGCCATGATCTGGCCTTGCCGGTGGTTGTCGGCGGCCACAAAATACCCCGGTCTGCTGCCATGGTAGTCAAGATAGACAACGGGGCATGCGGGGGCGTTGCCAACGGGGATGGGCTCCCAATCGTTTGAGGGCGGCGCTTGTATCAGGATGCCCGAAAGCTGCAATCCCATGAAATAGCGCAGGTAGCGATGGCCGTCCGCGGCGTCGTTGCCCGCGTGCGCGATGATGAGGTCAAAGCCGTGCTTGCGTGCCTCGGTGGTGGCGCCGTTGATGATCTGCAGCGAAATGCCGTGGTTCACGTTGGGGATGACCAGGCCAAAGAGCTTGTTGTGGCCGCCGGCGAGCATGCGCGCGCTTTGGTTTGGGGCATAGCCGAGGCGGTCGATGGCCTGCTCGATGAGCGCGAGCGTCTCGGGGCGCACGCGCTCGGGATGGTTGAGGGCGTTGGAGACGGTGCCCACCGCGACGCCGGCCTCGCGCGCGACATCGGTGATGGTGACTTTTCGGGTGGACATGGCGGCTCCTCAGCTCGGCGTGACGTGATGTATTGTACCGCTTCAATTGCGGCTGTGGGCGGGCGTGGGGCAAAGGGCGAAGAGGCGACGGCCTGCGGTGTTTTCCGTCAGCCTTTGCGCCATAAGCGGGCGATGGCTCGGTAGCGATTGGCGTACTGACTTCCGCGTTGCCACATAAGCCGGATATCGTGTTCGATGGGCATATCGGGAGGCGTAACGTCGACCAACGTGCCATGCTCGAGCTCGCTCGCCGCCGCAAAACGGTACATGAACGAGATGCCTGCCCCGGCCGCAACGCACGCCTTGATGGCGGGGATGCCCTCGATTTCGATGGTCGTGGCAAAATCCCCGGTGTCCAGATCGCGCGTTGCCAGGTAGCGCTCGAGGATTTCGCGTGTGCCCGAGCCCGCCTCGCGCAGAATGAGGCGGTGCGTCAAGAGGTCCTCAGCATGTGCCGGACGCGGGGTCCCCGGCGCGCCAACGGCGATGTACGCCTCGGTGGCAATGTTCTCCCATGCGAAGCGCTGCCGATCAAACGAGCCCTCGACCAGCGCGCAGTCGAGCGTGCCGGCCTCGATTTTTTGCACGAGATCGCGCGTGTTGGCGCAGCGCATGCGCACGGTTTGATCGGGATGGGAGGCCAAGAGTTGCGCCAGCAGACCGGGGGCGAGATGGTCGCCGACCGTCTTGGTGCAGCCGAGGCGCAGCGTTTGAGCTGCGGCCGCATGCGGATCGGCGGCGGCGCGAACGTCCCGCTCGATTCGGGACTCGTCGTTGCACATCACGGACAGCCGCTGGTACAGGATGTCGCCGGCGGCCGTTGGCACGATGGCGCGCCCCGATTTGGCGAACAGCGCGCAGCCGTAGTGCGACTCAAGATGATGGATGTGCTGGGAAACGGCGGGCTGCGTAATCAGGAGCTTCGCGGCGGCCTTAGTGTAACTTCGCAGTCGGTACACCTCAAGAAAGGTGCGTACGCGGTAGTCCAGCATGGATGCCCTCCTCGAGCGCAGTTCGCCTCGGGCTTAACATGCCCGGGACTCAATATATAAGAATATAAAATGAACTGATAACTATTTGACCATAAATAATTATATATGCAGGCAATACGATATGGTTGCACGCAAAAGTGGGAAAGGAAGCAGATGGAGTTCTTCAAAGATTTTGGCCGCATGTGGCGCGGCGTGGCGCTTGCGTTGGCTATCGCGGTGCCGGCGTGGCTGCTGGGGAAGCGGTTCGACGTCATCGGCGGGCCGGTGTTCGCCATTTTGATCGGCATGGTGCTCGCGCAGGTGCTGCGCGGTCGCGGCGGCATTGCGCAGGCCGCGGCGCCCGGCATCAAGTTCACGTCCAAAAAGATCCTGCAGTACGCGGTCATCCTGCTCGGCTTTGGCCTCAACTTGGGCCAAATCGCCCGCGTGGGCGCGGCCTCGCTGCCGGTGATCGTCGCCACCATCACGACGTCGCTGGTCATCGCCCTTGTGCTGTGCCGCGCGCTGCGTATCCCGCGCAACATCTCGACGCTCGTGGGCGTGGGCTCCTCCATTTGCGGAGGCTCCGCCATCGCGGCGACCGCCCCGGTCATCGATGCGGACGACGAGGAGATCGCCCAGGCCATCAGCGTGATTTTCCTCTTTAACATTATCGCCGCACTGGTGTTTCCCACGCTTGGCGGCATGCTGGGCATGAGCAACGAGGGCTTTGGCCTGTTCGCGGGCACGGCGGTGAACGACACCTCGTCCGTGACCGCCGCCGCGACGGCGTGGGACGGCATGCATCCGGGCGCCAACACGCTCGACCACGCCACGATCGTCAAGCTCACGCGCACGCTGGCGATCATCCCGATTACGCTGGTCCTGGCGTTTTGGCAGATGCGCCAGGCGAAGCGCGCCGCTGCGGGTGCGGGCGGCGCGGGCGGCGGCGCCGTCACGGGTCAGGGCGGCGCGAGCCGGGCGACGGCCGCGAGCCGGGTTGTCGCAGGCGGTGTTGCTGCGGGCGAGGGTGATGCGGGCGGCGGCGCCGCAAACGCGTCGAGCCTCTCCGCCGGCACGTTCGACCTCAAGAAGATCTTCCCGTTCTTCATTGTGTTCTTCGTGCTCGCGAGCGTGATTACCACCGTGTTTGCGCTTCCGGCTGCCGTGACGGCGCCCATCAAGGAGCTGTCGAAGTTCTTCATCGTGATGGCGATGGCCGCCATCGGCTTCAACACCGACATCGTGAAGCTCGTGCGTACGGGCGGCAAACCCATGTTCATGGGGCTGTGCTGCTGGATTGGCATTTCGCTGGTGAGTCTGGGCATGCAGCAGGTGCTGGGCATCTGGTAAGTGCGGCGCACGTTCGGGTCGCTCGCCGGGGGTGCGCAATCTCTCGGCAAAGGGCCGGCACGTGAACCATCCCGTCCACAAAGGGTTCCGGTCATTCTGGCCACGGCGTCCGGCCGCCGAAGTTGACTTCGCATCGCTGATGCTGGCCTTGCACCGACGTAGCTGAGTTTGCGCCGGCGCGGCCGACCCTACGCAACCGACGTTGACCTTGCACTGACGTTGCCGGCCTTGCACCGCCGCGGTTGGCCTTGCACTAAAGGCCCATTTTCTGGTCGAAATTGGGCCTTTAGTGCAAGGCTGATTCCATTGCTGCAAGGTCAATTTTGACAGTGCAAGGCAGCTTCCATTGCTGCAGGGCCAAACTTGCCGCTGCAAGGTCGACCCTGTTGGTGCAGGGCCTGTACAACAAGCGCAGCGCCAATTCAGCGTACGTAACGGCCAGCCCGTTGGCCGGCCTCCGCACAACGGCAGCCCAACGGGGCTTGTATTCGAGCCATCCCGTCCACAAAGGGTTCGGCCGCAGGACGTTTGAGAGCTAAAAATCGTCTCAAACGGCTCGCGGCCGAACCCAATTTGCTTTTGCGGGCTGTGGGATACCATGCGGTTTCAATGTGCGGGATGTCCTTGGTTCGCTTTGTCGCTGGCGTCCATAGTCGACATCGTGTGTGCATTTGCGTGCATGTATAGTGGTAGACAGATTGCGGTTTTCGTAAGTGCTGGCTTTTGGTGAGATTGGGGTGCGCAAATGGGTGGCGAGCAGGTGCGTGGGGCGGAGCCCCATGAGGGGCGTGCGCTGACGCCGGACGAGAACAAGGGCGATGCCTCAAGCCAGGGCTTTGACTATGATGGCGTCGCTCGCGCGGCGGCCGCGCGCCCGGAATACGCCGCCGCGCCCGTGCCCGCCGATGTGCTTGCCGAACTGCAAGGAACGCTCTACAGCACGGCGTTCGTATCGCAAAAGATCAAGCATATCGTGGCTATGGCCTGCAAGGATTGGGTGCGCATCGACGAGTTACTCAACCGCGCGTGGGCGGCCGATCTCGCGGCGGGCGCCTTGCGCGTCTATGAGGGCAAGATCGTGTTCCCGCTGCCCATCATGCGCGTCGACGGCGTGACGCCCGTGGAGGTTTCGCTCGCCCGCAACGACCGTTATGCCGGCGCCCTGCCGTGGTTTGCCATGTATGTGGACACGGCGGTGCACACGCATGCGTCGAACACGGTGTCACCCTCGCGCGCGTTGTAGGAGTTCGCCTACCTTGGTTACTGGGAGACGTTTCTCGAGGAGCTCGCGAACCTGGCTCTGCCGGAATCCTGGGAGTTCGAAGATGCGGGCCCATGCGCGGGTTCCGGATCTGGCTTGCAGCCCGAGCGCCGGCGGCACCCCATTCTCAAGAGCTATATCACGAGTTATTTCTACCGCTTAAAACAGGAGGAAAAAGTCTGCGTTGCCAAAGACGGCAGCTTTGCCGCCTTCAACTCCGGTTTGGTCAATCGCCGCTACGATGACATCTACCTGTGCTTCGAGCCCAATATTCAGTCCGATCGCTGCCCGTGGCGCTTTGCGGGTTTCTGTACGCAGGGTGTGGGTCGCCTGGGCAAGCAGCTCGTGAATCTGTTCAACCCGCTGCCGCAGCCCGCCGCGTTCTTCGACCGCAAAGAGGACCTGTTGTTCGATACGGACGCGGAGCTCATCATCAACTACGATCACGTGCTCGTGGATAACATCGGCCGCCTACCGGTCGCCTTCATCAAGGAAGGGTTGCGCACGGACGATGTCGCGTTGGCCTTGCTCGACGAGATCGGCCGGGCCGAGGATGATCGCCGTGCGGAGCTGTACGCCGAGGTTCGGGAGCGCCTCGAGGCGGATCCCGTTGCGTTCAGGTACCTGCGGACGCGCTTGGATTATGCCGTTGAGCTGGCACGCAAGCGCGTGCGGTGGAACTACAAGACGGCGATTCCCATGTATTATCCGCGCGCGAACACGATGAGTCTGCTGTTGCCGCTGTGCTTGATGGACGAGAGCGTGGCCGATGCCGCGTTGGTGGTCGAGCTGATGGATTCCGGCAACTACCAGGGGCAGACCGTGCTCACCATGCGCATGGCCTACCAGGACGCGCGGCTCGTGTGCCGGCCCGACAGCGACTGGCTCACCACCGCGTCACGCAGTGAATGCGAGGCGGGGGAGTAGGATTGCGTGCGCGTACCGGGCGCAGGCGCGGCCTGAGCTGGGGGACGGGGTGTTTGCGCGGCCTGGGTGCGGGCTGAGGGCGCCTGCGGGATTCCGGCTGCAGGCTATCTGCGAACATCGGGTGCGGATTTGAGCCATTCGGGCGCGTTTTTCGACCCACCCGCTGTGTCGACCCTGCTCCTGAGGTGTTGACCTTGCACCCGCGGCGCTGGTCTTGCACCTGAGGCTCACTTTTGAGCCAAATATGGGCCCCAGGTGCAAGGTCGGGCCCCAGGTGCAAAGTCGAACCCGAAATGCGCCGCCCCGCGCCCGGCCGCCCCTCCGCCGCCTCGCCTAGCTCTCGGCCAGATCGCCGCGGCGGTAGGCGTCGAGCAGTGCATGCAGGTCGCGAATCTGCTCGCGAATCGCGGCGCCCGTGTCGGTATCGCTCACCATGAGGCGCGCCTGCGCGGGTTCGAACCGGTCCGTCTCGCTCACGATGTCGGTGTTGCGGGCCAGCGCGTCGTCCACGCTCACGAACGCCTGGTGCGCCTTGATGCGCATGCCGCGCGAGCTCGAGATGAGCGTGTAGCCCGCGATGCCGGTTTTGGGGTGGTAGGCGCGGCAAAAGCCGCCGTCGATCACGAGCAGCTTGCCCTCGGCCCGCACGGGAACCTCGCCCTTGCCCGTCTTGACGGGCGTGTGGCCGTTGATGATATGCCCGCGCGCGTCGCGCTCGCTCGGCTGGAGGCCAAACTCGCGCAGCACGGCGTCGCAGGCATCGGTGCGGTGCGTGAGCGTGAAGTAGGGGTCCATCGGCTCCTGCCAGGCCACGGGGTCGGCGATATAGGAGCGCTCGAACGTCTTGACGAGCCGCCCGCTCGCCGGCGATTTGAAGCCGATCCATAGGTACCACAACCAGTCGAGGGCCTCGCGGCTGCGCTCGCGCCACGCGCGGCGCGCGATGTCGTCGCAAAAGTCGAGGTAATCGCAGCCGCACCGCCGCTGCCCCAGGCAATCCACGCTCGTAAAGGTGCCGTCCTTGTTCATAGGAACGCAGCCGTGGAACAGCAGGTTACCGTTGCGCGCCAGGTACATCGAGCCGCGCTCGTAGAGGAACTCAATGTGGCGGCGCAGGTGGTCGGCGCCGGTGAACTCGGAAACGAGCCGGTCCACGATGCGCTGTTCCTCATCTGTAAGCTCGTACGGGCGCTCGGGGTCCACGGTGGGGAAGTCGCGCGTCACGAGCGGCCAAGTGGCGCCGTCGGTGAGGGTGACGGTCCCGGCGGTGTGGTCGATGCGCTCGAGCAGGAGGCGGTCGTTCATGTCGAAGCTCGGGTTGCGCAGGATGATCTGCGCTTCGAGCTTGAAGAGCAGCACGTTGATGGCCTTGATGAGCGGGGTGAGGCCGCCATCGCGCCCGTTGACGTCGCGCTCGGCCGGCGCGTAGGTGCGCTCGGCAAACGCGACGAGTTCCCGCAGGGAGATGCCGTAGTCGTTCTCCAGGATCTCGTAGTTGTCGTAGCGCAGGTTGTTGCGCAGGACCGTGGCGATGCACGCCGGCTCGCCCGCCGCGGCGCCCATCCACAGCAGGTCGTGGTTGCCCCATTGGATGTCGAGCGAATGGTAGCTGGCCAGGCGGTCCATGATCTTGGCCGCGCCGCCGCCTCGGTCGAAGATGTCGCCCACCAGGTGCAGGTGGTCGACGGCGAGTCGCTTGATGAGCGCGGCGAGCGAGCAGATGAAGTCCTCGGTGGCGTTCGTTTCCAGGATGGAGTCGATGATGCGCTCGTGGTAGCGCAGGCGGTAATCGTCCTCGTCGGGGTGGGTGTGGAGCAGCTCGTCGATGATGTAGGCATAGTCGCGCGGGATGGCCTTGCGGACCTTGGAGCGCGTGTAGCGGCTGGACAGGCGTCGGGCCAGTTGCAACAGCAGGTCGAGCGAGGTGCGGTACCAGGCGGGTGTGTCGGCGCGGCGCGCGCGGACGAGCCGCAGCTTTTCGTGCGGGTAGTAGATGAGCGTGCAGAGGTCGGCCTTTTGCTGCTCGCTGAGACGCTCGCCAAAGAACTCGTCCACGTGCTCGCGCACCACGCCCGAGCAGTTGTTGAGGATGTGCATGAACGCGTCGTACTCGCCGTGCAGGTCGCTCATGAAGTGCTCGGTGCCTTTGGGCAGGTTGAGGATGGCCTGCAGGTTGATGATCTCGGTGAAGGCCGCCTGTTGGTTGGGGAAATGCTGTGCGAGCAAGGCGAGGTACTTGCGCTGCGTCTGGGTTGCGATGCCGGCTGCGGGGGCGGCGTTGCCCGCAGGCGCGATGCGCGCCGTGGCCGGGCTGGCGGCTGCGGATGCTTGGCGTTGCTCGTCTGAGGTGGTCATGGCGTCCTTTCGAGTGGTGAGGCGGCGGGTGGGGAATCGGGGGATGGGCTGTGCGGGTCGCGGTTGCCGGGCGCGGGATCGGGGCGGGTCGCGGCGGTTGCCGGGTGCCGCGTGGCGCGGGGCTGGCCTGGGTGCGGAGGAGTGGGCTGGCCTGGGTGCGGCGGGGCAGGGCGATGGGAGAGGCGGGGAATAGGGGGCGACGGAAGGATGGAAGGCGGGGGGGCGACGAATGGGCGGAAGGCGGTGGGCGACGGAAGGGCGGGAGATGCTCGCCGCTTGGACCCGCACACCGATGGCGCTGAGTATGCGCGCAAACCGCCCGGGAGATGTGAAGGGCAGACGCATTTTGGCCGAGCGGCGTGGTAAAACGTATCACCCGGCATGCCGTCCGTCGGCACCGACCGCTGCTCGATGAAAACGACCGTCTACCTCTTTTTTCCTTGCCATTTGTTCGATATGGGCGCTAACTGAAAGTATCGATACATACCTGTCCCGCATGCGTGTGGGCGCGTGGCAAAAGGAGCCAGCCATGGGAATGAAAGCGAGCGAGCAGCTGCCAATGAGTTTCGAGGAGCTCTTGGGCTACCTGCGGTCTAAGACGCGCGTGTTCATGGACGTGCAGGGTCATGAGTATTACATCACGCACACCGACGGTTACTGGCGCGTTCAGGATTGCGAGGCGCTGAATGACCATGGCCGGTTTACGGATTGCTCCGAGTTGGTGACGACGCTGCCCGAGCTGGTGGAGCTGGCGTGGCTGGACGGCAAGAGCATTCACGACCTTACACCTGACGCGACGTTTTATGCATCGGTGCAGGAGGGCTGGACGCTTCCCGTGACCGCTCCGGCGCCGACGGAGGAGTTTGCCGAGGCCGCTGCCGAATAAGGCCTGCCCGCTCGGCCGCCCTGTACAACCCCTGTCTGTTGACAGTAATCCGAAATCGGACTAATCTACAAGCTGTCCGATTTCGGATTATTTGTTTTGCGATGCATAGTGGGAGGGGGGTCTAGGGATGAATATGAATACGAATACGGATGCGGCGCTCGACGCGGTATGTCCTGCGGCGCTCGACTACCTGTATAACACGGTCGATAAGCTCTATTACGAGTTCGCGCGCGGCTGCGGCCTTTCCACCTGCGCGTTTTGGATGCTTTACGACCTGTATCGTGCTCGTCGGCCCCTGCCGTTGCAACAGCTCAACGAGTCCTGGTCGTTCAGTAAGCAGACCATCAATTCGGCGCTCAAGACGCTGGAGGCCAAGGGGCTCGTCGCCTTCGCCTATCTGGAGGGGAGCCGCAAAAGCAAGAGCATCGCCCTTACCGACGAGGGCGTACGGTTTGCGGCGTGCCACATGCAGCCGGCGATCGATGCGGAGACGCGCGCGTTTGCCCAGCTCGACCCAGAAGAGGGCAAGATGCTGCTGCATCTCATCAAACGTTACACCCAGGCGCTGAGCGCCGAAATGGACCAGGCGCAGGGCGAGTGCGCCGAACAAGACCTCGCCTGCGAACAATGCGGCCACATTCAATGCACGGAGGGAACGGAGCGCGTATGAAGCTGCTGTGGCGTACGATCAAAAACTACAAGGCGCTGACCGCCGCCACGCTGGCGGCGTTGCTGCTGGACGTGGCGGGTACGTTGTACGTGCCAACCATGCTCGCCGGCATGATCAACCAGGGTGTGGCCACGGGCGACACGAACTTTATCCTGGGACAGGGCGTTCGCATGCTCATTGCCTGCTGCTGCGCGAGCGGCGGCGCTCTGCTGGGCAATTACCTGTGCGCGCGTCTGGCGGCCAAGGTCGGCCGCGACATCCGCGATACGGTGTACGACGCCTCGCTCACGTTCTCGGGCAGCGATTTCGAGCATTTTGGCACCGGCTCCATGATCACGCGCACCCTCAACGACGTGAACGTCATCCAGCAGACGGTGATGCTCGCCACGCAGGCCATGCTGCCGGTGCCCATTATCTGCGTGATGGGCACGGTGCTCGCCTTCCAAATCGACGCGCAAATGGGCGCCATGATGCTTGTCGTGGTGGCGGTGGTCATGGTGTTTGCGGTGATCGCTGTGCGCCGCGCCGCGCCGATCTTTGAGAAGATGCAGAGCTTCATCGACCGGATGAACATCGTGTTGCGCGAGAGCATCGTGGGCGTGCGCGTGATTCGCGCCTTCAATAAGGAGCAGCGCGAGGAAGGCCGCATGGGCCGGGTGTTTTCCGATTACGCCGACGCTGCCATCAAGGTGAACTGGATTTTCGCGGGCGTGGACTGCTTCTCGTTTTGTCTGATGAACATCGCCGAGGTTGCCCTGCTGTGGCTGGGCGGCAACCGCGTGGGCGCAGGCGCGATGGAGATCGGCAGCATCTCGGCGGTGGTCGAGTACGCGATGCTCATCATGTTCTACATCATGATGGCGCAGTTCGTGGCGCTGATGGTGCCGCGTGCCATCGTGTGCTTGCAGCGTTGCAGCGAGGTGATCAACTATCAGCCGAGCATCGTGGACGGCACTAATGCGGCGGCGGTTGTGGCCACGACGGTGCCGGCGGCGCCGGCTGCGAAGGCGACCACGGTTGCGGCGGCTGAGGCTGTGGAGGCAGCGGAGGCGACTGCGACGGTGCCGGCGGCGCCGGCTGCGAAGGCGACCGCTGAGGCCGACGCGAGCGCGCCAGGTGACGGCGGCAAAGCGGCACCTGCGCCGGGTGCCGTGCCTGCCGCCGATGTGGTGGCCAGCTTCGACCACGCATCGTTTCGCTTTGACGACGCGGACGAGGATACCCTGCACGACATCGACTTTGCCTGCCTGCGCGGTCAGACCACGGCGATCATCGGCAGCACGGGGTCGGGCAAATCGACCATCGCCAAGATACTGCTGCGCCTGCACGATGTGACTGAGGGCGCCGTGCGGTTTGGTGGCGTGGACATCCGCAGCATGACGCAGCACGACCTGCGCGAGCACATCGCCTACGTGCCGCAGAAGGCCTGGCTGTTTAGCGGTACCGTGGCGAGCAACCTGCGCTACGGTAACGAGGGCGCCACGCGTCCCGAGATGCTCCATGCGCTCAAGGTCGCGCAGGGCGACTTCGTATGGGGGCTGCCCGGCACGCTCGATGCGCCCGTGGCCCAAGGTGGCACGAACTTCTCGGGCGGCCAGCGCCAGCGCCTGTCCATCGCGCGCGCCCTCATGAAGCACGCCGACCTGTATATCTTTGACGACAGCTTCTCGGCGCTGGACTTCAAGACCGACGCCGCGCTGCGCCGCGCTCTCAAACCGGAGACCCGCAACGCCGCGGTGCTCATCATCGCGCAGCGCATCAGCACGATTTTGCATGCGGACCAGATCGTCGTCCTCAAGGAGGGGCGCATCGTGGGGCGTGGCACCCATGAGGAGCTCATGGAGCGCTGCGAGGTGTATCAGGAGATTGCCAAGAGCCAGATGAAGGGAGGTGACGAGCATGCAGGAGCGTAAGGAGGAGCTTGAGATGGCGGGTATGGGCGCCGAGGGTACTGCTGCCGATGCGCGGGCTGCGCAGACTGCGGTTTCGCCCGCACAGGAGGCGGTTGCAACAGCCCCGGCTGTGGCATCGGCGCCCGGTGAGTCCGCCGCGCCTGCTGCCGATACCGATGTCGCCGCGCCTGCTGCCGAGCCTGGCGACGGCAGCGACGCCGACGCGCCCGAGGAGCTCGAGGTCCCGCGCGACACGTGGGCGACCGTGCGCCGCCTGGTGCATGCCTCGCGCGGTCAGCGGTGGCGTTTCGGCATCGTGATCGTGGCCATCATCATCTACACGGGCTTCCACGTGGCGGCGCCGGCCTATAGCGCGCACGTGATCGACGTGCTGTGGAGCAACATCCAGGTCGCGATGGCCGAAGGTCGCACGTTCACGGTCGGCTGGGACACGGGCGGCCGAGAGCTGCTCACCTACTTTGGCATCTGGACCATGGCGTGCGCCCTGTACTCGGTGCAGTGCTTCGTGATGGCCGGCTTTGCCGAGAAGCTCAACCTGCAGTTGCGGCGCGACCTTGCGGCCAAGCTCAACCGCCTGCCGCTGGCGTTCTACGACCGCCGCAAACCCGGCGAGATCGTGAGCCGCGCCACCAACGACCTGGACAAGATGTCCGAGGTGCTGCAGACTGGCCTGCTCAAGCTCATGAGCGCGGTGGGCACCATCATCGGTGCGCTTATCATGATGTTCCGCTTCAACGTCATGCTCACCGTCATCTTCCTGGTGTTCGCTGCTGTCTCCACGGCGGTGACGCAGCTGGTGTCCAAACAGACGCTGCGCTTGGCTGCCGAGCGCCAGCGCTACGTGGGCAAGCTCACGGCCACGGTTGAGGAGGCCTACTCGGGCCGCCTCATCATCAAGAGCTTCAACCGGGAGCAGGCGAGCTCCGCCGAGGTGCACGAGCTGGCCGACAAGCTGGCCGCCGCGAGCCGTCGCGCGGACTTCATGACCAACGCCATCAGCCCGCTCATTCGCTTCATCATCCGCTTGGCGCAGGTCGTCATCGCCATGATCGCCGGTGGCATGCTGGTTGCAGGGCAGATCTCCATCGGCGTGTTCCAGGCGTTCTTCCACTACATCTACCAGGTGTCGGAGCCGCTGACGCAGCTGTCCTTCACCATCAACACGCTGCAGAACGCCCTGGCGGCCGTGGAGCGCGTGTTCGACATCCTGGACGAGGAGGAGATCGAGCCCGATCCGGCGCCCGAGCTGGCGGCGCGGCTACCGCAGGCGGTCGAGGGGTCGGTGGCCTTTGAGCACGTGCGCTTTGGGTACAACGCGGACAAGCTGCTCATGCACGACGTGTCGTTCGCGGCGCGGCCTGGCCAGAAGATCGCCATCGTGGGCGCCACGGGCGCGGGCAAAACGACCCTCATCAATTTGCTCATGCGCTTCTACGAGGTGAACGGCGGGCGCATCACGCTCGACGGAGTGGACACGCACGCCATGACGCGCGGCGATTTGCGTTCGAATTTTGGCATGGTGCTGCAGGACGCCTGGCTGTTTGAGGGCACGATTGCCGAGAACATCGCCTACGGCAAGCCCGACGCCACGCGCGAGGAGATCATCGCGGCGGCCAAGATGGCGCATGTCGATCACTTTGTGCGCACGATGCCGCAGGGCTACGACACGCACGTGGAAAACGACGCGGAGAACATCTCCCAGGGCCAGCGCCAGTTGCTGACCATCGCGCGCGTGATTCTGTGCGACCCGAAGATCCTCATTCTGGACGAGGCGACCTCGAGCGTAGATACGCGTACCGAGCAGGAGATCGTCCACGCGATGGAGAACCTCATGCGCGGGCGCACGAGCTTTGTGATCGCGCATCGCCTGTCCACCATCGTGGATGCCGACCTCATCCTGCACATGCGAGCCGGCACGATCATCGAGCAGGGCACGCACGAGGAGCTGTTGGCGGAGGACGGCGCCTACGCGGAGCTGTACCGCAGCCAATTTGCGTAGGGGCAGCGCGGAAGGCGTGCTAGAATACCTAGCGAAGTGCCTCTGTAGCTCAGGGGATAGAGCACCGCTCTCCTAAAGCGGGTGTCGCCCGTTCGAATCGGGCCAGGGGCACCATCTGACTTGTATCGGGCTCGCACGGCGTCAAGCGTGCGGGCCCGATTTGCATGTGAGGACTCTTCTACCTGGGTGCCTTGCGTTTGAGATCCGGTAAAAAGCCCCGGGCGTCTTGCGTGGTGGTGCAAGACGCCCGGGGCGTATGGAATCGTTTGTGCGGGCGCTCAGGCTCGCAGTGCCCGCGTCGGCGCATGCGCTCGCGTGCAGCGGCGGGTTGTGGACGCTTAGTCGTCCAGGCTCTCCCCGCCGGTATCCGAGCCGCCATCGGCGGCGCCGCTGGAGACCGTGAGGGTCACGGTGGCGCCCTTCTTCACCGGGCCGCTGGCGGACTGGCGAATCACCAGGCCCTTGCCAACGGTGGAGCTCGCCTCGTACTTCACCTCGACATGCACGCCGGACGGCATGGCGCTTTTGGCCTCGGCCTCGGCTTTGCCGGTCACATCGGGCACCTCGATATTGGGGTTGGACCCCTTGGAGATGGTGATGGTGATGCTGGAGCCGGCCTTGGCCTCGCCGGTGGCGCTTTGAGCCATCACGGTGCCGGCGGCGTAGGTGTCGCTGTAATCACCGGGCTCGGACACCACGGTGAAGCCGGCGTTGGAGAGCATGTTGGTGGCCTCGGCCTCGGATTTGCCGAGCACGCCGGGAACCGTGGCGGTGTCGGGGCCGGTGGAGACCCAGTAGGTGATGGTGGAGCCCTCAGGGACCTTCACGCCGGTGTTGGTGTCCTGCTGGAACACGGTGCCGGCCTCGGCGTCGTTCTCCTTTTGTTGGGCGCTGCCCTTGAGGCCCGCCTGCGCAAGCAAGGACTCGGCTTCATCGGCGGTCTTGCCCACCAGGTTGGGCACCTCGACCTCCTGCACCGGTTTGGGGCCGCTCGACACGATGATCGTGACCTCGGAGCCCTTCTCGGCCTGCTTATTGCCATCGGGTGTCTGGTCGACCACGCGCCCTTCCTCGACCGTCTCGCTTTCTTCGGGCTCGCCGAGCTTCACGGTGAAGCCCGCCTCCTCAAGCGCCTTGGTGGCCTCCTCCTCGGTTTGGTTGAGGACGTAGGGGACGTTCACCATCTCGGCGTTGCCGCCAAACAGGCTCGTGGCCACGAACACGCCGAGCGCAATGACGGCGATGACGCCCACGATGATGGCCGCGATCTTGCCCTTGCCGCCGCGCTTCTCCTCCTCGTAGCCGCCTGCGCCTGCGCCGACGTTGCCGGCCGGGGGAACCATGCGCGGGCCTGCCGCAGTGGAGCCGGCGCCGCCGGCGGGGCGCACCATGGCCTGGGTGGCGTCGCTCATCACGCGCGTCTCGGTGGCGCCCATGCCGGCGCCGGGCACCACGCCGCCAATCACGCGGGTGGGCTCGGCGACGTCGACGGCGCGACCGGTGGCGTAGGCGTTCAGCACGGCGCGCAGCTCATCGGCGGATTGGAAGCGATTGGCCGCATCCTTCTCCATGCACTTGAGGATGATGCGCTCGAGGTTGGTGTCCACGCCGGGGTTGATTTGCGAAGGCGGTACGGGCAGCTCGTTGACCTGCTTGAGGGCCACGGAGATGGCATCGTCCCCATCGAAGGGAACCTGGCCGGTGGCGCACTCGTACATGACCACGCCGAGCGAGTAGATGTCGGAGGTGGCGCCCAGCTCCTGGCCGCGCGTTTGCTCGGGGCTCACGTAGTGGGCGGTGCCCAGGACGTTGTTGTCCTGCGTGAGGTGGCTGTTTTTGCCGCGGGCGATGCCGAAGTCCATGACCTTGATGTTGCCGTCGGGCAGCACCATGATGTTTTGCGGCTTGATGTCGCGGTGGATGATCTCGTGCTTGTGGGCCACGGAGAGTGCGCCGCAGATCTGCGAGCCGATCTGCGCGACCTTTTTGGGGTCGAGCGCCCCGTGGCTGCGGATGCCGCTCTTGAGGTCGGTGCCGCGCAGGTACTCCATGACGATGTAGTAGGTGTCCCCGTCGCGACCCCAGTCGTAGACCCCCACGATGTAGGGGCTCGACAGGCCGGCCGCCGCCTGCGCCTCCTGCTTGAAGCGCGCGGCGAAGGTGGGGTCGCCGGCGTATTGCGGCAGCATGATCTTCACGGCCACGGTGCGGTCGAGCACTTGGTCCTGTGCGCGGTACACGGTGGCCATGCCGCCGTTGCCAACCTTGTCCTTGAGCAGGTACCTGCCTCCGAGCAGGCGCTGTCCTTCTGCCATCGTTGCTAACTCCTCATCATCCTCGCATCATCGCCGTGAGGCGAATATATAACCGTACCATGTTCGTGCCGGGTGCGGGGCATCCGGCATTGTTGCTCTATGAACCCTGCGCAGCCAGCGCCGCCTTGAGCACCGTGCCGGCTACGGCTGCGGCGCTCTGCTCGCTTTCGCTGCGCTGCTCCAACATGACCGAGATGGCCACGGTGGGGGTGTCATACGGGGCAAATCCCACGAACGCGGAGTTCGGGGAGCTGCTGTTGGTCTCGGCGGTGCCGGTTTTGCCGGCCACCTTGACGCCGGGCACGCGCGCGGCCGAGCCGGTGCCGCTCTCCACCACATCGAGCATGGATTGCTTAACCTGCTCAGCGGTGGCGGCGCTGACCGCCTGACCCAGCGAGCGGCTCTTCGTGGTGCGGATCACCGCGCCGTCGGGGGCGAGCGTCTGCTCGACCACGTAGGGGTTCATGGCGATACCGCCGTTGGCGATGGTCGCGGCCATGACGGCATTTTGCATCGTGGTCGTTTGCGGGCCGGGGGTATGGCCTTGGCCGACGGGCTGGCCAGCACCCGCCCAGGCAAGCTCCCATTCGCTCATCTGCGTTGGGTCGGGCATGATGGACGCGGCGGTTTGGAAGTCCAGGCCGAGCGATTGGCCGTAGCCGAAGGCGCGCGCCGTGGTGACGAGCCCCTCGGCGCCCACATCGTTGGCGAGCTGGCCGAACACGGTGTTCGCCGAGAGCGCGAAGGCGCGGTCGAGCGTGATGGTGCCATGTGCGGCCTCGCCGATGTTCACGACGTCGGCCCCACCGATCTCCATGCGGCCCGGGCTGTTAAAGGTGTTGGTGAGCTGGGCGGTGCCATGTTCGAGCGCCGAGGCGAGCGTGATGACCTTGAAGGTGGAGCCCGGCGTGTAGAGCGCCTGCGTGGCGCGGTCGTACAGCGACGTGCTGCCGTCCTGGCCGTTGGCCGCCGCCATGGTGGCGTCGATGTTGGTGTTGTCGTAGGTGGGCGCGCTGGCCCAGGCGAGCACGGCGCCGGAGCGCGGGTCGAGTACCACGATGGAGCCGGTGCGCCCGGCAAGCGCCGCCTCGGCCGCGCGCTGGATGCGCGAATCGATGGTGAGCTTGACGGAATTGCCCGGCTCGGTGAGGCCGGCCAGCGAATTCAGGGCATTTTGCCAACTCGAGTAATCCTTGGAGCCAGTGAGGGTGTCGTTTTGCGAGGCCTCGATGCCCGAGGTGCCGTACTGTTGCGAGTAGTAGCCCACCACGTGCGCGGCCATGTTGCCGTTGGGATAGGAGCGCACGTAGGTGCCGTCCTGCTGCTGGGCGGATTCGGCCAGGGTGAGGCCGTCGCTCGTGATGATCGAGCCGCGCTTGATGTATTGGGCGCGATGCAGGGTGTGGTTGTTGCTCGGCATGTCCTGATAGTCGGCCGCCTTGATGACCTGGATATAGGTCAGGTTGCCGATGAGCACGGCGAACAGGGCGGTGAACAGGAACACCGTGCGGGTGAGGCGCTTGGCGAGCGCCACGCGGCCGAGCACGCCGGATTCGGGCGTATCGAGGGTGCGGCGACGCATGCGGCTGCCCGGACGCGCATGGCTGCCCCCGTGGGCAGCGTAGGCGCCGGTGCCCGTGCCGTAGGCGCTGGGCCGCACCGATGCGTCCGCGTGCGCGTTCACGCCGCTCGGTTGCGCGATGCGCTTGCCTGCGGCGGAGCTGCGAGCGCTTCCGTCTGCTGCCTTGCCGGAGAAGAAACGCGTGCCCATGCGGCTCACGGCCGCAGCGGCGCCCTGCGCGAAGTTGGCACCGCGATCGACGGCGGCAAATGCGGCGCCCGCGCCGGCCAGCTCATCGCCTGCGCTGGTGAGCTCGGCCTCGCGACCGGTGGCCTCGTCGCCGGCGCGCAGCAGCAGGCCAACGATGACGAAGCTCGCCAGCAGCGAGGAGCCGCCCTGGCTCATGAACGGCAGAGTCACGCCGGTAAGCGGGATGAGCTTGGTGACGCCGCCCACGATGGTGAACGCCTGGAAGGTGATGGCGGCGGTCAGGCCGGTGGCCGAGAACGCGGCGAGGTCGGATTTGGCGCGCGCCGCCGTGGTCAGGCCGCGCACCGCGAACAGCATGAACAAGAAGAGCACGGCCGCGCCGCCGAGCAACCCCATCTCCTCGCCGATGGCCGAGAAGATGAAGTCGGATTCGACGACCGGGATGATACTCGCCATGCCCTTGCCGATGCCCACGCCCGAAAGCCCGCCGTCGGCCAGCGAGAACAGCGACTGCACGAGCTGATAGCCCAGGTTCTGCGCGTCCGAGAACGGGTCGAGCCAAATCTGGAAACGCACCTGCACATGGCCCATGATCTGGTACATGCCGAATGCGCCCACGCATAGCAGGACCAGGCCGATGAGCACGTAGGACACGCGACCGGTGGCCACGTAGAGCATGATCAGGAAGATGGTGTAGAACAAAAGCGCGCTGCCCAGGTCGCGCTCGAATGCCACCACGAGCAGGCAGATGCCCCACACCACGAACAGCGGCGCGAGCAGGCGCAGACGCGGCAGCTTGATGCCCAAAACAGTGTGGTTCGAAATGGAGAGCAGCTCGCGGTTCTCGGCCAGGTAGCCGGCCAGGAACAGCACGATGAACACCTTGGCGAACTCGCCGGGCTGGAACTGGAAGCTGCCGATCTTGATCCAGAGCTTGGAACCGTAGATCTCGGTGCCGATGAACATGGGCAATACGAGCAAGATGATGCCGATGGCGCCCAAGGTGTACTTGTAGCGCTTGATGATGTCGAGGTTTTTCACGGCAACGAGCGTGCCCACCATGAGGGCAACGCCCACGAACAGGAACACCACCTGACCCATGGCGGCCTCGGGCGCCAAGCGGGTCACGAACGTGATGCCGATGCCCGAAAGCACGAAGACGATGGGCAGGATGGCCGGGTCGGCGCCGGGGGCAAGGAAGCGCACGCCCAGATGGGCGGCGGCAAAGGCCGCGAACAGGCCCAGCGGCACCGTGAGCGTCTGGAAGGTGAGGGCCGCGCCGCTCGTGATGACGTACATGGCGTACAGCAGCAGCACGGGGAACGCGCCTGCTATGAGAAGCAGCAGTTCGGTCGTTCGGCGGCTCATTGTGCGGCACCTCCTTCGGGGGTGGGGTTGGCGGTTGGGTCGGGGGCGGTTTCGGCCGGGTTGCCGGCAGCGGGGTCCGTGGCCGCCTCGGGCGCGAGGGCCGTGGCGTCCACTCCGCTGGCGGCTGCCGCTTCCGCACCTTGGCTTTGCCTGATGGCGGCGGCGTCTTGCAGCTGCTTGCTTTGGGCCTCGTCAATCTGCTTGCGATAGTTCGTGACGGTGGACATGGCCTCCTCGAGGCTCTTTTGCGGGATGCCCTCGCGCAGGCGCGCCTGGGTGTCCTCGGGCAGGTCCTCGAGGCTCACCGAGGTCTCGTCCTCCAACCAATGCAGCTTGAGTCCGAATGGCGCTTTGGGCACGCCGGTGTAGATGGCCACGGCGTCGTCTTTCACGCCCAGGTAGACGGAGTGGGAAACAGACACCACGGAGGCGATGGCGCCCAGTGCGAACACGAGGAGCAGGGCGGCCAGGGAGAGGAGCGCGTTGCGGCGATGGCGATGCTGGAGCTTGCGCAGCCGGCCGTCGTTCACCACGTCCACCACGACGACGGTCACATTGTCGGAGCCTCCTGCGGCCAGGGCCGCGTCCACGAGGTTGTCCGTGCAGATTTGCGGCGTGGCCGACTGCGCGGCGATGGCCTCGATCTCGCCGTCGGGCACCATGCCCGAAAGGCCGTCGGAGCACAGGATGAGACGGTCGCCCTCTTCGATGTTGAGCTGGAAGTGGTCGGCGTACATGGCGGGGTCGGAGCCGAGCGCGCGCGTGATGACCGAGCGGTTGGGGTGCACGCGGGCCTCATCGGCGGTGATCTCGCCCGCGTCCACGAGTTCCTCAACATAGGAATGATCGCGGGTGACGCGGATGAGCGTCCCCTCGTGCATGAGGTAGGCGCGCGAGTCGCCCACGTGTGCGAGGGCGAGCGTGGTGCCGTCGATGTAGGCGGCTGTGGCGGTGCAACCCATGCCGGGCCGTCCCACGCCGTTCATGGCCGCCTCGATGACCGCGGCGTTGGCGGCCTCGATGGCGGCGCCCAGCAAGGCGGGATCGGCCGAGGCGGGAGCCGTTTTGGCGATCGTTTCCACGGCGATGGAGCTTGCCACCTCGCCGGCGGCGTGGCCGCCCATGCCGTCGCATACGGCGAACAGCGGCGAGGCCACGAGGTAGGAGTCTTCGTTGTGGCTGCGCACGCAGCCCACATCGGAGCGGGCGCCCCACATGAGCTGGGTATTGGTGCCGGCATCGAAGGTCGAATCGGCGTCGATGCGCTCGTCGGGGATGGCCTCGAAGCTCTGCGTGGAGCCGGGGTCGTTGAGCTTGGACTCGACCACATGCACGTCGATCTCGGCAGTGTCCTCGGGAGAGACGGAGCTTGGGTCGGGGATGGCGGCGCTCGGCTCGGCTGGTGCCTCGGGCTCGAGAGTCGCAGGGGGCGTGTGCGCGGGCGGGGCGGCGTGCGCGCCGGTGTAGGCTTCTGGGGCGGGCGCGAGTTCGGGCTCGTAATCGGCGTCGAACTCGGGCAGCTCCGATGCAAAAGCGGGCTCGGCCACAGGTGCGGAGTCTGGCTCCACGCCTGGATCGAACCCCTCGCGCGTTATGTCGTGCTCGCCGATCATCGGCGATTCACCTTCATGACCACATCGCCAATCTGCACTTCATCGCCCTCGCGCAGCGTTGCGGGCTCGGCGAGCGGACGGCCGTTGACCAGCGTGCCGTTGAGCGAGTTCAAATCCTCGATCACGAGCGCAGGTCCCTGCAGGGAAAAGCGCGCGTGGCTTGCCGAGACAAACGGCTCATTCACGCAGATGTCCGAGCTGGGCGAGCGGCCAACGATAACCGGTCCGAGCATGTCCACATGGATGCCGCGGATGCCGCGCGGGCCTTTCTCCACATCGATGGTCCAGATGGCGGAGTCGCGCCGCTGGCCGCGCACGAGGCCCACGCCGGTTTTCATCACGGCGATCAGGAAGCAGTAGAGCAGGACGACTAGAACGATGCGCCCCGCAAACAGGATGATGTCGATCATGGGCTATCAGCTCCTGAACTCGAAGGTGCTGAGGCCGAAGGTGAGCAGGTCGCCGTTGCGCAGCGGGCAGCGGGTGATGCGGCGGTTGTTCACCAGGGTGCCGTTGGTCGAGTTGAGGTCCTCGATGGACCAGTCGCCTGCCCCGGTGAAGGTGAGTTGGGCGTGACGGCGGCTGACGTTGGGGTCGCGCAGGGCCACATCGGCGGCCATGCGCTCGCGGCCAACGGTGCATTGCGCGCTGGTGAGGTCGTAGGTGTCGCCGGTGACCACATCAACGAGCTGAGCCAGCGGCCGGGCCGGGCGCGGTGCGGCATGCGCGGCCGCGCTGGCGGTGCCCAGGGGGGCGCCGGTTGCGGCCGCACCGCCCATGCCGGCAAGCTGGGCGCGCGAGACGGTCTGCGGCACGGCCACAGGTGCGGCGACCTCGGCCACGCCCGCAGCGGCTGCCGCTCCCAGGCCCATGCCGGCGCCCAGTCCGGCGGCAGCGGGAGCCGCCGGCGCAAAGGGGTCGGCCTCGCCCCCAAAGCCCGGGATGTTCGGAATGCCGTTGACGCTCTGGGCTTGGGGCTGCGCGGGCGCAGGCGCAGCGGCGGGCATGGGGGCGCGGGAGGCTGCGGGCGCCGGCGCGGGCGCTGCGGCAGGCGCGGGCGAGCCGCCCAGCTTGACCGAATTGCCGCGGGACAGGTTGCCCGACAGCCCGTTTTGGTAAGCGCGCTCCTCCTCGTACAGGCGGCCCAGCGTGGGCGCATCGACGTTCTCGGCAAACACGGAGAACTTGCCGGCCTTGAGCGAGGGGTCGATCATGAAGCGGGCGAGCGGCTCGCCCACAAACAGGTAGCGCTTCTTTTCCGCCTGAGCCTTGACGAACTCGCAGACCTCGCGTGCGAGCTGCGGGTAATACGGGGCGAGCAGGGGGTCGTCGTCCCCGGAGATCAGCACGGTGTAGAGGGCGGGGGCGGTGTTCGCACCGTTGATGACCAGCGTCTGGTCCTCCATCTCGCGCGCGGCCTGCTTGGCGAGCTTCTTAAAAGAGAACGGGGCCCGCGCGGCACCGAAAATGCCGGACACGCGGTCCTCGAAAATGTTCAGGAAGTTCACGGACGATCACCTTCCGCCGGGGTTCGTTTGTATCCCAAGGTATATGTAGCTAGCCAAACAATTATAGAGGATAGGGCTGCAGCGCCCAGCATGGTGAGCAGGAGCCCCAGGGGAGCTGCGGTAATTTCCATAGGGTGTGCAAGAGCCGCCAGCGCGGGCGCGGACGACAGAAGCGTGCCCATGGCCGGCATCACGCAGGCTGCGGCAGCGAGGCGGGCGCCTCGGCTGTCCTGGTAGCGCTGCCAGGTTTTGTCGAGTAACCAGCTTGTGGCGGCCGCTGCTGCGGGCAGGACGACGATGGATGCCAGTGCGGCGGGTGTGGCGAGCACGGCTACGGCGTCGCCGATGCCCAGCGCGCCGCCACTGGAGAGCGTGGCCGCAAGCAGATGCGAGAATACGGCGCCCGCCGCCATGCTGGCCGCCGCGCGCGGGGCGGGCAGGAAAAAGCCTGCGACGCCTGTGGCGATGCCCGCGAGTGCGCTCCCGCTGCCGCTTGCTACGGCAAGGGCGGCAGCCAGGCAAAAGACGGCCGAGGACGCCGAGGGGGCGCGGCCCCACACGAGCCACCAGGTCACGCCGACCGCAAATCCCAGGGCGGCGACGGGTACCACGGCGATAAAGGGGGTGTTCGAGACGATGGTGACAAGCCAGCCGATGATGGCGAGCGCCGATCCGATGGCCGGGGCCACGGCTGCGGTGATCCCGATTCCCAGGGCGGTGATGGCGCGGGCCACCGGGTGCATCGCCTGCACGGTCGCGAGCATCGCCCAGGCCATGACGGTGCTCGCCGCGCCCGCGACGGCGGCGACGGTTCCGCGTCTCGCACGGCTCCAGCGGCTGCCCAAGATGCCCTCGGCCGGGTCAAGCTCCCAGGTGCGCGCCGCGCGTCCGGCGCCTGTGTCCCCGGTCGTCGGGTCCTCATCGGAGGTCAACCGCGCGATGATGGACGCAAGGCTGGCACGGCCCGGTCGAGCGTTGCCGAGCTGGGCCAAGAACAGGTCGGCAAAGGCATCGACACTCGTCATGCGGTCGGAGGGCTCGGGCGAGAGCGCGCACAACAGGGCTTCTTCGGCCGACTCGGGAAGGTCGGGGAGCAGGTCGCTCGGGTAGAGGACGCCGCGTTCGATCTTTTCGAGCGAGTCGGCGGGGGTGCCGGCACGGAAGGGGGCTGTGGCGCAGAGGGCCTCGTAGAGCACGGCGGCCAGCGCGAAGATGTCGGTCCGCTCATCCACCTCATCGCCGTTGAGCTGCTCGGGCGGCATGTAGCCGATGGTGCCGCCCCGCGCCCCGCCAAAGCCCGCGGCGCTCGCCAGCGTGGCCATGCCGAAGTCGGCCAGCTTGACGTGGCCGCTGCGGTCGATGAGGACGTTGGCCGGCTTGATGTCCAGGTGCAGCACGCCGTTTTCGTGCGCGTAAGCGAGGGCCTGGAAGAGGGCGTCGGCGATTGTGGCCGTTTCGTCGTAGGTGAGCGAGTTGTTGTCGACTTGAGCCAGGAATTCCTCGAGCGTGAGGCCGTCGACGTACTCCATGACCAGGTAGGCGTAGGCGGCGTCGTAGGTGAAATCGATGACCTGCACGATGTTGGGGTGCTGGAGCATGCTGGCCGTGCGGGCCTCGGCGAGCGCGGCCGCCGTGGTGGCGACACTCGCGCGCTCAAAGGGCGAGGCGAGCGGCATGCGCTTGATGGCGACGCGGCGCTGCAAGCGGCTGTCCAGGCAGATCTCGACGCTGCCGAAGCCGCCGGTCGCGCGGGTTTCCAAAGGACGATAGCGCTTGAGCAGCTGCGATGCGGCCGCGCGGGCGGGCGGGGGCGGCGCGATGGGGGCGGCGTTTGGTGCGGCCTGCGGGCCGGATCCGCCGCAGCGGGATGCGAGTTGTGAGGGGCGCGGGGTGCGCGCGGGGAAAAGCGGCATGGCCATCCTTGTATGTTTGAGCTGCAAATGTTGGCGTGCTGCCAGTGTGTTGTTGGAAGGCATTCTAGCATGTCGATATGGGGTTTCGAAAACGGTGAAGTCGCACGAGCGCAACTTGTATCCACATATAGTTGAAATCGCGTTTTGTCGGTATCACGATGTCTCATTTCCCATGGATGCGACCTGTCAAGTCGCAGGCGATACGGGTGCCGATTCGCCCGTTATGATGTTGTATGGCTACTGCTTCGGCTTGCGTCCACGCGCGTTTAGTCCGTATCGGCGTTCATCGTATTGGTTTCGGATCTTTTTGGTCCCATCTCGTCCGAGCCGTCGATGATCTTACACCCGACCTTTTCGATTTCTCGGTGCCAGGCCGTATCGAGAGGTTGGCTGGTGATAATGGCCGATAGTTCTTCAAATCCACCGATGCGCACGAAGGACGTGTGGCCGAATTTTGAGTTATCGGCAACGAGGTAGTGCTTATCGGATCGGGCGATCGCTTTACGTCTAATCAGGGCCCATTGGTCTGTCGAGTCGGTGACGCCATTCTCCAGGGAAAGCGTTCTGCACGAAAGGAATACTTTGTCAAAGAAGTAGTCATCTAGGATTTTGGCCGCGATGTTGCCGTAGAACGCCTGCTCGGCATGGGAGAACTCTCCGCCGATGCTTACGAGTCTGATGTTGTCGATGGCCGAGAACAAGTTGATGATCATGAGGTTGTTCGTTGCGACCGTGACGTGCATGTGCTTGATTTCTTGCGCGATGTAGTAGCAGGTTGTCGAATTGTCCAAGAAGATGGTATCGCCGCTCTCTATGAGCGCATGACAGCGCTTGGCGATGATTTTCTTTTCCTTGATATAGACCGTTTTACGCAAATCGGCGTCCACAAGGTTCTCGACGCCCGTTTGGATGAAGGCTCCTCCGTACGTGCGCATGAGGACGCCTTCTTTTTCTAATGCTTTTAGGTCGCGGCGGATCGTTTCGTCGGTGACGGAGAAGAGCTCTGCTAAGGCAGACACTGAAGCGCTTTTCTTTTCAAGCACAATCTGCTTGATGGCCTGCTTCCGTTCGGCGGCGAGCATGATGACCCCCTTCGACAAGATATTTCACGCATGGCCCGGCTGGCCACGAGATGCCCCGTTTAATTGTGGATTGTAACCTATGGGGCTGTGTGGACTCATGGGATCCTCGGTTGCGCCCATGTGTCCCCCTGTCCGATCCGAATATAAATCCCATATAAAACCATTCAAATCAGAATAGATATCGCTCATAAATCAACGAAAATACGTGATGAATTTGTATTGACTTTGCTTCTAATCAGAATAAAATCAAAACAAAACAACATAAACGCAACAAAACACAGATTGGAGCTGACTGTGGAGTTCGATACGGAGGAGGATGTCCGCGCAGCGATCGTCGAGGCGGGTAAGGTTCTCTACGACTTGGGCTACGTGGTGTCCAACGATGGGAACATCAGCGCTAAGGTTTTCGATGAGGTCATCGTCGTTACGCCCACTGGGGTATCCAAGGGCTCGATGCGTGCCGAGGACATGGTAGTTATGGATCTCGATGGCAACGTGTTGTCCCGGGGGTCGCGTGGTCCGAGCAGCGAGGTGAAGATGCACCTGCGGGTCTACCGCGAAAACCCCGCTATCAAGGCAGTCGTGCACGCGCACCCGATTTACGCGACCTCCTTTTCCATTGCGGGCATTGCGCTCGACAAGCCGATTTTGTCCGAGGCAATCTTGCAAGTGGGCGCCGTCCCTGTGGCACATTATGCAAAACCCGGCACGGCTGACGTGCCCGATAGCATTGCCCCCTATGTGAAGAGTGGGGCTGCCGTTCTCCTTGCCAACCATGGAGCCCTGACGTGGGGGACGTCGCTCGAGGAGGCGCTGTCCCGCATGGAGGTCGTCGAGAACTTCGCGCGGGTGACGGCTGTCGTCGAGATGCTGGGCTCTTGTCGTCCACTGAGCATCGAGCAGGTTCAGGGCTTGGCTGACCTGCGTAAAACCATGGGTCTGGCACCTATAGATCTTCCCAAGGGGGCGGCTGTGACCACCAACGACAAAGATGTAAAGCCCAAGGTAAACCCCGATGATGCAGATGGGAGTCTTCTAAGGAGAGGGCTCATTCGAGTTCATTGCGCGTATGCTAACCGCATTGAGGCACTTACCGAGATGGCGCAGTTGTTCGTGAACTGCGGTGCCGCGAAGCCGACCTATCCCGAGGCGATCGTCGCCCGCGAAAAAGTGTATCCAACCGGCATTCCCGCCGAGGCGTTCGACATCGCGATTTCCCACTGCGACAGCGATCAGGTAAACGAGCCCGCGATCGGAGTGACTGTGCTCGATGAGCCCGTCGAGTTTGAGATGATGGGCGGCATGGGCACGGAACCGCTGCGCGTGCGCGTGATTTTCATGCTTGCGATTAAAGACCCCGCGGCGCAAGTTCCGACATTGCAAAAGATGATGGCGGTGCTGCAAAACAAACAGCTTCTCGAAGCGATTCGTGACGCCGAAACTGCGGATGAGGTCTACGAGCTTCTCGGCCCGCAGCTTGCGGATTAGTGGTTGCCATAATGCCGTGAGGGATCGGCTAAAGGGAGAAAGGAACAACAATGTCAACGAAAATTAAGATCTTATCGGTGTGCGGTTCAGGTGTCGTCACGAGTCACATGGTCGCAAACAAGCTGATCGAGATGTTCGAGGACGAGGGCTACCAAGTTGATGCCGATGAGTGCAACCCCTCCGAGCTCGATGGGTACCTGATGCGCGGGAGCTACGATTTCATTGCATACTCCAGTCCGATTGGCGATTCGCACGGCGTGCCGGCGTTTAGCGCCATGGGCCTTATCACCGGCCTTGGCGAGGAAGAGTTCAAGGAAGACGCGCTCAGGGCGCTGCACGAGGCGGGCAAATAAGAATGCCCGTGCATTGCGCTGTATATCCATGCAGCGTATCGGCTTCCTACGTTTCATGGCGATGTAAAGCACATGACAGAAAGGTGGGGACATGGAAGCGTTCCTTGGCGCGCTGAATGCCTTCTTTTCGACATTCCAAGCTGCGGTATTCGTGCCGGTTTTTATTTTCATCATCGCGCTTGCGATGGGGGTCAAGCCCAAGAAGGCGTTCTTTTCCGCGTTGTCGGCCGGCGTTGGTCTGCAGGGGTTTCAGTTGGTGATCGGCTCGTATAGTCCGATTTTGTCGCCGTTGGTCAACAACATGATTGACTCGGTCGGCATCGATTTGCCGATCGTCGACCTCGGCTGGCAGAACGCCTCCATTGTCGGTTATTCATATCAGGTCGGCATGATCTACATCGCGGTTGCTATCGCGTTGCAGGTTATCCTGTATTTGACCCACTATACAACGGTGTTCCAGGCTGGCGATCTGTGGAATAACTACAGCTATTTTCTGTGGGGATCTTGCCTGTTTGTTCTGACCGGCAACTTCTGGTTGGCCTTGGCCTGCATGGTCGTGCAACAGCTTTACACCTTACTGTGCACCGAGGTCATTGCGCATCGTTGGTCTACCTACTACGGATATCCCAACTGCACCATCGCGTCGATGCACACGGCAACTTGCGGTGTCTTTGCGATACCACTGAACATCCTGCTCGATAAGCTCGGGCTCTACAAGATTGACGCCGACCCCGAGAGCCTGCGAAAGAAGCTCGGCTTTATCGGTGATCCTATGACCCTCGGCCTGTTCCTTGGTCTATTCATCGGTGTGGTTGGTAACTTCAACCGTTTGGGCGAGCTTGCTGCTTGGGGTGAGATCACAACGTGTGGCATCGCGACCGCGGCCGTCATGGCGGTGTTCCCGAAGGTCTCCGGTATCTTTGCGGGCTCGTTCTCCGCGATTACGGAGGCTGGCAAGAAGAAAATGAAGGCCGCAGGTAACGCCAATCGCGAGTGGTATCTCGCAGTGAACGACGCGACCGGCTACGGCGAGGCCGCCACGCTCATCACCGGCATCCTGCTCATGCCCACGACTCTGCTTATTGCATTCATCCTCCCCGGCAACCTCGTGCTCCCCATGCTTGATTTGGTGGCCATCCCTTACATCATCCAGCCGTTTGTTGCCTGTTCGAACGGCAACGTTCTGAAGTCCTTTATCGGCGGCCTACTCTACATGATCGCCTGTCTGTACTTCTGCACCCTCACCGGCTCTGCGTTTACCGAGGTCGCCGTCTCCACGGGCATTGGGCTGCAGGGCGCCGCGATGATCACCTCGTTCTGCATGCTCGGTCATCCCATTGCCGCCATCATTTTCTTGGCGTTCTTGAGCCAGAATCCCGTGATTATCGGTGCGGTTATCATTGTGTACATCGTGGCGTACATCTTTGTTCATAAGAACATGGACGCGATTCACGAGTTCATAGAGAACAGCGCGCTCAACCATACCACCAAGCGGGCGGCCACTGCCGAATAGGGGCGCGGTCGAACGATGAGAGGGGCGGGTGACATCGAATGGGATGGTCACCCGCCTTTGATGTTTTGGGTGGATTGACGCGGTGAGGCCGTTGGCGGCTCCCACGTCGCGATTTTCGCAGAGAATGTGGCTGTTATGCAAAAGCTCGTAAAAAGGTATTGCAGCCGGCGCCGATCTTGTTGGATGGCTGTGAGGGAAGGGCGAGTTGGGCAATGAAAAATAGCTATACCTATCAATTTAAAGTTGATCCTCGGCTGTTTCGGAAGGCTCTGTATTTCAACACGTTTGCGAAGCAGCGTGCCCAAAGTGTCTTGATTGCGCTGGTGTGGCTGTTCGGCATCGGATTGCTCGCCGCCAACGTGCTCTTTCATGTTGAGATGACGAGCGTTATGCAGCTTTGCTATATCGTACTGTTGATTGCACTTCCGCTTCTGGTCTTTTCGTGCGAACGCAGCTATCGGCAATACAGGTCGGCTCCGCTCCATGACAAGTTGCGCGAGGTGAGCCTGAGCGACGAATGGGTCAAGCTTCGGGTTGTTGGCGGCGCGGACTCTGAGAGACTGGAATGGCGCATGGTGTCCGCCGTATATGAACTCAGGGATTTTTTTATATTGTATCGCGACTCGAACCTTATGGTGTTGATTCCTAAAGAGGCGGTGCCTGTAGACGAGCGGGCTGAGCTGCGAAAGCTTTTTACAGAGCGACTTGGGCGCGGCTTCAAGAATCGCGCGTAGACGCATGTCGCATGCGGGCTTGATTTGGCCGCGCGGCTGCGATGTTGGCCGCGCGGCTGCGGCGTTGATCTTGCGCCTGCGACATCGGTCTTGCGCCCGCTGCGTCGATCTCGCGTCAACGGCGTCGATCTTGCACGTTGGGCCCACTTTTCTTGCTGAAATGGGCCCAAAGTGCAAGTTCGACTCCGGAAGTGCAAGATCAATCCCCAAAGTGCAGTCTCGATCCAGGGGCCTCGTCACAGCCGTTGCGCCTCGCGCCCACCGAAGGTCCGGGCGGCGGGGTATGATGGTGAGCAGTCAATCAACGTGGCGATGTGTGGTGCCGGGGTCGCTTGGGTGACCCCGCACGTCCTCGACAGCGGCCGGACGCGGGAAAGGCGGTGGAGCGACATGGATTCCATGGAGTGCCAAGCGGAATCCGCAGGGCGCCTTGCCGCATATGAGCAATTTGCCTCCGACGTCCGCGCGGAGCTCGCCGGCACCACCGCGCGCATGGACGAGCTTCGCGCGCAAGGCAAGGTGAAGTCGGCAACGTACCGGCAGCTGTTCGCTATCCGCGCCACGCTCAAGGACATCGACCGCCGCCTCGCCGAGCGCGGACTGTAACGTTGGCATACGGATTTGCACAAGGAGCGCCGCATGGAGTCTCTTTACCGGAAATATCGCCCCCTCACCTTTGAAAGTGTGGTAGGCCAGCAGCACATCGTTTCCACGCTGGAGCATGCCGTGGCCGAGGGGCGCCTCTCGCACGCGTACCTGTTCTGCGGGCCGCGCGGTACGGGCAAGACCACCATGGCGCGCATCCTGGCCAAGGCGCTGCTGTGCGAGCGTTCCGAGGCCGCGCGCGCCGAGGGGGCTTCGGGTTGCATGGCGTGCGGTACGTGCCCGGAGTGCACGGCCATCGCCGAGGGCACGCATCCGGACGTGTATGAGCTGGACGCTGCGAGCCGCACGGGCGTGGACAACGTGCGCGAGGAGATCATCAACTCGGTGAGCTTCGCCCCGGTGCGCGGCGCCTACAAGGTCTACATCATCGACGAGGTCCACATGCTCACGATGGCGGCGTTCAACGCGCTGCTCAAGACGCTCGAGGAGCCGCCCGCGCATGTGGTGTTCGTGCTGTGCACCACCGACCCGCAGAAGCTGCTCGAAACGATTTTGTCGCGTTGCCAGCGCTTCGACTTCCACCGCATCTCCAACGAGGAGATCGTGGGCCGCATGCGCTATATCTGCGAGCAGGAGGGCTTTGCGTTTGACGAAGAGGCGCTTGAGCTGGTGGCCCGCCACGCGCGCGGCGGCATGCGCGACGCGCTGTCCACGCTTGAGCAGCTTTCGGTGTTCGGCGGCGGTGCGGTGCGCAGCGCCGATGCGCGGGCGCTGCTGGGCGAGGTAGCCTCGACGGTACTCGCTGACTTTGCGGAAAAGATTGCCCGCCGCGATACGCCCGGGCTGTTCGGGATGGTGCGCGAGCAGGCCGAGGCGGGCAACGACGTGATGGAGCTGACGCACGATTTGGTGGGGCACCTGCGCGATGTGTATACGGCGGCGATTGCCGGTCCGCGGGCGGAGCTGTTCGATGGCACGCCCGAGGAGGTGGCGGCGTTTGTCGAGGAGGCGAAGCTGTTTGGCGATGCCGACCGCTTGGCGCGTGCGCTTATGGTGCTGGACGATGCCGCATTGGAGATGCGCAATGCGTCCGACCCGCGCTTGGTGCTGGAGATCGCCTGCACGCGCTTGGCGCGCCCCGAGGCGGACCTGACGCTTGAGGCGTTGGCCG
Source organism: uncultured Collinsella sp. (assembly GCA_963559095.1). Taxonomy (GTDB): domain Bacteria; phylum Actinomycetota; class Coriobacteriia; order Coriobacteriales; family Coriobacteriaceae; genus Collinsella. Next base: position 18,151 of record CAUWJG010000009.1, on the reverse strand, counting down.
AGCGGGTGGCGCGGCTTGAGGCGCAGCTTGCCGCCGGGGTGCCGAGCGCTCCGATGCGTGCGGCGGCTTTGGTGGGCGAGGCACCCGGGCGAGGCGCTGCCGGCAGCGGCGCCGGGGCTGCGGGTGCCGTGGTAGCTGCGACGCCTGCCGGGGCTGCGGGTGCGGCCTCGACGCCAAAGGTCAAAGCTACTTCTGTGACGACTTCTGCGGGAGCCGTGAATGCTGCGGCTTCAATGTCGGGTGCGTCTGCGGCCGGGATGCTTGGGACGGTCTCTGCGTCGGCTTCCGTTCCTACCCCTGCGGCTTCGACTGTTTCGGCAACCTCTGGGGCTTCGGCTACTCCTGCTGCGTCCTCGGCATCGTATGAGGCCCCGTCATCGAGTGAATCTGCGGCTCCGGTGCGCAGTGCTGCATCTACCAGCGCAAAGCCGGCGGGCGGCGTTCAGGGTGGGACGGCTCCAGCTCAAAGTGCTCCATCGGCCGCGTGCGCCGAGACGCCGGCGGTCGATGACGCTGGCGAGCTGCAACGTAAATGGGCCGATGTCGTGGCGCGCGTCGTAGCGGCGCAGCCCTCACGCGGCGCGCTGTTGCAAAGCGCGCGGGCGCGTCACGACGACGGCTCGCAGCTCACGGTTGCGTTCCCCAAGGGTTCCGCTTTTGCCATCAAGATGGTCGGCCGCCCCGACTCGCAGGCGATTGTGCTGCCGATCGTATGCGAGGTGTTCGGTCAGCGCACGGTGTCCTATGTGATGGACGGCGGTGACGGCTCGGCTTCTTCGGGCTCCTCGGGCGCTTCGGTTGACGGCGGCGGTGCCGTGACGTCGAATGCGGCCCCTGTGGCCGCTCAGGCGCAGGCAAGGGCGGCTGCTGCGCCAACGCAGGCTAAGGCGGCCGCGCCCGTCTCGTCGCAGGTCCCCGTGGCCCCCGCATCGGCTTCTATCGGTGCGGTTCAGGCCTCCGGGCCAGCACAAGGCAATGCGCGCGCAGCCTCGGCCGCCGATGCCGCACGAATGGACGCAGCTTTTATGCCTGCACGTATGTCTGGGGGCGCCCCCACCGCACCTGCCCGGGGGAATGCTCCTGGGCAGGGACATCCGACCCCCGCTCCGATGCCGAACGCCGCCGGGGCCCCTGTCGCTGCGACCCCGGGCTCCCGTGTCTCGGTCTCTCCGGCTTCGACGCCCGCTTCTTCGGGTGCCGCTTCCGCTCAGGCCGTTGCGGCTGCGGGGCCGGCTGCGAGTGCGACGGCTTCGCGCGCCGAGGTCGATCAGGCGAGCGGCCCGACCATCGTTCCAGAGCCGGATATCGAGGCGCAGCGCAAGGCGTGGGAGGATGAGCAGGTCCCCTATGACGATGCAATGATCGACGCCTATGCCGAGGACGATGAGGTGCCGCCGTTTGACGCGCCCGCGACCCCCGTTCCCGAGCCTGCTCGCGTCGGCATGTCGGCTGCTGCGGCTGGGAAGATGGGCAGTGGGGTTTCCAGCGGCGAGTGCGACACCCCGGCTGTGGGCACGTCCGCCTCGCCTTTGTCGGGGGTGGGCGAGATGTCGCCTTCCGTCTCTGCGACGTCCCGCGCCGCGTCCGCCTCGTCTGCTGGTGCGGTGCCCTGGGCCGCGCACCCCGACACGCCCGAGGGCGTTCCACAGACGAAAGAGGAGGCCGAGGATCTGCTCAACAGCATCTTCGGCGCTGGCGTGGTCATCAAGCCCGCAGATTAGGGGTCGTCCTGTTTGCTGCTGGCGTGGTCGTCAATCCTGCAGATTCGGGGTCGCCCTGTTCGCTGCTTGCAGGGCCATCCATTTTTCAGATTCGGGGTCGTCCCGCCGGGGCTTCTTCGCCGGTCGGTTCCTCGTTGGGCGAGGCATTGACAGGCGGGGCTTTGGCTGACGAGACATGAGCGAGCGGGATCTCGGCTGGTGGGGGATCGCCGGGCTGGACTGCGGCGGGCCTATCGTTGCCAGGTTTTGACTGCGCGTGCGGGATTGTGGCGGCCGCGGCATCATTGGGCGGTGTTTCGCCGTGTGCCCCCATCGAGCGGGTCATTTTCCTGCGCCCGTCCGCCGAGCGGGCTGTTTTCCCGCTTTTTCGCGCTTATTTGCGAGAAAAGAGATTGGAAACGGCCCGCTCGGCGGCCAACGACGGCAGCTGCGCTTGGAAGCGGCCCGCTCGGCGGTCGACGACGACAGCTGCGCTTGGAAACGGCCCGCTCGATGGTTGGCGGCCGCTCCTTTTGCTTGAAATCGATCCGCTCGGCAGCCTCCCGCGTCGCCCAGCGATGAGCGACGGCCTCCCCGCCCTTCGCTCGGGATCGCAATGTCCGCTTATGGGCTCGCCAGGGTCGACTTCGCCAACGATTTTCGCCCCGGGACTTACAAGGACCGATCTCGCCAGCGAATGCCGCCCCGATCTCGCAAGCGACTTCCGCCCTGGGCTCGCCAGGCCAACCTCGCCAGCGAATGCCGCCCCGCCCGCCGCCGACGGCGACTGGCATCAACCGTCGCGCCTCCCAAGAACGGCACCGTCTCTCTACATCGCCTCTTCTTTTGTGGGGCCGATGACCCGCCGGATGCGGCGCAGCGGCTCGATGGCGCCCGACTCGCTATGAAACATCACAATCGTAAACAGCGAATCGATGATGGCGAGTTGCGCGATGCGGCTTGACAGAGATTCGGAGCGGTATCCGATCTCTTCGGCTGCCGATACAAAGGTTACGTCCGACAGCTCCATCAGCGGGGCGGATGGGTAGCTCGTGATGGATATGATGCCCGCTCCGGCTTCGCGCGCAATTCGCGCAATGTCGAGTGTGTCTTTCGTCAGGCCGGTGTGCGTGGTGATGACGGCGCAATCCTCGCGGCTCAGCAATGCCGCCTGCATGCGCTGGATGTGTACGTCCGTGCCGTACTGTGCATGCACGGGCGTGCGCAGGAACTTGTGGTAGGCATCGTAGGCCACGACGTTGGAGCCGCCGACGCCAAAAAAGGATACGGTTTGCGCGCCGAGCAGCATGGAACTTGCCTGGTCCAGGGCGGCAAGATCAAGCAGGGGGCTGGTGTCTTGCAGGGATTTGACGCTCGAAGCAAAGACCTTGTGGGCGATGCTGAGGGCATCATCGGTGGGTTGCACGTTTTCGTGAATGGAAACGGCCGGGTCGAATTCCTCGGTCAGCAGATCGTTGCGGAAATCACGGAACCCGGCATAGCCGAGCTTGCGCGTGAATTGGAACACCGTTGACGGGGCAATATCGAGGGCGCTGGCGATTTCATTGATGGTCATGAGCGAAACTTTTTTCGGACTGCTTAGAATGAAGTCGGCAATCTGCGACTCTTTTTTGCTGAACCCATGGTAGAGAGCCTTGATCTGCAAGGTGATCGACGGGCGTTCCATACTGCGCTCCCAAGGGATTGATGCGGTCATATACCTGCATTATTCCATAAGAACCGTTCGCGGGCAAAAAGCGACCGCCCACCGTAAAAGAAAAATAATTTCGGTATATTGCTTTAAGAAAAAAATTATTTCGATTATGCTCTAGCTACGCTCCCAGATGGCATGGACCATAGGTGACCAGTCATGTGGGAGAGCGGGGCTGCAGACTCCAGGCAATGGCAAATGAGATGGCGGTAAGGGGTGATTGAGTTGGATATCGGCGTTGTTGGTCTGGGAAAGATGGGCCTGAATATTGCTCGCAACCTCTCGGACCACGGGCATCGGGCCGTTGGGTTCGATGCGAGCGCAGAGGCGTGCGAGTGCGCAAAGACCTCGGGAATTGAGGTCTGTACGAGCTTGGCTGCGCTGGTAGAAGCGCTGCCGCAGCCGCGCGTGCTGTGGGTCATGGTGCCATGCGGCGAACCGACTGAGGCCTGCGTGACCGAGCTGCTGAGCTTGCTTGATGCGGGCGACGTGCTCATTGATGCCGGGAACTCGCATTACCGGGATTCGATGCGTCATGCGGATGCGGCTGCCGAGCGCGGAGTGCGTTTCCTGGACGCGGGGACCTCGGGTGGCAGGTCGGGCGCACGCAACGGCGCGTGCATCATGGTGGGCGGCGACCGCGAGGCGTTCGATTATGTAGAAGACGCCTTGCGTGACCTGGTGGTTGAAGAGGGGCTGCTGTACACGGGGCCTGCGGGCAGCGGTCACTTCATGAAGATGGTGCACAACGGCATCGAATATGGCATGATGCAGGCGATCGGCGAAGGCCTCGAGGTGCTGCGCAGCAGTGCGTTCGACTATGATTTGGCAGCGGTGACGCACAACTGGAACCACGGTTCGGTGGTGCGCGGTTGGCTCATGGAGCTCATGGAGCAGCAGCTGCGCGCTCATCCCGACCTGGAGGACATCCGAGGCGTCGTGGCGGCGAGCGGCGAGGCCAAGTGGACGGTCGAGGCCGCGCTTGAACTCGAGGTCCCGGTGCCGGTGATCGCGCTGTCGCTCATGGCGCGCAATGCCACTCAAATCAAGGACGCTTTCACGGCCAAGGCCGTAAGCGCGCTGCGCAATGGGTTTGGCGGGCACGAATACGTGGGCGCGGACGGTAGGCTGACCTCCGGTTCGGCGGCAAATGATGCCCCGACGGGCGGAGTGCCCGCGTCCAGCGTGGCGGCGTCTGCGGTGTTGTCGGCCGTTGCGCCGACAGAGGGCTAGGTGAGCGCGGTGGGAAATGTCATTGCCCTATGTGCTCATGGGCCGCTGGCGCCAGCAATGCTTGATGCGGCCGGTATGATCGCGGGGATTCCCGAGGGCGTTCAAGCGTTTCCACTGCTTGAGGGGCAGGACCCGCTCGATTACCGCTCGAGTATCGAGGCGTTTCTCGAAGAGCACGCTGACCAAGGTTGTCTCATTCTCGTTGACCTGTTCGGTGGTACGCCTGCAAACATGTGTGCGTCGCTTGCGACACGCGACAACGTTGAGGTGATCACGGGCGTGAACCTCGCCATGCTTATTGAGGTGATGACGAGAAAAGACCAAATGGCTTTAGATGAGCTGCGCGATGTGGCATGCCAAGCGGTTCGATCGAGTGCGGTAGATGTCAAGGCACGATTTGTCGCCAAACTTTCATCGAAATAGAAAGGGGTGTCGCGCATGGCCGATATTCGACTCGTGCGAATAGACTTCCGTCTTATTCATGGTCAGGTAATCACCAAGTGGTTCGGTCAGAGTCGTGCCAACGAGATCCTCATCATCGACGATGAACTCGCACGGGATGATTTCATGGCATCCATTTACGAGATGTCGGCTCCGCCCGGTTCAAAAGTGACGATCAATACCGTTGAGACTGCAATTGAGCGCTGGAACGATGATGGGCTTGGCGCGGCTAAACTGCTGGTGCTGTTCAAAAATGTTGATCAAGCCTATCGTGCCTGGAAGGGCGGTTTTCCGCTTTCCGAGGTACAGATTGGCGGGTTGGGTAGCGCTCCAGGGCGTAAAGTCGTGTTCGGCCCCATTACGCTTGACAATGTGGATGCCCGTCTGCTCAAAGAGATGCAGGACGGAGGCGTGCACATTTACCTGCATCAGGTTCCCGAAGAGGGCAGCATGGAGTTTTCAACAGTGCTTGAAAAGAACGACTTTGACATGAGTTGATAGAAGGGGGTACTCATGGATCCAATTCTGGCATGCATGTGTGGTGTACTCTATTTTCTCGGTAAAAGTAAATTGGGCTATCACCTGACGACTGCAATTGGGTCGCCTATTGTTTATGGCCTCGTTATCGGCGCATATTTGGGCGAGGTGGCAACGGGTCTGGTTCTGGGCGCCTCAATTCAGCTGATTTATCTTGGCCTGATCAACACAGGAGGTAATGAGCCGTCTGATCCTGAGCTCGCTGCTATCGTGGCAATCCCGGTGGCAATTAATACGGGCCTTGATGCGACTGCGGCCGTTGCCATTGCTGTTCCATTTGCGGTGCTGGGCACCTTTCTTGATCAGCTGCGCCGCACCTCGAATTCTATTTGGGTGCGCAAGGCCGATGCCTATGCAGTTGCCGGAAACGATCGCGGTATCTTCCATTGTGCCTATACCTATCCCATTATTACCGCTTTCATACTGCGGTTTGTGCCGGCGTTTATGATTACGTTGCTGGGGAATACGGCAATTGAAGCCATTTTGCAGTATCTGCCCGATTGGGTCATTACGGGCTTTTCGGTAGCCGGTGGCATTTTGCCAGCAATGGGCTTCGCGATTATTTTGATTACCATCAACAAGCCGCGTCTGCTGCCGTATTTCTTTATCGGTTTCTTCGCGGTGGCATATCTGGGGATCAACACGATGGCTGCTGCAGCATTTGGTCTGTGCATTGCGCTGATTTCCTTCTTCCGCTCCATTGAGGGAGATCAGGTTGATGCGCCTCAAATTTTCAGCGCCAAGGAGCCTGCAAAAGACGGTGAGGGCGTGACGCTGACAACCGCCGATTTGCGAAGGGTTTACAATCGCTGGTATTTTTCAACGGAGCTGAGTAATTCTTATGATCGCCTTCAGGGACTGGCGTTTTGCAATGCACTTGCTCCTGCGCTTAAGAAGTTGTATGGGTCAGATGAGGATGCCTATAAAGATGCCCTGACGAGGAATATGGAGTTCTATAACTCCGAGGGAACGCTTGGGTGTGTGATTCACGGCATGGTGCTTTCTATGGAGGAAGAGAATGCACGTGAACACAATGTTCCTGGCACTGTGATTACTGGTATCAAAACGGGTCTTATGGGTCCAATGGCAGGCATCGGAGATCCCCTGATTTGGGGTACGCTCAAAGCGATTATTCTTGGATTGGCCTGCACGTTTGCGCTGCAGGGAAACGCGCTGGGCGCAGTTATTCCGTTCGCATTCCCCTTGATTGGCTACGCCCTTGGTATGTTCCTGATGCGTTTTGGCTATCGCTTGGGTAAAGATGCCGTTATGCAGCTTATGAAGTCGGGCACGATGAACAACGTCATCATTGCTGCGAGCATTATGGGCCTGTTTATGATGGGAGCCCTTTCCAGTTCGTACGTGTCTGTTGCCACGCCTCTGCAATTCGTTATGGAGAACGCTAACCCGATTATCGTGCAGGATATCCTTGATCAGATTCTTGTTGGCATCCTGCCTTTGACGGCGATTTTCGGCGTGTATTTCTACTTCACGCGTCGCGGCGCCAATTACACCAAGGTGATCATCTGGATTCTGCTCATTTCGATGGTTTGCGGTTTCTTTGGGATTCTCGGATAACGGATAGCCGGGCAGGCGCAGTCATGAGGAGGATCTGAAATGGGTTTCGATAAGCGGCGGCTGGATGCCTGGGTTGACGAGTCCATGCCTGAGCTGTGGGGTATCGCGCAGTACATCCATGCACATCCTGAAGTCGCCTTTGCAGAAGAAAAGGCGTGTGCCACGCAGCGTGAGTTCTTGGTTAAGCACGGGTTTGCATTCGAGGGCAACGTTGCTGGATTGCCGACGGCATATACGGCGACTTATGGAAGTGGCGAGCCGCGTTTGGGCATCATCTCCGAATACGATGCCCTTCCGGGGCTTGGACATGGCTGCGGGCACAACCTGATTTGCTCAGCGGCGCTGGGGACGGCGCTGTGTGTTAAGTCTTATCTTGAGACGTCCGGTTCGTCGGGTAGCGTTACCGTGTTTGGTACTCCTGCCGAAGAAGAGGGCGGCGGCAAAATTACCATGTTGGAGCATGGCGTGTTTGACGGTGTCGATGCGCTGTTCTTCATGCATCCGACAAGTGATTTGACGAAGCTCGCTGGGTATTGCATGTCGAGCATGCGGTTGGATATCAAATTCAAGGGCGTCTCGGCGCATGCGGGAAGTCATCCCTGGGATGGGGCGAATGCCCTTTCGGCGGCAAACCTGTACTTCGCGGCAACGGGAATGGCGCGACAGCACTTTTATGGCGATGTTCATCTGTCGGGCATTATTGTCGAGGGTGGCAAAGAGACGGGGATGATTCCCGATTGCGCTGAGGTGCGAGGTAGTGTGAGCGCTTTTAGCATGGCGCATTTAAACGAGGCTGTGTCTCGGGTTGAAAACTGCGCTCGCGGTGCGGCGATCGCAATGGGGTGCGATGTCACATTTGCTGCCGTCCCCGGCTACCAAGGTAGGGTGCCCAACGAAGCACTCTCTGAGCTTTGCCGAAAGGAGCTCGAGGATCTCGGCGAGCCCATGCTCGAGGGTTTGGTTGATGATTTTGGCGGAGAGGATCTAGGCAATGTTTCGCGTTTGATTCCCGTTTGCAACCCGTACGTCACAATTTTCCCGGATCACAAGATATCTGGGCATACGGATCGCTTTCGCGAGCTCGCGAATTCCCCTGCGGGAGAACGATGCATTCAAGTTGCTTGCAAGGCACTCGCGCGAAGCATGGTCGATGTATATGAGGACCCCTCTGTTCTTGAAGATGCGCGGCGTGAGCTCAAAAAGCGGATGGAGAGCGAATAACGCGGCGCGACATTGCGTACGTTTGATTGGCAGGGGTTCGCACGCGCGGCCCCTGCTTTTTGCGCGTTTGACTTGTTTTGCGGATATGAAGGAGCGTGCATATGCGTCGTGGCATTGTGATGGTCTGCCTGTCATCGGTTGCATATGGATTCATGCCATTGTTTACGACCGCATGCTATCGCATGGGGCTCGATGTTGTTTCGACAACGTTTTGGAGGTTTTCCCTCGTTGTTCCGATGCTGTTGCTTTTGGGCAAGGGTTTTCATGTGGATATGAGATTGCGCCCGCGCTATGCTGCACGGCTGTGTGTAAGGGTTGGTATTCCCTCTGGTCTGACGATGTTTCTACTCAACATTGCATACGCATCGATTGACGTGGGTTTGGCAACGACGATTCACTTTTTGTATCCAGTTGCTGTGGTAATCCTGGCGGCGCTTGTGTATCACGACCATATCACGCCATCGGTGCGATGGGCGATTGCGCTTATTGTCTTGGGCATGCTGGTGCTATCAGGTGGCATTTCCCTGCGTGGGGACGGCATGGGCGTGTTGTGTGCGGCAGCATCGGCTTTGTCCTATGCGGTTTATTTGCTGCAGCTCGATCACGGCGGGTTTTCAGGGCTAAGCCCAGTGGTGGCGGCGTTATACACCGCAGCGACTAACAGCGTGCTTATGCTGCTTGTCAGTTGTTTCGTGGCACCGATTCAGGTCCCAGGTACTGTTTCGCAGATGTGTGCCACTATCGGCCTATCGGGGCTGAGCCTGCTCGCCCTGTATTGTCTTGCGGCGGGAATGAGAGTGCTTATGTCGCATTATGTGGCGGTATTTGGTCTCCTTGAGCCAGTTGCGAGTGTTGCTTGCGGCGCAGTTTTCCTGGGCGAGGAAATCAACGCAACAAAGCTTGCTGGAATGCTAATCGTAGCTGTTGCGATTGTCCTGGTTGCGCTGGAGGGCCGTATTTCACAGGCGGGGCGGGTTCATGCATGCAATGGGAATTCACCCGATATTCGGACATCGTGTTGAGTGGGCATTTTGAGGGTGGGGCACTGAGGTCGTACGGGTCTCCCTGGGTGGAGTGTTCGACGATGCGAGCACTTTGCTGGCATTGCTGCTCAAACGTTGCCTGCGCTGCGCTTGGTTGAGAGCTTTTGCTCTCGCCTCAGCTTGTGCATCACCTTCTTGGGTTGCGCATTCGAGTGCAACGGTTGGGCTGCAAAAATTCGGCGGTCGCATGCCGAAGTTCCGCCGCGGCCATGTTTTCCTCGCAGGTGAGTGAGAAGGTCCAGCCTGGTTCTTCGCGTGTGCGCGGCTTCCGATCCTGATGCCCCAACGTGTCCATTTCTTGATTGGGTCGCTTACCGAGCGGGCTGTTTCCCCGTCTTTTCACACTTGTTGGCGGGAAAAGAGCTTGGAAACGGCCCGCTCGATGGCCGCCGACAACGGCTGCGCTTGAAAACGGCCCGTTTGACAACAGCGCACGTTACCTTTTGCTCGGAAACAGCCTGCCTGGTAGCCAGATAAAGCTTTGCATCATGTGCATTGCTCAAAGACTGTCTAACGACTTCCCATTAACTTCCCATCGACTTCCTCACTTACTTGCTACATGGATAAGTAAGTGAGGAAGTCGATGGGAAGCTCATGCCCTGCGGGGCGATGAGGCCCGTTGTTCGTCGAGTAACTCGACGGCAGCCTAAACCGCTGGCTACGTCGAAATGAGTATCGCTGCCAGTCAGCGAACGCTTGGTGTCGGATAGTCCTTGCGCTTGATCGAGCATTGCGAACATCAAGTGGGCAACGTCGATGGCGTGAAGGAGCGGTTCGGACTCGTTTGGCGTCGAAATGTGAGCCAGAAGCGCGCGGCAAAGTGGACGCAGGTTGGATTGCTCCTCAAGGTGCGGCGTGGCGAGTGTTTGCTTCGTCGCGGCGCTCGGTCTGCTTGGCCACGGGCACATGCCGTTCGTGATACGATGCCATGCGCACCGCAATTGGAAAACGCGGGCGTTGCGGGGCCGCCGCACGCCCGTTCTCCACAACACAGAAAGGGCCATCATGGCTGGAATGAACATGCAGCAGCTGATGAAGCAAGCGCAAAAGATGCAGCAGCAGCTTGCCGAGGCACAGGAGAATCTGGAGAAAGTCACCGTGGACGCCAGCGCCGGCGGCGGCATGGTGAAGGTCACGGTCAACGGCCAGATGCAGCTCAAGAGCATCACCATCGACCCGGATGCGCTCGATCCCGAGGATGTCGAGGTACTGCAGGACATGATCATCGCCGCTGTGAACGAGGGCGTGCGCGGCGTGGCCGAGATCGCCAATCGGCAGATGGGCGCCATCACCGGCGGCATGGGCGGCGGCATCCCCGGCATGCCGTTCTAGGTTTTTGCACAACGGGGACGGGGTCGTTTCGCGCACGCGTGGCCCACGACGGGGGCGGGGCCGTTTCGCGCACGCGTGGCCGATTCGCCACGCTGCCGGAGGCCGACCCCGTTCTCTGCGCCCTACTCCAGTTTGGGGCGGGTTTAGAGCGGGAGACAACTCGCCGCCTGCGAGGCGACCCCGATTCGCCGCATGCGAAACGCCCCGTCTCCAACCTGCGAAACGGCCCCGATTCGCCGCCTGAGAGGCGACCCGTCCCCAACCCGCCCAACCTACATCTCGCGCATTGGAGCTGCGTATCATGAGCGCCAACCGTAGTTTGCAAATACTTCTGGATGAGTTGGGCCGCCTGCCGGGCATTGGTCCCAAAAGCGCCCAGCGCATCGCCTATCATCTGCTCGAAGCGGACGCCGAGGAGGCGCGTCGCCTGGCCGACGCCATTCTGATGGTGAAGCAGGAGGTGCACTTTTGCAGCCGCTGCTTCAACTACGCCACGGGCGACGAGTGTTCCATCTGCGAGGACATGGCGCGCGATCGCACTCGCATCTGCGTGGTCGGCGAGCCGCGCGACGTCTCGGCCATCGAGCGAACGGGCAGCTACCACGGTTTGTACCACGTGCTCGGCGGCGTGATTAGCCCCATGGACAAAATCGGCCTGGAGCAGCTGCACGTACGCGAGCTGCTGGCCCGCCTGGGCTCTGAGGACATCGAGGAAGTCATCATCGCGACGAACCCCAATATCGAGGGCGAGACAACGGCGAGCTACTTGGCGCGCACGATCAAACCGCTCGGCATCGAGGTGAGTCGCCTGGCTAGCGGTCTGCCCGTGGGCGGCGACTTGGAGTACGCCGACGAACTCACGCTGGGCCGCGCCATCGAGGCGAGGCGCGCCCTGTAGCGCTGCTGCTTTGTGCCCGCGCGCAGGTATTCCTTGCGTGCCGATTTCAGCCACAGCGCAGACGGGCCGTGGCGGAGGCGGGCTGTGGCGGAGGCGGGCTGCAACCGAAAAGGGCGGCAGCTACAGTTCTCCCAAATCGTACGGCGTGGTTTGGTACACGTAGTAGTTCAGCCAGTTGGTATACATGAGCTGCGCCTGCGCGCGCCAGTTGCACAGCGGTTCGCGGGTGGGGTCGTCCGCGGGGAAGTAGTTGGCCGGCACCTGGGGGTCGATGCCCGCGGCCACGTCGCGCTCGTATTCCAGGCGCAGCGTGTCGGCGTCGTATTCCGGATGACCGAAGACGAAAAACCGCCTGCTATCGGTACTTTTAACCAAATAAAGGCCGGCTTCAGGCGAGCTGGCGATCACCTCGAGCTGCGGGTGCGCGCGCACGGCGGCCTCATCGACGCCTGTGTAGCGCGAATGCACCGCCCAAAAGCGGTCATCCAGCCCGCGCACCAGCGGCGAGCTGGGCTTTTCGAGCCGATGCTCGTATACGCCGGAGAGCTTGGCGGCCAGCTCGTGCTTTTCAATGCCGTAATGGTGGAACAGCCCGGCCTGCGCGCCCCAGCAAATATGCAGCGTGGAGTGTACGTTGGTTGTCGACCAATCCATGATGTCGACAAGCTCGTCCCAGTAATCAACCTGGGTGAAATCGAGCTTCTCCACCGGGGCGCCCGTGATGATCAGCCCGTCGAACTGCTCGGCGCGCACGTCGTCGAAGGTTCGGTAGAACGTCTCCAGGTGCTCGGCCGAGACGTGCTTGGCCTCATGACTGCGGGTGCGGAGTAGCTCGACCTCGATTTGCAACGGCGTATTGGAGAGCTTGCGCATGATTTGCGTCTCTGTGGCGATTTTGGTGGGCATGAGGTTCAAAATCAACACGCGCAGCGGACGAATGTCCTGGTGAAGCGCGCGATATTCAGTCATGACGAAGATGTTTTCGCGCTCAAGGGCCGCGGTGGCCGGCAGGGCGTCGGGGATGCGGATGGGCATAGGTGCTCCTTCGGTTGGCTGTCTTGTATGGTACGACAGCTGGCCGCTGTCCGGGTTGGGATGCATGGACGTGGCGGCCGGGCGGCGCGGCTGGATCGGCCGCCATGGGCGGAGTGACCGAGTGGGCGGTGCTGTGCGAGCGGGGCGGTCGGCGTTCCGGGACGGGGATGGCGCGTTCGCTCGGCACAGGATGTCGTCAATTGCAGCGATTATTCTTAAACTTGGCTTCAGTCGTCGGCTTGTTTTTTGCAAAACATTGCGAAATGTAGATTATTTTTCGGCACTGCCGAGTAGAGTATGCCTGGCTGCAAATAAAATAGCAGGTAAAAGGCATGCGCTTTTTTCTTATACTGACGTGGTTCTTAAAATAGTCTACATTTCGCGAAGTTTTGCATTTTGACCGCATTTTCCGTTGCGGCGGCCGGCCGGCTCGGCTCTGATCGAGCTATGACGGCACTGGCGGGGCGTGCACCTGGCCGTGCGCCTCGGGCCGGTCGGGCACCCGGCCCCTGCGTTGACCTTGCACCTGGGGCCCATTTCTGGGCGAAAAATGGGCCTCGGCTGCAAGGTCAACGCCGCAACTGCAAAGTCAACCCCCCCGCTGCAAAGTCAACGCCCCTGCTGCAAAGTCAACGCCACGGCAGCTCATTTGGCACCGCACACGCGTGCGGCGCGCATCGCACCAGTTGGACATCCCGGCCGCGTCCGCTCAGGACTGCGCGCCCCGCCCAGGGGCGTGGCCTCCGCCATCGCGGAATTCACGTGCGGTGACGGCAGGGCCACGCGCCCCGCCTGGGGGCATCGCCTCCTACCCGAGGAGGCCCAGGAAGGTGCCACCAGCTGCCACGGCGATCGTCAGTAGAAGAATCCCGGTGGACTTCATGCCCCTCTTGAGACAGCCAAACATGAGGATCACGTAGAGCAGCGGCAGTAGGCACGGGAAGATCTGGTCGAGATACGCCTGCATTTCAAAGGCCGTCTCGCCGATGGTGATCGAGAGCGGCGTGGCTAGGCTGATCATGCTGGCGCTCATGCCGCCGATGACCATCAAGCCAACAATGGTGGCACCCTTGCTCAGGCTGCGTAGGAGCTCGCCACCGGCGCTAGCGACGAGGCCCGTGCCGGACCGGTACCCGACAACCGTGAGCAGGTAGCGGATCACGATGTGGGGGATATTGAAGATCAGCAGGAAGAGCAGCGGCCCCAAGATGCTCCCCTGCTGACACAGGGAGATGCCGATCCCGCTTGCGATGATGCGCAGCGTACCCTGGAAGAATGAGTCGCCGATGCCGGCGAAAGGTCCCATCAGGCCGACTTTCACGTTGTTGATGATTGACGTGTCGAAGTCCGGATTCTGGCTCGCCTCCTTCTCCAGAGCGGCGGAAACGCCCGTGATGGCGGTCACAACATGAGGCGTCGTGTTGAAAATCGCCATGTGGCGCGTGAGGGCCTTCGCTCGCTCTTCCTCTGTCTTGTAAAAGCGCTTGATGGCGGGCCACATGGCGAGCGCGAAGCCCAAGCCTTGCTGGCGCTCGTAGTTATAGCAGTTCTCCAGGAAGAACGAATTGAGGAACAGTTCGTTGACGAGTTTCTTGTCGTTTGCGGTCAGCGTCTTCTCGTTACTCATCGAATAAGTCATCTCCCCCGTCAACGGCGACCGCAGGTGCGCTCGCCGAGCCATTCTCGTATGCCACGATGAACGCCACGCCAACTCCGATGATAGTGATGGCCATGATGGGCAGGTTCATGTAGGCGCACAGGACAAAACCAACCAAGAAGTAGATGAAATTCTTACCGTTCATCATCGGCTGTAGCAGCAGAGCGAAGCCGACTGCGGGAATCATGCCGCCGGCAACCGTCAGTCCGTCCATGATGACCTGGGGGATACTCTCGACAAATGCTGTGACTGCGGGTGCCCCGAGCAAAATGGCGACAAAGCCAACGAGGAAATACATCCCACTTTGCAGCATCAGGCCGCCGAAGTTCAGCAGATGCAGACCGCGAATATTCGCGTCGGCGGCGAGCTTCATGGCAAAGTCCATGAACCAACTGCGCACGATGAAAAGGGCGACTTTGATGGACTGCGCGAGGATGGCGATGGGCAGTGCGAGCGCAATCGCCGTCTCGATTCCCTTGCCCGACATGATGGCGAACGCCGTGCCTAAGCCCGCACCCACAATGACATCGGGCGGCACGGCGGCGCCAATTTGCATGGCCCCCATAAAGACAAGCTCCAGGCTCGCTCCCGCCAAAAGGCCCGTCTGAACATCACCCAAGGCCAGGCCCACCAGCGGCGCCACCACAAGTGGGCGCATGACCATCGAGGTGCCGGCCATCTTTTCGGCCGTCCAGGCAAGTGCCATAATCAAACCGACGGCAATCGCTTCGTACACAGTTGTCCCCTCTCCTTGTTCGATGCCCGGTACTGCCCGGGCAATGACTGCTTTGCATGCCGAGGCGGTGGCTAGAATTTCTCGCGCAGATGCGCATAGTCCAGCATCGCGGTCGTTGGAATTTCCTGAACCTCCACCGTTATGCCGTTCGCCACCAGCTCATCGAGGGTTGCCACTTCTTCGTCGCTCATGAACACCATGCGAGAAAACGCGCGACGGTTGTCGGCCGCCTGCATACCGCCGAGGTTGACCACGGGGCGCTCGTCGATCATGCCGAGCAGGCGCTGTGCGCTTCGCGGATCGGGGCATACCACGAACACCTTCATGGCGCTGAGGCGCGGGTTTCGAAGCAGCTCTGCCGCGTCTTCAACGGTGCGCACCGCTAGCTTGACGCCCTCGGGGCAGCACATCTTCATAACCTGCTTGCGCATGGGGTCGTTGGCGGCCGCATCGCTTGCGATGACGATGGCGTTGAAGCCGAGTTTCGACTTCCAGCTGAACGCGACCTGCCCGTGTAGAAGGCGATCGTCAATGCGGATCTTCTGGATCATGGTTGCTCCTTTACTGGGAACGCCTGCTAGAGCTCCTTGGAAATGCACTGTGAGATGCCCGCGTTGAGGCGGCGCGTTAAGTCGCGGCCGTGGTCTGCGGCGAGCCTGTAGGCAACAACCTGGGCAAACGTTAGGTACTCTAGGGCGCCGAACGTTTCGCTCGCTTCGGTGAATACGAAGTCGCGCGAGCCGCTGCCCACGTTGCCGACGAGTGCGCAAAAGCCGATGTTCTCGTTGAGGAACGAGGCGATGGCACGCGCCTTGTCGGCGTCGGCTCCTTGGCGCGCGAACAGGATATAGGCTCCAGAGGCATCGAAGGCGTTTTGGGGGCCATGGATGATCTCCTCAAGTTCGAAGCTGCGCGTCACGAGCGGGACCATTTCCATGACTTTGATGTCGGCCTCGCGCGCAACGGCCCATAAGTCGTTGGCGCCGGCGAACATCATGTAGCGGGCGCGCATGAGGGAGAAACGGTGGGCTTCGTACCAGTCGAGCGCTTCGGTGCGTCGGGTGGGCATGGCGTTGATGGTGCGCGTGAGCCCGGCGGTGAGCTCGGTCTGCGTGCTGGGGGAGAGGTCCTGGCTGGGCGCGGCGATTGTCATGGCAAGTTGCCAGCAGCTGAGAGTGGTGCAGCATACACCCACCGTTCGATAGAGGAACGTTTCTTCGCCGCAGCCCATCTCGATCGCGGCGTCCGCAGCTCGGGCAATGGGAGACTCGGTTTGCGACGTGATGGAGCAAACGCTGCAGCCGGCGGCTTTGAGTTTGCAGACCGCCTCATATACGAGGCGCGTGGTGCCGCCTTGGCTGATTGCCACGTACAGCGCATTGCGGTCAAAGCTCGTGCGATACGTGGTGAATTGGTTGGGGAACACCGCCTCCGCCTCGATGCCAAGGCGGTCGAATAGCGGGCAAGCTGCGAGCGCGCTGTTGTATGACGAGCCGCTGCCGATAAACACCACGCGTCGCACGCTGCGCTTTGCCAGTAAAGCGGTGACGCCCGCCATACGGCGTTCGCGCGTTTCCACCATCTGCGTGAGGAGCTTTGGTATCGTTGCGATTGAGTCTAAAAACGTCATGTGCGCCCTCCTTGTGCGCTCCAAGTTTTGCGAGTCGGTATCTGCCACCGTCCGGTATCTATTTAATATGACTTTTAAGTTCAATTTGCAATGATAAATACTAAATAATTTGCTAAATGTCATTATTTATCGGTGAGTGGTCAGAGGTGATTGAAGGCTGGGGAAAGAAGCGATGGTTCGCGCATGATGTACAAGGCATGAAAAATCCAAGGTCATATGCCTTTATATGAGTGTAGATACGCAAAGTGATGGGTGGCAGATAAGTTGTCGTACGCTAAGACAAATCATCGACTATCATAGGCGGTAAGGAAAGGATTTGTCATGTCAAAAACTGCCAAATATCGCATTGTCGAACGTGCCATCAAAGATGCAATCAGCAACGGCGCCCTTAAGGCGGGCGAGCGCATTATGACCGAGGAAGAGCTTTGTGCGGAATACGGGTTTTCGCGGACAACAATTGGCAAGGCCCTCGATAACTTGCGCGCGCAGGGGTATATCGAGCGCGTGCCGGGGCGGGGCACGTTCGTGTGCTCCGCGCATATCGAAAAGCGCGCGGGGAGTTGCACGAGCTTTACCGATGACATGGCCGATATTGGGCTTGTGGCTGGAGCGAAGTTGGTGTCCTACGAGGTGGTGCGCGCCCGTGACGCCCCGAATGTTGCTGCGCAGCTGGGCGTATCTGGCGACGACCTCATGCATCATTTCGTGCGGTTGCGCACGGGCGATGGGAGGCCAATTGCCATTGGCTACACGTATGTGGTTGCTAGCGTGATTCCGGCAATTGATATCGAGTGTCTGAATCATTCGTTTTACGAGTACGTGCGCTCACTCGATTTTGAAATTCTCAGTGGCGACGTGCGATACAGTGCGGCGCTGCCCACGCGTGAGCAAGCGCAACTGCTTGAGGCTGCTGACATCGCACTGTTGCGCACCACGCATGTGAGCTATGCGCAGAAAGAGGGCGTGACCGCCCCGTTTGAGTATACGGAAACCTGCTACAACGGCACGATCTACTCGTATACCGCGCGCAAGTCCTAGTGCTGAATGGCCATGATTTTTTTTGGTATCGGTTCCTTGGGTGTGAGCGTTCCGCTTCTCCTCAACGGGAAGGGGAGTTCGACGGAGGGGAGCTAAGCCGAAAACTACTCTCCGTTGAGGAGCGGCATGATGCCTTGGCGAGAGGCCAGGGTCAAGCCATCGCGATTACGCGGCGTTCCATGGGAGATTATGAATTGGGGTCTGTCGGTGCATCACGGATTGCAGGTGTTCGGTTAATGGCCTGTCCGCCGCGTTGACTTCGCACCTGAGGGGTTGACTTTGCGTCTGGGGCGTTGGCCTTGCACCTGGGGCCAATTTCGGGGCGAAAAATGGGCCCCAGGTGCAAGGCCAACCCTTCAGG
>CAUWJG010000008.1:0-68514 GCA_963559095.1 uncultured Collinsella sp. | reverse complement strand
CCTTTTGGCCGTGCTCGTCCATGCCGGTGAGGAACTTGACGTTGTAGCCGGCGGAGCGACGGTAGCGCGCCTGCACGTCGGCGATGATGGTGGAGTACGCGGTGCCCAGGTGCGGGTCGGCGTTGACGTAGTAGATGGGCGTGGTGATGTAGTAGGACGGCTTCGAGCTCATGACGCGCGGCTTCCTTCCCAAACGGTGTTGATGCAACGTTTCATTCTAGCAGGTTGAACCCGTGTAGGAATAAGCGGGGCGGACTGTTTCTCTGTCCACCTCCGACAATCCCAAGGGCGAACGAAACCCAGGCGACAAGACATCGGCTCTATAAAATCGCGCCATGTACGTGGGCATACAGGAAACTTCTCCGTCTTGACGCATTCCACTTGACGGACATCCCGATTTCCGCACTTTTTATTTGGGCGATTTACCCGATTTCCGCACTTTTTGAAACCACCTGGTGACTCTCGACTGTCGAACACAAGGCCCTGGCCGTAATCAACCAAGGCCCCTCCATTCACCCGCAACGCAAAATATGCGGCAGGCGTCAATTCTGCTTGCTCATGTGCTCCAACACCATGTTGTACACGTCGCGCTTCTTGCGGGAATACTTTTGTGACAGGCGCTTGGCGAGCGCCTTGGCGGCCTCCTCGGCGGCGAGGCCCTCAGCGATGTCCGCGCGCAGCAGCTCGTCGGGATCCGCAGGCTCCCCTGGCTGGGTGCCCACCGCCAGCGCGGCCTCGTGGCGCTCGAGCTCCGCCTCCGTGGGCGCAGCCACCACGATCACCATCTCACCCTTGAGCTCGCCGCGCTCGAGCACCTGCTCGTAAAGCTCGGGAGCGGGTGCGCGCAGAACCTCCTCGTGAAGCTTCGTGAGCTCGCGGCAAAGAGCCGCCATGCGCCCGGGGAAGACCTCTGCGATCGCTTTGAGCGACGCCTCCGCGCGATGCGGTGACTCGTAGAAGATGAGCGCTCCGGGAACGGCGGCCAAACGCTGCAGGCGGCGCACGCGCTCGCCGTGCTTGCGCGGCAAGAAGCCCTCGAAGAAGAACTGGTCGCTCGGGATGCCGGAGAGCACGAGCGCCGTCACGCATGCGGACGGCCCCGGGATGACCTCGACCGGAACGCCCTCCTCGCGCGCCAATTCGACCAAAACCTGGCCGGGATCGGAGACGCTCGGCATACCCGCGTCCGACGCGAAGGCGATGCGCTCGCCCATCCGCACGCGGTCGATGAGCTCGGGCGCGCGTTGACGGATCACGTTGTCGTCGCAGCGAACGAGCGGTTTCGAGATGCCCAGATGCGCCAGAAGCTTTCCCGTCACGCGTGTGTCCTCGCAACACACGGCATCCGCGCGGCGGAAGGTCTCGGCCGCGCGGGCGGAAAGGTCGCCGAGGTTGCCGATGGGCGTGCCGACGAGGGAGAGCATGCCCTCCCCCGGGACGCGGACGGGGGCGGCTTCACCCGGCATCTCTTCGTTATGCATGAGCTACTCCATCATCGCGCGCTCGAGCGGGGCGAGCGCGACGCGGGCGTCCCACGCGGCGATGCGGCGCTCGGTCTTCCATGTCTGGAAAAACCAACCATCGGTCTGGTCAAACGTTGCCAGTTGGTTTGATACGAACACACGCTCATAAGCGCGGCGCCCCTCCGGCGTCACTGACGATCCGGCGAGCACCGCCGCCCCCGACCAGCCACCCACCAGCACGGGAAAACCGGCGGAGCGCGCCTCGCGAATCATCCTGCGATTGCGCTCTATCGCCGAAGACAACCCATTTGGCGTGGTAATATCCTGCGCCGTGTCATCACGGAAATGATACAGCTGCACATCCATCACAACGCGCTTATATTGATCGCCCCGCATGAAGTGTTTCCACGCCGACGGGTGTCCCGAAGCGGAAAACACCACGAGCTTGTCCTCGCCCATGTGTTTGCGAACGCACGCGTAGGCATCACGGTAATAATTGCGCAAATAGTGAGCGGGCACACCGGGCGTCATACCGAACAGCCCCTTGCGCACGCTCACCGGCGGGGCATCAAGCAGCTCAACCCCCATAAGAGCGTCGTACGCACCGTAGCGCTCGGCCAAACGCCCGAGCACATCAAGCGCCGCCGCGCGGGCGGTCGGTGTGAAATGCCACTCGCTCGCCGCCTCCGGCGACATGCCTGACCCCGACGTATCGCATTGGCACCCAGGGACTGTCGCCAGTGCAAGCAGCACATGCATCCCATACTTCACCGCCCATTCGAGCGCACGATCGATATAGTCGATGCAGGAGATATACGTCTCGCCCTCGTCCTGAGAGCCAAACGCATACCACGGCACCGGGATTCGAACTGCATTAAGCCCCATAGCTGACATGCGGCGGAAATCGTCCTCACCCACGAATGTCTCGTAATGCTGCCGTACACGCTCATTGTAGACGGCCGCTCCGAGCGTTTGCTGCAACTCTCGATCGTTCGAGGCGCCCGTCGCGGCAAATAGCGACGGCGTTACCCATGGCTCCAAGATGAACCATCCCGACAAGTTCACACCGCGAACCCTTTCCGCCATGGGCATCTCCTCTCACGCGCAGCTTATCCTGCTGATACCCAAGCATAAACGAACACCGTCCCCAAACATCCCTCCCATCCAATGTCCACGCCTCCAGCCGTCAGAAAGGACGTGAAATAGAGGCGGAACCCAGCGCCCCTCCAAGGTGGTCGACCCGAACGGTTTCAACGGCATCCGCACCCCTCCAAAATGGGCGATACAGACAATTTAAAAAAAGATTGCAACTTTCGCTTGACCCTCCTTCTGGATTTGATATAGTAATCGAGCTGTCAATGACAGCCCGACACTTTGGCTAGATAGCTCAGTTGGTAGAGCAGAGGACTGAAAATCCTCGTGTCGGGGGTTCGACTCCCTCTCTAGCCACCATTGCCTGGTCAGGCCCCTTGCAAAAGGGGCCTTTTTCATGTTGCTGCTGCTTCGTACACCTCAAGCTCATCCACCATCGCGGTAGACACGCGCTCGATCACAGCGGACGCACCGGGAACTGACCGAACGCTCCACGGCGGCACACGCTCGCTCACGGTAAGCACATTCCCATTCGCGTCGATAAAGGCAATATCGAGGGCAAATCGCATCATGCATGTATGCACGGAGTTGCATCTTGGAAATATCACCATACATAGATTGCCCTGCGCATCAACGGGACTCACCGCGAGCATCCCCAAAAACCGTTGCCAAAACGATAGAGCCCAAACCGCTTCTCCGCCCCAGCCCAAAACGTCCAGCGCGTGATTGACTGCCCCCTCAAGCTCATGTGCCTCACCCGGCCCGCCGCCCTTTCGCGCACCCATCTTGCTCATATGACCACCCCCGATTTCCACGGATCAACCGTCACAGTCCGCTCATGCTCCAATTCGGCCGGAGCCCCCATCGACACCCCGGCGATTGATAGGCCACTTGGCCAAGGTCGATAATGCATCGTGCACCGATACGTCCGCAAAGGAGCCGCCAAGTCGAGCAGCGAGCCGTCTTCTTTCCCTCCCTCCCATTCGCACTGCACCTCGACGGCAACGTCATAGCCTCCCATCGCTTGCTCCAACTGTGCCGTAATCGCATCCGTTCCGTCAGTGGCAGCCGAGCCGTCCGAAACAGGAGCAACGCCGTGCGCCAGCACGATATCGGGCGCCACACGATCAAACCGCGCCGTTGCCGCCATGAACACCATGAGGTTGTACACGATCAGCCCCAGCACAAGCACAATTGGAACAACCACCGCCATTTCGACCGTTGCCTGTGCGCCCTCCTCAGCAACCGAAGCGCGCGGCAAACGCCGCCCGAACCACACTGTCATCAGGCCGCATCTCCAATCGGGCCAATCACATCACGCAATCGCACCGTTATGGGAATCGAGCCGCCGTTCGGCAGGGGAATCTCGGCGACGGTAAACTCCAGCGATTCAATATACGTACCGACCTCGTAGCCAATCGCACGCAAAATCGCATCGGCATCGAGAGATCCCACCGGGATGGAGCGGAGCATCTCCTGCACGTCTACCACACCCGTTGCGCCCGCATCCTCGAGCACCCGAGCGCTGTCTGCAAGCACGGGCTTTCGCAAGCTCAAATCAACTGGATCGAGCCCCAAGGCGCCCACAATGCCCGCAATCCGATCGCCCAGCCAACGTGCCACAGGACCGGCGCCCAAATCCTCCAAACCACTTAGCAAATCATCTGTCACAGCACCCAACGCATTGGATATATCCCCGTACGAAATGAGCAAATCACCCCACAAATCCATCACCCCATCCACAAGACCGGCAGGTCCATCGGCACCCACGCGTTCCTCTAAGCCAGAGAAAAAACGAGAAAGCACGTTGTTCTCACGTGTGGCTGGATCGAGCTTGAGCGTTGCCGCCGCGATGGCGGCGCGCGGCTCAACGCCCTGATCGGCGGCGAATGAACTCGTAAGCCCATCAGGGGCATCCATCGCATCCTGCACTACGAGGGCAATGCACCCGTCCCTTCCAGGAGGAGCGATACGCGGCCGCCCGCTTGCCAAACCTGCAATGGCGTCCTCAAAGGCGTTGCCGGCATCATCCGCCTCGCCGCGAGCCGTACGTTCAAGCTCAAGCTCGCGATTGCGACACGCCGCATAGTCTTTGAGGGCCAGCATGTATTCGCGCAAGTGATACTCAAATCCGTTGTCAATCAAGGTCGAGGCGGCGGGCGCCTTGCCAATATCACCGACGCCAAACCGACATGTCTCGCATTCGCGCACGGCTCCCGTCTCAATGTCGCGCACCGCGCTCATGGGACCAACCGCCCCCAGGGCCCCGGGACAATCAGCCGAAAAATGCAACGTTACACCTGCATCCTCAACGCTTGTTGGCCATATCGCATCCGTATAGAGCGCGGTTGCACGCACTTCCTCGGTATTCTTGGGCATCAACTCAATCGTTGCCGTCACCTGTCCATCGCGCTCGGAGACATCCATCCCCTCAAGCTGCTCGAGCGCATACTCGTAAAACACATGGCGCGCCGCCGCATCAGCACGCGCCTCGACCCCTTGCCCGCTCGGCTCGTCGTGTTCAAATCGCCAACGATAATACGCGCGCGCCCGCTCGAGCCCCACACGCGGATCCCACGTCAGACTCGAAGCGAAATCCGGATTCTCCAACTCGGAAATGCCTGAGAGCGCAGCCGCGCGTTCCTGCATATTCATCCCATCGCGCCCGCAATCGGCACGCCAAGCTCGTTCCTTTGCATCAGCCGTGTCCTCAGCTGCCTCCGACAACTTGTGGGCGACCTCATCCAGCTCATCACCCGCCTGCTCTAAAGCGTCTGTATCCACTGCCGGCCCCTCGATGGCGGGAAACGACGAAGCGCTCTCGCGCGGCAGCGCCAATGCGGTTCCTGTGTACGCCATGAGCTCGGTATGCTGCGCTGCGCAGGTGCGCGTTCCGTTCGCCGCCACCAAATACGGCAGCGAGCCCTCTAATTTCTCCAACCCCCGTGACGCCGATTCGGCAAACGAATTGCGCGCATTCAGCATGCGCACGCCAGCCTCGAGCGTTTTGCCCGCCGCAGCGTTCGCCCCTGGCACCAGCAGGCCGACCAGTCCCGCACCCGTCATCGTGAAACCGGCGAGCCCCATACTCAGAACGCACGAATCGAGCACCGTCGCCACCGTGTAATATGACGCCACCACATTCGCGCCTGCCAGCGCCGTCGTATCCGCGCTCACTTGTACATCACTCGCACGAGACGAGCTCCATACCGCAAGCGATGCCGAGAACAACAGCGCAAGCACCATCAACATGGCAACCGCCGCCGCAATGGTGGTATATGCGCCGTCCTCGACAAAAAGGCTTACACCCGCGCCTCGGGCGCGCCACCTGCTATGACCCCTCATCAGCGTTTCCCCCACTCAGCCAACCAGGACGCCCCTCATACGAAACCTCAACCCGCACCACGACATCCCCCGACCCATTGACCTCCCCCATGCCTCGGGCAAAGATCCCAAGTATGGGCAGCGGGCGCAGCGCCCCCTCAATCGCAACACGCACCTCACCTCCCGTCGAGGCCGCATCCTCGTACGCGATCTCCCAGGCGTACGGGCCTCCCACGTGAAATATGGACACATCTGGCACGGCGGCAAGTCTCCGCAGCGCAAACGCCCGATACGCCTCCTCATCACGCTGCTTTCCCACAGCCTCCGCCGTCACCATCAACCGTGCCGTCTGGGCAGCGGCCGACTCCATAACGGCACGTGTGTACAGCACGCACACCGGTTGCAACAGCACGAGCATCAATATGAGAAAGCTCGGCAACAACACCGCCGCCTCTATAGTCGCCTGAGCCGAATCCCGAGCGCACGCGCGCTCAATATAAGGCGATGTCCACCGCTCCGTCCGCATCAAACCCATGGGAAGCCGCTTCGGTTGCCATCTGCGTAAACGTTCCGCAAGCGCCCGCACGCCACACCGCAGCGCAGCCCAATACCAGCGATAACATCGCCACCATGGTGATTGCATACTCAACCGTGCCCTGCGCTCGACATTCTCGAACAAGATCCGCATACGACTTCGCTTGGCAGCCGTGGCCACCTCCCCCTGTCCCGCTCCGCATCCGTGAGCGCATCGCAACCCCATCTGAGCGAGCCTCCACATGCGCACGGGTATGCTGCACCGTACGCCCCTCCGCGCAATGCCCCGTCCCTTCATAGGCCACAGCCTCTCCTTCAGGCCCGCCGCTCCCAACGCGAACGCCCATGCGTCCCCGCTCGCCATTGCACCACACCGTCACTCACTCCTCCTCAAAACGCGCCGTTCGCACCACACGCGCCTCACTCGATTCACCGTCGGCCGTGGCAATCATCACCACGTCGACCCACGCATCGCCGTTTTGCACCAAGGCGCACCAGACGTTGCCGCGCAGATCAACATACCCGCACGCCATAAGCTGCATGCCCCCTTCCCGCTCGTATGCGCGCAGCACATCTTCAGCAACCTGCGGTACATCCCGATCCTCGTCCCATCGCACACAAACTGAGCGGGCGCCTCTCCCATCCGCCTGGGCTGCATCGGTCTCCCGCGCGGCATCGGCCAAAAACCGATCGGGAGCCGTCTTGGAAACCGACACATTCTTGCCGCGCGTCTCATCCCATGCGGCCATCGCGTCAGGTTTTCCATCCACCTGCGCATCCGCCGCATCTTTCTCATCTGGCCCGTGCGACCTCTCGCCGACTGTCACTATCGCTACGGCGCTCGCCGACAGGGCGATGCACACCACGAGCAGCACGGCCGCGCCGTGTCGGCGCGATGTGGAAGCGTTCCTCCTCACAGGCTGTTGATGCCCGAGGAGATGGAATCCCACAGCTCGCTCACCTTGCCCCTGAACGCCACGATCGCCACGATCGCAATCACCACCAGCACGCCGACCAAAATAGCGTACTCGGTAGTGCCCTGCGCCTCCTTCTCGCCAACCACCGTGGAGGTGCCAGCGCGAACTGCCTGAATCGCCGTGGACATCGCACGCCCATATGCCTCACGCGCCGCCTCCAAGGCCTCTTCCACATACTCCTGCAACATCACCATACTTGCCTCCTATAGCATCCCGCCCGCAGCCAACAGCGGGCCCAATATGGAAATCAACAATGCGGGCAAAATCAGCGTGCCCGTAGGAATGAGCAACTTGACCGGTGCCCGCTCAATCTGACGTTCAACTTCGGCCTTATGCGCCGCGCGAATTTCACGGCTCTGCCCCGCAAGCGTATCGGCCAGCGGCGCACCGAGCGCAAGTGCCTGACCCACAGCCGTTGCGAACGTCTCAAGGGACCGAACGCCCACATCACGAGCGGCCGACATCAGCTCCATCTCGCGCGAGCCGGCTCCTGCCTGCCACAGCAGCTGCGCCTGCGCCAAGCGCTCAGCCAAGCGCCCCGTGCGCCCCTCGCAATACAACCCGAGCGCGGCATCGAATGACAACCCCGCCGACAATCCCAGGCGCACGATATCGACCATCTCGGACACCTCGCCCAAGCCCACTGGTTGCCCTGGGCCATCGCGCACGTGCAGCAACGTGCCCAAAGCGCCACCGACGCCCTGGATGCCCGCCCGCACCCAGGAACGTGCAACCCCGGCCGCGCGTACAACTGTCTGCCGCCGATCGGCAGCTTCCCAACCCATCAACAGCGATGCGCACGAGCTCGAACACAGCGCCGCCGCAGCCGCAAGCAGCATCAGGACGCCCGACCCACTCATCCCAGCCATCACATCCTCACCTGCATCACACGTCCGATAATGACCCACGCCAAGCCATTGAGCACCAAGGCGAGCAACACTGAAACCATTCCCGCCATCGTGGCGAGCCCCGCGCGAAAATCGGCCGAGAACAACGAGAGCAACGCGAGCATCGCCACGGGCATCCCCGCAACCACATGGGCAGACATGCGGGCCTGCGAGGTCTTGACATCCAACCGCCTTGCCAGCTCGATGCGCTCACCCGTCAACCGTGATGCATCGGCAAGCAAGCCGGCCAACGGCGCCCCCGTGCGCTGTGAAACGCCAAGCGCCAGCGTGACGAGTTCCAACCCGGGCACAGGCAGCCTGTCCATCAGTCCTTGCAACGCCTGCGCCACGGGCACGCCGCACGCCATCTCGCAGGCCGCGCGCAACAACTCGGAGCGCACCGGCTCCTCGGCATGACCACCCACATACCGCATCGCCTGTCCCAGCGAAAGCCCCGATCCCAGAGAGATCGCAAGGGCACCAAACACCTCGGGCAGTTCCCGTTCGATGCGAATCCGTTCGGATCTTGCACGCGATACATGCCGCGCCATGACCAGCCCGCCTGGCACGGCTCCTCCGACCACCAGCCCGACGGGTGATGTCGCCACGATCGCGCACGCGCATGCCGCACCTAGGCTTACCACCGTAAAACGGCCCAGCACCTCAGCGTCACCAGCCAGCTCTCGCCCATCCCGCCCGCCTTGTCTCGACAGCTGTAGCTCCTCCCGTAGCACCCGTACGGCACTCGCAGGAACCACGCCTGCAGAGAGCACTGCGGCGCCAAGACCACACACCAGCTCATGCACCGCCATACGCAAAGACTTGTTTGTCCAGCCATCGGGCCGGCGCCGCGCGGCACCGATGTGCAGACCGCACAGCCCGTACGCACTCCCCGCCGCCAGCGCCCCTATGCAACAGGACACATACGCCTCCACGCCTCGACCTCCCCTTCTTCCAATGCCCCCTCCGCAAGTGCCGCCGCCACGAACGGCGGTTCCTCTCGCAGCTCCCATCGTTTGCGCGCCGCATCAAAATGCACGTATTCCGTCAATGCAACCCCACCGCCAACCGCACGCGACACCCCGGTGTATGAGGACACATACCGCTCTCCATGCGGCGTGCGAACCGACATCACGATCCCGTCGAGCGCCATGGCGATCTGCTCCTCAATCAAATCACCCGGTAAATCCACGCCATAGCGCGCCAACAGCGTGAGACGCACCACCGTCTCCTCGGCACTACCCGCGTGCAGCGTCGTGAGCGACCCATCGTGGCCCGTGTTCATGGACTGGAGCATATCGATCGCCTCGGCGCCGCGCACCTCGCCCACCACGATTCGATCAGGCCGCATACGCAGCGCGTTGGCCACCAAATCGCGGATGCTCACCGCGCCCTCACCCTCAATGGATGCCTCTCGTGCCTCAAGACGCACAACGTGCGGATGGCGAGAGAACTTAAGCTCGGCCGCGTCCTCAATCGTGATAATGCGCTCACCCGTGGGAATCTCACATGAGAGCGCGTTCAGCAGTGTGGTCTTGCCAGAGCCAGTCCCACCCGCCACCGCCAAATCCTGCCGCAGCTCAACGGCGCGCGTGAGCAACCACGCATACCACGGGGGCAGCGAGCCGAGCTGCACCAACTGCTCCAACGAGTCAATGCGATCTGAGAACTTTCGGATTGTGAGCGTCGGGCCGTTGAGGGCCACGGGCGGAATCACGGCGTTGACGCGGTATCCGCTTGGCAAGCGGGCATTCACCGTCGGACGTCGCTCATCGACACGTCTTCCCAACGGCGAAATGATACGGTCAATCACGATACGGATCTGCTCATCGTTCTCAAAGGGAACCTCGAGCTCTCGCAGCGTTCCCGAACGCTCGACGAACAACGACTCGCACCCGTTGACCATAATCTCACTCACGGCCTCGTCATCCAGCAACGGTTGCAAAGGCCCCAGGCCAACCACATCGTTGAGTACGTCCTCAACCAGGGTCAAACGCTCTGCGGCCGTTATCTGAGTTGCGGCGCCGGCATTCAACACGGCCTCAATCGCCGGGCGCAGCTCCGTGCGCGCCCGCTCGATATCGGAGCCTTCAATGATACGCGCGACCTCGGTAAACCCCACGCGCTCGAGCGCCGACCGCTTCACCTGGGCGCGCAGCTCGCGCATATGAGCCAACCGGTAGCCAGCATCACGCTCCTCGCCTCCGGCACCCGCACGCGCAGCCTGTGCACGCTCGTACACACTCACCGTTCATCACCCGCCCCTCGCCACGGCAAACGAAACCGATGCCCGCGCTCGCGTCCCGCCGTCTCGCGCTCAAGCTCCAACGTGCCCAGCGAGCAACCAAGTTCACGCAAGAGCTCCGTCGTTGCCACTCTGACGGTTTTGGCAAATGCGCCCTGACCGGACATAACCTGATCGAGGTGACCAAACGAAAGCATGCCGGACACCTCGCTGCCCCCATCCGCGATGCGCAATCGCGAGCTTAAGGACACCCCCATCTCAAAGCGCAGCGCCGCCCCCTCTCCCTCACCATGCAAGGCAGCCTTGTTGAACACGCTGCTCATGCGCGCCCGCGGGACACCCAAGCGCACCGCCACCTCAATCGCCCGCCGGGCCGACACCGCCGAAAACGCACCAGCATCTCCAAACACCAGGCAGCGATCGCATACGCCCAGCGCCATCGCCACCGCATCTCCCCACTGGCCAGACGTATCGATGAATATCACGTCAGCCACTCCACGCAACGCGGCGATCAACTGCTCAGCCGGGCTTGCCATGAGCTCGGCGCGCTCAGCCTCGGCGCATGGGCCCCACAACGTCAAGCCCGGACCCACACGCATGGCCGCATCCTCGATGTCGCGCTCTTGCACTGTCCCACCCCGCGCATGGGCGCCGACGGTCTCCAATCCAATAGGGCTCTCAACACCTAAAACATCGGCCAAGTTCCCAAACATCAAATCAAGATCAATCACCGCACAGCGCAATCCGGCCCGCGCGGCAACGGCCGCCATAGAGGCGACCACGGTGGTCTTGCCGCATCCCCCACGCCCGGAAATCGCCACGATCACTGGTGCCCGATGACCTGCATCCGTCGCGCCCGTCACCGAAGGCACCTCGTCGGCCAACACCGCGCGTCTCATCCCCGCTTGCCCGCCGCCCGCCGGCTCCTCCCACGGCGGCATCTCTTCGTCCACCGCAACCTCGCCAGTATCAACCGCTGCGGCAACCTCACCTGCTCCGACCCCGTCTTCCACATGCAGCTGCAGATCGCCGGTGCCATGAGCATCCCCAACACGCTGCCGTATCTCTCGTGCATCGAGAAGCGCAGCATCGATGTCATGCCCACCATAGGCATCATCACAGGCGGGGGACACCTCGGGGTACGAAACGATTAGCCCATTTTCCACACGTGCCTCGCATACGGCATCATCCGATGCCTCGGCGGCCTCCGCCGTGATGACCTCTGTCGCGCCCGCGCAGAACAGGCGGGCAACACGCCCGGCATCGCCGGGAACTACCAGTGCAAATACCTCGTGAACGCACGACATCGCGCGCAGTGTTCGCACCAAGCCCTCAACCATATCAAGATCGGCAATGCGCGCGTCAATCGCCACGCTCAGATCCTCCAGTGGAAGCGTCGCCGCCAACGATACAAGTTCTGCTTCGGTCTGCACACGCACGAAGCGCGGCTCCTTTCCGCGCGCCGTCACTTCACGGCGCAGATGATGAGCCCCATGGGCGCCCGCCCACAGCAGCCATGTTTGCTGCCCGGCCTCGTCCATCAGCGCTCGCCCCCTTCTCCTACCGCAGTCGAAGTTCCCGCATCTTGAACGCCCGCCTTGGCATCGCGGTTCGCCCCGCCATTCGAGCCTTCATCCGCCGCGTCCTGGGACGCAGGGTCGCCCGCCGTCCCATCGCCATCAGCCCCGACCGCGCCTGAAGCACTTTGTTGTTTGGCATCAGCGCCCGGTGCCACCAAAGAAACCGTTCCCACCGAAATCGCCGCCAACAGCTCCTCGACCACCGACGGCTCCACGGCCAACGTCACCCAGCTCATGTCACCGCCGCCTTGCGCCAGCACGCTCGTATCGAGCACCTCTGCCGCCGTCAAACGGTCGGCAACGCCGTTCGCCATCACATACACCTCGACCTCATCACCGCGAGCCAACACACCGCCCACCGCATGCTCCGCGTCACTTGGAACCGACACCGCCACCAGCTCATCGGGCACGCGCGCGGCATCCTCGCGCCGCTCAAAATACACGCCGCTCAGCGGCGCGCGCTTGGGAATGCGCGAGGTTGCCATCTTGCCTGCGGCATCGGAGAGCGAGGTCAACGCACCAGAGGGAAGCAAGCTCGCCGCCCACTCCTCCACACGCACGTTGCCCTCGTCAATCTCCTCGCCCGGCTCGATCTCGCGAATCGCAACGCACACCGGCACCGTATCTCCGCCAAAACGCTCGAGCACCTCACGCTGCGCCGCATGCGCCTCCGTGCGTACGCCGCTCGCATACACCACGAATAAGGCTGCCGCTGCCACACCCGTCAGAGCACTGAGCACCAATCTCGTCCTTCGCCTCATGTGCTTCCCCTCGCCGAAATCAAACCGTGATCCCATTGTGCGAAACGCCGGCTTGGGGCCAGATGTCAAAAACAGAAAGCGCAACGCCGTCCAACCAAACGCTTGTCCACGTCTTTCCCGCCTGTTTGGATTTAGGCAAGACGTTGCGAGATGCATCGCAAGAAAAAAAGCCGCCCACCCAAGGTGAACGGCTTGACAATGAGGTATTTACCTGCAGATATGCAATTCAGATCCCAGAAGCGCGACGTGCATTCAACGCCGCACGCCCCGGTCATAGGCCCCAGCGCGCCGTGCCATCAGCCTACGTGGATATCCGGGTCCAAGCTCTGCGCGCTCACGCGCATCTCTGACGCGAGGGACAAAAACGCCTCGGCACGCGCGGGTTCGATCGTCCCATCCTCCACACCCTCTCGCACGGCACAGCCCGGCTCATGCGTATGGGTGCAGTCGTTGAACCGACAGGCGCACGCTGCCTCAACAACCTCGGGAAACGCCCGCGCCAGCCCGCGCTCGTGACCCACGAGCGGCAATGAGCGCAGCCCTGGGCAATCGGCGATCACACCGCACGGCTCCGGCAGCGCCACCATGATGCGCGCCACCGTGGTATGCCGTCCCGCGTCGTCACGTGCACGGACCTCGTTCGTCTCAAGCGCATTGGTGCCCAACAACGTATTGAGCAGCGTGGATTTCCCCGCACCCGACTCTCCCAAGATCATGGCACATACACCGCGCGGCACGCAGGAGCGGACTTCGCCCAGCCCCTCGCCCGTCCGCGAGGACGTTACCACCACGCGCACATCCGGGCCGCACAGGCGCCGCAACTCCGCAACGATACGAACCACCTCGGCCGTTTCGCAGCGGTCCGCCTTGGTGAGTATCACCACGGGCTCGGCCCCGCAATCGCGAGCCAACACCAGCGAACGGGCCACGCGATCGCGCATGAGCGTCAGCGTGTCGCGCTCGGCGCCAAGCGGCTGCACGATGAAAATGACATCGACGTTGGCCGCCAACACCTGTCGCTCACCGCGGTTCTTGCCGCGCCACCGCTCAAACGAGGTCCGGCGCGGCAACACCTGCAAAATCACACCCATGTCGTGACCGGGAGCCACGCGCACCGCCACCACATCGCCAACGGCGGGCAACAGCCGATCCGCGCCCATATCGACCGTGTACGCGGCGGCCACGTCCACGTGCTCAAACGCGATGGCGCCGTCTGCGCTCGGCACACCATGGGTGATGCGCGCACTACCGCGACCAGCGCCGCCGCGGCCTTCGCGACCAAAGTCGACGGCCGTGCCTTTTCGCCCGCCGTTACGCCCGACGCCAGCCGCGCGCCCACCGCGCTTCTTGCGCTTGCCCTTGGCGAACGTCACCGCATGCTCGGCGCGAAACCGCGCGCCGCCAGCCGTTGCCACCATGGGAAAGCCGCGGTCCAGGCGCACCACGACGCCCAGCTCGATTTCCTCGACGGGAATATCGCCCACCACCGCCAACGCCTCCCGAGCCGCCTCAAACGCAGAGACCTGCGCGTCATCGACACGCAGGTCCCCAAAGCTCGGAATATGGTCCAAGATGTCAGCCACGAAAGCCGTCTCCTTGCTCCTAATCCTGATCTTTCTCCACAGCGCGCATAATCGCCTTGTAGATCTCCATCAGCGGAATGATGAGGAACGCCAAGCCGAGCGCGGCAAGCAGTGCCATCGGGTCAAGCGCCATGAACCCAAAGACGTTCGCCAAGACATCGATCTCGACCGGCACGATGGTCAGCGCGACGGCCAGGGCGGCAGCGCCCCACAGCCACTTGTTCTGCGTCTTCATCGAGAAGATGGAGGCACGGCGGCTGCGCATGTTGAAGGAGTGGAAGATCTCGACCATGGACAGGGTGATGAAGGCCATGGTGACGCCCTCGGCATCGGCGGTGCCGGCGATCATGTCGGCGATGTCGATGTAGCCCATGTCAAAGTACACGCCGGCAAAGAAGGAGGCGAGCACCAGCAGGGTGATGATGATGCCCTGGAACGCGATGTCGAGGCCCATGCCGCCGGCGAACACGCCGTCGGAGGCGTTGCGGGGCTTGCGCTTCATGACGTCGCCCTCGGCCTCCTCCATGCCGAGCGCGAGCGCCGGCAGGGAGTCGGTGATGAGGTTGATCCACAGCAGCTGGACCGGCTGGAAGATGGTGAAGCCGATCAGCGTCGCCACGAACACCGAGAGGACCTCGGCGATGTTGGCGGACAGCAGGAACTGGATGACCTTGCGGATGTTGTCGTAGATACGACGGCCTTCCTCCACCGCGTTGATGATGGTGGCGAAGTTGTCGTCCGCGAGGACCATGTCGGCGACGTTCTTAGTGACGTCGGTGCCGGTGATGCCCATGCCGACGCCGATGTCGGCGCGCTTGATGGACGGGGCGTCGTTGACGCCGTCGCCGGTCATGGCGACGATGTTGCCCAGGCTCTTCCAGGCGTCGACGATGCGGGCCTTGTGCTCGGGCTGGACGCGGGCGTAGACGGAGATCTCGGTCACGCGGGTCTTGAAGTCCTCGTCGGAGATCTTGTCGAGCTCGGCGCCGGTGATGGCCTGGGAGGCGTCGGTCACGATGCCCAGGTCCTTGGCGATGGCCACGGCGGTGTCGATGTGGTCGCCGGTGATCATGACGGCGCGGATGCCGGCCTCCTTGGCCTCCGCGATGGCGGCGGTGACCTCGGGGCGGACGGGGTCGATCATGCCAGAGAGGCCGCAGAACACGAGGTCGTGCTCGAGGGCCTCGGGGGAGAAGTCAGAGGGCTTCTCGGTGTAGGTGCGGCTGGAGAGCGCCAGCACGCGCAGTGCCTGGTCGGCCATGGACTTGTTCGCGGCGAGAATCTGCTCGCGGCGCTCGTCGGTCATGGGGACGATCTCGCCGTTGTCATACACATGGGTGCAACGGGAGAGGACGACGTCGGGGCCGCCCTTGGTGTACTGCTCGAAGGTGCCGTCGGCTTCCTCGACCACGACGGACATCATCTTGCGGCCGGAGTCGAACGGCGCCTCGCCCACACGCGGGTGCTCGACGTCGAGCCCCTGCATGCCGGCCTTGGCGGCGTCGTTGACAAGGGCGCACTCGGTGGGCTCGCCGACGGCCTCGCCCTTCTCCTCGTCCCACTTGGCGTCGCAGCACAGCGCCATGCCGGCGAGGAACTTCTCCTCGGCACAGGCGAGCTCGTGCTTGACGACGGTCATCTTGTTCTGGGTGAGAGTGCCGGTCTTGTCGGAGCAGATGATCTGGGTGCAGCCGAGGGTCTCGACGGCGGTCATCTTGCGAATGATGGCCTGACGCTTGGACATCTTGGTGACACCCATGGACAGGACGATGGTGACGACAGCGACCAAGCCCTCGGGGATGGCGGCGACTGCCAGGGACACGGCGACCATGAAGGTGTCGAGCAGCATACCCGGGTTGGAGCCGAGCTCGCCGAAGTGGCGGACGATGTCCACGGCGAAGATGATCACGCAGATGGCGAGCACGAGCTTGGTCAGGATGCCGGAGAGCTCGTTGAGCTTCATCTGGAGCGGGGTGAGCTCCTTCTTTGCCTGGGTGAGGGCCGTGGCGATCTTGCCCATCTCGGTGTTCATGCCGGTGCCCACCACGACGGCGCGGCCGCGGCCGTACACCACGGTGGAACCCATGTAGCACATGTTCTTGCGGTCGCCCAGCGGCACGTCGTCGGCGTCGGCCGCGAGCGCGATGGCGTCGGCGTGCTTCTCGACCGGGACGGACTCGCCGGTGAGGGCGGCCTCCTCGATCTTCATGGAAGCGCTCTCGAGCACGCGGCAGTCGGCCGGAACGGAATCGCCCGCCTCGAGCAGCACCACGTCGCCGGGGACGAGCTCGGAGCTGGCCATGTGGGACATCTTGCCATCGCGGATGACCTTGGACTGCGCGGCGCTCATCTCCTGCAGGGCCTCGAGGGCCTGCTCAGACTTGGCCTCCTGGACCACGCCCAGGACGGAGTTCAGGATAACGACGGAGAGAATGATGGCAGCGTCGGCCCACTCGGGCTCACCCTGGATAAAGCCGGTGATGACGGAGATGGCGGCAGCAACGAGCAGCATGATGACCATGGGGTCGGCCATCTGCTCGAAGAATCGCTTCCACAGAGGGGTCTTCTCCTCCTCATCGAGCTTGTTCGGGCCCACGCTCGCCAAGCGCTTCTGCGCCTCCGCGGCCGTCAGGCCCTGATCGGCGCTCGTGGACTGGGCCTCGAGCACCTCCTCGGCCGAAGCCAAGTATTCTTTCTCCACTTGGTACTACCTCCTGGGGTCAGGCTGCCCAGCAGATTGATGCCCGATCATAATTCCCCAGGAGACAGGGCAAGGGCTCATCAAGGCTGCCATGCCGAACAGCGATGAATAACAATCTTCAATAGTACCCCATAGGCAGGACCCTATGCCAACATTTCTCGAAGGCCCATAAGATGCGAGCAGGCGTCACGCGTGGCTGCTTCATTTCGCCACGGAGGCGGATCAGGCCCATATCAGCCTGTCGAACATACTGGACAAAAAGGCCCCCTCATTGTCCAACATACTCGACAGCATACTAAATGCATTGGATAAACTCGCAGCAAAAAGCCCTGGCCGCACGTTGATGCGACCAGGGCCTGAACGCGAGATGCAATCGAAGCTTCCCGATAACCTAGTTTCACTTGCCCTGAACGGGCATTACATATGCAGCGCTACCAGCAGGGAAGCACTCGTTGCATCCACTCGCGAACGTTTACGCCTCGTCCTCGGCGGCACGGGAGTGGCTGTAGATCATCTTCATGGACAGTATGAAGATCACCAGGGCGCCGAGCACCACGAGGCCACCGATCAGGAACACGTTAGCATAGCTGGAAGCAAGGCCCGCAGCGGTGCCGGCAACGCTGCCCTCGCCCATGACGCCGTTGGCCATCATCTGACCGAACAGGGCGACACCCACCGAACCGGTAATGGCCTGGATCAGGTCGTTGAAGCCCAGGGCACGGCCGGACTCCTCCGCCGTCACCGTCAGCGTGGCGGTGTCAACGATCGGCTGGTAGAAGAAGGAGGTGCCGAAGTAGTACAGGCACGGAGCCGCAGCCAGACAGAGCACCTGACCGTGCGGGATGGCGAACGCCACGGCGATCAGGCCAAAGCCCATGCAGGCGAGCGCCAGGATAACGGAAGCCTTGCGGCCGATCTTGCGGATGATCGGGCCAGCGACGAAGCCCATAACACCGGCCAGGATGATGGACCACACCAGCAGGTTGGAAACCTGAGCGGAATCCAGGCCAAAGACGTTCATGCCGATGTTGTTGATACCGGCGTTCAGCGTGTAGCTGAAGAAGTAGCCGACGAAGATGACGATCATCGTCATGGCGAAGGCCGGGTTGGTCAGCATCTTCGGGGTGATGAAGGGGTTCTCAGCCTTGTTGATGTACACCACAAACGCAACGAGCGTCACGATGCAGGCGATGAGCCAGAAGGTGGTCATGTCGGTGAAGTACATGGTCACGGAAGCGGCGAACAGGCCAATGAGAGTGAAGCCCAAAACGTCGATGGTGGCGCCAGCGGCGTGGTTGTCAGGCAGGTTCTTGGCGAGAATCGGGATGAGCGGAGCGGCAACGATGCCGACGCCGAACAGGATGCGCCAATCGATGAGCGTCATGTAGCCCGCCAGGAACACACCGAGAGCGGCGGCGAAGCGGAACACCGCGACGAACACGCCGTACCAAATCACGCGGTCCTTCTTGGCGATGTACTTAGACACCAGCACCAGGAAGATGGAACCGGAAACCTGCCAGCCAACGGACTGGATCAGGCGAGCGAGGATGACGATCCAAATGCTCAGGTGGCCAAACAGGCCGAGGACCGAACCGGCAACGAACACCGCGGTGCCGATCACGATCATCTTGCGCAGGGACAGGAAGTCACCCAGCGAGCCGTACACGACGCACACGATGCCCAAGGCGATGCCGGGAATCGACGTGATCAGCGGAGCGAGGTTCGGCTGCCCGAGCTCATCACCGATATTGACGTAAATCATGCCGAACGCCTGCTGCATCAGGACGCCCAGCGTGAAGATGGCCAGAACGATCGGGACGGCGACCTTCGCCATCTTGTTCAGCTCAAGCCATTCCGGAGTCCCCTCCTCCGGCACGGGAATGCCGTTTTGCTTCGCCTCTGCCATGCAAATCTCCTTTCACAATTGCCAGCAAAGTCTTATGTTCAGGCGGCATCAGCCGCACATGAAACCACATGGATACACCGCGCGGTCCGCGCGCGGCAACACGCTCTTACGCGCAGCCCATCTCCTCGAGCTTCGCGTCGACCTCGCGCCGCAGCGGAATCGAAGGCGCAGCCCCCGCGCGCGACACCGCAATGGCCGACGCGGTGGAAGCCACCAGCAGCGCGCGGGCCGGCGTTGACCCCGCCACGCGTTCGGCAAGGTAGTAGCCCGTAAAGGTATCGCCGGCGGCCGTGGTGTCGACCACCTCCTTGGAGAGCGCCCGTTGATAGACGGGCTCCTCGCCACGGCGTGCGTAGTAGGAGCCGTCCCCACCGAGCGTCAACACGATCTCGGCCTGCGGGAAGCGCTCGCACATGCCCGCGATGAGCTGGTCGGGAGAGCCGTCGAGACCGGTCAGCGCCGCAGCCTCGCCCTCGTTGAGGATGAAGCAATCGACCAAGTCGAGCGGGCAATCGAGCAGCGACTGGTTCACGGGCGAGGGGTTCAGGATGACCTTCATCCCACGCGCATGGGCGCCCTCGATGGCGTTGGAAACGCAGCTGATCTCGTTTTGCAGCAGCACCCAATCACCCGGCTCGAACGCCAGCAGCGTCGTGTCGATCAGCCCGGCGCCGATCAGCCGGTTCGCGCCGCCATGTAGGATGATGCAGTTATCGCCCTCGCTGTCGCGCTGGATAATCGCGTGGCCGCTCGAGTGGCCCTCAGCGGTTCCAATGCGGCTCACGTCGACGCCGGACTCGAGCATCAGGTTGCGCAAAAACGCACCCTCATCGCCGACCAGGCCCGCGTGCGTGACATCCGCCCCCGCGCGCCCCAGGGCAATCGACTGGTTCAGGCCCTTGCCGCCCGCAAACACGCTGCGCGCCGTCGAGGAGATCGTCTGGCCTTTGCGCACAAACGACTCCACGTCGTACACGTAGTCAATGTTGAGCGAACCAATGTTGATAATCATTTAGGCTTCTTCCTCCGTCCTGCGGACCAGCGCCATGCGGAAAATCTCGGCGCAATCATCGCGGTTCAAGCGGCGAACCGAACCGATCGCGCAGTCGTCGCCAAAGAACTCGATCTTGTCGAGCATCGGCTCGATGCCCTCTTCGCCGACGCCGATCTCCGCCAAGCTCACCGGCATGCCGAGGCTCGCGAAGAACTGCTCGCAGGCGTCGATGCCGGCAA
Source organism: uncultured Collinsella sp. (assembly GCA_963559095.1). GTDB lineage: Bacteria > Actinomycetota > Coriobacteriia > Coriobacteriales > Coriobacteriaceae > Collinsella. The sequence goes on along the minus strand of CAUWJG010000008.1, from coordinate 48,228 downwards.
CACCGGCGGCGTCAACGTCGAGCGACGCGTCGCGCACGTCAAAGACCTCGCGCGCAAAGCGGGCGAAGCGCTCCGGATTGCTCGAGCGGACATAGCGCATCCACGATGCCATGACGGCCGAGATCGTCGCGCCGTGCGCGATGTCGAACAGCGCGCTCAGCTCATTGGAGAGCGCGTGCGTCGACCAATCCTGGTTGCGGCCCATACCCAGCGAGTTGTTCTGGGCAATCGTGGCCACCCACATGATCTCCGAGCGCAGGCCGTAATCGTCCAGATGCTCCATCAACTGCGGACCGACCTCGACGATCGTGCGCAGCACGCCCTCGCTCATGCGGTCGAGCACGCCGAAATCGGCGTCGTCGGTGAAATAGCGCTCGCACACATGGCAGAACATGTCCACCAGGCCGCATGCGGTCTGGCGAGCCGGCAGCGTTGCCGAGAGCTCCGGGTCCATGATGGCGACGGCGGGGCGCACCACAGGATGGCTCACCAGCAGCTTGGCGTGCTCGCGCTCGTTGTTCACCACAACGACCTGGCTCGACTCGCTACCCGAGGCCGGGCAGGTGAGCACCGCGACCACGGGCAGCGTCGCCGTCGGCTCGGCTTTGCCCAAGAACAGGTCCCACACGTCCCCATCGATCGCCGCGCCAAGGCCGATCGCCTTGGCGGAGTCGATGGCGCTGCCGCCGCCGACGGCCACCACGGCCTCGACGCCGTGCTCGCGGCACAGCGAAATGCCCTCGTACACCAGCTCGAGACGCGGATTCGGCTGGACGCCGCCCAGCTCGATGAACTCCACGCCCGCCTCGCGCAAACTGGTGCGCAGCACATCGAGCAGGCCGCTCGCCTCGAGATAGTCGCCGCCGTCGTAGTGCAGCAGCACCTTGGATGCCCCAAGTGCGCGCACCTCCCGACCGCAGGCACGCTCGCTGCCTCGCCCGAACACGAAGCGCGTGCCGATCTGAATATCAAAGTCGTTGAGCATTCCCTCAATCTCCCAACAATAGTTTCCTCAACCCGCCCGGCGCATCCACAACGTGATCGGGCTTCTCAGCCGCCAGGCGCTCGGCACAGCCATCGCCATACGTCACCCCGATGCTCGCGATACCCGCCGCATGGGCGCCGGCGATGTCGCCCCACGAATCACCGATCATCACGCACCGTTCGGGATCGACCCCCTGCTGTTCCATGGACGCCCGGACCATCTGGGCCTTCGTGAGCTCTTGGCCATCGGGCCCGGAATCGCTGCAGATCCACCCATCAAAGAGAGCGGACCAGCCTTTGAGGGCGAGCAAGCGCTCGAGCGCCCCCTTCGGCTTGTTCGTGGCGATGCGATTGGCCACGCCACGAGCATGCAGCTCCTCGAGCAACGCGCGTATCCCGGGATACAGGTCCGTGCACGGGTGCATGCTGATCGAGCGGTAATGCACCCGAACATCGCGCTCGAAATCCGCGAGGTCAGCCGGATCGGGGGCGGGCACCAGGCTCGCAAACAGCGCCGCCATCGGCCACGCCAGGTGCTCGTCGTCATCCTCAAATCCAAACGGAAAGCTGCGGTGGCGCTTCTGAGCGGCATAGTTGAGGGAGCCCCACACATCGCCGCTCGTGCTCGCCAGCGTTCCGTCAAAATCCCACAGCACCATCGCGTACGGGGCATCGGGCTGTATCGGGTCGTGCGAAACCGCCATTAGGCGTAGTTCCCCAGCGTCGTGTACAGCAGGTCCATGAAGCGATCGAAATCGAGCTCAAGCGCACCCTCGGCGTTCGTGCCCTCGCCACGCAGCGTCATCTGCGGGTCGCGCTCGATGTCCACCTTGGGATCAACGCCGCGCAGGTGACGATAATCGCACACCGTCATGCCGCGCGTGAGCGTACCGGTGAGCTCCACGTCGATATGCATGGGCGCAGCCGTGATGAGCGAGGGGTCGATGATCCACGCAACCGCGCACGCGTCGTGCATGCAAGCGATCGGGGGCTCGCCCAGGGCGATGTCCTGCTGAATGAAAAAGTCCGTGAGGTCGGCAGCGAAGTTGGCCGCCTTGGTTCCGATCTCACGGAACTTCTCCATGTGGGGGATACCGATGCAGCACTGGCGCGTAAGGTTGATACCCGTCATCTTGACATGGGCACCGCAGTTGAACACGCGATACGCGGCCTCCGGGTCAACGAAAATGTTGAACTCGGCAGCAGGCGTCCAATTGCCAAAGGTCACAGAGCCGCCCATGATGCAGATCTCGCTCACGCGCTCGGCAATGGCCGGCTCGCGGTTCAGCGCGGCGGCGATGTTGGTCAGCGGGCCGGTGGCGATGATCGTCACGTCATCGTTTGCCATCACGGTGTCGACAATGAAGTCAACTGCGTGCTGGCTGCGCGGGGCGTGCGTCGGCTCAGGCAGCACCGGGCCATCGAGGCCCGTCTCGCCATGGAACTGCGGGGCGGTCACCAGCGGAACGGCCAGCGGGCAGCTGTGACCCGGGTACACGCCGATCTCATCGGCGGCGCCGAGCACCTCAAGGGTCTTGATGGCATTGCGGGTCACATTCTCGAGCGTGCAGTTGCCGCCGAGCGTCGTGATGCCGAGCACGTCGAGGTGCTGCACGGCGAGCATGATGCCAAACGCGTCGTCATGACCAGGATCGCAGTCCAGAATGACCTTCTTTTTCTCCATGATGCAACCTTTCTCCCTAGTTGTACGAATCGATGAATGACACGAGCTGCTCGGCAGTCGGCGTGTTGCGAGCGCCCTGCCGCGCCACGGTGTACCCCGAAACGGCGTTGCCACAGATCAGCGCCGACGCAAGCGGCCTATTGGCGAGCATGGCGCAGATGAAGCCGGCGTTATAGACGTCCCCCGCGCCGATGGTGTCCTCCACCTCGACCGTAAAGGCCGGGGCCTCGAACACCTCGCCATCCGCAAGGGCAATCGACCCATTGGCGCCATCGCGCACGACCACCACGCGACCGCCCACGGCGAGTGCCTGGGCGTTCTCGCGCCAGGTGCCATCGCCCAGATACGCGAACTCATCCGGACCGGAGCCAAGCAGGTAGTCCACGTCGGGCATGATCGCCTCGAGCGCACGGGCGAAATCGGGGTCGAGCACGCCGTCGTCGACGCGCAGGTTGAGGTCGAGCGATGTCGGGACACCGGCCGCATGCGCCTCGCGATACATCCGCGCGATCGCGGAGCGGGCCGAGGTGTCGTACACGAGCGACATCCCCGAAGAATGGAACCAATCGGCCTGGCGCAGCGCCTCAAAATCAACGCGGTCCTCGTGGATCACCTTGAAGGAGCGGCGCTCGCGCGGCCAGGCCCAGAGATAGCGCTCCCCCTGCTCGTCCACAAAGGCGAACACGCCGACGGTGTTGAGCTCAGGGTCACGCACCAAACCGGACACATCCACGCCGCACGCCTCGAGGTCTTGGGCGGCGTACTTCCCGTACGGATCATCGCCCACGGTGCCCACAAAGCTCACGTCAAGCCCGAGCTTGGCGGCAGCGGCGGCCGTATTCGACGACGTCCCGCCGCCGACGACCTCGGGATTCGGCCAAATCGTGGCCCCATGTTCCCCGGCATGCACGCGGGGAAACTGCACAACGATATCGACGTTGGCGTCTCCTGCGATAACGACTTTAGGCATCCTTGGCCGCCTTGGTAAAGGCAATCACCTTGGCCTCGTCCTTGCAGCGCAAGGTGTTGGCGCGCTCGTCATCGTAGTTGGTGTGCGTGTAGGAATCGACACCATACGGATGCGTCTCGTGAATGGCCTTGGCAACGTTGTGCTCGTCCAGGCCGCCCGCGATGATGCAGTGCACGTCGGTCGCCTCGATGATGGCGCGGTCGATGGCGCGGTCGTGGGTCAGACCGGTGGCGCCGATGTCGCCGGCCGAGGGGGCCTTCGTGTCGATCAGGAAGTAATCGGACACGGGCTCGTAGGCGCGAACGTACTCGAGCACCTTCTGCTCCTCGAGGGGCACGCCCGCAAGCACCGGGATCGCCTGCATGATCTTGAGCTCGGGGAAGCGGCTCTTGAGCTCGGCGACCTGCTCGGGCGAGATGCCGTCGATGTCACCGGAAAGATGCAGGACATCGGGCATGGCGGCGCGCAGGTCCTCCGAGATCTCATCGATATCGGTGGAGCAGGTAAGTCCCACGCGGACCGCCTCGGGCTGCACGCCCTCGAAAATCTCCTTGGCCTGCTCGCAGGTCAGCTGACCGGGGGTGTGATTGATGTGACCATACGAAACGCCGATGTGCAGCGCGCCGTGGCCCACGACCATCCGCGCATCCTCAACCGTGCGAATACCGTAAATCTGAACAACCACGTCGCTCATCTATGAGCTCCTTTCCGCTTTGACGCCCTCGACGAGAGCGTCGACATCGAACACTGCTTGCTTCAAACCTGCCTGGGACGCGACGCGCGTCACAGGAGCGGGGATGACATAGGATTGCTTGAGCACATCCGGCTGCGAGAACACCTCTTCGACGGACCCATCGACCAGCACCTTGCCGTGGCACATCACGACCACGCGCTCAAAGCAACGGCACACGAACTTCACGTCATGCGAAATGGTGATGCACAGGCGCCCAACTTCGCGCAGCGACGCGATGATGCGCTCAAGGCGCGCGTTGCCGCGCACGTCCTGACCGCACGTGGGCTCATCGAAAATCACCACATCCGGCCGCATGGTCAGCACCGAGCCGATGGCGCAGAACTTCTTCTGGGCGGGTGTCAGGTCGGCCGGGCTGACGTCGAGCTTGCGCCTCAAGCCAACCAGCTTGGCGACCTCCTCCACGCGCGAGGCGATCTCGGCCTCGGGCACGCCCAGCTGTCTGGGACCAAACTCGAGCTCATGGCGAACGCTCTCCAAAAACAGCTGGTTGTCGGGGTTTTGGAACACGTACCCAACATGAGCCGCCCACTGCGCGCAGGTGCGACTGGCAACATCCACGCCGTCGAGCAGCACCTTGCCCGACGTTGGCTGCAAAATGCCATCCAGGTGCTTGACCAGCGTTGTCTTGCCGGCGCCATTCTGCCCGATAATCGCCACGGGCTCCGTCCCATCGAGCGTCAAGCTCACGCCGTCGAGCGCGCGCCTGCCGGACGCGTACTCAAAGACCAGATCCTTCACCTCGATCTTCACGATGCCATCGCCTCCCTCACGCGCTCAACACATGCGTCCTCGGTCAGGGTCAACGGCCCATCGGCCAGCCCCTCGCGCCGCAACGCGCGCGAGATGCGCACGTATTCGGGAATATCGATGCTCAGGCCCTCAAGCTCGGGGTTGTCAAACACCTCGTCCGGCGTACCGCATGCGATCTGATTGCCACGGCGAAGCACCAAGACCTGATCGGCGCAGCGCGCCACGCGCTCCATGTCGTGATCGACCATGATGACCGTCATGCCGTCGGCGTTCAGCTGCTTGACGATGTCGAAAATCTCCTCGCTGCCCAACGGGTCGAGCTGCGTGGTGCATTCATCGAGCACGAGCACGCGCGGGTTCAGGATGAGCGTCGAACCCAGGGCGACGCGCTGCACCTGCCCGCCGGACAGCTCAAGCGGGTTGCGGTCGAGCACGTCCTCCAAATGGAGCGGGCCGGCTATCTGCTCGATGCGGCGCACCATCTCGTCCCGGGGAATCCCGCGATTTCCCAGGCCGTACGCCAGCTCCTCCGCCACGGTTCCGGCGGTATAGGACAGCTGGTTAAACGGATTTTGGAACACAAAGCCCACATCGCAGGACACGTCCGCGATGGACTTCTGCGAAACCTCTCCGCCCAGCACCTGCACGCTGCCGCGATACTTGCCGCTAAAGTGGTGCGGAATCAGCCCGACCAGGGCATTGCACAGCGTTGACTTGCCCGACCCATTGGGGCCGATCACGCACAAAAAGCCGCCCTCGGGAACCTCAAACGTCACATGACGCAGGGCATAATGCTTGGCATCGCGATACTTGAACGAAAAATCATCCAGCTTGATGATAGGCTCCATAGCATCCACCCCTCTCTAAAGCGGCAACAAACCGAACGCCACGGCAGCGCGAGCGACCACGGACATGAGCAGCACACAGCCGCACACCGTCATGAACGGCTTGTCGGACGAGGACCGACGAACGACCACATAGCTCGTATGGGGACGACCGCTCAGGTGAAAACCGTGCGTCTCGAGCGTCATCGAGCGCTCCTCGGCATCGGCAAGCGATGACATGACCACGGGACCGAGCAGCGGCACGGTCGCGCGCATGCGCGAGATGATGCCGCCGCCCATGTCGAGGCCGCGCGCAACCTGCGCCTCTTGAATGGTGGCCATGCGGCGCTTCATCTGCGGCACCACGTTCAGGCTCGCCAACACCAGGTAACCGGCCTTGGGCGGCAGCCCGCGCTCAACGAGGTCGGCCACGAGCTCGCCCGTGTACGTCGTGCGGTTCATCAGGTAAAAGCCGCCCAGGAACGTCAGGAGCGTCACCACGGTCGAAAGCGCATACAGCACGCCCTCGAGCCCCAGGCGCGCAAAGCCGAGATCCGCGATGAACGTCTCGTTCTGCGGGCTGTAGCACCCCTGGATCAGCACGAGCATCAGCGTCACGGGAACGCCGAACCCAACCATGAGCTTGGCGAATGGGGCAAGGTACCCCGAGCGAGCGGCAACCGCGAACAGCGCGAGCACCAGGGCGGCCCCAAGCAAAGGATTGGGAAACACCATCGATGCCAAACCAAGCACCAAAACGCTCGCCAACTTCGTGGCGGGGTTTAAGGACACCAGCCACGCGTCGCGTCCGTCAGATGCTGCGATATAGTGCTCCGACACCCCTCACTCCCTTCTCTTGCGGTATTTCAGGCATACGTCCACAACTACCCGGCGCGCATCCGCCCCTGCGGCAGAAACGCCCACGTCTTTGCTCCGATGCGAGCGGACGATTTACCAGTCCTCGTCCTCATCCTCATCGTCGATGTCGTCGTCCACATCGTCGATGTCGTCGTCATCCGGCTCGCTCATGCGGGCATTTGCGCACTGGCTCGCCAGGCGCTGCGGGATCTTGCGCCAAATGGCGTAGGCGATCAGCACCGAGATGCCCTTATCGATCAGGTTCTCGAAAATCGCCGAGGAGAACACCGAGAGCAGAACGTCTTGCAGGGCAACCACCAACGCCGCGGTGAGGACCGAGGTGCCGTTGATGCCCGTGGCGCCGCCAAAGACAAACGACGTGATGAGCGCCGCCGACATGGCGTTCACCAGCGTGATGGCAATCCAAACGGCCACGATGCCCCAGCGCTTGTTGAAGAACCCGGCGCGGGCCATATAGCCGGCCGTCAGGCCAACCAAAACGCTCACGATGGCATAGGGGAAGTTGACCGGATTTGCCACGATCGCCAAAAAGACGTTGGTCAAAAGGCCGGTGAGCGCCGCAACCCACGGTCCTGACAAGCAGGCAACCACCAGCGTGCCGATCGTATCCAGGAACAGCGGCAGCTTGAGAACCGAGCACAGCGTTCCGCCGATCAGGTTGATGCCCACCGCAATGGGAATCAACACGAGCGATTTCGTGGAAAACTGGCTCTTCAACCTCTGCACGAACGTTGTTTTTGCGCGCACGGACATCTCCCCCTCAATGCAAGCCCGTTCTTCTCCGCAGCGTTTCATTAAGAAAATGTTTTCCTAATTTGTTTTCCCTAAGGAAACTTACCACAGTCAAATCAGTGAGGGGGGGGGTGATTTCATTTCGGCGAATGGTATGAAATCGACCGCCAACGGTTTTTCTGCCAGGTTGGGTACGATAGAGCAAGCGAAATCAAACGCTACAACCACGCAGGAGCACCATGGACATTAACGACGTTGCCAGACTCGCCGAAGTCTCCCCCTCCACCGTCTCCAAGGTCATCAACCACAAGGACGGCAGCATCAGCGCCGCCACGCGCGAGCGCGTGCTCAAGGTTGTCCGTGAATACCACTATGTTCCGTACTCGCGTTCACGGGCCAAGCGCGACTGGCTCATCGGCGTCGTGTTCCGCTCCCCCATCTCACTCGACTCCACACTCGACGGCATCCTCTCCGTCGCGCAGGATGCCGGCTATGCGCCGCTTGTGCTCAACAGCAACCTGAGTCATGAGCAGGAGCGCAAAAATCTCGAGACACTCAAGAACGCCAAGGCAACGGGCATCATATGGGAACCCGTTGACATGCAAAGCCTCAAACTGCGCGCCTCGCTGGAAGATGCAGACGCCGAGCTGATCACCATTGGCGCCAACGGCGGTGATCTCTCGCTGCTCATTCCTTACGAACGCGCAATGCACGGCATCACCTACGAGCTCATCAGCCGCGGGCATCAGCGCATCGCCTGCCTCGTCACCGAAGGGCGCCGGACCTCCGAGTGCATCCGTGGCTTCAAGCGCTGCCTGTTTGAACACGGCAGAGCCTTTCACGAGTCGCTCATCTATACCGAGATCAGCGCCGACCTCATGCACAAGGTAGGCGAAGGCGAGATCACCGGCATCGTGTGCTCCCACTACCAAATGGCCCAAAAGCTCCACACGCACCTCGCCACGCTCCACTACCACACCCCCGACGACGTTTCCATCGTCTCGCTGCGCAACGACTCGGGCACCTCCTGGTCCGAGGATGAAGACAGCAAGATATCGAGCTACACCATTCGCAATTCCGACTTCGGCCGTCTGGTGTGCGAACGCCTCATTGGCGCCATGACGGGCAAGCCAACTGAATCCGCGCAGTTTGACGCGCTGCATCTCAATAACACCAACTCGCTGGGCGAGCCGCCGACAAGCCATGCAAAGCGCGTCGTGGTCGTTGGAAGCATCAATATCGACACGCGCATGTCCGTTCCCACGCTTCCCAGCGAAGGCATGACCATCACCACGGGCCGCTCATTTGTATATCCCGGCGGCAAGGGCACCAACCAGGCCGTCGGCCTCGCCAAGCTCGGGCATCGCGTCACGCTCATTGGAGACGTCGGCGCGGACACCTCCTCCGACCTTGCCTACCATGCGCTCGAAGATTGGGGCGTGGACACCTCGGGGGTCTACCGCAAGGCCGATGTTGCCACCGGTCAAGCCTATATTTTCGTTGATCCTACGGGCGCTTCGGCGATCACGGTCATCTCGGGCGCCAACGCATTGCTCAGCGCCGAGGATCTCGCCGCGCGCGACCATCTGTTTGAAGGCGCCCAGTATTGCCTGGTTCAGTCCGAGATTCCGCTTGAGGCCGTGCAGGCGGCGCTTGTCACCGCGAATCGACACGGTGCGCGCACCATTCTCAAGCCCGCCGCCCGCGCCGAACTCCCCGACGATGTCCTGCGAGAGGTCGACATCCTCATACCGAACCTGCCGGAGCTGAGCATGCTGGCGCCCGGCCTCGACTCCATGGAGCAGCGGGCTGCGCACCTCGCCCAGCGCGGCGCCGGCATGGTCATCGTCACGCTCGGCGCGGATGGCTGTTATCTGCATAGCCCCGAGCTTTGCCGGCATTTTCCCGCCGCAGCGTTCAATGCCGTTGACAGCACCGGCGCAAGCGACGCGTTCATCAGCGCGCTTGCATCGCGCCTGATGCTTGGTGACGCAATCGAGGCCGCCATTGCGAAGGCGAACTACGCCGCCGGGTACAGCACGACCCGACAAGGCGTCGCGCAGGCGCTCATCGATCGCTTTGCCCTGGAAAGCGCAGACGTGTAGGGGGCGCAGGGCTGGAGGGTCGGCCGCTGCACCAACCATGCACGACCGACCGGCATGCAGGGACGCAACGCCCAGCGACCCCTACGCAGACTCCTCCAGCAGCCAGTCGACAATATTCACAATCTGCACCCCGTCCTCAGTGACTCCCAGCCTAAAGCGATCCATCGTAAGCACCATCTTGGGGAACGAGTCGCGCACGAGCTTGAACGGCGCGAGCTCCCGCTCGTATGTCTCGGGGTTCACAAGCGTCTCGGTCACCTGGATATAGAGCCGCGCTCCCCGCTTTTCGGCAATAAAGTCAATCTCACCCTTAAGCAATGCTCCCACCGATACGTGAAAGCCACGGCGCACAAGCTCGTTGAACACGACGCACTCAATCTGAGCGCCAAAGTCCTTTGGCGCAAAACCGCTCGCGAGATTCCCCAAGCCCGTATCGACGGGATAGAACTTGCGCTGCGGACGCAGCACCTGCTTGCCCGCAATACCCATCTGCTCACATTCGCACACAATATAGGCACTGCCAAGCGCCTTGAGATAGTTGTCGACCGTCTCCGCCGTGGTCTTTCTCCCCGCACTTACCAGGGCGTTCACCACGCTGCGCGTCGAAAACAGACTTCCCGACGTTGAAAAAACGTAGCGCACAAGCTTGGCGAGTAAATCCATATCGCCCACCTGAGCGCGCATCGCGACATCGTTCAAGATAATGGTGTCGCGGATCGTCTCCAAAAAGCGCGCCATGTGTTCTTCGGTTCTATCCGCGATATCAAACTGTCCCGGCATGCCACCATATTTGAGATATTCGGCAAAGAGAGTCTGCGCGTCGATATGCTGCGCGCCAGCCACTCGAACGAACGCCAGGTACTCGGCAAACGATAAGGGCTGCACGGGGATCTCGATATAACGCCCTCCCAGCAGCGTCACCAAGTCTGACGACAACACATGGGCATTCGAGCCCGTGATATAGGCATCGATCTGAGAATGGGTATGCATGCGCCGCACAGCCCGCTCCCAGCCTTGAACTTCTTGAACCTCGTCGATGCATACGTAAAACGGCTTGCTCGAATCGGCAGCATTGAGCGCGGCGAGCAACTCACTCTCAAGCCACTCGGCATCGGGATTCAGAGGTACGCCGAATCCATCCATCCTGCGATAAAAGATGTTTTCAGGAGTGCCGAGCTCGCTGACAATCTGATCAACCAGCAACTTTAGTAGTGTCGACTTGCCACATCTGCGAACCCCCGTGATGACTTTTATATCTTGAGTTCCTCGATACTTGGCGAGTTCCCGTTCGTAACGAGCGCGGTGCACCGCTTCACGGATACGCATATGTCCTCCAAATGTCAGGTATACTCGATATTTTAAACCTATTTGTTATAAATATCGAGTAGACCTGACATTCACGTAATTTAAGGCAAAAATGTCGAGCAAACCTTACATTATTGCGATGAGAACGGCGTGGCCACTGCGCGGTTTTGCGACCGCACCCCCCCTCGTCCATACAAACCAGGTGCGGGCGCCCGCATGCCGCAAGCGCCCGCACCTGACTATCGCTTGAACTCTGGTTACCGCTCGTAAATCACGTTCCCGTTGAACACGGTCACGTCCACCTCAGTCGAGAGAATCTCGGCGGGCTCGACATCGAACAGGTTCTTCGACAGCACCACCACATCGGCGGCCTTGCCCGCCTCAAGCGTACCGACCGTATCCTCCATGCCCTCGCAATATGCCGACCCGCTCGTATAGGCGGCCAGCGCCTCGGCGAGCGCGATGCGCTGGTCGGGCACCCAGCCCTCCTCGGGCGTGCCATCAAACAGCTGGCGCGTCACCGCAGCGTAGATGCTTGGCATCGGCTCCAGCCCCACCACGGGAAAATCGGTGGAAAGCGCAACAGCCGCCCCATCGTCGAGCAGCGAGCGCATGGGCCAGCAGTACGGCAAACGCTCCGGCCCCACCGCGTCGTCCTTAGAGCGAAACTCCAGATCGAGCACCATGTGCATGGGCTGCATGCACGCCACGATGCCGAGCTCCTTGAAGCGCGGCAGGTCGTCGGGCTGAATCGTCTCGACATGCTCCTGCACATGGCGAAGCCCCTTGTCGCCAAAACGGTTGCGCGCTTCCTCGAACGTGTTGAGCGCCCAGTTGACCGCGCGGTCGCCGATCGTGTGGATGCGGCACGGATACCCCGCCTCACACGCCCGCATCATATCGCGATGCACCTGCGAAAGGTCCATGGCGGGCACGCCGTTGGTGGTCGGGTCGTTCGCGTACGGCCAAGCCATCCACGCCGAATGATCGGAACACACGCCGTCGATCAGCAACTTGAAGCCATTGCAGGTAATCAGCGATCCCGGCGTGTTGTATGTCGCCTGCATCCGCTCGATCTTGGCAATCATGTCCTCATGCTCGCCATCGGCAAGCTGCGTGTAGTACGGCATGCGGAAAGGCAACTCGCCGTCCTGCTCAAACTCGCGGAAAATCGCAAACGGGTCGTCGTAGCTCACGCCCTCGGGAAACACCACGCACATGGTGGTGATGCCCAGGCGCTTGGCTTTCTCAAAACCCTTGCGGTAGCTGACCTTGAGCTCCTCCCAGCTTGGCTTGAAGATGAGCGCCGTGAAGATGTCGGTCGCGGTGTTGGAGAACACACCGGTGGGCTCGCCGCTCTCATCGCGCAGGATCTCACCGCCATACGGATTGGGCGTATCGCGCGTGACGCCGGCCTTCTGCATAGCCAGGGTATTGGCCGAGAAGGTGTGCATGTCGACCTGGCCGAGCACCACGGGCCTATCGGCGATCACCGCATCGATTTGCGCGGCGGTGAGCATGAGCGGCGTTTCCCAGTTGAACTGAATGACTTCGTTGCCGTACACCCACTCGTTGTCGGGATGCGCCTCGGCAAACGCCTTCACCTTGGCGAGCGCTTCCTCAAGCGTGTCGGTGCCGCCGATGTGCACGCAAAAATCGGGGTCATCCACCAGGGCACCCTGGGTGAAATGCGTATGGGAATCGTTGAAGCCAGGCATGATGAGGCGGTCACCGAAATCGCGCACCTCGGTGCCCTCGCCCACAAACGGGGCCAGCGCCGCATCGTCGCCGCAAGCCAGCACCTTACCGTCCGCAATGGCCACGCCGCCGGCAAAGGGCAGCGCGCCCGTTCCGTCGAACACCGCCGAGCTCTTGAGCACCAGTTCGGCCACAATCGTTTCAGACATCGTGTAACTCCTTTCAATGCATGCGACGACGCAAGCCCTGCAAAGCCGTTCCCTTTCGGGCTTTTGCCCGCGAGACCGGGCTGGCACCACAGCCCGCGCCGCCGCAAAACAACCGACGCGCCGTCCCTTATGCCGGGTTGCCCTCAAGCGCGGACAGGCGCTTCATCTCGTACGCCACGCAAGCGAGCGTCAACACGAACGTGAGCACGTCCGCCACTGGCTGGGCCCACCACACGCCCGCGACGCCCATCATGTTGCCCAGGATGAAGACGGCCGGGATGGTGAAGAAGATGTAGCGGGACAGTCCCAGCACCGTGGCGATGCCGACCTTCTCCACGCACTCAAAGTAGCTGGAGATGACCTGGCTCGACCAACCGAGGGCGCCAAGCAGGATCACCGTGCGCGTGGCATCGGCAGCCACGCCCGCGAGCGCGGGGTCGCCGGCAAACAGCAGGCACACCGGATACGCCGCGACCCAAAGGACCACCGTGAGCGCGGCGATCACGCCGACCTGCGCCACCAGCGAGGTCTTGACCAGCTGCTTCAGGCGCCCATAGGCCTTTGCACCGGCGTTATAGGCGGCGATGGGCTGCACGCCGTAGGTGATGGCCTGAACCACCATCATGATGATGTAGACCACGTATCCGTTGATGACCGCAAACGCCGCGATGTCGAGGCTTGAGCCGAGCACACCGAGCTGGTTGTTCACCACGGTCGTATACACGGAGCTGGCGGCCTGGAGCAAGAACAGCGGCAGACCGATCTTGATGATCTGCAGGCAGAGCTTGGGCTCGAGCTTGAGGTCGGACAGGCTGATTTGGAACAGCGAGCGCGTGGCGCCGACAAAGTAATAGATGACCACGAACCAGATGCCGATGGACAGACCGTAGTAGATGCCTGCGCCCACCACGCCGAATTTGAACACGAACGTCGAGGCCGCGAGCCACACGATGGCAATGATGGCCGAGACGGTCTGGATGGTCGCCGCTGCGTGCGGCTTCTCGTCGATACGCAGCATGCCGCAAAGCATCTGGCCGATCACGCAAAACGGCAGACAGAGCAAAAAGACGCGGATGGCACCGACCGTATCGTCGAAGATGTCGGGCGTGGCGCCCAAAAAGCCCACGAGCTGCGGCGTGAACAGCTCAGCCAACGCCACGAGCACAACGATCAGCACCGTTGTCAGCCAGAAGCCCTGCGAGAAGGCATGGCTCGCGCCCTCACGGTCGCCTGCGCCCAAACGGGCGCCGGCCACTGTGGACACGCCCACGGCCAACGCGCTGCCAAGTGCCACGTTCAACAACTCGATCGACATGATGATGGACACGCATGCCAGGCCGTGTGAGCCCAGCCCGTTCCCCATGATGATGCCCTCGATGATGACCATGATGATTTGGGCCAGCATGCCGATGAAGGCGATGGAGCTGTACTTCACGAACAGCTTGGGGATGGGCAGGGTGCCCAGCTCGCGGTCCTCGCCTCCCGCCGTGGCTGCAACTTCTTCCGCCATCGTTTCCTCCTCGCTCTCGATGGTTTCAACGCGCCGCCGGTGCGGTGCGCACGTTCGCTACCATCGTTCTCCCGCATGCGCAACGCGAGGGGAAGGCTTGGTTTCCGTGAACGGTAGATGCAATGGGATTACATGGTTTACCAGCGAGGATTATAGGCACGTGCAACCGTTTACCGGAAGGTGCGGTCCACCCTTCGCGCCCAGTGGCCCCCAGCCGTGGGAGCATCGGGGCAGGCGGGCCGGCACGGCACGCGATGGCTAGCTGCGCCAGAAATCTTGGATGAGGTCCTCGCGGTTGTGCACGCCGATCTTTTTGTACATGCGACTCAAATGCGCCTTCACGGTACCGACGGACACCACAAGCTCGCTGGCGATGCACTTGGTGTCCATCCCCTTCAGCAGCAAGCCCAAAACCTCGCGCTCCCGGGCGGACAGCGCATGGGAATCGGCATAAAGCAGCAAGCGCGGCTCCAACTCAAGTACGGGCGGCTCCATGCGCGGCTCTGCGGATTCGACGACCGCCGGATGGCTCGCGTACACGCGCAGGACGCGCTCGTTACGGCGCATCAGCTGCACCACGCAGGCGATCATCAGGATGTTTTCAGAGATGTTGCGGCCGGAGAGATACCACAGGAAGGTCGCCTGCAGCGACGTGTCGTACGCCGGGCGGTAGATGAGGATCATGTAGGTGTCCTCGGCGATGACGCACCCCGCCAACGCAAGCGCCACCAAGAAAAATGCACGCGACCGCGCCATATCGAGACGCTCATGCTCGCCGGCGCGAAACCGATACCACCACGCCGCAAACCCCAGGGCGCCCATAACGGCCAGATCGCGCCACAACCAGTAGGTGTATTGCTGGATGGTTGAGGAGGCCCCTTCGCGAGGCACCAACAACGCCGATCCAAGCGCAAACACCGCGATGGGAACGATGCGCAACCCGCGTGTCTGCGGGGCGTGGACGCGCCACAACATCCATAGCCACAGCGAGCCCATCACCACGATGCCGAGCCCCGCACTTTCCACGGGATGCATGAGCGGCTCATCGAACAGCTCGGGAAAGGCGAATTTCGATCGAGCGTATTCATCGAAAAAGACGAGCGCGAGCTCGAGCGCATAGGCGGCAAAGCCCGCCAGGACATACAGGCAGTCGCGTCGCCGCGTGAGCAGCCACACCGCCACCGAAATGGTGCACGCCATCACCGCGACGCCCATAAGTCCGCAGGTATACAGGAAAAACGCCGTTCCCATACTCGCATCCCTCCTCGCACGCGCTCCCCTTGCGCGGCAACGCTGCATGCCGGCCGAAACGCCAGGCCAAGCGCGGCGCTCCAACTGCACTGACCCCGGCCGCGTTGACCGAGCCACCGCAGTCGACGCGGTCGGGGCCGCAGCCAAGCGCCGCGGCCGCCGCACGCAAAGCGGGCGCCACGCATATACGCGCGGCGCCCGCCCCAGGCAACGAATCAATGTCTCAATTCGGACAGCCAAACAGGTGCTGCGCACTTACGCAGACGGCTCCTGCTGGGTGATGCAGTGGATGTTGCCACCGCCGTAGACAACCTGCTCGGACTGGACGCCGACGCACTTGTAGACGCCCTCGCCCCAGACCTCGTCGTAAATCTTCTGCAGGGTGTCAACCGCGAGCTGGTCGTTCTCATCGCCGTACTGCGGGACGATGACACCGTGGTTGGTTACGAGGTAGTTCATGTAGGAGGCGATCAACGGCTCATCGGCGACGCGCGGCTCGGCGTTCTCGTCGATGTCGATGGTGTCGCAGGAAGCCTGGTCCATGTACAGCGGCTTGACCGGCATCGGGAGCTTATAGACCTTCATCTTGCGGCCACGGGCGTCAACCGCGTTCGAAAGGGTCTCGTAGGCGGCGTGGCACTGGTCGTAGAAGGGGTACTCGGGGTCATCAGTCCAGATGCAAGCCATGACGCCGGGAGCGATGAAGGTGGCAACGTCGTCGATGTGACCGTTGGTCTCCTCGGGGTCGATGCCCTCCTTCACCCAAATGACCTTCTCGACACCCAGGTAATCCTTGAGGTGCTCGGTCATGTACTCGCGAAGCTCCTCGCTCCAGGGCTCGAACTTCTTCTTGAACTTCGGCCAGATGGACTCGGGGTTCTCTTCCTCCTCGAGCACCGCCGAGCAGGTGCGACCCGGGGACAGCAGGCACTGGTCGGTCACGACGAGGGTGCCCTCGCCGTCAACGGTGATGGAACCGCCCTCGAGGATCATGTCATCGGGACGATAGCGGCGGCAGCCGGAGAGCTCGGCCATCTTGAGGGCGATCTGCTCGTCCTTGTCCCAGGGGAAGTAGAGGCCATCGATGAGGCCGCCATAGGCGTTGAAGTGCCAGTGGTTGGCGCGCTTCTCGCCCTTGCCGTTGATGACGTAGGTGGCAGCCGTGTCGCGGAACCAAGCGTCGTCGGTGGTCATCTCGATGACGGTGATGTTTTCATCCTCTTCAAAGACGGCCTTGCAGTTGGCGTAGTCGGCCTGGTTGGCGCACATATAGACCGGGGTGAACTCGGCGATGGCGCGGGCGATGGCGGCGTACTGCTTCTGGGCAGGCTTGGCGCCGTGAGCCCAGGTGTCGGTGCGGTGCGGCCAACCCATCCACACGCGGTCCTGCGGAGCGAACTCGGCAGGCATGTAGAAGCCGTCGGCCTTAGGGGTGGAGTCGGACTCATAGATCGTACGCATGATGAAAACCTCCAAATCGCAAACGATCTTTTATCGGGAAGCGGCGCCTCCCGATACTACCGAACATACGGCGGACCACCTGCCCCGGTTGCCCGCGCGCAGCACACCGCGCGGGCAACCGACGGAAACGGGCAGCGGCGCTGACCCTGTGGCGGGGTCCGCCTGACGCCAGCCGGGGCACGGGAGACATCGTGCGTGCCTCGGCGGCAAACGAACATCGAAGGGATAGAACTGGGGTGTCCACTCACTGAGGCTCGCCCCCGAGGAGGCTCGGGTGCCCCAGATTGGGAGCGACAAGCCCGACGAAGCGTACTCGCGTACGCGAGGAGGGTTGGAGCCCTCGCGCTCCGCCCGAGGAAGCATAGGTGCCTCAAATCGGGCTGAAAGAGGAGGGCGCACGCCTAACGTGCGGCGCCCGACGATTGAAGCCTGAGGTGAGGTGCCTAGACTTCCTCGGATTCGGCGGCGAGACGGGCAGCGGCCAACTCAGGCGTCAGCCCCTTGTACTCCTCCTTGCGGCCGCGAGCGCTCCACACACGTACGACCTCACCGATCCCCAGCAGCACCAGGAACATGACGAGCATCGGCACCTTCTCGGCAACCTCAGCACCAGACAGCGGCACCAGCGTCGCCACGATGGCGAGCACCAGCTCGATGCAAGGCACCGCCAGGGCGACCTTCATCATCGCGCCCTTGAAGGGAAAGGAGAACACGCGCTCGCGATTCGGGTCGTTTTTGCGCAGCTTGAGGAAGGCCGGGAACATCGGGATGTAGGTGAGTAGCAAAAACACCACGGAGGTGCCAAAGAGCATCCAGAAGATACCCTCGGAGATGGCCGGGATCGGCACGAGCTGTAACGCCAGCACCAGCGAGGCCACGACGGCATTCACGAGGTTGGCACCGTTGGGCATGTCGTCCTTGGAGATCATGGACGCGAACACCTTGGGCATGTTGCCGTGCTCGGCGGCATAGCGGGCCACGGAGTTGACGCCAAAGGACCAAGCGGCCATATTGGCGAACAGCGTGATGAGGAACGCGATGCACACGACCTTGAAGATCCAGGAGTCGCCCACCATGGTCTGCAGGGCGTAGATCATGCCGTAGTCCGGGTCGATCTGCTCGGCCGGGATGGCCGCACCGATGCCGAAACCAGCGAACAGGTAAATCACCGCGATGGCCAGGCCGCCCATGATGATGGCCTTGGGGATGTCCTTCTTGGGGTCGGCCATGTCATCGGTCATGGTGCAGATGACCTCGAAGCCCATGAAGTTGAAGATGATGATGGACAGGTAGCCCAACGCGTTGGTGTTGGTGAGCTCAGGCAGGAAGGTAGCCGGGCTCATATCGGAGGCAAAACCGTTCTCCATGGCGTACCAGATGCCCAGCGCGCCCACGACCACGGCCACGGCCACCTTGATCAGCGCGCCGCCATTCAAGACCCACTCGGAGTCGGCCGCCTTGGAACGGCCCATGAGGTAGACGATCCACACGAAGGCCAGCTCGATGACAAGCTTTACCACCAGGTCAAACTCCACGCCGAACACCATGCCCAGAATATCGGGGAACATCGTTGCCAGCGAGGCGATCCAGAAGGGGTAGTTGATCCAGTAATAGAAGGAGATGCGGGCGCCCCATTTATCGCCAAGGCCGTCGCGCACCCAGTCATAGATGCCGCCCTCGCCGTCGTAGGTCGTGCCCAGCTCGGCCACGATCATGCCATAGGGCAGCAAGAAGGTGAGGATCAGAAAGACCCACCAGAAGAACTGCTGGTTGCCAATGGCAGCAGCAGGCGCCGCGGCTTCACACACGAATACGACGCAGATGACGGTTGCAATAACCGTCCAAAAAGAGAGCTTCTTCTTTGTTTCGCTCATAAGGTTTCCTTTGCTCGGTCAAATCAATGTGTCCCGCACGCCATCGAAACGATGCGCGCGGTTCGCAATGGACCGCCCCCGGCAAACGCGGGAAGCGAATCGCATCGCACGCAGGGCAGGAGACGAGCATCCGCCCTACGTAGAAGGACGCGGCGGCGCGCAGATGGAGAGACGCGCCGCCGCGCACGAAAGAGAGGCTACTTAGCGGCCCTGGAGCTCGTTGATCTTGTCGAGCGCGGCGTGCAGCTCGGCCTTGGCGGAGTACTCGACGTCCTCGTCGTTGAGCGGAGTGCGGGCACCAAGAGCGGCCAGCAGGGCGCGGATGGAGTGCTTGCGGTTCTCGGCCTCGACCCAGCACAGGGAGCGCTCGGGATCGTCCATGACCTCGTCCACGACCTCCTCGTTGCGGGTGGCCGGCAGGCAGTGCATGAACTTGGAGTTGGGGCTGGCGAAGTTCATCATGTCCATGGTGACCTGATACTTGGGGTAGAAGACGTCCATGTAGTTCTCGCCCTCGACCTCCTCGTCGTACAGGCCGTACCACACGTCGGTGTAGATGAAGTCGGCGCCCTTGATGCACTCGATGTCATCGGAGATCACGATGGAGCCGCCGGAGACCTTGCAGTTCTCCTCGCCGATCTCCATGAGCTTCTTGCCGAACTCGGCGCGCTCCTCGGGCGTACCCACATGCAGGGCGCCGTCGCAAATCTGATGGCCCTTTGGCCCGAACTGCACGAACTTCATGCCGATCTTGGAGCAGATGAACATGAGGGAGAGGCAGACCTGGGTGGCGTCGCCGATGAAGGCCAGGGTGCAATCCTCGATCTTCTTGCCCTCGGGCAGGTTCTCGAGCATGGTCATGAGGTCGCCCATCTCCTGCGTGGGATGGTTGAACTCGGACATGCCGTTGATCACGGGCACGGCGGAGCCGGCGGCCAGGCCGGCAACATCCTTGTGGCGGTCGACGCGGGCCATCATGATGTCGAGCAGGTCGCCCATAACGCGGGCGGTGTCACCGAGGGACTCATGACCACCGAGCTGGATGGTGCCAGGGCCGTAGAACTGGGCGTGGCCGCCCAGGTCGCACATGGCGGTCTCGAAGGACAGGCGAGTGCGGGTGGACACCTGCTGGAAGATCATGCCGAGGCTCTTGTTGCGGAGCAGGTGCGGATAGAAACCATCGACCTTGATGGCCTTCTTCATGGCGAGACCCAAATCCTCAATCGCCAGGATCTCCTCCTTGGTGAAATCATTGGTGTCGATGAAGTCCTTAACCATTGGTGCCTCCTTAGCAACCGTCCCCGGTCTTCCTTGTGCCGGGGCATATGACCATGGCGCGATGGGACGCTCGTGCGCGCTTTTTCGCTTGGACGGCCCGAGGGAGTTTGAGCAACCCCGCGACCGCGCCCGAAAGGCTCGGCTGAACCTCCGCTCGCTGTAGCTTCATCATGTCCACCGCAGCCCGGCGGCGCCAGTTTAGGTGAGTTTAAGTTCCGTTCACGGAAACACACCCCGTCTAAACCCTCTTAAACCCGCAGGTCAAACGCCTGCGTATAAAAATGTTGCCTTTTGCTTCAACCGTTCAGCGGAGCCGAGACGTTTTGCGATGCCCGTCTCGGGTTACATTTTTCCCGGCGCGGCCGCCTCACGGCGCAACCGGCACACGCTCCGCTACGCATGAACAGGAGGGATATATTCGCGCGCTGCCCCCTTGCGGGCACCCTCTACCCTATGGGTAGAGACGGGTAGAGCCCCTGGAGCAGACGTGTGCCCATGTTGTGTAAATCTATGAGCGACCCCCCCCCAGACGTTCGCGCAAAACTGCGCGGGCAACTACAATTAGGCTCCGTGACGTGGTTGAAATGGGAGGCAAACACGGCATGAACTCATTGTTTTTCTTCTACACCCTGTTCATCTTGGGCGTCTGTGCGGTAAGCGCCGTGACGTCCGTGGCCGCATTCGCCTCCTGTCGACGACGCCTCTTTATATATAGTGCCGTGGCGTTTAGCTGCTACGCCATCGAGATCACCGAGATCTTCTTTTACGAATATCTCTCGCAGAATATTCCGTTTCCCACCGAGGAGTACTACTCCATCGCCTGGCCCGCTGCGCGCACCATCGTGGTAATCGTGTTGCAGGCGAGCATGTGGCTCATCGCGCTCGACATTCTCGACCGCACCTCCAAGCGCCTGTTCGTCACGCCACTTGCGGTATTCGCCATCCTGAACATCATTGTGCTCGTCGCCCTTCCCGAGGGACCGTGGCGCCAGTGGCTGTACTACAGCCTGCGCCAAGCGTTCTCGCTCTTCACCATGGGCTACGCGGCCCTGTGCTACGTGCGAAGCACCGACGAGCAATACCGTGCGCGCCTCAGCGCCCTGAAGCTCCCCTACTTCATTATCCTGGTGCTCACGCTGCTCGTCCTTGCCGAGGACACCGTTGTGATTCTGATCTCCCCGATCAACACGCATCCCGACTGGCTCACGCTCTACCTGTCCGAGCGCAACTTTACCGAGAACCTGCTCGTGTGCTTCTTCGCCCTGATTCTGGTGCGCTACGCCTTCCACGTGCTGTCCATCCGCATGAAGGAAGCACCGGTGGCCGAAGATGTCCACGATTTGGATCGCCATATCGATGAGCAGATGCCGTTTTTCCGCGAGGCGCACGGGCTTTCGAACCGAGAGGCCGAAGTGCTCCACCTGGTCTTGTCCGGCAAAAGCAACACGGCTATCGCCGAAGAGCTGTTTTTGGCCGTCGGCACGGTCAAAACGCATGTGCACAACATTCTCAAGAAGAGCGGCTGCTCCTCGCGCGAGGAACTCACCCAGCATTTCTGGCAGAGTTAGGGGCAACACGGTGCTAACAGCGCCGCCGCAGCTGGGCGAACCATCTGCCGCATGACCCGCCCAACGCGGCCGATACTCACCCGCCGCCGCGCTTCGGTGTATCATGGATACCTATCCTAACGGATATGCGTTTCCATTTTGATGCGCCACTTGGCACCGCACACTTGGCGCGCGCGGCATATAAGGAGCCCCTGTGACCCCCACGCATCCCAAGCGAGCTGTACGCTACATCGCACCCAGTCCGGAAACGGTGCTCGCCCCTCTCATCGCCGAACTGCTCGGCCTCAACCGCACCGCGGCGCCCACGGTCATAGAACTCTGCAGCCGCGACCTCAGGCAGCTTGATGAGCTATCTCGGTATAACCCGCAGGGGTGCTACATCGGCATCGATCGCACACCGGCATCCATGCGCTCCTCTCTTGACGATGGAGACGAAACAGCCGACCGCCCACTCGCCTACCACGGCGTTGACGCAACGCACTTTCATTCTGTGTGCTGCGATGTGTTCACCTATGTTTCGCAACCGCACCATGAGCACGACCCCGAGAGCGCACGGGCCTATTGCCGACCGCCCATCAACGGCCCCATGAGCAAGTTCGACTATCGCGCGACCGCCGATCGCATGCTCGCCTCCCTGGCCGCCAGCTCACCCGAGTACCATGCCCTCGCGGCGCACACCCCCACCGCACCCGAGTGGTACTATCTCTACGCCGCGTTGTGCGCGTGCGGGCCACGCGGCCGTGCCGTTGTGCGGGTGCCCAGCCGCTTGCTCAATTTGGCGCGCATGAAGTCCGATCGCGAGCTCCTGCTCGGCCTCCATCTCATTGAACGCGTCATTTTGCTGCCCAAGCTTCCGTTTACAGCCGCGCAGGCGCCGATGGATAGCGCCCTCATCGTTTTGAGTCACAACAACAGCCACGTATCCTTCCTCGATGGCAGCCACCTCACCGATACGTCGGTCGGAGAGCCGCAATGCAATAACCGCCCCGTCTCCGCCAACGCTAACGGCCTGCTTGACCGCCCATTTGACGGCTTTGCATTCGACACGCTGCTCGATGCGGTCGTGGCCGGGCGCGACAACAGTGCATCGCTCGATACACCCTGGGCATTGCAGAGGACGACCGAGCAGCTGGCCGCCGACACCTGGTCTCTCATGCCGTTCTCATACGTTTCTCGCGCCTTCAGTCGGGAAAACTACGAAGAACTCGGCAACCATTTCACCGTTCAACGCGGCACGCCGCGCAAGACCCTCGAAACCCTTGCATCAACCACGGGAAACATCGACCCGCAGCTCTATGCCCCTCACGATCACTACTATCTATCCCTCAAGCCCTTCGTTGATGGGCAATCCATGCCAGTGGAGCATGTCGCGAAGATCGTTGGCCAACCCGATGTCTACGATTTGGGTGAGCACGATTCGGGCGAGCTCAAGAGCCTCAAGGTCCTTTCCGACGACGAGACCCACCTCTTGCTGGCGCGCACGGGCATTCCGTTTAAAATCGCGCTCGTCATGCCATGCGAAGAGCCCTGCTTTGATCCGAGCGATCCCGAGGCGGTCCAGCCTGTCTGGCGTGATGTATGTAGCGCCGTGCTGGCCGATAGCGCGTTTAGCCTCACGCCCAAACACGATGGCGCATGCCTTCCGGAATTCCTGTTGGCTTTCTTATCCACGGATGAGGGACAGGCACTGCTGCGCACCAGCGCGCACGGCGCCTCCATACCTCAACTCTCCTCGGGCGACGTGCGGCGCATGCGCATCCCCGTTCCCAATCGCGCCGAGCAACAGCGCTTCATTGCACGCTACCGCGGCAAACAGCAAGCGTATGAAGCATCGCTCAACGAGAGCCAGCGCCTGCAGAGTCTCAAACGCACCCTGCTCTAGCGTTCGCGGACCCCTTCCGCACACGCTCCCTTTTTGCAGCGTTTAAAACTTTTGGAAATTCAATTCCGTTTTTGGTTCACTTGTGCCATACTCCAGTTGTACGGAAAATTATTTCCAAAAGGAGCCTCTGATGGAATACCGCATGAACGGCATCGCCGCCAATTACAATCAACAGGCACGTGCGATCCTCTTTGCTCGCTATTGCCTGCCACTCATCGCGGCGGCCGCAATGCTGGTGCTCGTGCTGCCACTCACCGCGCCCATGCCGGAATACTTGCTGCTCGGCGAATATGTCTGGGCCGAGGTAACTCAGAGCATCACCCTCGATGCGTTCCTTGCCCATGCATGGGAGCTGGCTCACACCTCATATGCCATCGACCCGGCACATGTGCTGCTGTTGGCGCTTGTCATCGCCTATCTGGCACTGGATCTCTATATCGCCGCCGAACGCTTGCTGAGCAGTCGCACCTGTAGCACCTGGATTGTCCGCGCCCACACCGCGCTGCTATGGATATCGGCCATCGGCGTGGGCGTTGGTTTCATGCTGGGGTGCTCATGGCGCATCCTGCAGTACGGCACCACCCTCGACGCGCTGTGGTTCACCAAGGACTCCCCCGTCAAGGCGGCCATCATGTTCCCCCTCTTCCCCGGCGCACCGCTGCTTGCCGTCAGCGTGCTCGCAACCAGCTGGTACGCCCGCAAACGCCACGTCACTGCAAGCAAGTGGTACTTCCGCATCTTTCAACATGTCGCCATGTTGGCGCATCGATTCACCCGCCGCAACGGCGTCATGCGCTGGGTCGTCATCACAGCGGGGATCTTTGCAAACGCAATCCTCATCCCACTGCTGTGCATCGCAGCGCTTGTGAGCGCAACGCTGGCCCTGGGCATCATCGTGGCGCCCATCATCTTGCTCTTCACCCTCATCTGCCTCGCCTCGCAGCGCAGAAATTAGCCGCGGTGGACACGCAGCGTCGGTTGAGTACCTCCGCGCCTGCTGAGCATGCTCGCCTCGCATACAACCCCGAAACGAATCTCCGGCGCACAGTCAACATCCCAGCCATCAATCATCTCTCTCGCGATTGGAGCCCCATGTCACACGAACGCTACCGCCACATCCCCACCATCGCCGGCATCCTGCTGCTCTTTGCGCTGGCAACCATTGCAGGCATGCGCACCGACCTGCATCAGTTCGTGGCCATACCCCTGCATCAGGTGGAGGCGAGCTTTGCCGAGAGCGTCTGGCGACTCGATTGGACCGAGGAACAACTCGCCGCCGCCCGAGCCGGCCTGCCCATCCCCAACGCCGATGCCAATCCCCTCTGAAAGGACTCCCATGCTCCTCAACCTGCAACATGATTTCATGGACCGCCACCGCCAATTCCTGCAGTGCGTTGCACAGGATCCGGTCTTTCGGCACCGCCCACCCACGTTCGCCGAGAGCGCCACCACGCGCAGCGACCTGATACCAGCGCTGCGAAATGCGACTGAGGCGACGGTAATCGCGCGCGCATTCATCTCGACGTTCTCCATTGGCAATAACCAGGCAAACCTGTATCTGCGCGGGCACGAAGAAGACGCCGTCAAATTTTTGACCCTCTGCCTGCTGATGCTGAGCATGTACTTCGGCGGCGGAGACTACAACATCGCGACCCTGCACGATCTGTTCGGCTACGAACTTGAACGGAGCGATATCAGCACAATCGACCATATCTGCTCAAGCATCGGCACGGGTTACCAAGGACTGCGCATGTTGCTGCGCGATAACGATGTGCTTGTGGCGCCCACGTTCAACAAGGGCCTCGCCACACCCACCAACCTCAGGCGCATCCCCGACGGTGCCAAGCCGTACGAGCATCTGCGCTCCGAGGGCCAGCGCGGCTTTACACCCGAGGAGGACGAGACACTCGAGGCGTATCGACGCTATCGCATCTGCAAGCGCACATCCGGACTTGCCGCAGCCCAGGCATGTCGGGCGCTCACAGCACCGTGGGAGCCTCTCTTTCAGGGCTGGCAACGAGAGGCAGATGCGCTCGCCCAAGCACCCAAAGCCACGTCGGACACAGCCAGCCTGCTCGAACGTCTGGAGCGGACGGACGCCCAGAACCCCCAGTCGGCAACGGATGCACTGGAGCACGTGGACCTCTTTGAGCGCGCCATGCTCTATGGCCTCAGCGAGGCGGCTTGCAACATGGACGCACCGCGCGCCGACCGCATGTACTACGAAAACCTCATTGCCGCCTATCTGCACGCGGACACCGCAGCGTAGCCAGCCGCCACGCTGCGCTCCGCCGCCGCCCCGTGCCACCCGCCGTCTCACACACCACAAGGAGTCCCCATGGGAGCCATAGCCCTGCATCCATTCGAATACGAACCCCAGCCGTTCGACATCCACCGCTGGGCAACAACCGAGGAGCTCGCCCGGTACAGCTCCGGCAACTTGGATCACGATCTCATCTTGGCCGAGGATGCCAGTATCGCCTTTGACACCTCCGTTGATTTCGATGTGGCAACCAATAACAACGTGCTCTTCCTCGCCAGCTCGGGTATGGGCAAAACGCGCGGCGGCATCCTACCGAACCTCGTCAGCCACCTTGCCTGCAACTACGTGGTCACCGACACCAAAGGCGAGCTCTCCCGCGCCACGGCCCGCGGTTTTGCCGCCGACGGCTACGAGGTGCAGCGCCTGAATACCATCGACTTGGCGCAGTCCGCGCACTACAATCCTCTCGCCTATATACGCACCACCGATGACATCCCCGTTGTCATTCATATGCTGCTCGATGCCGTCAGCCCCGGACACGCCCGCACCACAGAGCCGTTCTGGCCCCAATCAGCCGAGATGTGCGCCCAGGGACTAACCGGCCTGCTCTACGAGTACGAAACCATCAACGGCGCGCTTGCACCGGGCGCAGGGTACACCCAAATGCGCTACCTCACCATCCCTAATCTGTGCCGTTTGCTCGATCTGATCCAAGCCCCCACCGAAGGCTCCCAGAAACTCGATGGCCCCATTGACCGAATTATCCAGGCACTGGCCAACGGATATATTCCGGCACTGCGCCCCGGCGAGCGCGATGTGCACTTCACCCCACGGCCCACCTGCTATGGCATTCAACAATATCGCGCCTTCATAAGTGGGGCCGAGCGCACCGTACGCAGCATCCTCATCCAGCTGCGCAGCGACCTGGCGCGCCTCAAGACGCCAGAAATGGAACGCATCCTCTCCCACGATGACCTGCACCTCGATGCCCTCGATGAAGGCAAGCGCGTGTTGTACTTAGTCATGTCCGACAACGACGCCTCCAATTCCTTCCTGGGCAACCTCGCCTTCAAACAGCTGCTCTACCTCACGCTGAAAAAGGCCGATACCCTGCCCGACGGGCGCCTCGAACGACCTGTCCAATTCGTATGCGACGAGTTCGCCAACCTCGGACGCATCGACGACTTCGAGCGGGCAATCTCGATTGTCCGCTCACGCAACATGGGGTTTATCCTGTGCGTGCAAAGCCTCATGCAGCTCGACCATGTATACGGCGAAAAGGTGCGCAAGCTCATCCTGGAAAACTGCCATGCGCTTGTGTTCATGGGGTCGGGCATGTCGGTGGAAAACGCCGCGTTCATGAGCGAGTTGTGCGGTACCACCGAGGTCGGCTCGAAGGAGGTGGGGCTCGAACGCACGCCTGCGGCCGTTGTTGAGCAGACGGTTGACCCCACCAGTGCAAGTCTGTTGCCGCGACGCTCTTGCATCGTCAAGATTGCCGGTGAGCGCCCGTTCCTCACGCGAAAGTACGATGCGCGCGAGCATCCGAACGCTGCGCGATTCCTCGATTTGGAAGCATAAGAGCCCCAGCTGGGCGCTGAGACCGTAAAACCATACGCCCCGGCGCTCCGCCCGCAGGCCCCAGGACATCGCCGCACCCTTCACCCTGCGCCCGACCTCATCCAAGCAGCCGCGCGCCCCTCAGCCCAATCCCGCCCCCTTCCCGAAAGGACTCCACCATGCCTTCGCCCCTGTTCAATCCCGCAAACATCACCTGCCAGGGCAACGGCACGCAGCGCAGCCTCGATGTCATGAGCGAACTGTTCAACCACCGTGTGCTCATGTTGAACTCCGAGGTCACCACCGCCACGTGCTCGCAGCTCATCGCCGACCTGCTCGTACTTGAGTACAAGGATCCCCATGCGCCCGTCACACTGCTCATCAGCAGCCCGGGCGGCGAGGTCCACGCGGGTCTTGGCTTAATTGACGTGATGGACGATATCGCCTGCCCCGTCAACACCGTTGCCTTTGGGCTGGTTGCGAGTATGGCAAGCGTCATCTTGGCATGCGGAGCGCGGCGTCGCGCCTACCCCAACAGCCAGATCCTGCTGCATCAACTCATGACCAGCACGGGCGTCGCGCAGCAAAGCGACATCGACATCCTTGCCGCCCAAACGTCCGCGATGCGCGGACGGCTCGATGAGCTCTTGGCGCGCCGATGTGGTAGCACCCCGTCAAGCATCCATGAGCTCACCGACCGCGATTGCTGGTGCGACGCTGAGCGGGCACTCGAACTTGGCATCATCGATGAGGTCATCGGTATCGCATCGGGCACGGATGCAGCGCCGTGTCCCGCCCTCATGCAGCTGGGGTAAGGCAAAAGAGGGCGCTGGCTATCGCTTTTTCCACGAATCAGGCATATGCACGTCGATGCGCCCGCCACGCGTAAAGAAAATAACCGCAAGTACGATGAACACGCCGGGCAGCAACTTGAGCGCGCCGACAATCAAAACACCCAGCAGTGATAGCACCAGCGAGATAATCGCCGCAAGAACCAGTAGGGCCGCAATGATGGTGAGCCACGACATGTCAAACTCCTATCGTTTGTCTATGTCCATCATACCCTGACGCACGCACATCGCCGACCAACTCCCAACATGCAGGGCCCAGGCGCGCATCAGGCGCGAGTCGCATCGAAAGCCTTCGGTCGGCCGGAATCCCGAGAGCGCGTATCGCATGTACATCGGGTTTCCCGCGTGCACAGATGCTTCCGCGCAGCGGCCCATCGCCCGCGCGTGCAGCCACGCGGGAGTATACTTGCCATGATGGCGCGCCCAAGCGCCACACCCGAGAAAAGGAGCGCACATGGCCATGAACGAGCAGGTTGCCCAGGTTTTGGAAGAGCAAATCAACCACGAGTTCTACTCCGCCTACCTCTACCTCACCTTTGCCGACTACTATGAGGCCCGCGGCCTCAAGGGCTTTGCCAACTGGTATGAAATCCAAGTCAAAGAGGAAATCGACCACGCCATGGCCATCCGCCGCTACCTGTTGAACAACGACTACCAGCCCATCATGCGCGCCATTGCCCAACCTGATATGCAGTTTGAGAACGACCTTGCCCCGCTTGAGGCGGGACTTGCGCATGAGGAGTATGTGACGGGCCTCATCCATCATTGCTATGAGGTCGCGCAGCAGGCACACGACATCCGCGCCCTGCAGATGCTCGATTACTTCGTGAAGGAGCAGGGCGAAGAGGAGGCCAACGCGCGCGACATGGTCAGCAACATGAAGCTGTTTGGCAGCGATCCGAAAGGGCTGTACGATTTGGATCGCGAGTACCAGAGCCGCGTGTATACGCAGATGACGGCGTTGCCGCTGTAGGCCTGGGCGAGTGGGGCGCTTTTGGTCGAAGCGCCAAGGGCGCCCACGCGCGATAGCCGATGCTTGAGCGGGCAGCCGCCTGCTCAACAGCTGCTTTGCGCGGGACGGATGCCGCACGCCCAGCGGGCGGGCGTTCGGGCCCCAAAGGATGTTCGACCGACGAAACCTTGGGAGCATTTTCCAAACTTTTGGCCAAACTTGCATCTGTGCTTGTGCGGGCGGCATCAAGTGCGCTATGATAGGGCGGCTGTTCCGGAGAGCTGACCGAGAGGCCGAAGGTGCTCGCCTGCTAAGCGAGTATGGGCCGCAAAGCCCATCTGGGGTTCGAATCCCCAGCTCTCCGCCAGTTAGAACCAAGAAGCGAGTCCCCAGAGCTCGCTTTTTTGTTGCCCCTACACGGATTCGAACCCCGTTCGGGGCGCGGAGCTGCGGAAACGCGTCAGCGTTTTCCAGCGGAGCCCGCAAGGCGCAGAGCGCCGCAGCGGAAAGAGGGCGGCGCCAGCCGCCCGGCGAATCCCCAGCTCTCCGCCAGTTGGAACCAAGAAGCGAGTCCCCAGGGGCTCGCTTTTTTGTTGCCCCTACACGGATTCGAACCCCGTTCGGGGCGCGGAGCTGAGGAAACGGCGCGAGCCGTTTTCCAGCGGAGCCCGCAAGGCGGCAGCTTTCTACACGACATACAATCATCGCAGGTAAACAACCATGTAAAGAACTCTTGATACACAGATTTCGCACCCTGGCGGACCATGTCGGAAACCTTTGATGGTACGATGCGACAATGTGGCGCATGGTCATATGCGTAAGGGTCGCACCGCAGAAGAAGGGATGGCAACAGTGACGGCAACGATGGAAATCGGCAACCGTATCCGCGAGCACCGCGCGGCGCTTGCGATGTCGCAAGACGATCTCGCGGCGCGGGTGTACGTAAGCCGTCAAACCATCAGCTCATGGGAAAACGGTAAAACCTATCCCGATGTCCAGAGCCTGCTGCTCCTCTCTGAAATCTTCGGCGCGACCGTCGACTCCCTCATCAAAGGAGACGTGGAGACCATGCGCAAGACACTTGACCATGACGCCATCATCATCCGCCGCCTCGGCTTTGCCATGCTGGGGCTGTTGGCGCTCGTGCTTATGGCAGTTGCCTGGTTCACCGTGCAGCTGACCGTCTGGGATTGGGATCTCGGCCAGACGGTGCCGACCATTCTGCTCGCGCTTACGTTGTGGGGCGCGGCGATGTTTGCCGCCATTTGGACAGAGCACATCAAGCGCGACCATGACCTCGTGACGTACCGCGAGGTGTCCGACTTCATAAACGGCGATGAGCCCGACCGCGACACCGAGCGCGGTCGCCGAGAGCGCGCGCTGCCGAACTGGATGCGCGTCATCCGCGCGGTCGGTTGGGCCCTGATAGCCGCCGCAGTCGGTTTTTTGTGCGCGCGTTACGGCCTTCCACTGCTCCAAGGGCTCTTCGGCTAGCTGAGAACAACGGGCGGGCGGCCACCCCATGGGATTCCGGCCGTGCCAACACCAAGTCAACCGCACATCAATGCGACCGCGCTGCCGTGCGCGCACTCACACGGCAGCGCGCATGGGTGGCGCGGCCATCGCAATGCCCATGCCACCTTACGGGGCAAGGCGTCAACCGCGCCCGATGATCGGCGTGCCACTCACCACGATGTCCTCATGCCGCGCGCGCACGGCGTCCCATGAGAAACCGTCGGCAAGCTGCTCGGCGCTCACCGGCTCTGCGCTCGGCGCAAGCCCCGCCGCGTGCGCAAGCCAGCCCAGCAGACGCTCGGGCGCCCCAAAGCGCTCGCGCAGTACGCCCATGTCGCAATCGCGATCGCGCTTGGACAGGCGCCGGCCATCGGGCGCCACCACCAACGGCACATGCGCATAGCAAGGATGGGCATAGCCGAGCAGGTTTTGCACATAGATTTGGCGCGCCGTGGATCCCAGCAAATCGCACCCACGCACCACCTCGGTCACGCCCATCGCGGCGTCATCCACCACCACGGCCAGCTGGTAGGCGAACACCCCGTCGCTGCGCTGCACCAAAAAGTCGCCGCACTCCCGCGCGAGCGTCTCATGGCGCTCTCCGTACACGCGATCGGTGAAGGAAATCTCACCCGTCAGGTCGGCCGCTCCGGGCACACGCAAGCGCTGCGCCGGCGGACGCACGCGCGACCGCTCAGCCACCGCTTCGGCCGACAGATCCCGGCACGTCCCCGCATACACCGGCGTGCCGTCACTCGCATGGGGCGCGCTTGCCGCATGGAGCTCCGCCCGCGTGCAAAAGCAAGGGTACACGAGCCCCGCATCAGCAAGCGCGGCGAGCGCGTCCCGATATAGGTCAAGCCGATCGGTCTGGTAATACGGGCCCTCGTCCCAATCCAGACCAAGCCAGCGCAAATCGTCCATGAGCAGCGTGTCCCACGGGCCGCTGCGGGAACGGTCGTCCAAGTCCTCGATGCGCAGCACCACGCGACCCTGTTGGCTGCGGGCCGACAGCCACGCCATCAGCAGCGCATAGACGTTACCCAGATGCATACGACCCGTGGGCGACGGGGCAAAGCGACCGACCGCTGGCCGGCAAGAACGGTTGGGTACCGAGGCGCACCCATCCCCCAACTCGGCCGAACTGCACCCGTCTGAACGATGCCCGAGCAAACCGCGCTCACCACCGCCGCGCGCGCCCGCATCGTGCCCGTCACAGCCGCACGCGGCAGCCGCATCCGCTACGCCCACGGATCGCGCTCGAACAACGGCTCGGGATCGGGCAAACGATCGGAATATGGATCGTAGCCGTCATCATCCTCATTCTCTGCGCGGATGCACGGATCGGCAGGGGTCTCATCCGTCTCGCGCTCTGCGCGTGCATCGTTTACAGGCATACGCGTCCTTTCTGTTACATGAGCTGAAGCCATGGTAGCGCATCCGGTCCCCGTAAAACCCGCGCCCATGCAAACCGTGTACCATAGGGACACCAAACCACCGCGTCAGAGTGCGAGGATCCATGTACAACCACACCGATACCGACCGCAACGCATGCGCCGAGTCCATCAAGCTCATCTTGAGCGACATCGATGGGACCATCCTGCCGTACGGCAAAACGACCGTCAGCCAGACATGCCGCGACGCGTTTCACGCGGCACTCGATGCGGGCATTCGCATCGGTCCGGCCTCAGGTCGCGCAGCCGTGCTCGCCTATCCGGTTTTTGATGGCGATACAGCCTGTTGTCGCACCGCCCTCGCCACCAACGGCATGGAAATCTACCTCGACGGATCCCTCATCCACCAAGCGTGCATCGCTCGCGAGCATATCGTCGCCCTCGCCGATGCGGTGCGCGACATCGAGGGTTGCGGTCTTGTCTGTTTCGACGGCGCCGTACCGCTCGTTGTCGAAGGCTCCATCGAGGACCTCGGCAAAAGCTTCCCCGCGTATGCCCCGGTCGCGCGCTATATAGACGACGTGCCGCACAAACCCATCGTCAAAGTGAACGTATTCACCCCTGCAGACATCGATGCGACGCGCGCGGTGCTGGAACATCTGCGCACGCGTGTGACCGCCCTCGACTACTCCCTGCCCCACCCGGGCTTTGTGAACATGACACCGCGCGGCTGGAACAAGGGCGAAGCGGTCACATTCCTCTGCCGGGCATTGGGCATAGGTCTGGAGCAGGTCGTCGTGTTTGGCGATGCCAACAACGATATCGAGATGCTCTCAGCCGTACCCAACTCGGTCGCAGTCGCCGGCGCGACTGCCGACGCGAAAGCCGCCGCACGGTGGCATATCGGCCCCGTGGAAGAGGACGCCGTGCCCCACGCCATCGCCGCCATCGCACGCGGCGAATGGCCCTTTACGGCATAGCGCGGCACAAGCAAACACCACGCCGAGCCTTCTGCCCCTCAACCAGAAAACCGCATGACCAAGGAGACCTCTTATGCCTCACGCGGAAGCCATGCCGCAACCTCAACACACACCGCACCACGCCGATACCGCAACGTGCCACATCCTGTTCACATCCGATACGCACGGCTGCCTCACGCCCACCGATTACGCCACGGGCAGCGCCGGCGCCGCGTGCCTCGCTGATTTCTCCGGCGAGCTGACGGCCATGCGCGCAGAGGGGCCGACGCTCTTTTTAGACGGCGGCGATACGCTGCAGGGAACGCCGCTGTTGCGCTACTGGCTCATGGAGCGCGATGGGGTGGCGGCCGATACGGTGGGGAAACGCTGCGCGTCGGTGGGCGACACAGAAATGGGGCGTTACGAGGCGGCGGATGGCAAGAAGACCGAGCCCGAAGCGCCGGGGGCGACGGCCGGATGCGGCGACACGGCGGCCGACACATCGACCGAACCGGAAACGACAGATGCAGTGAATCCGACGCCACACCCCCACCCTACCTTGGACCGTCATGCAGATGAAGCGGGCGCCGCACGATCCGCCGCAAACGGGCCGCAGTTTGCAAACCCCGTCGCCACCGCCTTCGGCGCCTTGGGGCTCGACGCCTTCACGCTCGGCAACCACGATTTCAACTATGGACGCGACGTCTTGGCCGACCATGTGCGTGCCATGTCGAAGGCCGGGGCCGTCTGCGTCTGCGCAAACGTTCACGATGAGCGCGGCGAACTCATGATACGGCCCCATGTGATCCTGGAGCGCGGCGGCCTGCGCATCGGCATCACGGGCATCGTGACCGATCACGT
Organism: uncultured Collinsella sp.; assembly: GCA_963559095.1. Lineage (GTDB taxonomy): Bacteria > Actinomycetota > Coriobacteriia > Coriobacteriales > Coriobacteriaceae > Collinsella. The sequence goes on along the minus strand of CAUWJG010000008.1, from coordinate 14,155 downwards.
GACCGTGTGGGAGGCACCCGAGCACCTTGCCGACCTTGCCATCGGCGACGCCCTCACGGCAGCTCGCGAGCAGGCGGCCATCCTGCGCGCCACCTGCGATATTACCTGTTGTTTGTATCACGGCGGTTTTGAGGAGGATCTGGCGAGCGGCCGCTTGCTGTCGAGCACCACGGAGAACCGCGCCTGCGCCATGGCACGCGAGCTCGATTTCGACGTGCTGCTCACCGGGCATCAGCACAAGCCCGTGGCACAGGTGCGCTTTGGCAACACATTGGCCGCGCAGCCGCCGGCAAACGCCGTAAGGGCCGTTCGTGTTGACGTGCAGGTTGATCTTGCACACGGCGACGCGCGCGGCGACGGCACCCCGCTCGCATGCGACGGCGCCCACGCCATGCACGGCCAAACCGCCAGCAGCCACGGCCCAAACCCCGCCACCGTACATACGGCCTCCCGACTTGTCTCGCCCTGCGCTCACACCCGCAGCCCGCAGGGCATCGCCTCGCTCAGCGCACTCGCACCACTCGACACCGCATGTGCTTCATGGCTGAACGCCAAAGTGGGCACCTTGGCACATGCATGCCCCGCGCAGGACAAGCTCACCGCCGCGCTCGGCGGCGACACCTTGGCCGACCTCATAAACGAGGCGCAACTCGATGCGACCGGCGCTCTCATATCCTGCACGAGTTTGGGCAATGACCCCGTGGGGCTCCCGTGCGTCATCACCCGACGCGACATCTGCACCGCGTATCGCTTCATGAATACACTCATGGTCATTGAGGTCACGCCTGCGCAGCTCAAACAGGCCCTCGAGCGCTGTGCCGCCTATCTCGAGCTGGACGAGGCGGGCGCGCCGCACGTTTCGCGCGCATTTCTCGAACCAAAGGTCGAACACTATAACTATGACTTTTATCGGGGCGTTTCCTATACCGTGGACCTTGCGCGCCCCGTGGGCGAACGGGTCTTGCGCATGACCCTCGCCGATGGCCGCCCCCTGCCAGATCGCTTCGCGCTTGCACTCAATGACTACCGTGCCAGTGGAACCGGCGGCTATGAGGTGTTTGCCGACTGTCCGCTGCTCAGCACGGCACCCGATGCCGTCCCTGTGGTGCTTGAGCACTATATTGCCCGTCGTCCAGGCTGCAGTGCGCAACCATGTGGCGGCGTCACTTGGTCCTGGTAGTGAGCCAATCGTGCGATAGCGGCCCGAGCGGCCATCCCCCGCACTCGTGCAAAAGACCCTCGCAGCCCCTATGAGCTGCGAGGGTCTTTGTCGTCGCGGAGCGCGAACATGGTGCGGGCGGCCACGCGGGTCGGCCGCCCCGTATGCCCCTACTTGCGCCGCATACGAGCGACGATGATGCCGCCGGCGATCAGCACCACGCCGACGCCGACCACGCCGACGATGGGAAGCAGCGCGTTGTCCCCGGTTTGGGGCAGGCCGCCCTGGGGCTTGCTCGGCTTCTGCGGAGACGTCGAACCCTGGTTGCCGGCGTTGCCATTCTGGTTGTCGCCACCGTTTTGGCCGCCGTTGCCGCCCTGGTTCTCGCCGTTACCGCCTTGGTTCTCGCCGTTGCCGCCCTGGTTGTCGCCGCCGTTCCCGCCATGGTCGCCGCCATCGCCGCCGCCGGGACCCTCGCCGCTATCGGCGGCCGTCACCTTGAAGTTGTCCAGCACGAAGTCGCCGGAACCGATCGAGGTGTCTCCCTTGTTGCCAGCGGAATACAGACCGATCCAGGTCTTGCCGTCCTCGGCACCCGTGACCTCCATCTTGATATGGCCGGTCGTCTGCTTGCCATCCGCAAAGGTGACGGGCAAAAACTCGGTCGGCGTCGTAAAGTTGTTCTCGCCATCACCCACGACCATCTGGTAACCCGTGGCCGCCGACCCCGCCTGATAATCAAACTCGACCGTATACTTCTTGCCCGGCTCGAACGTGATGGTCTGCGGCGTGGTCTGATACAGCAGACCCTTTCGGCCGTCATGGTACTTGAGCGACCAGTTGCCATCGATCGCGTCGTCGACCTCCTTGTTGCGCCAGCCGGTCTGCGTGAACACGCCGTTGCGCTCAGAAAGGTGCGCGACTGCATCGCCACCCACAGCGGTGGGTCCGATCACGAACGGGTACAGACCCGATACCGCATGCTCGAAATCCTGCACGTAGTTACCCTGCTTGTCCTGAACTGGGAACGCGTCGTTCTCAACGAAGCGGATGTTGTCCACATAGGTCGCACCCGCACCGGCAGCTCGGCTGATGGTGAGGTCGGCCGTCTTGGCGTCCGCCGTGAACTTCACGTACATGCGCGTCATGTAGGACACGTTCGATTCGCTCGTATGGCGCTGATCGCTCGCGGTGTAGTTCTGAGACACCGAGCGCGTCATGGAGCGGGCGGCCTTGTTTTGACCGGAAACGATGGAGACCGTCGTTGCCGCATCGCTCTCATTGGCGATATAGAGCTCGGCCACGTAGGTCTTGCCCGGCTCAAGGCCGGAAAGCTGCGTGGTCACCGCAACGTCCTTGGCAGGATCGGCGATGGTGAGACGCTGGTCGCCGGTGGCCGCATGCTTCACGGACACGGCCGCGTCCTCGATATCGCCGGACCACACCTTGGCGTCGAGTTTGTCGCCCTCGGCATAGGAGTTGAAGCCGGGATCGACCACACCGGTTCCCTCGCCGAAGTTCATCTCGTCGGCAGACTTGACGGCGGAATCACCCTTCACAATCACGTAGGGCGTCTTGGCCTCAGCCTGAATCGTCACGGTTGCGCCGGAGACGTTGCCCACTTTGACGCGCCCCTGATCGGTGAGCTTGTACAGCACGCCGCCGTTGAACGCAGCCGGCAGATCCCAGCTGGTCGAGCCGCCATCCACGTTGTAGTGGTAGAGCTTCTGCTCGCCATCCTGCTCCCAGGGCAGCAGGTAAGCGCCGTCCTCGAGAACCTTCTTGCCGTTCAAGGTGATCACGCGCTCGCACACGTCGTCGGCGCGCTGCGCGGTCTTGCGCGTCACCTCAACCGTCTCGCCGTCCTTGTTCTTGAGGACGATCTTCTTCTCATGATTGCCCACCGGGGACACATCGCCCTCGGCGTCGGAGTAGACGTCCCAATCGACAACCTGGTAATGCTGCAGGAAGCGCGTGGGGAGGTTCTCGGTGAACGTCATGTTCACGTAGGCGTTGAAGTCGTTCTCCTTGCCCCAACCCTCAAAACCTTCCTCGTTCCAGCCACCCAGCAGCGGGTTATCCATCGCGCCGCTAACGGAAGGACCGTTGTTGGGCGAGATGTCGCGCTGATCGTTGCGCAGGAAGCGCACGATGTCGGAATTGATGCCCTTCGTGTGGTCGCCGCCGTAGCCCACCTCGGTCGCCCAGTGGCTCCAGGTGGAGTTGTACTCGCCCTCATACGGGAACTCGGTGGAGAAACGCCATCCGAGCGTGTTGAACTGCTCGGCGATACGACGGGTCTCCCAGGCGTCCTCATACCACACGTCAAGGTAGATAAAGTCCATGTTGTCGGCGCGTTTGGCCGCATCGGCGCGCAGCTCATCGGGGCCGGCCACCTTGGCGCCCGTCTGGGCGGGATCGCCGATGTACTCGCCCTTCCCAAAATCCTTCTTCGCAAAATCGGTGCCATTGATGCGGTCATAGAGCTGCACCATACGGCCCCAGCGGGCATTGGAACCCAAGTCCCACAGCTTGTCGATGCCGATGGACTGGTCCATCCAGCCCCAACCCTTGCCCTGGCCCTGAATCATGCGCTCGTTGAAGGACTTGGACTCAGGGTAAGCCTCCTGCGCGTTCACATGGATGCCGACCTCGGTGTTGTACTGGTGCGCGATCTTAATCAGTTCGCGGAAATCCTTAACGCCGCCTTCCTTGGAGGAAATGTCGGCGTACTCGGAGTTGGCAGAGTCGTGACCCTCGTTGCCATAACCCTTCAGCAGCAACGCCTGGGGCAGGCCATCGGTGATCAACGCGACCTTCTTGAGGTTGTCGGCGGTCTGCGCGTAGGGGTTGGTCACCTCGGAGCCGAAGTTCATGACGATGCGGTAGGCCACGAGGTCCTTGATGTCCTCGGAGCCCTGGGGCACGTTCAGGCTCGGCCGGATGGCGTTGGCGCCGTCGTTCCAGTCGATGACCTTGTCGTTGTTGGTGTCGCCCTCGGAAATGGCGACCTTCACCCACGGCAGCTCGCTCGTGGGCAGTTGCACGTCGTCATGGGAGGCGACGTACTTCCGCGCTTCGACGTCACCGTGCTCGTAATACCACACGGAGCTGGCAAGGCCCATGGTGTCCAGGCCGCTGTTGAGCGTGATGCGCCTATCCTGCTCCTTCTCGGAATTGGAGAAGATGCCGGCAGACAGGTCTTTGCTGCTCAAGATGGCGTACATGAAGCCCTCGGTGGAGTCCGGGTTGAAGGTGCCGTCGAAGCTGTAGAACCGATCGCCGGACTCGGCGACCTTGGTGGACAGCTGAGCACCCGCGAAACCCTGACCGCCGTCGACCATATCGAGGGTCAGCAGGTTCATCTGGGACAGGTCGATCGACTCGATGGCGCCGCTGTTGGCGGCCTTTTCGATCTTGGTCACCTTCCACGCCAGGGTGGTGCCCTCAACCTTGAGCTCGACGGTCACGTTCGCGTCGACGTTCATGCCCTCGACGGGGTTGATGTCGAGCACATAGGTCGCCGTGTCGCCCGCAAGGGTGCACTTCACCTGGGGCGTGACCTTCTGGCCATTGACAAGCAGCTCCTTCGTCGCAGTTTCCTGGCCGCGGAAGAACTTGCCCTTGTTCGCGCCTTCCTTCAGCTCATAGCGCACCGGCTGCGGGAACGCATCGGAAACGTAGACCTTCATCTTGGAGGACTCGATGGCCTTGTATTTGGACAGGTCGATCTCGGCCTTCTTCTTGAGCGAGAAATCGACGACGTTGCCCTTATCCCCAAGGTTCTGGATGTTGACCTCGCTCTTGGCCGCCTCATATCCGGCGGCGATAACCGTCACGTTCTTGGTGCCGACCTCGATCTTGTCCAGCTTGTAAGCGCCCTTGTCATCGGTCTTGGCGGTCTTCGTGCCAACGCGAACGGTCGCGCCGGCAATCGGGGCGCTCTGCTCGTTTTTCACGGTGCCGCTCACGGACGCGAGGTTCACGTAGCTCACGCTCATCTGCTGGCCCTCGCGCTCGGCCGCCCAGCCCCAGGTTTCCTCCATCACGTCTTTGTTCTCGATGGTCACATCGGCGAACTTGAGGGAGCTTTGCTGGTTGACCTTCACGCCCATCTTGCCCTTGCCGTTTTGGGCCTTGACGAAGTCGCCCACCTGCTGGAGCGGCTTCGAGGTGTTGCGGTCGCCCACCGTGAGACTCACGTTCTCGTTGCTCACGTTCATGGAGAGCTTGAGCTCCTCGCCCTTCACGGGCGTGGGCAAGACGCCCTCAAACGAGGTGTACGAGCCGCTGCCGTTGACCTCCCACTGGCAGTACCAACCGCTGCTCTTGTCGTAGCCGTAGTAGAACCAGTTGTCGTTATCCACATAGGTGTAGAACGCGCCGAAGTTGATGTCGTCGGTCATGGGGGCGATCGCCAGCTCGACCGGCTGCCCGGCAGTCACCTTGGTGGTGTTGTTGAGCAGCGCCGCCGGGGCGGACTTGCTCGCGTCACCATACTCGTGGCCACCGCCGTTATGCGAACCGCCGGTGATCTGGATCCACTTGCGGCCGAGCGTGACCTCCTCGGCAGGCGTCCATTTCTGGCCCTCGGCCTGCTCGCGGTGGAGCGTCCACTTGGAGAAGTCATTCACCACGGTATCGCCCATGCGGACGTTGCGGAAGGTGAGGTCGGTGGTCTGGCTGTTGAAGGTGCCCGCCCCTATACCGACCTTGCCGTCCTTCTTCATCACGGCGGCGAAATCGGCGCTGGTGCCCGAGGCCTTCTTGCCCTCGACGGTCACATCGATGCGGTCGCCCTCGTGCGAGACCAGCACGCTGGCGGTCTGGCCCGTACCGATGCTCGGCAGGCCGCTTAGCGAGGTATAGGAGGACTGACCGTTGTTCTTCCACTCGATGAACCAGCTGTTGCCCGCGTCATACCCGACGTAGGCCCAGTTGTTGTCGTCAACATACTTCGCAACGAAACGCACGCGTGAATCGGCGGGCTTGCCCATGAGCGTGAAATCCGCCCCCATGGACTTATCGCCCTGGGTGGCATCGCTCAGGACAAACGCCTCCGGCTTGCCGTCGCCGAAGTGGTCGTTTCCGTTGCCAGCGCCTGAAACTAAATGACCCACGGTCTGCTTAGCCACCGAAGGCGCGGCTAAAGCAGAACCCGTGGGTCCCAACAACACGCTTGCCGCCATAACGACGGCACAAAAGCTTGTGAGCAGACGCTTTAATCCCTTCCCACGCTGCATACAGCTCCTCTCCAACGTCCCCGCCCCCCCGGCGGGCCACCTGCACATGCAAGGCGGACGGACTCGTATCGCCCCCGCTTGGTCGAAGCCACATCACGACCCGTCATCCGCACGACGAATCGGTCGGCGAATAAACACACGAAAGCAATTCCGTAATTTTATGTGAGGCGCATCGATGCAAATGGGACGTTCCCGCCCAACGGTATACCCACGCCCGTGAAAGGTTAATTTAATTTTTCAGCGTACACGTGTCGCTTTTATGCTAGCTCCTTCGTGTGCAAGGCAACGTTGTACCAATTCATACTATGATTGCAGGTAGATTGCTATAAAGACCCTATTTGATTTGGGTTGCGCTCGCTCGTTCGCGACGGCCGCATTTCATGCCCCACTGCCGCCGTGCGGCGGGTGCGCGCTCTGTCCCCCGTCACCAAATTGCCCATTGCGTTATGTGGGGAGCCGAGCATCGGGTTTCAGCGCAACGTCAAAACGGGGACGGGGGTCGCTTCGTATATCCGCCGTTTACCAGCGCATATACGAAATGGCCCCGTCACCAACCTGCTACAACATGGCTCCGTTGCTCTCGATACAGGTGCGGTACCAGTCGTAGCTATCCTTGCGTATCCGGCGTATGTCTCCGCCTCCCGCATCATCGCGATCGACATACACCATGCCGTAGCGCTTGCTCATCTGCCCCGTACTGGCGCTCACCGAGTCAATGGGCGACCACGCCGTATACCCAATGACGTCCGCGCCTTCCTCAATCGCCTGTCGCATTTGAGCAATATGTGTGCGCATATAGTCGATGCGATAGTGATCGTGAATCCCATCCGCCTCTACAACATCACGGGCGCCCAGGCCGTTCTCCACCACCATGAGCGGCACTTCATAGCGATCCTGCAGTTCATAGATGGTGTAGCGCAAGCCCTCCGGGTCAACCTGCCAACCCCATTCCGATGCCTGCAGATGGGGGTTTTTCAGCCCTCCGATCAGGTTGCCATCCACGCGCTCGCCAACGTACTTCGCGGAGATGCAATTGGTCATGTAATAGCTGAACGCATAGAAATCAACCGTGTGCTCCGCAAGCAGCTGGGCATCGTCTGGCTCCTCGGCAATCTCAACACCGTTGCTGCGCATCCATGCCCGGATGTAGGGGGGATACGCGCCGCGCACCAGCACATCACCGCAGAACTTGTTGATCAGGCGGTCATTTTCCTGACAGGCCAGCATATCGAGCGGATCGCAACTCAGCGGATACTGCGTCACGTGCCCAATCATGCAACCGACCCGGTTCTCTGGATCGATTTCGTGCGCGAGTTTTGCCACCAGCGCGCTCGCGACAAACTGGTGATGCAGCGCCTGCATGCGATCTTGGAGCGAGACGGGGAAGCTGTGGCTGGGAAACCACTCGTCCGAGCAGGCGATCTCCTTCGGCACAATGCCCTGCGCCTTAAATGCTCCCAGCGGCATCATCCCAAAGTTAATCTCGTTCAGCGGCAGCCAATAGCGCACCTTGCCCTTGAAGCGCCTCAGGGCAAGCTCGGCAAAGCGCATGAAAAGCTCGATCGTTTCGCGGCTCAAAAACCCCTGATGCGCGCAGGCGATCTCCAGCGGCATGTCAAAGTGGTTGATGGTGACGATCGGCTCCATCCCATAGTGGGCGCACACGTCAAACACGTGCTCGTAAAACGCGATGCCCTCCTCGTTGGGAACCAGGCAAGCCGCATCCTTGAAAAACCGCGGCCACGCGATGCTCATCCGCAGGCACGTAAAGCCCATGCCGGCAAGCAGCGCAAGGTCCTCATCCACATGATGGTAGAAATCGACGGCATTGTGGCTCGGGTAATATGCCTCGGGGTGCAACACCGCGCTGAACATCCGCTCGCCGCCAGCCTCGCACCCGCACACGTGATCCTGAATGCTCGGCAGCTTGCCACCCTCCTGCCAGGCGCCTTCAAACTGGGCTGCCGCCAAGGCACCGCCCCACAAAAAGCCGTTCGGAAATCCCATCTCAACCTCTTTCCACACGCGAGCGGCGGATATGCAGCCCACCGCTCGCGCACTGTGTACGCTATCGCTCCGGCGTCCGACCCAACCACTCAGCCAGTCGCTCATCCGAATAGATAATCTCGACGGACTTATAGCGGTGCTGCCAGCCATCCTCCCCGATAAACGAATGGAACGGCTCATCGTGCTGATACGTGCGGGGCAGATCATGCTCGAAGCACTCGATTTGCTCGGCAATCGCATCAAACGTCAGCGGATACACATCATGCGCCGGATAGATTTCGCACATCTCGTCGCGCCGGGGCAGCAGGCGTTTCATACTCGCGACCGATTGCGCAAACGGCGCCTGCTGATCGGCGGACATGAAATACCACACATTATGTTTGGTCACCTGATCGCCCGAGAACAACCGGCCCTTCTCCGCATCGAGCAGCATGATGTGTCCATAGCTGTGACCGGGCGTATGGATGACCTCGAGCTTTGTCCCACCAAGGTCGATGACATCGCCATTCATCAGGAAATGCGGCGTTACGCCCTCAAACGACCGGTTGATGAACGTGTCGATATCAAACTCGTCTTTGAGCTCGGGCAACTTGCCCACGCGATACTCGATGGAGGACCGCTTCATGGTCTCATTGTCGTTCATGAGCATCTTGCCCAGATCCAACGGGTGAACCCACACATCGCTGAACCACCGGGCGCCGAGGGCATGGTCGGGGTCTCCGTGGCTCAAAACCAGCATGATAGGTAGGTCGGTGATCTCCCGAATCAGGTCGTGAATATCCTCGTACCCGTATCCAGCATCAAAGACGAGCGCACGCTTTGTACCGAGAATAACGTAGCAATGGATGCTTCCCGTCTCGGTGATTTCGTACAAATCATCGGCAATCTTCGTGGTGATATTCAATGCCGTCGATTTCACGCCCGCTCGCCTCCCGCAAGTCCCGAACCACTCAACCAAAGTCAGACTATCGGCTATGCCGCCGCCTTCTGCTCACCATACACGCTGTCGTCAAAGCCCAGCGCCCACGTTGCGACAAATGCAACGATGATGGAAATCGCCGCGGCGGCAATGGCAAAGTAGAAATTGCCCATCGTACCGTCGGGGTTCAGGAAAATCGGCATCGTGAAGAACGACGGCGCACCGAACTGGAACACCTTAACGCTGCAGATAGCGCAAAACACGGCATTTGCGACACACGCCAACCAGGTTGCGACCAGCGGGCGCTTCATGCGCACGGAGATGCCGTACAGCGCAGGCTCAGTCACACCGGCAAAGAACGCCGTGATCGCACAGGACAGGGAGAGCGCCTTGAGGTTGGCGTTCTTGGACTTCAAGAAGCAGGCAAGGGCCACGCCGAACTGGGAGAAGTTCATGCCGATGAATGCCACGAACAGCATGTTGTCGTAGCCTACCGTGGCAAACGACGTCATGACCAGCGGGATGAGCGCCAGGTGCATGCCGGTCAACACCAGCAGCGGCGCCAGGCAGCCAACGACCAGCACGCTCGCCCACGGCGCGACATCGTTGATCGCCGTCATGGCGCTGTTGAGCAGGCCACCCACGTAGTTGCCCAAGGGCGCGGTAACGCACAGCATCACGGGCAGCATGATCGCCAAACCCAGCAACGGGCGGAACACGAACTTCACCGCGTCCGGCACGATGCGGTCAACCAGCTTCTCCACATGTGAATACACCCAGATGGTCAAAATCGCCGGAATCAGGGTCGAGGTGTAATCCCCCGTCTTGACGGGCAGGCCGAACAAATCGACGAACGAGCCCGCCTCCACCATGCCGATCAAGGTAGGGCTGATCAGCAGCGCGCCCAAAAACAGGCTCGTCATGATGTCGCAACCGAAGCGCTTTGCCGATGTATAGGCGACAAAGACCGGCAGGAAATACAAGGCGCCCGTACCGACCATGTTGAGCAGCGTGTAGGTCGAGCTCTCGGGGCTCAGGCCACCCCAGGTCGTCAGAATCACCAGCAGCGCGGAAACCAGGCCGGAGCACATGATGAGCGGAATCACCGGCCCCACCACGGCCGACAGCATATTGAGCAGGCGCTTCACGATGTTGGTGCGCTCGGGCTCCCAGCCATCGTCCTCAACCGCGCCGCCCGACAGCTCGGCCATCTCGGGATGCTGCTCCATAAGCGTCGCGTACGCCTTTTTCACATCGTTGCCGATCACCACCTGAATGCCGGCCGCGTCGTCAACCGTTCCCAAGACACCGGGAATCGCTTCTATCTGTTTTGCACGGACGATCGACTTGTCGTTGAGGCGAAACCGCAAGCGGGTCGCGCAATGAAACAAGCCGGATACGTTTTTCGCTCCGCCGAGCTCTTCGAGAATGCTATTGGTCAGAGATGCATAGTCCTTTGCCATGACATTGCCTCCTTCGTTGGATGTCGTTGCAAGGTCGGCCGCGACTGCATCTTCACTATACGAAGGTTTCTTATGCGCGATAAGATTTCGGCATTGCGCTGTTACTTGCGAAACGAATCAAACTAGCACGTGCCGGCACGCTCGTATGTGTTGGCGCGCATCCTGAGCTCATCGTGCGCATACCGGAAGAAGCTGACGGGCTCGACATCCGCCGCAAAGCGAATGAGCGCCACGTCCTTGATGCGCTTCCCCTTCCACACAAACGGATCGCAGGCACCATGCTGCACACAGCTTGCCCGCCCACCGCAAGCGACGATTGTCACGTGGGAGGGGCCAACCGCATCGATTGAGAGCGAGGTGATGGCACCCGCACCATGCTCCCCCAACAGCTCTCGAAGCGCGTCTTCGCAGCGATCGGCATCCGCACCGGAAAGCGCTTCGAGCATGACCGTAGGCAGTTCGCACACGGGAAAGGGCCCGCGCAAGACTTCGCGCGTCCGCGCATCGGCATCCTCGCGGGCACGCAGCACCTGCTGGCGCAGCGCATCGCGACTTCGCCGGTCGGCCATGTTACCAAGCGCCACCACATGTGCATGCTGGAGCGCCAGCGCGGGGTCCGTAGTCACAATCAAGTCGAAGCTCCGTGCGCCCGCCTCGTTATATCGCTCAAACATGTATGAGGGGATCGTCTGCACGGTTGCGCCCGCCTCTTCGGCATAATGCGCAAGCGTTCCCTGAATTTCAAGCGCTATACCGGCGCTCTCATCTGTGACGAACAGGATTGCCAACTTTGGCGCCCCCTGCTCCAACGTATGCGAAACATATGGAACAAGGTACTCGATTTCCGCATCCGGAATGGGGGCATGCAGCGGCAGCTGCAAACAGGTGCGCAGCAGGTGAACGGACAGCGGGTGCTCGCCAACAACCCGAGCCGTCTCGCCACCCCGGTAGATCATCCCCGACTCAAGCCGCCTGAGCATACGCTCGATATGGCGCTCAAATGCGCGCGCAAACACGTCGTCGAACGTCAGGTCGATTCCCGCCAGCTCCCGCACGGCGCCCGCGAACGCCCCCACATGCTCACATGCCTCGCACTCAGTTGCCGCAGACGTCAATTGCACCGAGCGCGCCCGCTCCATTAAGCTCATGCTTTGCAGCTGCAAAAGCAACTCGTGCTCCTCCGCCCTTGAAAAACGATACCCAAATGCCTGAAACACGGCATCCGCGATTGCACGGACGAACGGATCTCGATTACGTCCATCCACATCGGACAGCGAAAAACCAAAGCTCGAGCGCATAATCGAGATGATGATCAGATTGACGAGCATGGCAAACGCGGGGCTGGTGTACCAAACCGGACAATCGGCGAAAACTTCCACCAGCAACCGACGCACGACCTCGACATCGCCGCGCAGGCCCCGAAACGCGCCGATGCCGAAAAAGACCTTTTCCTCAAAGCTCGTCTCGAGCAACTTCATGCACATGAGACGGCATTCGCGCTCATCAGCCACAATGCGCAGGCCCTTGCCCGCTTCTGCCGACAAAATCGCGTTGCCCGTCCTTGGGACGATCCTGCGAACCGCCTCCAGGTGCGCATGCACGGTTGAGCGTGAAACGAACAGCCTTCGGGCGATTTCGTCCGTGCTCAGCCAGTCTTTCTCAAACAGCAGCATCATGATGATCTGCCCGTCGAGCAGATTGTGCCCAACACCATACCGGGGAGCATCCGCCAGCGCCTGAATCGCCATGACGGAGCGCTTCCCCTCGGGCGACAAGCGATATCCCAGGCGCGTGTTCGACTCGATGTGCGGAACGCCAAGCCACTCGTTGATACGTCGGATGTCCGTTTGCACCGTTCGCAAGCTCACGCCGAGCTCCTCGGCTAAATCCGCACCGCGGACCCATCTATCTTCACTGCCGAGACGCGCCATGATCTGTCGTTGCCTGCGGTGCATCCACTCCACCTTTCGAACGCCCTGCAAACCATGTATAGCACATGCGCGTATAAGCATGGTTCACTACTCCGATCAAGGCGAACTAGTGATGAGCGCCGTCGATTGTGGGTGCACCAGCTGGATGTTTTGGAACCAGCTGCAGGCCGCCCCTCTGCCTGAACGGCGCGTGATACACGCGCGCCCCTACCACCACGGGCGAGAAACCGACCTGCGCGCATGTCGCTTTCCCATATTTGAATGGTCCTGTACCTTGCACAAAAAGATAACCTGAGCTAACTTATATCCATATTAAATCTCTCGGAAAGGATTGCGCTTGAACCCCATCCTGCTTGTTGAAATCATCTCTGCACTCGCCGCGCTATGCTGTCTCACTACGCTGCTTGGCAATTGGTTATGGATGATCGGGCGCGCCAATGGCACATCAGGCCGTCGGCTCAAGGCGCACCGCACGCTTGGAGTCGCTCTTCTCGTTTGCGCCGCAATCCACGGTATCGCAGCAACCATCTATGCATCGGGCGCTTCCCCTATGGCCTATGCCGCAGGGTGGGGAGCGTTGGCGCTTATGGCTGCATCGGGGGCATGTGCCTTCGGCCCGATCCGCAAGCAAATATGCAACCCTCTACGCTGGCACATTGGCCTATTCCTCATTGGGGCGGCGTTTTTCGTTATCCATGCCGTTGCGGCGCACCTATAAAACCAAGCGGACTCATTCCCATCCGCAATTATTCTGGCTGTGCACCTATGATGCATATTCCAGCTGACTATAAAACTCAAGTGCACCGGCCGCCCTGCCAACGTAAGAGCCGCTCGGCCCACATGACGCTCGCTCGTCCTGCACGATGGAGCCCAACCAACGGCGCTGCGTCAAAACTGATACAACGAAACGGGGAACCGAGGGGCAAGCGAATCCGTTTCGTATTTCGCCGTCTACCGGCACATATACGAATCGGCCCCGCCCCCAAACTCCTCAAGCGTCGGGACCAAAATGTAAAACTTCGCAAAATGTAGATTATATTTAGAACCACCCGAGTATACGAGAAACGAGCAATTCTTCTACCTGCGGTTTTATTTGCAAGTAAACGCCCTCTACTCGCCGATTTCGGAAAATAGTCTACATTTCGCAAGGTTTTGAAAACCGCGTAGCGCGCAACCGGTCGTAATGGGCAGCAGGCACCTGTTACACCGCCTGCGCAATTGGGGACGGGGTCAAATTGCATATTCACCGTTTACCAGCGCACATACGAAACAACCCCGTCCCCAAACAGCTTACGCCACGACGAACTCGTCGCCGTCCACGTCCACCGTCACCGTGTCGCCCTCGCGCACGCGCCCATCGATGATGGCGCGCGCGATGGCGTCGACCACCTCGCGCTGGATGAGGCGCTTGAGCGGGCGGGCGCCGAACACGG
>CAUWJG010000007.1:0-71323 GCA_963559095.1 uncultured Collinsella sp. | reverse complement strand
CGCGGGCCGCCCGGACCCGCGACTTCTACCGACCTGGCGGAGAGAGGGGGATTCGCCGGGCGGCTCGCGCCGCCCTCCTCCCGCTCGGGCCTGGCGGCCCTCGCGCGCTGCGCCGGCAAATGCTCAGCGCATTTGCGCGGCTCCGCGCCCCGAACGGGGTTCGAATCCGCGCAGCCCCCGCGGACACGCGGGCCGCCCGGACCCGCGACTTCTACCGACCTGGCGGAGAGAGGGGGATTCGAACCCCCGGGACGCTTGCACGCCCAACGGTTTTCAAGACCGCCGCATTCAACCGCTCTGCCATCTCTCCGTGCCCGGTAATCATAGCATCAATGATGCGCTCACGCGATGAAAACGCGCCGCCCTACACCGCCAAAACGCGCGTCACCATGGTGTTCGCCATGGTGATGAGTTCGTCCTCGCCCGCGCGGCTGTGGCCGGACTTCCACCACTTCTCCAGCAAGCGCACGATGCCGCCCGCCGAGAATTCCGACGCCGCCGCCAGTGAAACGGGATTGTTGGCGCTCAGCTCATGCCGTGCGCGATGGCGCTCGCGAATCGTCTCGGCCACCTTGTCGACCATCATGAGTGTGAGCATCCCCGACATCGAGCTGGCAAAAATGTTGTCCACCAGCGCCTCGTGCTCAAGCATGAAATCGACCAGGCCGCGCAAAATCGCCAAGCCCTCCTCATCCACCTCACCCGTGCGCTCGGACAACACAACGGCGGACGCATCGTCGCGCTGGCCAGCCGCCTCAATGGACTGCTCACCCTTTTTGAGCAGGTCGATGCGCAAGTTGTCCACGAAGAACGCAAAGAACGCCGACTTATCGGCGAAGTGCTTGTAGAACGTCGTGCGACGGATCATGGCTTCTTCGCACAACAGCGCCACCGTCACCTCTTCATAGCGACGCGTTTCCAACAGCTTGGTGAACGCTGCGAGCAGCGCGGAGTACGTTTTCTTGATACGCAGGTCCATGGTGGCCCTCTCCTATCGATGTGGACACATGAGCAGTGCTATCGTATCTTAGCGCATAAAAGTAGCTTATCAGTTTATTAATAGACATCTGTTTGTTTCTAGCGCACAAACAGCCGCATCCATACCGCGCATCGCCTGTTGTACAACGGCGCGGCCCGGCCGCAGCGCGCCATGTCGGGCGGCTGTGTGGAGACGCAGCGGCGGTCGTTTGCTGTCGGGGTGGTGGGTATACTGGAACCACCAACGCACCAAAAGGGCGGTTGGACGCGCGCGATGCAGCTGCGGCCACAGCCTTTTCGCGCTCGCGCGCAACCGCTGCGAGCCACACAGAACGGGGGCTTACATGATTGGGTTGATTATCGGCATCGTTGTGGTCGTTGCCCTTTGCTGCGGCGTCGCCGCCATCTACAACAACCTGGTCACGCTGCGCAACCGCGTGGACAACGCCTGGCAGAATATCGACACACAGCTCCAGCGCCGTTGCGATTTGGTTCCCAACCTGGTCGAGACGGTCAAGGGCTACGCGTCCCACGAACAGGAAACGCTCGCCGCCGTGACCTCGGCCCGCACCGCCGCCGTGAGCGCCACGACCCCCGATGACAAGATGGCCGCCGACGGCATTCTGGCCGGCGCCCTGCGCCAGCTGCTCGCCGTTGCCGAGGCATACCCCGATCTTAAGGCCAACGCGAACTTTGCCCAGCTCCAAGCTTCGCTCGAGGATACCGAAAACAAGGTGAGCTACGCGCGCCAGAGCTACAACGACTGCGTGCTCAACTATAACAACGGGATCCAGACGTTTCCTGGCAACATTTTTGCCACGGTGTTCCAGTTCAAACCGCGCACCGGCTTTGAGGCTGTCGAGGCCGCCCGCACAGCCCCGCAGGTGAAGTTCTAGGCCGCTCGTTCTGACGTCTCGCCGAGCACAGCGCCTGCTATAGCGCTTGGTGTTGCATCGGGCATGACACTGGGCGCCGCTCCAATCGGCGCCGTCCGTATCAACGCTTCCCACATCGGCGCTTCCCGCATCTAGCAGCCCGAGGCCAACGCGCCCGAGGCCAAGATTAACACGCCCGAGCCTGAGCCCCCGGGGCCGAGGCCAAGATCCCCGGGGCCGAGCCCGAGCCCCCTGGGAGCCACAGCTTGCGAAGGCTCGGCAACCGTCCACCCGCGTCGCCCAGCCGCGCCACGCAGATCAGATGAGCAGCCCGAATCCAATCTCCATGTTCATCCATACGGCACGCGTGGGAAACGCTTACAGAAGCGTCACGCGATGCGCACGCCAACCGCCATGATTCGTCCGTACCGCGCAGTACAATCAAGGCGATAGCAATCAAACCACACTCGTACCACCAAAGGACCTTCGCATGTCCAACGTCATTCCACCGTTTCTCACAGGCGCTGCCCCAGCGTCTTCATCACGCCATACGCATTCCAACCCCACCGCACACGAGGACGGCGACGCCGCCCAGGCCGCAAGGCACTTTGGACCCGAGCCCGATGCGGGCGCTGCAGCCGGCTTCGCCGATGCCGACGCTGCCGAGACCGCGCCTGATGCCGCAACCGGCATCGCTGCCGACACTGCCGCCGCTGGGGCCAGCGGCTCTTCCGAGGCCGCCTCTGCCGGTGCCGCCGACGAGGCTGCCGCAGAATCCGTCGCCGAGCCCTCCATCTCCTCTGAAACCGTTGCCGAGCCTGCCATGCACGCCCGACCACGCTCTCGCTACATTCCCGCTCTCGATGGACTGCGCACCCTTGCCGTGGCCGTCGTGGTTCTCTACCACCTCAACCCCACCCTCATGCCCGGCGGCATGCAAGGCGTCACCATCTTCTTTGTGCTGTCCGGCTACCTCATCACGCACCTGTTGCTCGTGGAGTTCGGCGGCACCCGCACCATTGATCTCAAGGGGTTTTGGGTGCGGCGCATGCGGCGTCTCATGCCCGCCGTGTTGAGCGTCGTGGTTGCCACAACGGCGCTGTGCACCATATTCAACCACGTGATGCTCACCAAGATGCGACCCGATATCGTGCCTTCGGTGCTGTTCGTCAACAATTGGTGGCAGATCCTGCATGATGTGAGCTACTTCAACAACATCGGCGATCCCTCGCCGCTCACGCATTTCTGGTCGCTTGCCATCGAGGCGCAATTCTACCTCGTTTGGCCACCGGTGCTGCTGCTCTGCCTGAAGCGGCGCGTATCACGCCGGCACATCCGCTATGGCGTCGCAATCCTCGCCGGCATTTCCGCGTTGGCCATGGCGCTGCTCTACAACCCCGCCGTCGACCCAAGTCGCATTTATTACGGCACGGACACGCGTGCCTTCTCGCTCCTGATGGGCGCATGGCTGGCACTTGTCCCAGCACGCTCGCTCTCCCCGCGCGCCGTGCGCGAATGCCTGGGAGGCATGACCGCCGCCATCCGCGCGCGCCAGGGCAACGACACGCAAGTCACGCTGCCCACTGCCATCCGCACGGCGCCGCTCGATGTCCTTGGCATCGTCGGGTTGCTCGGCACGCTCGCGCTCTGCCTGTGGTCGAACGGCTACAGCGCGTTTCCGTACCGCGGCGGTATCTTGCTGGCTTCGCTTGCCGGCGTGATGCTCGTGGCGGCCTGCGCTCGCCCCGAAAGCCGCTTGGCACACCTCTTTGCCGCCAAGCCGCTCGTCTGGATTGGCCAGCGCTCCTACAGCATCTATTTGTGGCACTATCCGTTACTGCTGCTCATGAACCCCGCTGCAAGCGTTTCTGACCGGCCATGGTGGCTGCTCGCCCTGCAGGTTTGCCTGGTTGTTGCCGTGAGCGCCGTCTCCTACCGCCTGATTGAAACGCCATGCCGTCACGGAGCCATGGGCGCGTTGGTACATCGCGTGCGCTTCGAGCGCGAAACGCTGCCAGCCTGGGGCAAGCGCCACGCCGTTGAGCTCGCATGCGGCGTTGCCGTGCTCGCCGTGGCCATCGGCGGCTTGGTTGTCGTTCCGCCCACCTCCGCGCTGAGCGACGAGGGCGCCGCACTTCTGCAGGACGAGGGCGCAAGCAATGCCACAGATGGCGCGTCCGCACCCGAAGGCGAGGACAACAGCGTTGCTGGCACCTATGACATCACCATGATCGGCGACTCCGTTTCCCTGCGCGCGGTCGAGCCGTTTCGGCAAACCTTCGCGCATGGCACAATCGACGCCGCCAAGAGCCGTCAGTTCGTAGCGGGCATCGAGGTGTACCGCGGCATGGTTGACCAGGGGCTCGCTGGGCGCGTGGCGGTGTTTGCCCTCGGCACCAACGGCGCCGTAACGGATGCGAACATCGACGAGCTCATGGGTATCGTGGGTGAAAAGCGCATCGCCGTCTTCGTGAACAATCGCTGCCCGCAGCCGTGGATCGCCGCTAACAACCAGGTGTTCTCATCGGCGGCCGAACGCTACGACAATGTGAGCGTCGTCGATTGGTTTGGCTATAGCGCCAACCGCGACGAGCTGTTCGATGGCGACGGAACGCATCTGTCGGCGGCCGGCTCCCAAGAATACGTGCAGCTCATTGCCCAGGCGGTCCAGCCGTATTTGCCCCCGCATTTTGAGGAGGGCAACGACCCGACCCTCGCTGCCGCGCAGCGTGCAACCGATGCGCTCCGGTCGGCCGTGGGCAAACAGCTCGCTTCTTCGGTCGCGACCTCGGACGCAACGGCTGCGCAAGAGCCCTCCGCTCCCGAAGCATAAGCGATGGGCGAGCATGGTGACCTGACAGACGGCACGCCGGGATGGGGCCTATGGCGGTCTTCGGCAGGCTGCAGCTGGCTGGGTGCTGCGGCAGGCTGGACGTATCCGCCACGGCCGTCTGAGCGCAACGGTCGATTGGATGCGCCCGCTACGGCTACCCGGCCACTACGGCTGCCTGGCCGCAACCGCCGCCTGGCCGCTACGGCGCGCGCCACGTGCCCCCCCATGAGGCAGTCTTTGGTTCACAAACGAAGAAAACTTTGCAGATTCCCAAAGTTTTCTTCGTTTGTGAACCAAATCACAGCAAAGCTCGCGCCCTCTTAGTTGCCCCCTAGCGTGCGGACTTCGCCCGCCGCAACGCTCCCTAACGCTTGGGCCCCTCCCGTCGTCAACACTCCCTAACGCTCGAACCTCGCCCGGCACGACGCCCCCCAACGCCCGGGCCTCTCCCACCGCAACGCCCCTAGCATGCGGACTTCGTCCACCGTCGGACAATATGCATGCGCAGATCATTTTGCGCGCGCTGGAACATCGGAGTAGCATCGAGCGAAACGCCCAAGTCGTGCGCGATTGCGTTAAGCGCGCGGTGAAGCGCAAGCTGGCCGGAGAACTGATGGCCTGTCACCACATGCATCCGTATGCCCATGGCAGCTAGCACGGACAATCGCTCGGCATCGCGGGCGCGCTGCAATCCCGCTGCATGAACCTCGCCATCGTACTCAATTCCGACCTTTTTCTTGGGCGCATACACGTCGACCTCAAGATACTCGGAAGTCGTGATCGATCGCACCTTCTCGGGAACATCAATGCGATAGTTCAGCTCAATGCCGCGATACCCGAGCCCGCCCATCTTACGAGGGAGCACGATCATCATGGCAAGCGCGGCTTCCATAGGAGAACGCGCACGGCTGCGCACGCGCACGAGGGCGGCGCGCACCTTCTTTACACCCTTCGCTCCAGGATGCTCGTCTGCATACAGCCGCAAACGATCCGTCGACGTAAGAGGCGTGCGCCGCATAGGCTGCCCGTTGGAGTTCTGAGCCGACGTGGGCTCATAAAGGCCGCATAGCTCGTAGCCGAACTCAATGAGCTCGAGCTTGCTCATCCAGTCGGCAGCCTGCATGAAGCAGAGCTCCTCCCGTACAACGCACAGCCCGGGCACCAGCTCGCAAACATCGCGCTCCGTAAGAATGTCCCCGAACGCATGAGGCCTGAATACGCTGGAATCGATACGCATGAAGTCCATCGAAACAATGACATCGATTGTTTCGACTTCTTGCTGCAAAACGCCACACGCCAAAAGAAAGCGCTGGATGCGATGGCCAATTTCACAAGAGGAGATGCCGCGATCCGCGATGCCGAACTCGATGCCCCTTGCAAGAGCATCATGACGGTTTGGCGCGCGGTAAAAGAGATAAGCCGTATGATGGGAAAGCACAACCGGCGTATCCATGCACCCCTCCTTCACAATGCGATACCTGCAAGTATTCCCCATGTCGAGCATCTCAGTCGGATTGCATGAGAAGCGACGCATCCGTAAGAAACCCCGCCCCCCTCCGACGGCGCGCATGCGGTTCACGAACGAAGAAAACTTTGCAGATTCCCAAAGTTTTCTTCGTTCGTGAACCGAATTGAACGACAGCGAAGGGGGCGAGACGCGCCGAAGGTCGGGCTGCCGCGCGCACCGCTACGCATCCCCCCGCACGACCATGCTGGCGCGAGCGCCCTCAACGCGGCCACACACGCCAGCACGACAACTGCGCGTACCGCCGCAAGCACGCCGCGCTGCGGCCACACGAACGCCCCCCTCACATGCGGCCGCTCGCAGCCGCACGAACGTCCACACACAGCCGCTCGCACCCGCACGCGCCCCCGGCTTACTTCACCTCGATCAACTCGTATGCGCTGGTACCGAGGCCGATCTTTTCGGCGTGCTCGATCATGGAGCGCCAGTTGGTGTCGGGGTGCGTCATGTTGAAGTGGTCGTGCGCACAGTGCTCCGGCACGCCGCCGGACGCCTCGAGCTTGGCGCGCGACTCGGTAAGCACCGTGTTGGGCATCGCCGGCGCCTCGAGCGCCATGTCGATGCAGGCCTGGTCGATGGCCACGGGGTCAAAGCTCGCGAACATGCCGAGGTCGGGGACGATGGGCGTGTCGTTCTCGGCATGGCAGTCGCAGTTGGGGCTGATGTCCATCGCCAGCGAGATATGGAACTGCGGACGGTCCTGCACGATGGCCTGCGTGTACTCGGCGATCTTGTAGTTGAGCACGTCGGCCGCCTGGCCGTAATCGGCGGCGATGGCGTCTTGGTTGCACGCGCCGATGCAGCGACCGCACCCCACGCAGCGGTCGTGGTCGATGCTCGCCACCGGCGTCTCCACCACGGCGCCGCTCTTGAGCGCGCGCTCGCGCGTGCCCGGGAAGCTCACGGCCCCGTGCGCACAAATGCGCTCGCAGGCACGGCACCCCACGCAGCGCTCGGACACCACACTCGGCTTGCCGGCGGCGTGCTGCTCCATCTTGCCGGCGCGACTGCCGCCGCCCATGCCGAGGTTCTTCATGCAACCGCCGAAGCCGGCCTGCTCATGGCCCTTGAAATGCGTGAGCGAGATCACGATGTCGGCGTCCATGAGGGCGTGGCCGATCTTGGCCTCCCGCACGTACTCGCCGTTCTTCACCGGGACGAGCGTCTCGTCGGTGCCCTTGAGGCCGTCGGCGATGATGATCTGGCATCCCGTGGCGTAGGGCGTGAAGCCGTTTTGGTACGCGCAGTCGATGTGCTCGAGCGCGTTTTTGCGGCTGCCCACATAGAGGGTGTTGCAGTCGGTGAGGAACGGCTTGCCGCCCAGCTCCTTGACCACGTCGGCCACAGCGCGCGCGTAGTTGGGGCGCAGGAAGCTCAGGTTGCCGAGTTCGCCGAAGTGGATCTTGATGGCGACGAACTTGTTCTCGAAGTCGATTTGCTCGATGCCGGCGCGACGGATGAGGCGCTTGAGCTTGTCGAGCTGGCTCTCGCGACCGTGCGTACGCAGGTTGGTGAAGTACACCTTCGCGGGGACCGCGGGGGCGACGGGGGCCGCGACGGACTCAGCCGAGGCCGTAGCGGAGGCAGCGACAGTGGCAGCCGGAATAGCGGTAGCAGTGGCAGCCGGGGTCGCGGTGGCAATGGCAGCGGCGGGCTCAGCCGAGGTTGCGGCGGCGGCGTTTGATGCGGTTGCGGGCGTATCGGCCATGGTTCCTCTTTCTCTCAGGCAAGCGTGCGCGAACATGCTTTGATTGTACGACCTGGAGTGAGCTCCTGCACAAGCCAGGTCCCATCGCCCCACACGCGAAAGCGGCCGCACGCCCCAAATCAGGTGCGCGGCCGCTCATGCACATAGCCATGCAAATGGCCCGATTATTCCGGGCGCCTATCCACCAGGCGCCTATCCACCGGACTTCTAGCTGCGACGTCGCTTCGCGGCTACGGCACCGAAGGCCACCAGGACGCCTCCCGTAACGCCAGCGACCGCCAACGTCAGCACCGAGGCATCGCCCGTGGTGGGCAGTTTGCCGCTCGGTTTGCCAGCGCCCGAAGCGGACGAACCGCCCTGCACGCCACCGTTGCCGCCCGCAGCGCCGCCGTTGCCGGAGCCTCCAGCGGGCCTGAGCGCATCGCGCGCGGCCTTCAGGGCGGCCACCAGTTGATCGCCCTCGGCCTGGGACAGGTTATCGCCCATATCCAGGCCAGCCTTGGCAGCGGCAAGCGCGTCCTGATACGCCTGCCAGCTCTCGGCCGTATAGGCGGAGCCATCCGTCAGCGCGTTCTGCACAAGCTCGGCAAGCTCAGTGCCGGCATACTTGAGCACCGGGCTGTTCGTCGCCGTCTCAAGCGCCGCCTTGAGCTCATCAACCTGATCGATCGTCAGGCCCTCAGGCGACTTCAACGCCTCCTCAGCCTGGTCAATCGCAGCGGTAAGTGCGGTTTTCGAGCCTGCGGTCCACGTCTCGGTATTCGCCTGCTTGGCCGCGTCAATGGCGCTCTGCAGCGAATTGAGCTCATCGGTGGTCACGCCCGTCATGGTACCGAGCAGGTAAATCTCGGAAATCTGCGGAGCGGCGTTCTCATCCCACTCGAAGATAATGTCCTTCACCGCCGCATACGAGGGCAGCGAGCGCTCGGACTGCTGCACCTTCCCGAAGCGGAACTCCTGGAGGATCTCGTCATCCACGCCAAGATCAACGGTGGTGGTGGCCGTAAACGTGTCATCCGTGTACACCACAGCCTTGACCTTCACATTGCTGGGCTTGCCGTGCGAGATGATGCGCACGCCCTCGTACGGGGTGCCGTCGGCTTTGAGCGGCGTGGACACATGATAGGTCAGGCTGCCCGCCGAGCCGCTCGCAGGCGCCCATGGCGTCACGAGGCTCTTGTCAATCAGGTTTGCCGGCACCTTACCCGCCTGCTCCACCACGGTGGACTCAAAGTCGCCACCGGCGTAGGTGGACACATACGCGCCCTTGTTGATGCGCAGCTCGCCGATTTCCACCCAACGGTCAGGATAGTTCTCGGTAAAGCGAATGCGCAGGTAGCGACCGCTCAGCTTCAGATCCTTGGCCTCAATGAACATGTTGCCGGGCTTCTCGCTGGAATGCGTGAGCCAGCTGGCCTGCTTGGCCGTCGCGGAGCTGCCGGGGTCTTTCTGCTCGCCCTTGCTGTTGATGTCGAGAGCGAGCTTCCACTCGGCATCGGGTGCATCGGGACGATCGGCAACCTCAACGACCGCATTGCGGATGAAGTCGAGGCTCGCCTCGGGCACAAAGTACTCGAGCGAGGTGATTGAGCGCTCCTGGCCCAGATCGATCACGAGCGCGCTGCCCTTTGTGGGCGGAGCGGAAGACTTGGTCGCCGATGCGATGTCGCCATCGAACATCTTGGCAACGTCAAACGCCTGCGCGCCGGGCAGGCTGCTCGCCTCCATAGAAGGCGCCAACGACGCAAGGTAGGTGCCCGCAAGCCCCTTGAGCGTCACAGTCGCCTGGTCGCTCTTGGCGCGGAATCCCACGTAGCGAGCGCGGCTCGCGGCGCCGTGCTCCATCGGCAGCCACTCCAGGCCATTTTGCGAGTAGACCAGCTCGGCGGCGCCAAGCGCCTTGGTATCGATGCCGGGCAGCGCGACGTCGCGGTGCACAGAGCCCAAATCGATGGCGAACACATCGCCGGCCTTCGGAAGCGTCACCGCCCCATCGGTCGCCTTGAACACGCCCTCGCCCGCATAGGCCGTCACATCGACGCCCGCAAGGTCGAAGGAAGCGTGCAGGTTGTCCTTGGTATAGGCGTAGCGCTCAAACGCCTGAAGTTCGAACAGCTGGAACCATTTGTCCGTTGCCTGGGTGGCGACGACTTTGATGCCGGTGGCCTTCACGCGGTTGAAGGTCACCGTTTGGTCGGCCGCGCCGCCAAGCGTGGCCAGCTCAGTCCACGAACCCTTCTCCGTGGGTTTCTCATCGGTCGTGTAGTAGAGCTTGGAGGCCGCAAAGCGATCCCCGCCGCCCTGGAGCATGCGCACGCTGTCGATGAACTTGCTCTCGCCGAAGTTCAGCATCACCCAGTCGTTTACCTGCGTGGTGCGGTTGCTGAAGAACTTCGACTCGTCATTGCCGTCGATGGCATTGGCGATGCTGAACGTGCTGTACTGCGTGAGGTTGGTGGTCACGTTCGTGACGGCCGGGGCCTTGCCGTAGGTGGCATGCAGGTCGACCACGCGCCACCAGACCTCCCTGGCCTTGTTGTTTACGACCTTGATGGCCTTGGCCTCAACCGGGCCGGCCAGACGCACCGTCTCGGCCTTCTTGCCCGTGATGTCGCCCGCGCGGTGCCACACACCATCGGCGCTCTGGTAAAACGCCGTGCCCTCGTCGATAATGTCATTGTCGGACTGGGCACCGCCCTGCTCAAACACGATGGCGTCGATCGTCTTGGGCGCATCGAACATCACGATGACGGCAGCGTCCTTGACCGTACCGTCGTGCTTGTCCGGATCGGCCTTCTTGTGGGTGAACCACGCCTCGGTGTTCTGGCCATCGGAGGCATTTTGCAGCGGCTTGTTCGCGTCGGCAGACTCCTGGTTGGCCAGGCTCACCGTGCCGGTGAACACGCTTTGGCTCTCAACCTGCTGGTTAATCGCAATCTCGTTGATGGTCGGCCAGGCGTCGCGCGCGTTGTTGCGCGCGGCCACCAAGCGGACGCCCGTAACGCCCTTGAGGCCGAGGCCCGAGACGCTCACCGTGCTGCCGGCATACTCCTTGCCGCCCGGCACATCCGTCCACGTGCCATCCTTGAGGTACTGCACCTTGCTGGCATCGAAGAAGTTCTTGCCGTCGCCCTGGACAAACGTCACGCTCTCGAGGTCGAACGGCTTGTTCTGCGTCATGCCGAAGTAATCGCCCGCAGATACGCTGTTGGGCGTTTGGAACTGCGCGCCGGTCGTCACGTTGCCGTCGAATACGGCATCGGTGCTGCCAACGGGCGTGTCGGTGCGGTTGGTCACGAACTTGGTCAGCACGGCATCGGGGTCGGCGGCCAGCGTCGCCTTCTCGGCCACGTAGTCGTTCAGCGCGTTGACCAGCGGCGTGATGTGAGCCTTGCCCACACGCGCCTTCTCGTAGTGATCGATGTACCACAGCTGGTGGTTGTTGGCCGCCTCAAGCTGCGAGACGCCCTCGGCATACTTGGCAATCAGCTCCGCGTTGTTCTGGGCAAGCGACGCCTTCACCGCGCCGAGCTCCGTGATGGTGGCCTTCGTGAGGTCGTCCCAGGTGCCCAGCCACGGTTTCATCTGATCGCGCATGGCCGCGGTGCCCGCCTGCTCGCGGAACGTCGCCGCGTCCTTCTGGATCGTCTCGAAAATCTTGATCAGCTTGTCGCAGTCCTCGGTAGTCATGGTATCGGCCGCGAGCTTGGCGCGGAACGCCGAGAGGTCGTCTTTGATGTTGGCCGACTCGCCGCTCTCCCACGTGGCGCCGCCGCCATACATGCGGCGCATATGCACGGACAGATCGTGCAGGGCGTTTGATCCCTCGGTGGCAACCGGCGAGTTGTGGTCGATATAGCTGAACGACTTGTCCCACGTTTGATCGGCGTGGGCCTCGGACTCCCACAGGTTCCAGGTGAAGTCGGCGTTCATGAAAATGGCCTGCTTGGACGGCTCGGACTGCTGCATCGGGTTCAGCACGACGCCCTTGACCTGCCCCGGTTTGAGGTCGGAGCCCAAGAAGCTGTTGTGACCACCCATATGCAGGGCGTCCTTGTCGTTGTCAGAGCACGGCCAGTTGATCCACATGAACGGCGCCACGCCGGAGTTTGCCTGGAAGGTCGAGGCGAAGCTGTTGTCGATCTTGCCCCACACGCGGCCGCCGGTGTTGATGACCTGCACATTCTCGGGAAGCTGCTTGTACCAGCCCTCGCCGGTTCCCATATAGTTCACCGGGCAGAAGATCAACGTGTCCTTCAGGCCGGAGTACTTGAGTGTGCCATCGGTGTTCTTTACCTTCTGCTGCTCGTGCAGCCATTCGGTCATGTCCTTGCAAAGCCTGATGTAAAGGTCCTGACCCTGATTGCGCGCGTCGTCCGCCAGGATGGCGATCTGGCGAACGCCGTAATCCATCACCTGGGTGAACTTCTTCTTCAAAATCGCCACGGACTCATTGTAATTGGCGCTCGTGATCGGGTTGCTCATGAACGGATGCAGCGCGAACACGAAGCGGCACTTGGAGCTGTTGCCCGCCTTGGCGAGCGGCTCGATCTTCTCGCGCAGCTCGGTTTCGGTGTACAGCTCGCGCCATTTGGCGTTGTGCTTCGGGTCGTCCTTGGGCGCGTAGAAGTACGCGTTCAGCTTGTAGTAGCCGCCCCAAGTCATAAGGTTCACGCGGTCCTCGGTGCTCCAAGGGTTGCCGTAGTATCCCTCGATGAAGCCGCGCGTCACGACGTCGGCGTAGTCGCTCACCGTGAAGGCGCGCAGCGCGGAGCCGCTCACCTGCTGCAAGATTTGGTAGAGCGTGGTCAAGCCATAATAGGCCGAATCGGTATCGCGGCCCAACACGATGACCTCGGCAGGACGCTGCCCGTCGGACGGCAGCACCGCCAGCACATAGGCATCCGTCTTGGTGAACAGATCGGTTGCGTAGGAGAGCTTCTTGTCCTTTACAAGCTGCTCCACGTGTTTGTCGACCGCGCCGCCCGAGCCCTTGATGCCCACGAGCACCGCTGCGCCATCCTTACCCGTCGGGACGGTCTGGCTCGATGTGGGCTTGATGTTCTTGAGCGCAAGCGCCTCGTTCAGACGATTGGCCGTATCAGTATCGATGCCGCTCTCGACAACCGTAGTGACTTGCCCGCTCAGCTTCACCTCCCCTGTTGCATATTCGATTGTGTGCGGGGTCGGGTAAATTTGATAGTCGCCCTCGGCTGCCCGCGCCACACTGGGCACGGCCACAGCCCCAATGCATGCCAGCAGAAGCGTGGCGAGCGCGAGCACGCGCACTCGAAACCCTTGCGCCATCTGCGCCTCCCTTTCGTCGGGACCCCTGCTGTGACGCGGGCGCGGCAACACGTGCAGTGCAGGAGCCGCAACAGAGAGACCTTCGGCAAAATACAGATGAATTCTGTCAGATTAGTGAGAAAAAGGGCGCAACCGAACGGTGAACGGTCGTCATTGTCGGCGAAAGGTAGAGTTCGCTCCGCAGTGGTGTGCCATCTTGCAGACCAACAGGGGACGCGGGAATGCTAGGGCAGAAGGACGATGAGCCGAAGCGCCTTCGCTTGTTTGCTCGGCTCTCGCTGCAGCTCTATATCCCAGGAATGCTGTTGACGGCATCCTCGATATGCTCGGACATCTCGACGGAGGAGCGCGGGCCTTCCTTGAACCAGCGGCGCAAATCGGACAGCGTCGGTGCCCCACCGCGAATCTTGTGCTTCTTGCCATCGGTCGCGGTCAGGATGCACTCGTCGCCGTTTTCAGTGCGCTTGTGTTTGGTGACGCTCTTGATGTAATCGCGGCGGAAGGCCACGACCTGCCCGTTGCTCACCTCAATAAACCAGTCTGCGTCCTCAAAGGCAGTGCCCGTCGCGCCATGCGCCTTCATGTCCTCATTGAACGAAAAACCGAGCTCGCGTTCTTGACGGGCGAGCATCAGCAGGCCGCGCATCGGCAGGACGAAAAACAGCAACACGGGCAAGATCACGCCCAAAAGGACGAACAAAAACGGGACGATCGATATCATGTGCAGCCCCTCGCCGCCCATGACGCCAACGAACACGATCACGCAGGAAAACACTGCCGCCATACCGATAAACACCAGCGTAATGGCCTTGATGGCGGCCCAGGCGAGCTTTCCCTTCGTCGTCGGCCCCTCGACCGCGTCCTCGATGGCGATGCCCTCTCGCTCAAAGCAGCGAGTCAGGTTGTTGATGCACGTGTTCTCGATGCTGAACGTGGCGAAACGCTTGCCGTCTGCATACAGGGTCATATCGTGCACCTGCAAATGCACTTCGACCTTGGTGATATGGGAGAAGGTCGTGGAGCGGCGACGTCCGGCAATGGTGCGATACCGCAGTTCATCACCCTCGACATCCAGACGCTGCAAGCTCGCCACACCCCAAATGGCAAAACAGGCCAACGCCAGGGCATGGCCCAGCCACATGAGCTGGTGGTCCCACTCGCCCATGGTCACACCCTGCCAGATGTACACAACAAGAAGCATGACCTCGAACGCCACGCCGCAGCCGATAAAGACGATTCGCGGCATAAGTGGGGTCTCCACACGGAATTTCTTGAGACTGCGCGTGGCGCGCTTGCGCTCTTTGGCCATCGCCTTGTTGACCCACGCGATGGCGGGGGCGACGATCAGCATGAGAATGCCCACGCGTAACATGGATTCAAGCAGTTCGTCCACAAGGCCCTCCCAGCAACGTGCCATATGAACAGTATTATGCCATAGCAAAGCAAATGTGCCGCCGCAGCATGAGAAGGATTTGCCGAACGGCGGGGGCGACGCGGCGGGGTGGCGTGGGGCACGAACGGCAACTCAGACGGCGCGGCCGAAACGCCACGACCAAACGCTGGCAAAACAAGGGCATCGAACCTGCGAACGAACCCGCTCGTCAAATTTCGCCTCTCATTGACACATTTTCGGACATTTTGGGAGTAGACCTCATTTTGAATCCAAAAGAACCGCTGGTCAGGAGCTTGTGTCTTTTCCGTCTCGCTTGGAAGCCAATCAGAATGTGTCAATGAGAGGCGAAATTTGACGAGCAGCCCCGCAGCATGAGTTCACCTGCGCCCAAAACGCCACGCCCCAGCAACGCGGCAATGCGGAATACAGCGGACAGCCGATCCAATCCTGCCTAGGCCACCGGGTGCGCGCGCTCCCACGCCACGAGTGCGCGCTGGAGCTGCACGCCGTCGGGCTCGTAGGGCTCGCGCACGCCGTGGCGCAGCATGAACGGGTCGTTGCCCTTGCCCGTCACGATGACGACCGCCGGCCCGGCCGTCTCGCGCACCGCGCGGGCGATGGCCTCGCTGCGGTCGAGCTCGATCTGCCAGTTCTCGTTGCCCTGGGCCGTGACCGCGTGCGCGATCGCCTCGCAAATGAGGGCCGGGTCCTCGGGGCCCGGGTCGTCCTCGGTGATCACGATGCGGTCGGCCAGCTTGCCCGCGGCGACGCCCATGGTCTCGCGCCGGTCCACACCCTTGCCGCCCGTAGCGCCGAACACCACGGCGAACTCGCGCTCGGGATAACTCGCGCGCAGGTCACGCAAAAGCGTCTCCAAGCTCATGCCGTTGTGCGCGTAATCCACCACGCCCATGATCCGGCCGCTCTCACTCGGGTAGAGCTCCATGCGCCCGGGCGCGTAAGCGGCGGCCAGTCCGCGCTCGATGGCCTCGGGCTCGATACCCAGCGCCTCCGCGCAGGCGATGGCGCCCAGCGCGTTGCTCAGGTTGAACAGCGCGGGTGAGGGAACCATGAGCTCGCGCGTGTAGCGCGGCGTGCGAACCGTCGCGCGGATGCCCGTCTCGGTGCGCTCATACGCCAGCACGGCCACGTCGGCCTCAGCGCGCTCGATCGAGTAGGTGAGCACGCGCTCCACCGTACTCGACGCGCGGGCAGCGGCAAGCGCGCGCTCCGCCACGTCCATGTCGAGGTTCACCACCGCGGTGCGGCAGCGCTCGAACAGCAGCAACTTGCACTCGAGGTAATCCTCGAGCGTGGGGTGCTCGATGGGCGAGATGTGGTCCTCTCCGAAGTTCGTGAACGCGCCGACCTCGAACTCGACGCCCAGCGTGCGGCGGAACTTCATGGCCTGGCTCGAGGCCTCCATCACCACGTGCTCGCAGCCGGCGCTCGCCGCGTTGGCGAAGCGGTGCTCGAGCTCAAAGGACTCCGGCGTGGTGAGCAGCGAGTCGCCGCGCTCGACGCCATCGTCGTACTCGACGCCCGTGAGCAGCGCCGGAGCTGTCACGCCCGCGTCCTCGGCATGCGCGGCGAGCATCGAGCGCAGGTAGTACGCGCTCGTGGTCTTGCCCTTGGTGCCCGTGAAGGCGCACACCTTCACGCGGCCGGACGGATGGTCGTAGGCGGCGTCGGCCAAAAGGCCGAGCGCGGAGCGGATGTCGCTCACCTGTAGCAGCGGGATATCGACGCCGTAGTCCTCGGCGGACACGTACGCCACCGCCCCGGCCTCGATAGCGCTCAGCAGGTACTCGCGCTTGAACGCGGCGCCCTTGCACACGAACAGCGTCCCGGGGCGGGCGGCGCGGGAGTCGTCCGTGGCAAAGCGGACCTCGACGGCCCGCTCGGCCTGTGCACCGGGACGGCGCACAAGGATGCCCGAGCGGTCGAGCAGGTCGGCATACACCTCTAACGTGCAGGTAATTTGCGAAGCGGCGGCCATACGTTCTCCTTTGCGCGTTCCATGTTCTCTGTATTCTATGCCGCGCATTGCCTGTCCCCAAATTTCACGAGGGAGTCTTCCGCATAGCTGCACATTTTGCAACGTGGGTCAACGCCTTGCTGGGCGGGACGAGCCAAGCGCGGCCGACGCTACTGCACCTTGCGCATGCCGTCCATACCGCCCCACAAAAGCAGGCATAACGGATCAATTTCTGCAAAAGTGTAAAAACTAACCAAAAAAGTTTCTGCGTTTCGTAGGAAGTAGTCCCGCCAAAACTGCGCAGCGGCATTTGCGGCCGTATGAAACAACCCGATCGGGCATCGCTTCTGAGCGGCCCGATCGGGTTGATGAAAACATCGATTGTGCAGAGCGATTACGAAAAACGGTGCTCGCCCTACTCGTCCGCCGTAGCTTGAGCGGTGGCCTTCTCGGCATCCTTGGCGGCCTTGCGCGCGCGGGCGGCGGCAACACGGGCCTCCTGCTCGGGCGTGAGCTTGGGCTTGGGCCGCGCCGACTTCGCAGCACCGGCGGCGGCGCCGGCACCAGCCGCCACCCCCGTCGCAGCAGACGCATCGGGCTTCGCGGTAGGCTTCTCCAGCGCCGTCACCGAGAGCTCACGCGCCGCCGGCGTGCAGTCAACCGACATGCTCAGGCAATCCTTCGGGCACTCGTGCGTGCAGCAGGCGCACTGGATGCAGCGGTACGGGTCGATCTGCCACGTCCCGCCCTTGCGGTCCACCGCGATCGCGCCCACCGGGCAGGCGCGCTGGCACATGCCGCACAGGATGCACGCGTCGATATCGCAGGCCACATGCCCGCGCAGCGCGGGAAACAGCTCGCCCAGCTCGCGCTTCTCGTATGGATAGCGCACCGTGTCGGGCTTGCCGAACAGCGAGCGCAGCGTCATCTTTCCCAGCTTGAAGCTACCCACGGTGGCCTACCTTTCGGTGCAGGAGATGCACGGGTCGATAGTGAGGATGATCATGGGCACGTCGGCCACATCCACGCCCTGCATGGCGCGCACCATGCCGGCGAGGTTCTGCGACGTGGGCGTGCGCAGGCGGAAGCGGTCCAAGTACTTGGTGCCGTTGCCGCGCACGTAGTAGAACGCCTCGCCGCGCGGCTGCTCGATGAGCACATGCGCCTGGCCGTTCTCGGGCGGAAGCACCTTGGCCGCGGGCTTGCCGCCGATGCCGTCGTGCGGAATCTTGGCCACAAGCTCCTTGATGATGGCGATGGACTGGAAAACCTCCTGGCAGCGCACCTTGCAGCGAGCGTAGCAATCGCCCTCCGTGGCGATGATGGGCTCGAAATGCTCGAGGTCGCCGTACGCGCCAAAACCCGTGGTGCGCATATCGTGCTCAACGCCGGAACCCTTGGCAAAGGGGCCCACCATGGAAAGCTCGAGTGCGTCCTCAAAGCTGATGGCGCCCACGCCCTCCAAGCGGCTGCGCACGGAGGAGTCGTTCAGCATGGTGTTCACGATCTCGCGATAGTCGCGCTGGATGCCGTCGAGCTTCTCACACACACGGCGCAGCATGGCGTCATCGATGTCGTGGGCCATGCCGCCGACGATGGTGATCGACAAGATGATGCGGCCACCGCACGTCTCCTGGAAGATATCGAGAATCGTCTCGCGCAGGCGCCAGCAGTGGTTGAAGAGGCTCTCAAAGCCGAATGCATCGGCGAGCAGGCCCAGCCACAGCAGATGCGAATGAATGCGGGAGAGCTCCTCCAGGATGGCTCGCAGGTACTCCGCACGGCGC
The DNA here is from genome assembly GCA_963559095.1 of uncultured Collinsella sp. Taxonomy (GTDB): domain Bacteria; phylum Actinomycetota; class Coriobacteriia; order Coriobacteriales; family Coriobacteriaceae; genus Collinsella. Next base: position 52,939 of record CAUWJG010000007.1, on the reverse strand, counting down.
GGGACCTCGATGCCCAGGAGCTTCTCGGTGGCGCTGGCGTAGCCGTACCCGTGGCCGAAGCTGCAGATGCCGCACACGCGCTCCGCGATGTAGACGAACTGGTTGAAGTCGCGCTTTTCCACGAGCTTCTCCAAGCCGCGGTGCACGAAGCCGATCTGCGGGATGGCCTCGATCACATGCTCGTCCTCAACCACGAGGTCGAGGTGAACCGGCTCGGGCAACACGGGGTGCTGCGGGCCGAAAGGCAAAACAGTGCGAGTCGCCACAGCTACTCACCGTCCTTTCCTGCAGGGGCGCCGGCCTTTGCGGCCTTGGCGGCAAGCGCGGCGCGGATCTTGGCCGCCTTCTCGGGATCCATCGCGGCGAGCTTGGCCTCCATCTTGGCGGCGCGCTCCTCAGGCGAAGGCGCGGACGTGGGTGCAGCGGGAGCGGATGCCGCAGCGGCACCTGAGGCGGAGGCGGCACCCGTACCCGCAGCGGCGCCGGCGGCGGCCACCGCGGCGGCGTCAGCCTCAGCGGCGCTCGTGCTCACGGCGCGCTCCGCCTGTGCGGCCTCGGCGGCCTCACGAGCTTCGCGAGCGGCCTTTTCCGCCTTCGCGGCAGCCGCGGCCTTCTTCTTGGCAAGCTTATCGCGCTCGGCCTTCATCTCGGGTGTGATGATGGTCATGGGCTCGGTCGCGGCCAGGTTGAAGAAATGCCCGCCGAAGTCGAGTTCCATGTTCACGAAGCGCACGCCGTACAGGTCGTGCGTCTCGTTCTCATAGGAAAACGAGGCAAAGTACAGCCCCTGGATGGACGGCACGCGGCTTTGCTCGTCGATGCCGTACACGCACAGGTTGATGGCGTGGTCGGCCGTCTCGTCGTAGAACGTATAGAGCAAATCGATGCCGGCCTCGGTGGTCTCGGCGCACATCTGCACGAAGCGGATGCCCTCGTGCTTGAGCGTTTGCACGCGTTCCAGCAAATCGCCCAGCGGCACGTCGATGAAAGACGTCGTGTACATCTAGGCCTCCTTTTTCTCGTGTGTCACGGGCGTGGCAGCGCCAGTCCCGGCGGCCCCAGCGGCAGCACCAACTGCAGCGGCGTCATCGGCCCTGGCAGCACCGGCGCCCGCCCCGGCGACCGCGCCAGTCCCAGCAGCACCGGCCCCAGCGTCGGTACCAGCCCCGGCAGCCGCACCAGCCCCGGCCCCAGCGGCAACCCCAGCCGCGCCACATGCCCCGCAGGCGCCCGCGGCAGCGCCGCCATCGCCCGCAAAAGCGTACGCGGGCAGCGGCGGATGCAGCGACTCCGGGCTCTCCCCCGCTGCCAGGTGCGCGGCCTTCTCGTCCAGGATCTCCACGGCCTGCAATACCGCGTCGATAATCGTCTCGGGGCGCACGGCGCACCCCGGGGCATACACGTCAACCGGAATGGCCTTGTCCACCCCGCCGATGATGTTGTAGCAGTCGCGGAACACGCCGCCCGTGCACGCGCAGATACCGCACGCCACCACGACCTTGGGTTCGAGCATCTGCTCGTAAATGTGGCGCACGACCTCGATGTTCTGCGCATTCACCGAGCCCGTGACCAAAAAGATATCGGCGTGCTTGGGGTTGCCCGTGTTGATGATGCCAAAGCGCTCGATGTCGTAGCGCGGCATCATCGAGTCGAGCACTTCGATATCGCAGCCGTTGCAGCTTGAGCCGTCATAGTGGATAAGCCACGGCGATTTGGAAGAATATCCCATCTCAAACGCTCCTCTTAGATAAACGGCGTGATGAGCACGTAGAACAGGTTGACCACACCCGCCACGAGCGCCACAAGCCACGCCGAGGCCAGGCAGCGCTGCCACTTCACGCGCGCGAAGTTGTTGTCGATCCACACCTCGAGCAGCCACACCGCCGCCACGGCCACGAGCGCCACCACCGGCGAGATGGGGCTGTCCCACACGAAGAACATGCCGACCCACATGAGGAACAGCACACTCTCGCACCAGTGCATCACATCCACGAGCGCCAGTGTGCGGCCGCTCATCTCGGTGGTGATGCCCTTCACGATCTCCTGGTGCGCATGATGGCTGTAGGAGAGGTCGAACGGCGATTTGCGCAGCTTGATGGTGAGGATGAACAGCAGCCCAATGAAGATCGGCACGAGCGTGCAGACGATGGGCGCCGAAAGCGCCGGCAGCGCCGCGATATCGAAGCTCTGTGTGGCGGTGAAGAAGCCCACCGTCATGATGAGCAGCATGGGCTCGTAGCTCATGACCTGCAGGCACTCGCGGTCGGCGCCGGTGTCGGAGTACGGCGAGCGCGAGGAGTATGCGGCCACGATCACGAACAGCGTGCCCAGCGTGACCAGGAACACGCACATGAGCAGGTTGGAGCCGGAGATGAACAGGCCGCCCGCTAGGATCACGAAGATGAGGCCGCAGGTGACGTACGCCTCGTCCACCGCATTGACCGTCGCCTGCTCCTTGACGAGGAGCTTGCGCAGGTCGTAGTAGGGCTGCAGCAGGCGGGGACCCACACGGCCCTGCATGCGGGCGCTCACCTTGCGGTCGAGCCCGTCGAGCAGGCAGCCCAGCACCGGGGCGCACACGGCAAAGACCACCACGCCCAGCGCGATACCGCCCAGGCCGGGCCCCACCAGGCGAACGGTGCGCTCAATCAGGAAGCTGCCGCCCGCGAGCGCGCCCTCGTCAAAGATGAAGCACGCCGCAAACCCCATGAGAATCACCGCGGTGCACAAAATCAGGCCCAGGTTGGTGAGAGCGCCCTCGGGGAACACGTCGGCCATGTACCAGTTGCGCTTGGACGAGGTCATGGTGCGGCCCATCGAGCCGTGATACCGGCGGCTGTCCGGATCGGTGCAGGTTCCGCCCAGGTAGACCGCCATGCGGCGCTTGTTGGTGGCGCGACCCCACGGCGTGAGCAGCACGATGGCGATGAACACCACAATGACCGCCATGATGAGCATGTTGTCCAGTTCGATAAGGCGCGGCGCGGTGCCGTACGTCGCGGTGAGATACGGCGCGAGCACGCCCTGGGAAATCAGCGGCAGGCACACGCAGCAAATGAGCAGCAGCGCGGAGATGAACCCGATGGCCGCCCACTCGCTCTTGTGGACGCCCGCCTCCTGGTTCTCGGCCTTTTGGGACACGCCGGCGAGCTTGCCGAGCCACTTGGCCCAGTAAAAGAACGTGGCGGCGGAGCCGAACGCGAGCATGATGAGGAAGAACACGTTGCCCGTCTCGGCAAACGACACGAGCGTGGCCCACTTGGACACGAGCATGCCGAACGGCGCCACGAACATGCCCATGATGCCGAGCATCATAAAGCGCGTGAGGTGCGGCAGGCGGCTGAACAGCCCGTCCATGTCCTCGATGTTGCGGCTGCCGATGCGGTGCTCAACCGTGCCCACGCACAGGAACAGCGTGGACTTGGACACCGTGTGGAAGATCATGAGGAAGATGGCGGCCCACACGGCCTCGGCGGTGCCCACACCGGCGCACGCGCTCATGAGGCCCAGGTTGGCGATGGTGGAGTACGCGAGCACGCGCTTGGCGTTGCTCTGCGTGATGGCCATGAAGCTGCACAGCACAAACGTGACGCCGCCCATGGTGACCACCATAACGGAGGCCGCCGGATACACCAGATACAACGGCGCGAGCTTCACCAGCAAGAACACACCGGCTTTGACCATGGTGGACGAGTGAAGCAGGGCGCTTGTGGGCGTCGGCGCCACCATGGCGCCCAGCAGCCATTTGTGAAACGGCATCTGCGCGGCCTTGGTAAGGCCCGCCACCGAGAGCAGCAAGACCGGAACCACCAGCATCGCCGCGTCCGGGCCGGCCGCAACGCTCACCAAGCCGGACAGCGAAAGCGGGGCGCCCATGAGGTGCAGTACGATGATGGCCACATGAAACGCCAGGCCACCCACCATGTTGAGGTTGATTTGCAGCAGGGCGCTTTTGCGCGCATCGGCCGTGCGGGTGAACCCGATCATGAGGAACGAGCAGACCGTGGTGATCTCCCAACCCGCCACGAACCAGTCGAGGTTATCCGAGGCCACGATGATGAACATGCCCGACAGGAACAGGAACATCATGGCGATGAACTGGTGACGCCGATCGCTGGCGGCGCGGCCCTCGCGCGCGGCCGCCTCGTCCTCGTGATGCTGGAAGTCTTTCATATAGCCCAGCGCATACACGCAGATGGCGCTACCCACCAAACCAACGATCAGGATCATGATGACGGAAAGGGTGTCCACGTAGATGGGCGCGGGCAGCTGACCGTGTGCGCTCATGGCCATAGAAGCGCACCAGAGCGAGGCCCCCAGCTGCACGATGCCGAGCACAATCGTCACCGGACTGCGCCAGCGCAGGCCGTACACGAGCACCAGTCCACACAGGAACAGATCGATGCCGGCGGCCACGATATTGCCGAGAATAACCTGCTCGTTCGTCGCGCCAATCACCAGCGGCAGACCGCCGGAAAACGTCATCACCGCCGTCCCGACGCTCAAGGCTCCAATCGCCAACGCCGCAACCACCGCGATGCGGTCACGGGCGGCATCCGTCCGAAACGCCAGCAGCAACGCCGCCGCAACCAGCGGCGCCACCGTAAGACACGCAATCAATCCCATAGGTCTCCCCTCCACCGGGCCGCCGACCAGGTGCCGACGATACATTGCGGTATCTCAATACCAAATTCATAAGTTTAGTCCTTTCAGCATCAGCAGATAGCAAAAATCGGTAAACGGCAGCAACGCGCGCGGATTATGCAACTCGGCTGGTCAAAGATGCCATTTGACAGGGCGCATGGCGGCAATCACCATAGATGCACACACGATTTAAGCGAAAGGACGCCCATGGCCGCAGCTCAGCCGCAACCTATCCGCATGATTGCCGGACTCGGCAACCCCGGCGAGGAATACGCCGCAACCCGCCACAACGCCGGCTTTTGCGCCATCGACATCCTGGCCGAGAAAGCCGGAGTCAGCTACTGGAAAAACCAGGCGGGCGCCGAGGTGGCAGCCATCACCGTCAACGACGCCGAGGCCGAAGGGGGCAAGCGCGAGGTCGTGCTGGTCAAGCCGCAGTCGTATATGAACACGAGCGGTGGGCCCATATCCAAGCTCTGTGCGCAGTACAAGGTCAAGCCCGAGGAGCTGCTCGTGATTCACGACGAGCTTGACATCCCGGCGGGCGACGTGCGCGTCAAGGTCGGTGGCGGCCACGCGGGGCACAACGGCTTGCGCTCCATCATCGATAAGCTCGGCAGCCGCGATTTCAGCCGCATTCGCGTGGGCATCGGCAACCCGCCCGGCCGCATGCCCGTGGCGGACTTCGTCTTGAAGCAGCTGCGCTCCCGCGAGGCAGAGGATTTCGATGTCACCTGCGCCACCGCCGCTGAGGCCGCCGCGCTGGCCGTGACGCGCGGCGTGGTATTCGCACGCGACCACGTTAACGGCGGCGCCTCCGGCAACGGCAAGCACTAGCCGACAGCCGGCAACTTGCTGGCTTTGCCCCGCGGCTCGGCTTTGCACTTGCAGCTCGGTTTTGCACCCGTGGCTCGGCTTTGCACTTGCAGCTCGGTTTTGCACCCGTGGCTCGGCTTTGCACCTGCGGCTCGGCTTTGCACCTGGGGCCCATTTTCGGGCGCTACGTGGGCCTCAGGTGCATACTCAACAGGGAAAGCGCCCCGGCAACTCAGACTGCCCGCCGCGCCAAGCGGCCCGTCACATAGACATGCGACCTGGGAAACGGGGCCGTTCTGCATCCTCGCTTGTTGGTAGCGAGCACGCAGAACGGCCCCGTCGATTCATGAGCCTCACTGTCTTGCAGGGCGCACATGACGATGTGCTACCATTCTTCGTAAGATTTTATGAATGGAGTTGTGCGATGCCAGCGATTAAGCCCGTGAGCGATCTGAGAAGCTATAACGACGTCCTTGCACATGTGAGAGAGGGAGCGCCCGTGTTCCTCACCAAAAACGGACGTGGTTGTTACGCGGTGCTGGACATGCGCGACTACGATAGGTTGCAGGCCGGCATGAAGCTCCTTGAAGAGCTTGAGGCGGGACGCACCTCGGGCGAGCAAAACGGCTGGTTGGATAAAGACGAGGTGCTCGCGCAATTCGGATTTGAGGCGGCACTCGATGCCGCAGTGTAACGTTAAGTTCTCTCCCAAATCAAAAGAGGACCTTAGCAATATCTACCGATACATCACCGAAGAGCTATGCAGCCCCGTGGCCGCCCGCGCAACCCTGGAAAAGATTTTTGCCGCCGTTGCACGCATTGAGACGTTTCCGGACTCCGGATCGCCCCTCGGCTCTTTGCTCCCCATCTCGACAAATCGCCGCTTTGTAGTTGCGGCACATTATCTTGTCTTTTACAGGCATGTCGGCAACGATGTTTTCGTTGACCGCATTCTGTATGCGGGCTCCGACTACATGAATGCGCTTTTGAGCTAACCAATTCGGCCGCAGACACGCATCAAACAAGCACAGACCATAACTGTTGGCAGCATGCGCTGAAAACCAATTCGCCTCTCGCGCTCCGCCCCTTCTAGATAGAGCCCCTTCGGTGCTCTATCTACTATTTTTTGTTTATATTATGTTTTTACAAGTGTTTATACTCTATTTTTATACATTTCTATTTTTATTTTATACATATAGTTTTTTCTATTATCTGGCATTTCTTTCACTACTTATTGCTTCTATTTAAAAACTAATCGGTGAACGGTAGAATCTAGAATACAAAATACCAGTTAATAGTAGTAATTAGACCATTCGCCGATTATATATGTCAACGTAAACCACATTGGATTATTATGTGAATACAGAAAAGAGATATGTTTATTTTTATACATATCAATTGAGCATTCAAGCTACTTTGAAAGGCCGTGATACGTATGGCTGGCAGGGCAGATTCTTTTCCAACAGTCACCGTAATCTTGAGGGGTTATTCGTATGAATCGTGCAGATGCGTGGCCCAGGGTATGGTTGGCAGCAAGCTGCGTTCCATCGAAGTCGCGATGAACACCCCCGGCGCGCCCGAAATCATTAACAAGCTTTCGAATGAGTTCGGAAACGAGATACTCGTAGGGGCCGGCACGGTTACCACCCCGCAAAGAGCCCGCTCCGCAATCGAAGCGGGAAGCAAGTTCCTGCTTTCCCCGATCTGCTTCAGCGACGAGCTGTTCGCCATCGCAAAAGAGGCACATGTCCTAAGCGTGCCTGCGGCATTCTCCCCCTCCGAAATATGTGAAATGCTCGAAAAGGGTGCCGATATCGTAAAGGTGTTTCCGGCCTCAAGGCTTGGAGCGCAGTATTTTTCGGATATCCAAGCCCCGCTTGGCCCCATGCCGCTCATGGCAGTCGGAGGCATCACCACCGACAACGCCCAAGAATACCTAAGCGCAGGCGCATCCTTTGTAGGTATCGGCTCAGGCATCTTCCGCCGTCAGGACATTTTGGACGGAAACATCGCGGCAATACAAGCGCAAATCGCACAGTTTGAAGCAAGGATTAGGTGGTGAGTGCCATGGCGAACCCGGCCTTCAATGCATCTCTCGTTTCGTTCATTGACGTAAGCAGCGTCGAAGAGGTTGAAACCCTTATGTCGTCCATGCTATGCGACCAGGGATTTGTCGAACCCTCATTTAAAGACGCGCTCCTTGAACGTGAGGCGAACTTTCCAACCGCCCTTTCTCTCGGGACCTATGGCGTGGCGATTCCCCACACAGAAGGGGAGCACACCAAACAAGGGGCAATCGCTCTGGGCATCCTCAAAAACCCCGTCACCTGGAAGCGAATGGATGACCCCGATGAAAGCTGCCCGGTACGTCTCGTAATCATGTTGGCGCTGCAGGATCCTCACGACCATCTTGAGATGCTTCAAAGGGTCATCTCGCTCGTTCAAAACCACGATCTCATCAATCAGGTGCTGGAGCAAAGCGACGCCCAACGCGTAGCCGATCTGGTCACGCCAACTCTGCTTGGTTAAGGCAGGAAATCCCGAAAACCAAAGGGATCGCAAATAGAAAGGACTGTAATGAACAAGAAAACGGTAATCGTCTGCTGCGCATCGTCGATGATCACGTCAACCGTGGCGTGCAACAAGGTTCGTGAAGTTGCCTCCAGCGTAGGCGCCCCTGAGCCGCGCATCATCCAATGTAAGTTCTCGGAAGTCGAAGGAAACCTGGCAACCAACGAGGTCGATTTCATCGTTCCCACTGGCAAGCTCAAGGGCCTGGACACCGGCGATATTCCAGTCATTCAGGCAACTGCGTTTGTCACGGGCATCGGAGAGAGTGCAGTTTGCGAGAAGCTCGCGGAAGCATTTCGTGCGTAAATTGGCACCTTCAGCAGAAAGGAATGCGCAATGGAATTCGTAGTGCAAGGCCTTCAAACAATCGCATCCATGGGCCCTATGTGCATGATGCCCCTGATCATCCTCGTGCTGGGACTCATTTTCCGCATCAGGTTTAAGACGCTCGTCAAATCCGCCCTGATGGTCGGCATTGGCTTTGCCGGTGTGAACATCATCATCAACTGGTTTGTTTCCCAAGTCAGCCCCAGCGTCACCGCGATGGTGAGCAATTGGGGCATCCAAACCTCGATCATGGATGTGGGCTGGCCCGCGCGCGCCGCGGCAACCTGGGCCAATCCCCTTGCGCCCATCATCGTATTCGTTGTGCTCGGCATCAACGTCCTGCTCCTGGTGACCAAAAAGACGCGCACTGTGATGGTGGATTTCTGGAGCTACAATCATTTCATCTTCACCGGAGCACTGGTCTGGATGGTCACCCAGAACCCCCTGCTTGCGGTCGCGGCATCTGCCATTGACGCAATTGTCACCTTCAAGCTTGCCGACTGGACCACGCCGGTCGTCGAGGATTATTTTGAGCTCGAAGGAGTCAACTTCCCAACTTCCAATTCCGTGATCTGGGCACCGATCGCCTGCGCGCTCAACAAGCTGTGGGACATCATCCCCGGGCTCAACAAGCTCAACGCATCGCCCAGCGGCATTCAAGAGAAGTTTGGGTTTGCCGGTGAGCCGATGTTCATGGGCTTTATCATCGGCGCGGCCATCTCCCTTCTTGCCGCAGACCCGCTCCCAACAGTCATGGTAGTTGCCATGAGCACGTCGGCGACCATGGTTCTGACGCCTAAGATGATGCAGATCCTTATGGAGGGGCTGCTCCCCTTCGCCAACTCCGTGAAAGAGGTTCTCTCCAAGAAGTTCCCTGACACCAAGTTCACCATGGGCATCGACGCCGCTTTGACCGTCGCAAATGACTCGGCAATTACCGTCGGTATCATCATGGTCCCCATCACGCTTGTGCTGGCGGCGATTTTGCCCGGCAACAAGCTTCTGCCCATTGCCGACATCGCATACCAGGCGATGTGGCTGGCCGCTTGGCCCGTGGCATTTGGCAAGGGCAACATCGTTCGCGGCGTCCTCTCCTGCACCATCATTACCTGCCTGGTCCTCCTGATAGCAACCGCGCTCGCCCCCGTTCACACCGAGCTTGCTCTTGCCGGAGGATTTGAACTCCCCGCAGGCATGGCCATGATCTCGACCGAGGATGCCGGTGAGCACCTGATTGGCTTTATCCTCTACCAGCTTTCGACTCTGCTGCCCTAAAGCCGCCGGCAACCACAAGCTCCATCTCGCGCCCATCAGCCTCATTCCCATCAACACGTCATAACGAAAGGACTCCAAACATGAAGATCACAAAGGTCACCATGTATGAAATCAAACCTCGGTGGATCTTTGCCCGCATTTCCACAGACGAGGGCATTGAGGGATGGGGCGAGATGGTATCGGGCACAAAAACGGCCACCGTCGTGGCAGGTGCCAAAGAGCTCGCCGAACGCATTATCGGTCGCAATCCATTTGAAATTGAGAGGATTTGGCAGGAGCTCCACCGATCCTTTTTTCGAGGCGGCCCCATCAACGGAACTATTGTCTCGGGTTTCGAGATGGCGCTGTGGGACATCAAGGGAAAAGCGCTCGGAGTGCCCGTGTATGAGCTGCTCGGCGGCGCGGCGCGCGATCGCATCAAGGTCTACTCCTGGATTGGCGGAGACCGCCCGAGCGACGTGGTCGACGGTGCCCTAAATCGCCTGGAAAACGGATTCACCGCGATCAAAATGAACGCGACCAGCGAACTCCACTACATCGACTCATACGAAAAGATCCAGGCGGTGGTCGATCGCGTTGAATCCATTCGCGATGCTGTCGGGGATTCCCTGGCAATCGGCGTGGACTTTCACGGACGAGTGCATAAGCCGATGGCAAAAGTTCTTGCGAAGGCGCTTGAACCGTACCATCTTATGTTTATCGAAGAGCCCGTCCTTCCCGAGAACTGGGAGGTCTTTGAAGAGATTGCAAGCATCACTGCCACGCCAATCGCTACGGGCGAGCGCCTCTACAGCCGATGGGAGTTCAAACGCCTCTTTAACCAAGGTGCAATTGACATCGTGCAGCCTGATGTGGCGCTGTGCGGTGGCATCCTCGAAATGAGAAAGATTTGCGCCACGGCCGAAAGCTACGACATGGCGGCCGCCCCGCACGCCCCCTACGGACCAATTGCGCTTGCAGCAACACTCCAAGTTGACGCATGCTCCCCCAATGTCTTTATCCAAGAGCAGAGCCTCGGCATTCACTATAACTTGGGGTTCGATTTGCTGGACTTCGTGGAAAACAAGGACATTTTCGAATACAAAGATGGCTATGTCGACCTTCCCAAACTCCCCGGTCTTGGCCTCAAAATGGACATCGAGAAGATTGAGGAGATTGCAGCCGAGGGCCTGAAATGGTCCAATCCATCTTGGAAAAACTACGATGGTACCGTTGCGGAGTGGTAACCATGGCACGTGTCCACTCAGTTTTGGGTGAGCTGTCCGCAGACGAACTCGGCGTGACGTTCATTCACGAGCATCTGTATGTCAAGCCGAGCGAGTTACCGCGGCACTACCCGTACACCCTTGACAGTATCGAAAAATCGGTCGAAGAAGCCGCTCGGTTCAAAGCGGCTGGCGGCTCTACGATTGTTGAGCTCAGCCCGCTCAATTTTGGTCGGAACACAGAGGCTCTTGCGCTCATTTCGAGAGAAGCGAACGTCAACGTTTTGTGCGTGACGGGCTTTCACAAACAGGAGCATATCCCCACATGGTTCTATGAGCTCAACGACAACCAGATCGCAGACGTTTTACGCGATGAAATCGAACGCGGTATTGGGACTTCGTGCATAAAGCCATGCGCCGTAAAAATCGGCACAAGCTTCAACCAAATCACGTCGGCAGAAAAACGCGCAATTGCGATCTGCGGCGCCATTGCGCGTGACTACCGACTACCCCTCATCACGCACTGCGATAAAGGAACCATGGGAATCGAGCAAATCGAACTACTGAGCAAGGCCGGAGTCGATCCGGAAGCTATTTGCCTCTCACACGTCGATCTGACCCTCGATGAGGACTATATCAAACGCCTGTGTAGCCTGGGAGCTTACATCAGTTTTGACCACGTAGGACGAGAGCTGGAAACCCGCGATACCAGGCGCATTTCCATGCTTTCCTCACTCATCAACGCCGGTTTTGGCGACAAGGTTTGTCTTGCCGGCGATATGGGCAAGAAAGATTACTTCAAATCTTACGGAGGTCAGCCCGGCCTCGATTACATCATGACAGAGTTCCGCCAAGCGGCCTTAGAGCATATCTCCGAAGATGACTTCACGCGCATGGTCACTGTCAACCCACAACACGTCCTTTCGGGCCATTCGTAGTTTATTCTGCTAAACCAAACGCAAATGTGGTTATCATTTTATGCGGGTAGCACCTTAGGTGACTGCCCGCATATTTCGTGCAACAGCGGTTTCAACACCTCCATTGCCAGGCTGACACGAGGAGCATTTCGATGATCGAGCCTTTCAAAGTTGTATCATGTGCCGCCTCTTTTGGAGTTTTTCGCCGAGAGCCCATTGAACGACTCGAAGCCGCTGGCTGCGACGTCATCATCAATCCATATGGCAGAGCGCTATCGCAACGCGAAACGGTCGAGTTTGCCGAAAATGCCGACGCCATTGTCCTTGGCAACGGCGTCATGACCGCAAGCATCATGGACAGCCTGCCACGATTGAAAGTAATCGCACGCCACGGACGCGGAATCGATGGTATCGACTACGGGGCGGCTATGGCCCGAAACATCATCATCACCAATACGCCCGGAGCGAACACCGAAGAAACAGCAGACCTCACATTTGGAATGATTTTGGACCTCGAGCGTCACATCACGCTCATGAACAACGAGCTAAAGGCAGGTTGCTGGAAAAAACGAGCAGGCCATAGCCTATATGGCAAGACAATAGGGATTATCGGCGTCGGCGACATTGGAATCGCCGTTGCGCGGCGCGCCATGGGATTCGGCATGGACATTCTTGGCTATGACATATACGAGCGGCACGACGCCTCGGTAACGGGGCTCATGTTCACCAGCTTGAATGACCTGCTTCGTAGGAGCGATATCATCAGCATCCACACTCCCCTCACCGACACAACCAGAAACCTCATCGGGGCAAAAGAACTCCGAATGATGAAAGACAGCGCAATCCTAGTTAACACGGCACGAGCTGGGATCATACGACAATCAGCCCTCGAAAAAGCGCTGATGGAAGGCCGGCTGTATGGATACGCCACCGATGTGCACGACAAAACGCCCCCCAAGCTTTCAAAGATAGCCAGCTTTCCAAACGTGATCGTCACCCCTCATGCAGGGTCTGCGACGCTCGAGGCAAACTTGCGCATGAGCATGGCGGTTGCCGACAATATCATTGCGGTCAAGAACGGCACGCTTCCTCCGAACCAAGTTGGTCCCAACGATTTGCTATATGGATAGCACGGTCCGCCAGACCGAGAACTGAGGGCATCTCGGGCCTTCGCCAGTAAACGGTACAGAGCAAAACGACCCCGTCCCGTCTGCCCTGCTGCAGGTGCGCACAGCCAACGTTGACCGTGCATCAAAGGCGCTGGTTTTGCACCTGCGGCTCGGCTTTGCACCTGGGGCCCATTTTCGGGCGCTACGTGGGCCTCAGGTGCATACTCAACATGGAAAGCGCCCCGGCAAATCAGACGGCCCGCCGCGCCAGGCGGCCTGCCGCATCAAGCGGCCCGTCACATAGACACGCGACCTGGGAAACGGGACTGCTTCGCATTTTCGCCGACGGGCAGCATACATGCGAAACAACCCCGTTTCCAAATTGCAAATTGAAGTTGGGCTGTCTACAACAGCGCGAGAGCCTTATCCAGCACGGCGACACCGTTCATCATGCCGTAATCGCGCATGTCGATCGCGTCCACGGGCGTGCCGGGATACTCCTTCTGGAACCCGGCGACCTTGAAGCGCATCTGCGGCCCCACGAGCACCACATCTGCCTGCGGGATGTTATCGGCAGCAGCCTGCTCGCCAACCGCCCACACCTTTGCATCCACGCCCTTGGCCGCAGCGGCGTCGCGCATCTTCTCAGCCAACATGCTGGTGGACATACCCCCGGAGCAAATCAAGAGAATGTTCGTCATCGAACTGTCCTTCCATTCGAGGCAATTGCCTGCTGATACCAATAAAAACTGTCTTTACGGCGGCGCTCGTACGTCCCCGTGCCGTCGTCGTACTTATCGACATGGATGAAACCGTAGCGCTTCTTCATCTCGCCCGTCGTAGCGCTCACCACATCGATGGGCCCCCACCACAGGTAACCGAGGCAGTCCACGCCGTCCAGCTCCACGGCATCCATCACCGCACCCACATGCTCGCGCAGATAATCAATGCGGTAGTCATCATGCACCGTACCATCCGAGCCAAGTTCATCCACAGCACCGAGACCATTCTCGGTCACCATGATGGGCAGCCCGTAGCGACGATACGCGTAATTGAGCAGGTACCGCAAGCCCATAGGGTCAATCGTCCAACCCCAGCGCGAAGCCGTCAAATAGGGATTGCGCTGACCGCCAAAGAACGCCGACGACGCACCGGCGCTCTCCCCGCCCGCCACATCCGGGCCGCCAACCGTATCCGGGCCGCCCGCCACATCCGGGCCGTCCACCGCATCTGGGACTGCCGCGATCGTTTCGGTCGCATAGTAGTTCATGCCGATCCAGTCGAGCCGATCGGCCGCAAACACCGCCGCGTCCTCCTCGCGCACATCTAGCTCAATACCGCAACGCTCGTACTCGCGCAGCTTATAGACCGGGAAGCGACCCGTGCACATAGCGTCAATCTGATAGAAGTCACGATCCATCGCCTTGAATGCGGCGAGCGCATCAGCGGGCTTACACGTGGCAGCATACATGGGCGTAATGCCGAACACGCACCCCACCTTCGCGCATAGGTCAATCCCGTGGATCTCCTTGCAAGCCCGCATGCTCGCAAGCGTCATGTTATACCCGAGGGTCGCCAAATCGCGCGAGCGGTCATCCAGGTCATCGCCCGTCAGGCCGGTGATCATGTAGATGAAGATGTCGGTCGCCTCGCTCATCGGGTCAATGTGGTTCATCTCGTTAAACGTTGCCCAATAGCGAACCTTGCCGGCAAACGATGTTACCACCGTGCGAACGAAGCGTACGTAGAGCTCGATCGTCTCGCGCGAAAGCCACGAGCGATACGCGCGCACCACGTTCATGGGCATCTCGAAATGATAGAGCGTGATAATGGGCTCGATTCCGTGGGCAATCAGCTCGTCCACCACCGCATGGTAGAAGGCAAGACCCTCGGCATTTGGCTGCGCATCGTCGCCGTTCGGGAAAATGCGACTCCAGTCAATCGAGATGCGCAAGGCTTTAAAGCCCATCTCGGCAAACAATGCGATGTCCTCTTTATACCGGTGGTAAAAATCGATGCCAGTATGCGAGGGGTACACATAGCCGTCCTCGAACGCACGCGAGATGTGGCGCGGACGGTCAACGGCGCCAGACGTCACAAGGTCCATCATAGCCAGGCCCTTGCCGCCCTCCCTCCATGCGCCCTCGCACTGGTGCGCGGCAATCGAACCTCCCCAGAGAAAATCGGCTGGAAACACGTTCTTGCCCATGTGGTCTACGCCTCCTGCGTCGCCGCGACCTGCTCGGCGCTTGCCTGCTCGGCGGCAAGTTCATCAGCATACTGGCGCTTGTCGGCCATGCGGAAGAAGGGATAGTACACCACGATCGGCACGATGACGCAGGCGATAGACCACAAAATATTGGTAATATTGCCCGCACCCATGAAGAAGCCGACGGCGATGGGCGGCAGCGTCCATGGCACCATGCCCACAACGGGAGCCCCCAAGATGCCCATGTCGGTTAGCAGGAAGGTAAGGAAGGCCATGACGCCCGGACACAGCACGAACGGGATCAGGAAAATCGGGTTAAAGCAGATGGGCGTACCAAAGATAATGGGCTCGTTGATGTTGAAAATGGCCGGCGCGAGAGACATACGGCCAAGCGTCTTGAACTGCGAACTCTTAGCAACGAACGCCATGAGAATCACCAGACCGATGGTCATGCCGGTGCCACCCGCCCACAGCATCGAATCGGTCGCATAGGTGATGGAGTACGGCAGCGCCTCGCCTGCGGCAAATGCGGCCTCATTGGCGGCGCCAAATTGCATGATGAAGGGCTGCACCACGCCGATAACCACGGCGGAGTTGATACCGCAGAAGAACACCAGGCCGCACAGGGCGTGATAGATGGCGTAGCCAAGCGGCGTGTTCACAGCCATCGCGAGCGGCGAGAACACAAGGGCCATAACGTCGTTGATACGAATGTTGAACACAATGGTCACAACGCCGAAGAACAGCACGATGAACGCAGCCGGGATCAGCGACGTGAAGGACTCGCCCACCGCCGAGGGAACGCCCGCCGGCATCTTGATCACGATGTTGCGATCAACGCAGAAACG
Source organism: uncultured Collinsella sp. (assembly GCA_963559095.1). GTDB lineage: Bacteria > Actinomycetota > Coriobacteriia > Coriobacteriales > Coriobacteriaceae > Collinsella. The sequence goes on along the minus strand of CAUWJG010000007.1, from coordinate 37,018 downwards.
CATGACGCCCACGGTCACAAAGCCGACCACCATGGCTGAAATCAAGCCGTTGGAGCCCAGCCCCGCCACATCAAGCGTGGCATCGGCCGTGGTCTGCGTGATGAGGAACGCGCCCACCGAGGTCAGCACGCTGGCGAACACGTCGGTCTTGTACTCAAGCGCCGCGTAATAGGCAACCGAGGCGGCGGCGTATAGACCCATGACACCCGTCGTGCAGTTGAAGATGGTGTTAAACAGCGGTGCGGCGGGGGCAAGGAAGTTCGCCACGGCCTCCACCGGGAAGTTCGTCAGCAAAATGCTGATGGAACCGAGAATCAACAGTGCGGTATAGACGCACATGCTGTTACGGATGATGGTCAAAACGCGATTCTCGCCAACCTTTGCGGCGATAGGCATGAGTTTTTGCTCAATAAAGTCGGAAAATCCGCCCATGATCTACTTCCTTTCGTTCGGTCTGGCGGGTTATGCCGTGGGCTGCTTCGCATCAGCGGCGGGCTGCGGAGCCACAGGATCAGCAACGGGACGCACGTCCACGCGGCGGCACAAATCAATCAGCTCCTCTGCAATGATCTTGAAGCTCTCGGCGCTCATCAGCTGGTCCTCGGCGTGCGTGAGCATGAGGGAGCACATGACGGGGTCGCCCGCCGCCTCGCGCTGCACGAGCTCGGTATGCACATCGTGACCTTCGAGGAAACAGGTACCGCCTTCTTGCATCAGCCGCTCCGCGCGGTCAAAATCACCGTCTTTTGCCGCATGGATCGCCTCGATGTACGCGCTTCGGGCGCTGCCGACCGCCGCGATGATCCGAAAACTCGTCATAGCGAGCTCCTCTGCCGTGGCAGGCTGCGAAGCGGACGGCCGCTCTGATGCTTCCATCCCCTACTCCTTTCGGGCCAGCTCTTCAATCAGCTGGTCATAGTCTTGATTGCGGATAAGTCTCTGCATGGCCGAGGCGTCGTTTAGCATGCTCGCGACGGCTCGGTAGAAGATATCGATATCGGACGTCGCACTACGGGCGACTGAAATGAAGAACACGGCCTGCACTTCGGTCTCACCCCACGCAATGGGTGCATCGAGCAAGATGACGGACGCGAACGTCGTGGCAGATACGGCCTCGAATGGATGCGGCAGCGCGACACCGTTGCCGAACGCCGTGGGGGCAGCCCGCTCGCGTTTCCACACGAGCTCCTCCAGGTTGCTTGGCATGTCCTCGTGGGCCGCCACGCGCTGGCACGCAAACGCGATAACCTCCTCGCGCGACGCAAACGCCTGGTGCGTAAAGAAAAGCTCGCACGGAAAGAACGTCGCGAGGCTCGGCGCATCGCCGTGCTCCAAAAGGCTGCGCACACGATGTCGGTCGGCTTCATCCAAAAAGAGCGTGACCTCGCGCACCGGCACGGGAACCTCGCAGGGCAACGGAACCGTGGTGATCACGTAGTCCACGCGGGAAAAATCAACATTGGGAACCTGGGTGACGTTGCAGGTCGCAATGGAATCAACCTGATCGCCAAACTCGGCCTCCATCTTGTAGGCGAGCAGGCGCGCACTCCCCGCACCGGACGCGCACACAACCAAAAGGTTCTTCTTGGGAGCCTCGGTCTTTTTGCGCTCAAGTGCCAAGGCGAACGCCAGGGCAATGTAGCCCAACTCCTCCTCAGATGGCACCGATCCGTACGTGTCGATTAAAACGGTCGCGGCATCACGAGCCATGGCATAGGCAAGCGGGTAGCGTCGTTTGATGTCGGCGAGCAGCGGATTGTCGATATGCAAGTTGTAGGTCAAACGCACCGAAAGCGGCATGATATGGCGCGCCAAATTCATGCGGAGCTCCACATCGTCACAAAAGTCAAAACGATACGCGGCGCGCACAACTTCGAGCATGCGCGACACCACGTCCCAAGCCTCATCGGAAATGACCACGCGGTCCTCGCTCGGGGCATCGCCGGGCGACAGCACGCGTTTGCCCGCCAAGTGAATAGCGATATAGGCGACCTCACCCTGAGGCAGCTCGCAGCCAAGGGCATCGTTCAACGCCTGGGCAATGCAGCCGGCCACCTCATATTCACGTGTCCCCGCCACACCGCGAGTCAGCTTCTCATCAAGCGGAACAAAGTTGCGCGCTTCCACCCGCATGACGGCAACGCCCAGATGCACCAGCAGGTTCTGGAACGAGAAGGAGTTGATGGGAAAACTCTCAACGCGCAGAACGTCCGTCAGAATACTCGAAATCGTGCGCATGAGCGGGTCGAGGCGACGCTCGAATACATCCGCTTCTTGGGCACCGGCGCTCCCCACCGCCACGTTGCGAACGATGCCTTCGGCCAGGCACAGCCGGCGCGCCATTTCCGAGCCCTCGACGCGAATGCCGTAATGCGGGCGCTTCTGCAACGTGAGGCCAAACTTTTCCAGCACGGGCTCGATCGTTTTGAGGTCATTCGAAACGCTCGCACGCGAAATATACAGGATGCTTGCCAGCGCATCGAGCGTTACCCAGTCATCGCGCATGAGCAAGTCGTTGAGAAGGTAGGTCGCGCGCGACTGGGCCGTTTGCGCCGTTGCACCAAGGGCAAGCGCGTGGGCCCGCTGCAACCACGCATCGAGTGCATCGGGGTCGATCGTTTCGAGCACGTAGCCATTGCGACTGCGGCTGAAACGGATGCGCGCCACACCTGCCAGGGCATCGTTTGCACGACGAATGTGGTCCCGCAGCGTGCGCGGACTGCTGTCGAAGTGACGCGCGAGCTCCGACGTTGCCACGCCTTCATGATCGCGCATGTATGTCACCAATTCGTCACGCTGCATCGAACCGGCACCTCCTTCAACCGTATCGTAGCGAAGGCACGCGGCACCATTCCACCCATGCGCCCGCCGCGCAAACGGCAGACAAAATGAACGAACCCGCACTTTGGGGACGGGGCAGTTTCGTATGCCAGCCGTCTACCAGCAGCAATGCGAAATGACCCCGCCCCTAATTGCAGCGATCGCCGGTTGCCGCGGTCGCCGTTCCAAAGCGCCATGGCAAAAAGATGCCTTTGGGCCAACCGGGGCAATCGCAGGTGCCCACAGCCAACGTTGGCCGTGCAGCAGGGGCGTTGACTTTGCACGTGGGGCGCGCCTTTGCACCTGGGGCGTTGACTTTGCACTTGAGGCGCGCCTTTGCACTTGAGGCGTTGACTTTGCACCTGAGGCCCATTTTTGAGCCTTAAATGGGCCCTGAGTGCAAAGTCAACACGGGAAACGCCTCGGCAGCCGACAGCAACCCAAGCGACCCCGCCCCAAATTGCTGTGGCATAATCGTGAGGTTTGACGCAACGAAAGGGGGTCGCTGTGCAAGGTGCCATCGCCGAGCGCATCCGCATGTTCATCCAGTCCGAGGCGGTGCTCGTCATCGCACTGCTCGCGGCCGTGGCCTCGATGGCGGTGTTCCCGCCCACCCCCGACAACCTCGCGGCATACGCTGAGGACATCGACCTGCGAACCATCGGGCTGCTGTTCTGCCTGATGACCGTCGTCGCCGGCTTCACGCGTGCCGGCCTGCTCTCACAAGCCCGCAGCCGCCTGACCCGCGGACGCAAAACGGCCCGCCAGCTCGCGTTCTTGCTCGTCAACATCTCGTTCTTCGCCGCCATGATCGTCACCAACGACGTGGCGCTCATCTCGTTTGTGCCGCTCACGCTGCTGCTGTTCCGCAACGCTCCGGCGCCCACCGTCATCATCGCCCTCGTGGCGCAAACCGTGGCGGCCAACCTCGGCTCCATGCTCACGCCCATCGGTAACCCGCAAAATATCTATCTCTATTCGACATTCAACATGAGCCTGAGCTCATTCTTTGTCACCATCGCCCCATACGGCATCGTTGGCTACATCGCATCCGTGCTGCCCTGCCTGCTCATTCCCGCCACACCGCTCGCGGGCGATGAACTCGAAGCCGCGCCGCTCAACCGTCGGCTTCTGGCGGTCTATGCCGCGCTGTTCATCCTTGCGCTGGGCTGTGTGAGCCGCATTGTTTCCTGGGAGCTGTGCACAGCCGTTACGATTGCCGCATGCCTGGTGTTTGACCGCAGCGTGCTTCGGCACATCGACTACAGCCTGCTCGCCACCTTTGTATGCTTCTTCGTGTTCGTTGGAAACCTCAAGCACATTGATGCCCTGGTAGCCGCACTGAGTTCGATCCTCGTTGGACGCGAGGTCGCCGTTTCCGCTCTTGCCAGCCAGATTATCAGCAATGTGCCTGCGGCCATCATGCTGTCCGGATTCACGGACAACGCCGCTGCCCTGCTCATCGGCACGAATATCGGCGGCCTTGGCACGCCGGTTGCCTCGCTCGCAAGCCTCATCACCCTGCGCGCCTATGCCCGCGCCCCACAAGCCCACACCGGCCGCTACCTGCTTTGGTTTTGCAGCATCAACCTGGCACTACTCGCGCTGTTCCTCGGCATGAGCGCTGTGATGGGATAGGCGGGCAGCGCAACACCCGTGCGTTGACCTCGATCGCAACAATCCTCCGATCATTTATATAATCGTGATTATATGCGGAACGCGAGCGCCGGCATCAAAGCTGCCCGTCACAACATCCTGAAACGAACGCTCAGCACGCTTTTAGGATTCAGCTTTTAGGGTTCACCCACCGACCATCCGCAGATTCCGGGTTCGGGTTTGGGCCGTCTGGCGCCGTTTTTCGCCCTCAGATGGCTCAAACCTGAACCCTCTTTTGCTGGATGGCCTGCACATTAGTCATCCGCGCGGGGCCTGTTCCGGCGCGCCCTATCGAGCATGCGAACACTTTCCTCTATGGCCATTTTTTGCGGCACAACGCGCACCGGTTTTTCGCGCAGTGTATCACCTCCCGGCACGGAAAGCGCGCGCTCATAGCTGGTAAACGCTGCAATTACCTCAGTCGCAACAAACAAATTGCTCTTTCTATTCCTCGCATTTTGAACCAGCACGCCGGCCTGAACCAACTGACTAACAGCCTGGCGCACCGCCTCGTAACTTCGCCCTGTCAGCCGCTTCGCCGACTCAATACTCACCACGGGATTATCAACAAGCTTACCCAACAGAAGATCGGCCGCTGACCCCGATCGAACCGCCACCCGATCACGCCACAAGCGTTCCAATCCCCTCATTTCCATCTCAAACGCGTCGGCCCTCTCCACCGACTCACGCACACTCCGGGCAAAATATTCAACCCAATCGTTAATGCAACGCAGCCTCGATGCCGCCTTATCATCCTCGTCAAATCTATATGCAACCAGATTTCCGATGTAGCGCTCTTTATCCGTTGCCAAAATCAGCGAAACTGGCGGTACGACGCGTTTTGCCAGGCCCGCCCTTCGCAACACCATATGCACGAGCGTCCTGCCGGTGCGCCCATTGCCATCCACGAACGGGTGGATCGTCTCAAGTTGAGCATGCGCAATTGCCGCAACTGCGACAGGCGGCAATCTTGACTCATTGATAAAACGGACGAGATCGTCCATAAGCGCGGGAACGTACTCCGGTTGAGGAGGCACATATGCCGCGCCGAGCGGATTTACGTTATTGCCACCAACCCAGTTCTGTCTATCGCGCAGGCATCCTCCGTATGCAGCCAAATCGCCGCGCTCAAGCAGCATTCGATTAATACTGCACACGTCCTCGACGGTGCAGGGATGCTCGGGGGACACGAGCTCCACACCGCGCCGCATCGCATCGATATTTGCCAATACGGCTGCTTCGGTGCCATCAAGCCGGTGCTTTACGCCCAATTCTTCAAGCGCTTCATATTCGAGCAACTTGCCCGCACCGATGGTCAACCCCTCGATTCTTGAAGATGCCACCGCCTCGGACCGCAGCAACAACCGGGCCAAAGGCTCCGCATTGCGCACGTGTACGGCCGCCGCATCGAGAACGGCCAGCCCCGCCTGTGCGCTTGCCACGGCTTCGACAGCCTCCGCGTGCAGCAGGATCTCCTGATCGCACAATAAGTCAGGGACGAACGGATGATATACCCCCGATTGGCGCTCTGAGCGATTGGCTCCCCATGTATCGGTCAGCCAGTACTCATGCTCGTAAAAGCCCATTTCCTCATCCCCCTCGTTGGCATATTCCACGTTTTACGTCGTCAGCAACCTTGTTTCATTCAGATTATAGACAAGGTTATTTATATAAGCTTGTCTATTTTTCTATTTAAAACAAGGTTATGTAATAACCTTGTTTTATCCACCCTTTTCAACAAGGAAACCAACACGGATAGTGCCCGGCAAATCGCCTTCCGCCCCATTCATCTCAAACCGCAGCCGACATCAGCTAGTTCGGCTCATCACCATTGAGTACGAGACGGACGCTTGCCCCCCTCCTTCACAATACGTTTCGTCCCAAACGCCCCCCCACAACAGCAAAACCCGCTGGTCGGGCAACTCCAACCAGCGGGTTCGCAAACTCATGTGCGCGCGGCTCCGTTTGCATGCGCCGCGCCTGGGCACGCAGGCCGGCAGGTCCTATGCGCGATAGCCGCACTTGGGGCAGACGCCGTCCTCGCCCATCGCCACGCCGCACTTGGGGCAACGCTCCAACGGCTTGCCCGGCTCGTAGGTTTCGCTCGCGGCATTCACGCCGCTTGTAAACGTGAGCTTGACGATATTCAGCTTGTCTTTCAGCAAGTCGTAGACGATCTTGATCATGCCCTCAACCGTCAGCGTCTCCTTCGTCACCACCAGGCGGCACTCGGGATGCGCCGTGGCGAGCTCGGTCTTGAACGCAGGGCCGCGCATCGTGTTCATAGGCGTACCGTCCTTGATACCCTGCTGCTCGTACACGCCCAAAATGGCGGGAAGCAACGGGTCGTCCTCGCGCAAAACAAGCGCGTGGTCGAAATTCTTGAGCACCTCCCATGCGGTTTTCTGAATCTCGTTGCAGGGAAATATCATGTTGACGCCCTCATTGATCGGCTCGGACACCTCGATGGTCAACACGCCCGTGTGTCCGTGCAAATACTGGGCCTCGCCGGCAAAACCGTAAAATCGATGCGCGTACTGAATGTCGAATGTGGTGATGCTGTTCATGCCAATCTCCTCTCTGATAGGCAGCAGGCCAGGCGAACCTGCCAATTAAAACTATACGCATCACATTCATATGCTAATAGCACGCAAGCGCACACTTTTGCCTGTCCGTACCAGTTCTCAATAACAAACCCGCCAGCCGATGCACTCGACTGGCGGGCTATGGGTTGAAACGGTTTCCCAACTGCCGGAGATTACCTCGCGATCATTGCAGGCCCGCATCATCAGCCACAAGGAGCCCTGGGGCCGATAATCTACCCATCAAGGCGCACGTTGATAAGATTGGCAACCTGTGCAGGGTCGGACGAACTGCGAATGGCCCCTCGAAATTCATCATCCATGAGCGCGCGAGCAATCTGGGCAAGCAGCGCAATGTGCGTGCTGCCCGCCTCGGCATCGGGGACAAGCAGGGCAATACCCACCACGATGTCGGAGCCGTCGATAGATTCCCAATCAGCAATGGGCGCAGCAAAACGCACCACGATGACGGCAGCGTCCGCAATGGCGTCCGTCTTGGCATGCGGCACGGCGAAGCCATCCATCATGCCAGTGGACCCCTCCTCCTCGCGGGCGTCAAACGCATTCCTCACCGCATCGCGATCGTCAGTGATGCCGAGCTCAAGCGCCTTATCAGATAACAAGGAAAGCACCTCGTCCTTGGTCTTGCAATCAAGATCGAGCAGGACCTGAGAGGGATGAACGAATTCCTTCATGAACAGATTTCCTTCCAACGTTCACCTAGCGCGCGGCCTTGAGAATGTTCTCGATATCCTCCACGTGAAGCTCCATGAATGCACCGGCATGGTCACCACCGCGAGCATCGACGGCGCCCTGCGCCATCTCGTGAATCTGCTCATCGGTAGGATCAACGCCGAGCTCGGAAAGGCTGGTGGGCATGCCTATGGCATGGCACCACTGGTCCCAGGCCTCGATGCCGCGAAGTCCCGTGGCCTTGGGGTCATGGAAGTCGTTCTGGACACTGAAAACATTAACGGCGAACTGCGCGAAGCGTGCGGGATCGACGTCGATGACGTACTTGGCCCAGCTGGACCAGATGGCGGTGAGGCCGGCTCCGTGGGCGACGTCGAACATGGCGCCCAGCTCGTGCTCGATGGCGTGGCAGGCAAAATCGCCGACGCAGCCGAGACCGGTCAGGCCGTCATGGGACTTGGAGCCGGCAAGCAGCAGGTTGGCGCGAGCGGTGTAGCTCCTGGGGTTGGCGAGCGCCTCGGGAACCATGGTCTTGACAGTGCGCAGCAGACCTTCGGAGATCTCGTCGGTCAGCTCGGTATGCAGCTCGCGGGTGAAGTAGCGCTCCATGGTATGCATCATGATGTCGGCGCCGGGCGCGGCGGTTTGGAACGCCGGGAGCGAGTAGGTCAGCTCGGGGTTCATGATGGCGAACAGCGGACGGGCGCACTCGTGGTTGTAGGAGCGCTTGAGCATCTTGTCGCCCATGGTGTCGATGTTGATCACCGTGGAATTAGAGGTCTCGGAGCCGGTGCCGGCGAGCGTGGAGATGGCACCAATCTTGGCGATCTTGGTGGTCGCGACCTTGCCGAGGAAGAGGTCCTCGAGCTCAAAGTCGTTCGCAAGGCCGTAGGCGATCGCCTTGGACGAGTCGATGGCGGAGCCGCCGCCGATGGCGAGGATGAAGTCGACACCCTCCTGGCGGCAGAGCTCGACGCCCTCCTTGACAAGGGAGAGGCGCGGGTTGGGCACAACGCCGTCGAGCTCGATGTAGCCGACGCCCTGGGCAGTCAAGCCCTCCTCGACGCGAGCAAGCAGGCCGATGTCGCGGACGTAGTCGCCTCCCCAATGGATTAGAGCCTTGGTGCCGCCGAACTCCTTGACCAGACGACCGGCCTCGAGCTCGGTGTCCTTGCCGAAGACGACCTTGGTGGGAACGAGGTATTCGAAGTTGACCATGAATAGCTTCCTTTCCTTCAAAGCTCAATGGTTGAAAACGAAACCGACGCAGCGGGTTACTCCGCAGTGAAGTACATGGAGATACCCTGGCCGCCGCCGATGCACATGGACACCATGGCGTCCTTCTTCTCGGGATGACGCACGGCAAGCTCGTAAGCGCATTTAAGAGCCAAAATGGTGCCCGTCGCGCCAATTGGGTGACCAAGCGAGATTCCGCCACCGTAGATATTTACCTTGTCATGTTCAAGGCCGAGGTCGCGCATGACCGCGTAGGCCTGGCTCGCAAAGGCCTCGTTAATCTCGAAAAAGTCGACGTCGGCGAGGTCGATACCGAGTTGGTCGGCAAGCTTCCTGCTGGAGTAGTACGGCGAATAGCCCATGAGGGAAGCATCAAAGCCAGCGATGGCGTAGCCGCGAATGGCGACCATCGGGGTACAGCCAAGTTCCTCGGCCTTGGCGCGGGTCATGATGACGAGAGCGGCTGCGGCATCGTTCAGGCTGGATGAATTGGCAGCGGTAACGGTGCCCGTGCCGTCCGTGACAAAGCAGGGCTTCAGACGGGCGAGACTCTCGGCAGTCACACCGGCACGGGGGTTCTCATCGGTGTCGAACAGCGTGACGTTGCCCTTGCGGTCCTTGAGCTCGACGGGGACGATCTCGTCCTTGAAGACGCCCGCCTCGACGGCGGCACAGGCGCGCTGCTGGCTGGTCGCGGCGAAGGCGTCCTGTTCCGCGCGAGTGACGCCATACTTCTTGGCGACGTTCTCGGCGGTCACGCCGTTGTGTGACATGTCGAGAGGCCAGGTGAGGATGTCAATGACACCGTCCTCGAACTGCTTGTGGCCCATTCGCGCGCCCCAGCGAGCGCTGGGGGCGTAATACGGCAGCTGGGAGAGGTTCTCCGAACCACCGGCGACGACCACCTCGGCGGCGCCGGTCTGGATCTCCATAATGCCATCGACGATGGACTGCAGACCTGAGCCGCACTGACGGTTGACAGAGTAGGCGCAGGTCTCGTTGGGAAGACCGGCCTTGAGGCTGATGGAACGGGCAAGGAAGCCGTTCTCGCCCCAGGATCCAACCTGGCCGATGACGCACTCATCGACGACGGCAGGCTCGATGCCCGCGCGCTTCACCGCCTCGGCAACAACGAGCGCGCCCATGTCGATAGCGGACACGCCCTTGAGGCTGCCGCCGAACTTGGCGATTGCCGTTCGGGCGCCGGCAACAATAACAATGTCGTTCGGGTTCTTTTCCATGAAGGTTGCTCCTTTGTTCGTGTGGTCGAGTCGATGTGCCAGGACGCTGCTCCCATAAGGGCACGGGCCCTGATATGGAAAGGCGACACTATTCGTAGGTGTAAAAGCCGCGCCCAGTCTTGCGACCCAGATGGCCGGCGTCAATCATCTCCTTGAGCAGCGGGCAGGGGCGGTACTTCTCGTCGCCGAAAGACTCGTAGAGCCCCTTCATGGTGGCGTACACGACGTCGATGCCAGTGAAGTCCATCAGCTCACAGGGGCCCATGGGGTGGTTGCAGCCGAGCTTCATGCCGTTGTCGACGTCCTCGGGCGTGCAACCCTCGGAGACGAGGAAGGCGCCTTCGTTCTGGTACGGGACGATGATGCGGTTCACGATGAATCCGGGCTGATTGGGGGCGGTCACGCTGGTCTTGCCAATCTGGTCGGCAAGCTCCTTGGCGGCAGCGAAGGCCTCATCGGAGGTGGCGGCGCCACGGATAAGCTCAACCAGCTTCATGACGGGCGCAGGGTAGAAGAAGTGCATGCCGAGAACGGACTCGGGGCGCTTGGTAGCCGCAGCGATGGCATTGATGTCGATGCCGGAGGTGTTGGTCAACAAGACGGCGTCCCCATCGGCAAACTCGTCCATCTTGGCAAACGTGGACTCCTTGAAGTCGAGGCGCTCGGGAACCGCCTCGATGACGAACTTGGCGCCGGCGATGCTGGCGTAGTCGGTGGAGTAGCTCATGCGACCGAGAACCTTATCGCACTCCTCCTGGGTCATCTTGCCCTTGGCGACCTTCTTGTTCATGAGCTTGGCGACAAGCGCCTGGGCGCGATCGAGCGGCTCCTGGGCGATATCGAGGTTAACGACCTCATAGCCCGCCATGGCACACACCTGCGCGATGCCGCCGCCCATGAGCCCAGAACCGATAACTGCTACCTTTGCCATTGTTCTGCCTTTCTTTCGCGAACAACTGATGACCAACCTTTAACTGCGCCCTAGAGGAACTTGATGAGCCCCGCAGGACCACCCGTCTCGAAGAGGCAGGGATCCATAAACTTGAGGTCATCGGCCACAATGGGCTCGAAGTCCATCATGTCCAAGACCTGGGTCTCAAGATCGATCCCCGGCGCGATCTCAATGAGCTTGACGCCTTCGGGAACGAGCTCGAAGACCGCACGCTCGGTCACGACAAGCACCTGCTGGTCGGACGCACGCGACTGCGGGCCGTTAAAAGAGAGCTGCGCCACCTTCTTGACCATCTTCTTGATTTGGCCCTCCCGCTCGATGACGAGCCTGCCATCCTCGAAGCGGTACTTGGCGCCGCGCGCCGTGAAGGTGCCAAGGAAAACGACCTTCTTGGCATTCTGGGTGATATCGATGAACCCACCGGCACCGGTGCAACGGGCCCCCATCTTGGTGGAGTTGACGTTGCCCTCACCGTCGAGCTCGCCGAGGCCCATATAGGTCACGTCGACGCCCGCGCCGTCGTAGTAGTCGAACTGCTCGGGATGGCTGACCATCGCGACAAGGTTCCGGCCGATGCCGAAGTCGACGCCACCCATCTGCACGCCACCGTAGATGCCGCTCTCGACAGTGATCATGACCTCGGAGGAAATGCCCTCCTCCTGCGCCACGCGACCCACCATATCGTTGGGGATGCCCGTACCAAGGTTGACCACGCAGCCCGGGTACATCTCCATGACGCCGCGCCGGGCGATGAACTTGCGCTCATTGAAGGGCGCGGGCTCGATGGCGGTCTCGGGAACGACCATCTGGCCGCAGTAGGAGGCGTCGAAGTAGAAGGAGTGGGTCTGGCGGTGGTCGGCCTCGGGATCGTCGCACACGACGACCTTATCGATGAAGACGCCAGGGACCGTGACATCCTTGGGGTTGATAGTGCCGTTCTTGACGACATGCTTGACCTGGGCGATGACCTGGCCACCGAAGCGCTTGGCCGCGAGGACCGCGTTGAAGACCTCAAGCTTCATGGCCTCCTCGGTGGTGGTGAGGTTGCCCATCTCGTCGCAGGCGGTGCCGCGGATCAAGACGGTATCGATGGGTACGGCGCGGTAGAACATGTACTCCTCGCCATCGATCTCGATAATCTCGGTGATGTCCTCGAGCTCGCGCGTGCGATCGTTCATCTTGCCGCCCTCGATGCGGGGGTCGATGAAGGTGCCGAGGCCGACCTTGCTCATCTTGCCGGGCAGGCCGCACGCCATGGACCGATAGAGCTGGGCGATCTGGCCCTGCGGTAAGCAGTAGGCCTCAACCTGGTTGTTGGCGATCATGTCCATCCAGCGCGGCTGCAAGCCCCAATGCGAGCCGATGATACGCTTGACGAGCCCCTCGTGCGCGAAGTGCTGAATGCCGCGCTCGCGATCGGACTGGCCACAGGAGTGCAACAGCGTGATGCCGCGGGGATGGCCGGTCTCCAGGAACCGGCGCTCGATGGCCTTGAGATTGGATTCCGAGGCCGAGACCAACGTCATGCCGATCGTGGCAACGGTCGATCCGTCCTCGATGGAGGCCGCAGCCTCATCAGCCGTCACAAAGTTCGCCTTAATCATTGGGCGCCCCCTTTATATGGTCGATCACGAGCGCGCGGACAGCCGCACGATCGGGCTTGTCGCCAACGGTTTGTGGAATGTAATCAACGAAGATCACGTGCTCGGGCACCTCGAAACCCGCTACGCACTGACGCATGGCGTCGATAATCCGTTGCTCGTCACGTGGAGCGCCCTGTTCGGCCACGACAGCTGCAACGGGAACCTCGCCATAGAGTTCATCGGGAATGCCCGCAACACACGCCTCGCATACGCCGGGAAGCGATCCGATCGCCTCCTCCAGGCAACTGCACCAGACCTTCTCTCCCCCACGGTTGATCATGTCCTTCTTGCGGTCGACGACCCAAACCATGCCCAGCGCATCGGCATATCCCATGTCCCCAGTCGAAAGCCAGCCTTCATCATCGAGGGCACGATCGGGGCAGCGATAGTAGCCCTCGGTGACACATGAGCCCCGAAGCAGGATCTCGCCAACCAACCCATCCTCGATATCACGGCCTTCTTCATCAACGATGCGGACCTCCACACCAGGAATGGGCTTACCCGCAGCCCCCGCATAGATGCTCGTCGGGGAATCGAATGGAAAAAGCAATGCGGGCGAGGAGGTCTCGGTCAAGCCGTATACAACCTGGAACGCACAGGCGGGAAGCCATTCGTGGAAGGCGCGCATCTTTCCCACGGGCTCATAGCTCGAACCGGACAACAGGACACGCAAGGTTGGCAGCGATGGAAAATCTTCCTTGAGAACCAGCACTTTCTCGAACGCCGTAGGGGAGGCATGGAGATAGGTGATGCCCTCGCTCTGCACGCACTCGAGCAGACGGCGCGCATCAAAGCGACGATGCAAGTAAATCGGTGCGCCGGCATACACAAACTGGGTCAACAGCGCAACGAGGCCCGTCACATGATATATGGGCACCGAGATCACCGTTCGGTCATGCTCTGTCGTACCCATGAGTCGCTGATACACGAGTGCCGCGTGAATGACGTTCAGGTTACTCAGGCGCACGGCTTTGGAAGCCGAGGTCGTACCCGAGGTGTACATCATGACCGCATCCGATGCCAGAGACCCAGCGCGCTCAGGCGTGGGCAGCGCCTCAAGCGCCCCCGCGAATCCGAATCCCCCTGCGGCGCCATCACGGCTGCAGTACTCAACATGGGCAACGACATCCACAGCCGAGCCCACACGGCAACGATAGCGCGGGTCGATCAACAGCACGGAAAGGTCGGCATGGCTCAGTAGCGCGCCTATCTCCCTCTCGCGATACTTAGTGGAAAATGGCACCACAACGGCGCCTACCTTGCTGCAGGCAAAGTACACTGCGCAAAATTCGACGCTCGCATCGAGCAGGACGCCCACGCGGTCGCCCTCGCCCACGCCATACCGGCCCGCTAGATAAGCGGCCATCCCATCGACAAGGGAAAGCATCTCGCCATAGGTGTAACGCGCGCCGTCGTCGTCAATGAGCGCCAGGGAGCCGGCACGGCGCGATGCAGACTCGGCAAGCAGGTCGTAGAGGGTTTCCGGCATCCGCTCAAAGGTGTAGTACCTCTTACCCCCAATGACGCGCGACCCCATACCGCGCTGTTGCGCGGCACTCCAACAAGAGCTTCCGCAAATCACTGCAATGCCCTCCCCTCGCCTGCCGCCATCCTCTCAAAGACGCCCGCCGCGCTGCGGCGGTAGCTCTCTTCCGCATGGGCGATCGCCCACTCGATCGGGACTCCAGGTTCAACGCAGGAGACAATCTCGGTCACGCCGAGGTCGAGCAGCTTTTCGGCACCCTCAGACATGGAGCCTACGATTGCGTAGAGGGGCTTGCCGGCGCGTGCGCAACGTCGCGCGATGCCGCTCAGGACCTTGCCGTTGAGAGACTGCCCATCGGCGCGGCCCTCGCCTGAAAAACAACAATCCGCATCGGCGAGCAGGTCGTCAAAGTGAGCCAGATCCATCAGGCAGTCGATGCCGGGCACCAAGCGAGCAGAAAGAAACGCCATGGCGGCAGCGCCCATGCCACCCGCAGCCCCCGCACCGGGCACCTGCGCGATGCGAACACCAACCTGTTGCTCAACAACCCGGGCGTAGCCGGTCATTCCGCGCTCAAGCTCCGCAAGCGTGTCGACGGTGCCGCCCTTCTGAGGGCCGAAGACCGCCGTGGCACCCGTGCGGCCGATTAACGGGTTGGTCACATCGCACATCACGGTAAAATGCGCCTCATGCGCGGCCATCATGAGCCCGCTCGTATCGATATCGGAAACACGGATAAGATCCTCACCGCGGCCCGCAAGCTCGCGCCCCTCCTCATCGAGGAAACGAATCCCGAGTGCGCGCATCGCACCCATACCGCCATCGTTGGTGGCGCTTCCACCGAGCGCCAAGAACACCTCCCGAACACCCCAATCGAGCGCATGGCGCACGAGCTGTCCAAATCCAAACGAAGAAGCCCGCAATGGATCGAGCTTCGCGCGATCAACCAGCGTGATTCCGCTTGCAGAGGCAAGCTCGATCACGCAGCGGCCGTCGGGAAGAACCCCATAGGAAGCATCTACCACATCCCCACATGGACCTTCGACCGCAACGCAAACACGCTCGCCGCCGCAAGCGGAAAGCACGGCGTCAACCGTGCCCTCGCCGCCATCAGCCATGGGTAGCGCGGTGCATATGGCATCCGGGAAAACCTTGTGGGCCTCCTCCTCGAGAATCCCGGCAATCTGCGCACTCGAAAGCGAGCCTTTGAACGAATCGGATGCGAAGAGGAAATGCCTCATGCGCTGCCTCCCTGCCAGCCGGTTTACCTAGTCAAGCTGCTCGCCAGCGTAATCGAAGGTGTAGCGACCCGAAGAACCAATCATCCTCATATAAGACCTGATGAAGTCTTTCGCCGCCTGCTCGCCGACCATCTGAATGTCCATGTAGTCGATACCGGGCTGCTCGTTGAGCTTGTCGTGCATGCTCTTACGCTGGTACTTGAACAGATCGGTGCACACGTTGATCTTGTTGATGCCGAGCGCGACGGCACGGCGGATATTCTCTTCGCCCGCTCCGGAGCCACCGTGCAAGACCAAGGGCATCTTGGTCGCGGCCTTAAGCTCAGCCAAGCGATCGAAATCAAGGCGGGGCACGAAGTCATCCGGATAAGCGCCATGTGCCGTGCCGATGGCAACGGCAAGGCAATCGCAGTGGGTACGGTTGGCGAACTCGACAGCCTGCTCAACGTTGGTGTACATATCAGCGGAGCGTCCATCACCTGCGGCAGCCTGGCCGACATGGCCAAGTTCGGCCTCAACGCTTGCATTGCAAGCGTGAGCAATAGAGGTCACCATGCGAGTGCGGCGAACATTCTCCTCGAACTCATAAGAAGAAGCATCGATCATGACTGAGGAGAAGCCCGCACGCAGGCAGCGACACACGTTGGCATAGGTATCACCATGATCGAGATTAAAGGCAATCGGCACGTCAAGCGGCTCAGCGATGGCGCGAATCATGGGCACCATAACCTCAGGCGCAGCATGCGCGAGCATCTGTCGAGGAGACACGTTGATGATCACCGGCGAGGCCTCTTCAGCCGCCGCGTAACAGATGGCACGCGCTTGCTCCATATTGGTGCAGTTGATTGCCATAACAGCGTAGTTGTTCTCGTTCGCGTGATCGAGCATATGCTTCATTGACGTGTACATAGACCTCTCCTTCGGGTAATCGTCCAAAACCATTTCCAGCTCGTGCGAGGCTTTTGAGGCGCAAGGAATCACCCCTCTCACGAGGGTCCTGCGGCCAACATGTTGTTCATCACCTGCTGCATGACGCCTTTGGCTATGGCGCCTTTCGCCAAAAGCCAAAGGCGGCATGCGGCAGACGGTTAGAGCACTGGAGGGGCTCTCGTCCAAGACGCCCCTCCAGCACCTGAGGCCCTAACTAGCCAAGCAGCTGGTCAAGAACGCCGTTTCCGCCCATCTCAGCATCCTGTTCAACAGGCTTGCGAAGCAGGAAGTACAGCACGCCGGTGACAGCGGCACCAGCAAACCAGAACAGCACGAACTGCAGAGGATTGCTCATCATCGGAATGACGAACACGCCGCCGTGGACCGCTGCAGACTCGAGGGCGAAGTAACCGCAGAGTCCACCGGAAATTGCGCCGCCGATCATGCAGGGAACGAGGCAGCGCCAGGTATCCTGCACCAAAAACGGAATGACATACTCCTGGATGTAGCAGCAGGCAAGCACAAGACCGGAAACCGTGGTTGAACGCTCCTTCTCGGTAAACTTCTTCTTGCCGGTGAAACGGTCGATGATCTGCGCGAAGCACACACCAAGCGGATTCTGCATGCCGCCGCACATCTTGCAGGCCGCAGGCCCAAGGATGCCATCGGCATTGAGGCCGTTGGCAACCAGAGCAACCGCCTTGGAAATGGGGCCGCCCTGGTCGGTTGACATGCCAGCGCCAATCGCCGCACCGAACACAAAGCCACCGACACCTTGCAGATCCATCAGCGCATTGGTGATCAAGGTCATGAACCAGCCAATTGGCACGCCGACGACATACCACATGAGCAGCGAAGTGACCAACGTGGAAATCACGGGAATGATAAGAATTGGGAATACCGAGCTCACGTCATTGGGAACCTTCTTGGAAAGGTCCTTCAAAAACAGCGTGACATAGCCGGCAATCAAACCGCCGATAACGGCTCCAAGGAATCCAGCCTTAATCGTATTGGAGATGACGCCAACGGCAAAGCCCGGCGCCAGACCCGGCTTATCGGCCAGCGCCCAACCAATATAGGCACCGATGATGGGGACGCATACGTTAAAAATTGCCGAGCCAATGGCATAGATCACCATTGCGAGCGAGTAGTCGGTATATGCCAGACCCTCCATGTCGGCCGCGATGTTGTATCCACCCATCGCCTTGGCAATTCCCCACAGCACACCACCGCCAACAATAAACGGAATCATGTACGAAATGCCCGTTAGGACCGCATCCCAAGCTTCCTGGGCGCGAGACTTCTTTACCGGGGCATTTTTGCGCTTAATCTCTGCCATTAGGAAATTGCCTCCAATACTTCCTCAACCACAGAACGTGCGGTTTCGACAGTCATGACTTCGTTGGTCTTGCATGAAAGCGTTGGAATCGGGTCGAAGCGCTCGGGATTCTTGATCTTCACATCCGCCGCAATGATTGCAGCGTCGCAGCGAGCAAGATCCTCCTCCGTAATCATGTTCTCCATGCCGGTCGCGCCCTGCGTCTCAATCTTGGCCTCGCAACCAAGAGCCTCAATCGCCTGTTTGAGCGACTCGGCAGCCATGAACGTGTGCGCGATTCCGATCATGCAGGCCGTCACACCCACGATGTACTTCTTCTCTGCCATGGTTCCTCCCTTCGTGCGTCTCAGCGGTTCTCGAGGAACCGCGCTTGCGCTTTGTCCTCCTTTGGTGCCAAATCATAGTATGTACATATTTGTGGCGCACCTTAAATCTCCTATTACTGCGTTTATCATATTTTCATCATCTTATGTTCGTTTTTTTGTTCGTATTTTTAAGCATTTTATTGATTTATATATAGTTATTCAAATTTTCTTCATATTTGAACAGAGATGGATGCTAGGCTAGTGCCACACACTGGAACCTCGAGCGTTCTATGGGGAGTGCCTATGAACGAAACAACTGCGTACCGATCCGAGGACGTCCTCGAGATTCGGAACCCCATCATCATGCACCTCATTTTGACCTTCATGGGAGGCTGTCTGCTCGCGGCTGCCCTCCTGGCCGCATTCGCGCCCATCCCCTATGCGGAAAACCCCATGATCATGCGCGTCGGTATGGGATACTGCGGCATCCCCATCTCGCTCGGGCTTATATACTTCAACGTCCGCAAACTCATCAGCCGGCGCTGCGCCATCCGCATCGATCGGACAGGGCTCACCGACAACACAACAGCCCTCTCCTCCGGCTATACCCCCTGGGATGAGATTTCCGAGGTGTTCCTGCTGCGCCTAAAAAACGATGACTACCTATGCGCTCTTCCCGTCGATTACGACACGTGGTACGCAAAGCTATCAAAACGGCAGCAGCGGCTCGCCCAAGCGAATGTCGATGCCGGCTTCGCACCTATCCGCATCCAATTTCGAAAAGTCAGCGACCGCGTGACCTCAAAGGAAGGGGTGTCCTTCGTCAAGAAGCTCCTGCCAAAAAAGGTCACCCGTGTTCGGAAGCCCCGCTACTGATTCGATACGGAAGTGTTGCCCATGGGTCTCGCATCCATAAAGGTCGCATCGTTTATCGCCATCATCGCAACTGGCATCTTAGTGGGCCGCAGTGGCAAACTTGGAAAAGGGACAGGCGAGGCAATCTCGAAAATCGTCTTTAACTTCACCCTGCCAGCCTCCATCATCCATGCCTTCGGCTCCGCCGACCTTAACCCACAGCTATTTGCTCTGATACCACTCGGCGTATGCTGCACACTCGGGCCGTATCTGCTCACCTTGGCGCTCACACGCAAAACGCCTCGCCCCGATCGCGCCTTATACCTCATGAACACGAGTGGTTTCAACATCGGATCGTTTGGCCTTCCGTTCGTGCAGGCGTTCTTTCCCGCTTCCACCATTGTTGCCGCTTGCATGTTCGACGCTGGCAATGCACTCATGATGACAGGGGGAACCTTTGCGCTCACGCGCATCTTCATGAGCGATGAACCCATTGCCCATCCCATACGCATGGTGCTCAGACGACTTGCCGCCTCGGCGCCCTTCGATTCATATCTTATTCTGATTGGCCTTGCCGCACTGGGCGTTCAAGCCCCAGCCGCCCTCATCCTGTTCACGGAGCCCATCGCAAACGCGAACAGCTTTCTTTCCATGTTCATGCTGGGCCTTATGGTCAATTTCTCTCTTGATAGAACCCAGGCCCACAAGCTGTGCAAACTCGTGACCGGTCGTCTTATCCTCAGTACGTTCATGAGCCTGCTTGTCTTTCTGTTCCTGCCTCTCGGCTTTGAAGTCCGCCTCATCATCACCGTGCTGCTCTGGACTCCCATTGGATCCATGGGGCCTGTGTTTACCCTCTGGGCTGGCGGCGACCACGGACTGGCAGGGCTCGCCAATGCAATAAGCATCTTCATGAGCATCGCCATAATGACCTGTATCATTCTCTTTTACGGGGTGGTCTTATAATACAGAGGCACACCAACGAGGTAAAAGGGGGACTCATGGGAGCGTTTTCCTACTCCAATAAGATCCTGTGTTTCGGCGAGCTGCTGCTTCGCCTTTCCCCTTCCGGACACGAACGCATCGAGCAGGCCTCACACCTGCAGGTCTACTACGAAGGTGCGGAAGCAATGGTCGCCATCGACCTTGCACATCAGGGCGAGAACGTCGCCTTCGCCAGCTGTGTCCCCGACAACCGCATAGGCGATCGCGGACTTTCTGAACTACTCGCCGCCGGCGTTGATGTCACACGCGTAACCCGCGCGCCGGGCCGTATGGGGATTCTCTATTTTGAGCGGGGTGCTGGCGAACGCCGTTCTTCCGTTATCTATGACCGCGAATTCACCCCAATGTCCATGTTGAAACGCGAAGATTTCGACTGGGACAGTCTGCTCAACGGCGTGGACTCCTTCTATTTCACCGGCATCCTGCCCGCAATCAGCCCTGAGCTCCGCGGCGCCCTCGAGGATGCCCTCCTGGCGTGCAAGGGGCGCGGTGTGCAAACATTTTGCGATCTGAACTACCGTCCCCGCATGTGGGATCGGGCCATTGCCTACCAGACATGGAAACGCCTGTTACCCTATATCGACACTTGCATCGCCTCCGATCAAGATATCTGGAGCCTGTTCCCAAGGCACAACATCAATCCAGACCACCCAACGACATTTCATTACCTCGATTATTACGAAGCGATTGCCCGTGAGCTCTCCGATGCATATGGTTGCAAGGCGGTTGCCGTTCAAATTCGCTCCCTGGCATCAAGCGGCATAGGAACCTGGCGCGGACTATTGCTGCGCAACGGCGAAACGACGCTCTCCCCCACCCGAGAAGTCCTCAACGATGAACACTCGGGATGCGGTGACGCTTTTGCTGCGGGCATTATTCACGGCATTCGCAATGGGTGGCAGAGCTCCACGGTTGTCAATTACGCTTTGACGTCCAGCATACTGAAGTCCACCATCCCCGGCAGCATAAACTGGCTGTCCAGCGAGGAGATCGTTGCTGCAGCGGGATCGCAGCTCTCAATTGTCGATTACTAGCGCCGAGAGGCGATAAGCGACAGACGCACAATCAACAGGCAGCTGCCTAACAGCAAGACCCGCCAGCCGATGTGCTCGACTGGCGGGTCTTGGAAACGGGTCCTGAAACTCAAGGGTTTCTCAAGTGCCGCAGGTTGCCCCCGAATGAGGAGGGCGCACGCCTTGCGTGCGGCGCCCGACGCATCCGCAAGCACCCGTAGGTTGAAGAAACGACAGCGAAAACCCACCAGCTGGAGCAGGTTGCCGTGAAAGAGGAGGGATGCGTGCTTCTGCACGCGCCCGACGATTGAACGGCAAGATGCCCAGCTGGCGGGTCCTGAAACCCAAGGGTTTCTCAAGTGCCGCAGGTTGCCCCGAATGAGGAGGGCGCACGCCTTGCGTGCGGCGCCCGACGAATGAGGGGCAAGATGCGGTGCTTGAGGAAGCCTTAGAAGCCCTCGTGGAAGGTGCGGGAGATAACCTCGTCCTGCTGAGCCTTGGTGAGGTTGTGGAAGTTCACGGCGTAACCGGACACGCGCACGGTAAGCTGCGGGTACTTCTCCGGGTGGGCCTGGGCGTCAAGCAGGGTGTCGCGGTTGAACACGTTGACGTTCAGGTGGTGGCCACCCTTCTCGGCGTAGGCGTCGATCATGCTCACGAGGTTATCGGCCTGGGTCTGGGGGATGTCAGCAACCTTCATGGTGCACTCCTTTTCATGTGCGGTGCGTCCGTGCGCGCCATACTAGGAATTGTTACTGAAATTATATCAGTCAGCCACGTCCATGCAATAAAAATGTTATTACACAAGCAGCCATTACGGGTGCCCCACGCACGCGCAGGGCACCCGCATCACACGACCTTAGCGGTCCTCGGCACCCTCGGGCGCGGAGGAATCGGTGCAGTCGCAGCAGGCAACCGGGTTCTCGAACTCAATGTCGCCGAGGTCGAGATCGCCGAACATAACCTGGTCCTCCTTGCCGAGCGCGCCCGGCACGATGGAGAAGGTGTTGGAGATGCCGTCCTGAGCGTCGCGGAACGGAAGCTTGGAGACGGAGCTCAGCGAGGCGATGGCGCCGTGGGTGTCGCGCTGGTGCATGGGGTTGGCACCCGGGGCGAACGGCACGCCGGCCTTACGGCCGTCAGGCGTGGCACCGGTGTTCTTGCCGTACACCACGTTGGAGGTGATGGTAAGAACGGAGGTGGTGGGCACGGAGTTGCGGTAGGTCTCGTGGCGACGGATGCACTCCATGAACTCGTGCACGATGTCGTGCGCGATGGAGTCGACGCGGTCGTCGTCGTTGCCGTACTTGGGGAAGTCGCCCTCGATGTCGAAGTCGACGATCACGCCGTTCTCATCGCGGACGGGATGAACCTTGGCGTACTTGATGGCGGACAGGGAGTCGGCCACAACGGAGAGGCCGGCGATACCGGTGGCGAACCAGCGGTGGACGTCCTTGTCGTGCAGGGCCATCTGGATGGCCTCGTAGCAGTACTTGTCGTGCATGTAGTGGATGATGTTCAACGTGTTCACGTACACGCCGGCCAGCCACTTCATCATGTCCTTGTACTTGGACATGACGTCGTCGAAGTCGAGCGTGTCGCCCTCGACCGGACGGTACTTGGGGCCGATCTGCTTCTTGGAGACCTCGTCGACGCCGCCGTTGAGTGCGTACAGCAGGCACTTGGCCAGGTTGGCGCGGGCGCCGAAGAACTGCATCTCCTTGCCCACGCGCATGGAGGACACGCAGCAGGCGATGGCGTAGTCGTCACCGTGGTACACGCGCATGACGTCGTCGTTCTCGTACTGGATGGACGAGGAGGCGATGGAGGTCTTGGCGCAGAACTCCTTGAAGGCCTGCGGGAGCCTGGTGGACCACAGGACGGTCAGGTTCGGCTCCGGGGAGGTGCCCATGTTCTCGAGGGTGTGGAGGTAACGGTAGCTCATCTTGGTGACGAGGGTGCGGCCGTCGACGCCCATGCCGCCGATGGACTCGGTGACCCACTGCGGGTCGCCGGAGAACAGGTTCTGGTACTCGGGGGTACGGGCGAACTTGACCATGCGGAGCTTCATGATGAAGTGGTCAACGAACTCCTGGATCTGCTCCTCGGTGAAGACGCCGTTCTTGAGGTCGCGCTCGGCGTAGATGTCGATGAAGGTCGAGGTGCGACCGATGGACATGGCGGCGCCGTTCTGGTCCTTAACGGCGGCCAGGTAGGCGAGGTACATCCACTGGATGGCCTCCTGCGTGTTGGCAGCCGGGCGGGCGATGTCGAAGCCGTAGAGCTTACCGAGCTCGATAAGCTGCTGCAGCGAGCGAATCTGCTCGGAGAGCTCCTCGCGCAGGCGAATGTTGTCCTCGTTCATGACGGAGGGGGTGGAGGACTTCTGAGCCCGCTTGTCCTTAATCAGGGCGTCAACGCCGTACAGGGCCACGCGACGGTAGTCGCCGATGATGCGGCCACGGCCGTAGCCATCCGGCAGACCGGTGATGATATGGGCGGAGCGGCAAGCGCGCATCTCGGGCTTGTACACGTCGAACACGCCGGCGTTGTGCGTCTTGCGCTTGTTGGTGTAGAAGTCGACGATCTCGGGGTCGACCTCATAGCCGTGCTGGGAAGCGGCCTGGCAGGCAATGCGGATACCGCCGTTGACGTGCAGGGCGCGCTTGAGCGGCTTGTCGGTCTGGAGACCAACAATAGTCTCACGCTCGGGATGCTCGGCGTCGATGTAGCCGGCCGGATGAGACAGGATACCGGTCACGACCTTGGTGTCCATGTCGAGAACACCGCCCTGCTCACGCTCCTTGAGCATAAGGGCCATGACGTCATCCCACAGCTTGGTGGTGCGCTCGGTGGGGCCCACCAGGAACGATTCATCGCCCTCGTAGGGGGTGTAGTTCTTCTGGATGAAGTCGCGGACGTCGACCTCTTTGGTCCAATTACCGTCCTCGAAGCCTTCCCATGCCTCCTGCATTACCTGACCACGCTCCTCGTCGTGTTGTCGGGACGCCTCTCGCCCCGATACCCGGCATCCCCGAACAGCGGTAAGTCTTCCCCATACACCACTCGCCGAGAAAACGCGTGCGTTTGAGTGAAAATAGCAACCGTTGGCCGAAGATTTATTCACGCTTGCAAGGATACCATACTCGCAGGTGCCCAAGGGTATCGTAATTGAGACTTTTTCTCATTCATTTATTGGCTTGACTTTCCCGGGCGAAGCCCCATAATCCTCGACTATTAGATATTTATCTAATAGTCTTTTGGAGGCGTTCATGTCCGTTCTTTCCGTTCGCAATTTTCAGAAACGCTATGGCGACCACGTTGCGGTGCGCGACCTCTCCCTCACCGTCGAGGCGGGCAGCATCCACGGCTTCATCGGCCACAACGGCGCGGGAAAGACCACGCTCATCCGCGCGATCGTGGGCGCGCAGCCCTTTGACGGCGGCTCCATCGAGGTCTGCGGACACAGCATCGAACATGAGCCCATCGCCGCCAAGCGCGCACTCGCCTATGTGCCCGACAACCCGGACGTGTACGAGTTCATGACCGGCATGCAGTACCTCACGTACCTCGCCGACATCTTCGAGGTTCCCGCAGCGGCGCGTGTCGAGCGCATCGCCGCGCTGGCGGAGCGCCTCGACATCGCCGAAGCGCTCACGGACCCCATCTCCTCCTATTCGCACGGCATGAAGCAAAAGCTCGTCATCATCGGCGCGCTCGTTCACGACCCCACGCTGCTCGTGCTCGATGAGCCCTTTGTGGGCCTCGACCCCGTGGCCTCCCACGAGCTCAAGCTCATCTTGCGCGAACGCGCCGAGGCGGGCGCCGCGGTGTTCTTTTCCTCCCACGTGCTCGAGGTCGTCGAGAAGCTCTGCGACGAGCTCACCGTCATACGGTCGGGCGAGGTCGTGGCCCAGGGCACGACGGCCCAGGTTCGCGGAGACGGCTCTTTGGAGTCGGTCTTCCTCGAGCTGGTCGAGAAGGAGGCGTAAAACCGCATGCGCACGTTCTTGCTGCTCACACGGGTGCAGATGCTCGGCCTGCTCAACTCCCTCGCGCCCGTGAAATCCGGGCTATCGCACAACCAGCGCACGCTGCGCGTCGTCGGTATCGCCGCGGCGGCCATACTCCTGGGACTGCTGTTCGTGGCCTACCTTGGACTTATGGCGGTGGGGCTGGCGCTGGTGGGGCTCGCCCGCATCCTGCCCGCCCTGGCGGTCATGCTGGGGTCGCTCGCCGGCGTGGTGTTCACGTTTTTCAAGGCGAACGGAACGCTCTTTGGATTCAAGGACTACGACCTGGTCATGTCGCTGCCCGTATCGCGCCGCATGGTCGTTGCCTCGCGCATGGCCACGATCATGGGCATGGCGCTCGTGATCGCGGTCTGCGCCATGGCGCCCCTGTACGTCGTGTACTTCTTGGCCGTTCCCTCCGGCGCGATCTCGGTTACGGCGGCGGTGCTCAGCGTGGCCCTTGCCCCGCTCGCTCCCACGATGCTGGCGACCTTTGCCTCGTATGCCATTACTTGGGTTGCGGCGCGTTTTCGCCATGCGAGCCTGGCGTACGCCCTGCTGGGCATGGCGGCGATCCTGGCGGTCATGGGCGCGTCCTTTGCGTTCTCCGCCCATGCAAAGGACATGGGCGCCATGGAGGCCCTGCGGACGATCGAACAGGTGGGGCTGACCTTGGAGAGCTCCATCGCGAGCGCGTATCCGCCCGCCGCCTGGGCGGGAGCCGCCGTCGTGCAGGGCTCCCCCGTCGCATTCGCCGGGTTCGCGATCTTTACCCTGGGCGTGTCCGGCGCGTGCCTCGAGATCATGCAGCGCCGCTACGCCGCCCTCAACGCCACCCTCGCCGCGCGCTCACGGCGCTCCGGGGCACACGGGCACAGGACGAAGCGCACCAGCGGGGCCGGGGCACACGCCCACACGAAGACGCCCTTTTGGGCCATCGTCGTCAAGGAGGTCCGCACGCTGCTGGGCATCCCCGCGTACGCGTTCAATTGCCTGGTGGGCTACGTCTTCACCATAGGCTTCGCGGTTTTGCTCGCGAGCATGGGGCTGCAGGACCTCCTGGCATCGGGGACCGTCAACGGCGTCGAGCTCGGTGCGGAGCGGGTGGCGGCGCTCATGGGCAACATCCAGCTCGCCCTCCCCTGGGTGCTCGGCTTTTGCGGCCTCACCTGCACGAGCTCGGTCCCATCCGTCTCGATTGAGGGCCGCTCGGCATGGCTCATGGCCACGGCACCCGTGAGCACGCGCACCATGCTCGGCGCCAAGCTCGCGAGCAGCGCGATCCCCTTTGCGGCCTCGCTCGCCCTCGCCTCCGGCATTTTGCTGGCAAGCGGGCAGGTCACGCCGCTCGGCGCCCTCGAGTGCCTCCTGGTGGGCTTTGGCACGTTTTTGCTGTGGGTGTGCGTGGGCATGCGCGTCGACGTCAAGCACCCCAACCTCACTTGGATTAACCCCCAGGACGTCATCAAGCGCGGCGCGCCCATGCTCAGCTGCATCTTGGGCGGCCTCGTCTACGTGCTCGCGCTGGGGACGGCCATCTTCGTCGCCTCGCTCATCTTTGGCCTGGCGGTTGGGCACGCGCTGAGCCTGATCGTAGGCATCGTCAGCATCGCCCTGGGCGCGCTCGTGTTTCACCGCATGGTCGCGACAACGCCCTCGCTGCACATCTAGGCCCAAATCGACTCGCCGCGCCAAGCAGGGCGAGTCGCGACAACGCCACCGTTGCATATCCAGGCCCCATGAAGCCCAAGGCGGGCGCTCGCGCGTCGGACCCGCACCTTCATGACCGGCGAAGCGGGCGCCAACGGCGTCGATGCTTTAGCAGAATAAAGCCCCTGACCTGCGGAACCGTTCGCAGAAATACCGGCCGACAGCCGATTTGACGCACGAGGTCCACCAAAGTCGTGAGAAAGTGTAATCTATGGTATCTACGACGCAAGGAGGCCTCGTCCCACTATGGAAAGCACCCCAACGCCCCACAACGGGGCTCACATCGGCGATATCGCCAAAACGGTCCTGATGCCCGGAGACCCGCTCCGCGCCAAGTACATCGCGGACCACTACCTCGAGGATGTCCACCTCTTCAACGAGGTGCGCAACATGCTCGGCTACACCGGCACCTACCAGGGCCACCCCGTCTCGGTGATGGGCGGCGGCATGGGCATGCCCTCGATCGGCATCTACTCCTACGAGCTCTATGAGTTCTACGGCGTCGAGTCGATCATCCGCGTGGGCTCCGCCGGCGGCATCGACCCGTCCGTCCACGTGCGCGACGTCGTTGCCGGCATGGGCGCCTGCACCGACTCCAATTTTGCCGCCCAGTACCGCCTGCCCGGCACGTTCGCGCCCATCGCCAGCTACGACCTGCTCGAGCGCGCCGTGGCCGCCGGCCGCGCGCAGGGCATCGAGGTCAAGGTGGGCAACGTGCTCTCGTCCGACCATTTTTACCAGGACGACCCCAACGCCACCGCCACGTGGCAGAAGATGGGCGTGCTCGCCGTCGAGATGGAGGCCGCCGCGCTCTACATGAACGCCGCGCGCGCCGGCAAAAAGGCCCTGTGCCTGCTCACCGTCTCCGACCTGCCGCTCACGGGCGAGTCCCTCCCCGCAGACGAGCGCCAGTCGAGCTTTACCCAGATGATGGAGATCGCCCTTTCCCTCGCGCTCCCCGCATAACGAATCCCGCCGTAGGCCCGGGCCCGCTCGCCAGCGAGGTCCGGGCCTACCCGTATCCACGCGTCGCGCATCGCGAGGCTCCGTGCACGGAACCCCGCGCCGGGCGCCGCCATTCGGTCTTTCGCCGCGCTCTTGCTCAGGCACGGTAAAAGATGAGAGGCCCCTCGCCTCTCCGTATAGGTATGTTCCGAATCGCAAGAAAGGAAGAGCATGAAGAAGAATCGTCTCATGGGTCTTGCCCTGGCCGGCGCCGTCGCGCTGACCGTTGCCGGCTGCGGTGGCGACGCCAAGCCCGCCGGCTCCGAGGCCGGCTCCGCGCCCGCCGAGGCCGACTACAAGGTCCAGATGGTCACCGACATGGGCGGCGTGAACGACCGCTCCTTCAACCAGCTTGCCTGGGAGGGCCTGCAGAAGCTCAACAAGGAGACCGGTATCGAGGTCGGTTACACCGAGTCCAAGCAGGAGGCCGACTACGCCACCAACCTGGACAAGGCTGTCGACTCCGACGCCCAGACCGTCTGGGGTATCGGCTTTGCCATGGCCGGCGCCATCCGCGATGCCGCCAAGACCAACCCCGACGTGCACTTTGCCATCATCGACAATGCTTACCCTGAGAAGGGCCACAAGGACGACAAGGGTAACGAGGACGGCCTCACCGACAACCTCACCGGCGTGACCTTCAAGACCCAGGAGCCTTCCTTCGTAGCCGGCTACATCGCCGCTATGACCTCCGAGACCGGCAAGGTCGGTTTTGTCGGTGGCATGAAGTCCGACGTTCTGGAGACCTTCAACTGGGGCTTCCAGGCCGGCGTTGCCTACGCCAACAAGGCTGAGGGCAAGAACGTCGAGGTCGTTTCCCAGTACATCGAGACCTTCACCGACGCCGCCAAGGGCAAGGCCGCGGGCCAGAAGATGTACTCCGACGGCTGCGACATCGTGTTCGCCTGCGCCGGTAACGCTGGCAACGGCGTGATCGAGGCCGCCAAGGAGTCCAACAAGAAGGTCATCGGCGTCGACAAGGACCAGTACGACCTGGCTCCCGAGAACATGCTGACCTCCGTCATGAAGAACGTTGACCAGGCTGTTATCGAGGTCTCCAAGGAGGCCGCCGACGGCGAGGAGATCGGTGGCAAGAACATCGAGCTGTCCGCCAAGGACGGCGCCGTGGGTATCTCCGAGCACCACGACCTTATGAGCGAGGACGTCTACAAGACCGCCCAGGACCTGTTCCAGCAGATCAAGGACGGCAAGATCACGCCTCCGGGCACCGAGAAGGACTTCAACGACTACGTCGCCTCCCTCTAACGAGTAAGCGACTCGTCGAGGCCGACGGCGGTGCCCCCTTGCGGCAGCGCCGTCGGCCCGCGTTGTTCACGGCTCGTGTGAGCAGACGAGCCGTCCCGTGGTGCGGGCGCGTGGACACCTGGTTCCATGCGCGCCCGCACCACGGGACGAACCCCCGATTTGAGCCGAGCAGACCACCTCGGCAGCCGCCCCGCGCGGCTACACCACAGGAAGGAGAAGCGGCCTATGGAGCCAGATGCGCGCTACGCGGTGCAGATGAGCGGCATCGTCAAGACGTTCGGCACGTTCACCGCCCTGGACCATGTGGACCTCACCGTGCGCAAGGGCACGGTTCACGCGGTATTGGGAGAAAACGGTGCGGGCAAGAGCACGCTCATGAACGTACTCTACGGCTTGTACCAGGCTGACGAGGGGCAGGTCTGCATCAACGGAGAGCCCGTCCAGATCAACAGCCCCAACGACGCCATCGCGCACGGCATCGGCATGGTCCATCAGCACTTCATGCTCGTGGACAACTTCACCGTCACGCAAAACATCGTGCTGGGCAGCGAGGTTTGCCGCGGTGCGGGCATCCTCGACATGAAGAAGGCCCGCCAAAAGGTCGAGCAGATCATCGCCCAATACGGCCTGGAGGTTGACCCCGATGCCAAGATCGAGGACATCTCCGTGGGCATGCAGCAGCGCGTGGAGATCCTGAAGGCGCTCTACCGCGGCGCGGACATCCTGATCCTCGACGAACCCACCGCCGTGCTGACCCCGCAGGAGATCGAGCGCCTGATCCAGATCATGCGCGACCTCACCCGCGCCGGCAAGACGATCATCGTCATCACCCACAAGCTCAAGGAGATCAAGGCGTCCTCCGAGACCTGCACCATCATCCGTCGCGGCCAGTACGTGGACGAGGTGCACGTGGACGACGTGTCCGAGGAGCAGCTTGCCGACATGATGGTGGGCCACCACGTCAACCTTACCGTGGACAAGAAGCCCGCCCAGCCCGGCGAGGCCATCTTCGAGATCTCCGACCTGCATGTTGAGGACGAGCGCGGCATCGAGACCGTCAAGGGCCTCAGCCTCACGGTGCATGCCGGCGAGATCGTGGGCATTGCGGGCATCGACGGCAACGGCCAGAAAGAGCTGGTTGAGGCCATCACCTGCCTCACCAAGGCCAAGGGCGGCAAGGTGCGCGTGCGCGGCGTCGAGATCCAGAACACCACTCCGCGCAACGTGATCGACCACAAGGTTTCGACCATCCATGAAGACCGCCAGAAGCGCGGGTTGGTCCTGCCGTTCACCGTTGCCGAAAACGCCGCCCTCGAGAAGTACCGCACGCCCGAGTTTGGCGCGCGGGGCGTGCTCGACCGCACCAAGATGCACGAGTTCTGCGAGCAGCTCATCGCCGACTACGACATCCGCCCCGCCGACTGCGCCGACCACAGCGCCGCGGGCCTGTCCGGCGGCAACCAGCAGAAGGTCATCATCGCCCGCGAGGTCTCCAACGATCCCAACGTGCTCATCGCCGTCCAGCCCACGCGCGGCCTGGATGTGGGCGCGATCGAATACGTGCACAAGGCACTGGTGGCCGAACGCGACCGCGGCACCGCGATCCTGCTCATCTCGCTGGAACTCGACGAGGTCATGAGCGTCTCGGACACCATCGATGTAATCTATGACGGCCGCATCACCGGTACGTTCAAGCAGGGCGAGGTCGACGAGAACAAGCTCGGCTTGCTCATGGCAGGAGGTGAGGCATAGGTGTCTGCTACCGCATCCACAACCGCGAAGCCCCAGGAGAGCACCGCGGTCCGCATTTTGAAGAAGCCCATCACGGCGACGCTGCTCGCCATCGTTTTGGGCTTTGCCGTGGCGGCCATCCTTTTGGCCGTTGCCGGCTACGACCCCATCGCATCGTTCACCGCGCTGTTCGAGGGCATCTTCGCCAAGCCCAAATACATCTCCAACACCATCATCAAGGCCGCGCCCATCATCCTGACGGGCATCTCGGTGGCCTTCGCCTTCAAGACGGGCATGTTCAATATCGGCGCCGAGGGCCAGTACGTGGCCGGCACCATCTGCGCGCTCATCGCGGGCACCATGCTCAACCTGCCCATGCCGCTGCAGATCCCCGTCGTTATCCTGGCGGGCGTGGCTGGCGGTGCCATCATCGGCGGCATCACCGGCTTCCTCAAGGCGCGCTTCGGCATCCATGAGGTCATCACCGCCATCATGCTTAACTGGACCATGCTCTACATGAACAACTTCGTGGTGAACTCTGAGATGTTCCACCAGCCGAGCTCCACCTCCTCCATCGCCATCAACCCCTCGGGCTTCACCACCATCCTGCCCGAGTGGAAGCTGTCCGACGCCGGCCTGGAGACGCTGCGCAACATCCCGTGGCTGTACGACTTCTTGGTCAAGACCGATGTGAACATCGCGTTTTTGGTCGCCGTGGCCGTGGCAGTTTTGATTTGGTTCGTGCTATTCCGCTCCAAGCTGGGCTTTGAGCTGCGCGCCGTGGGCTTCAACCGCGATGCGGCCGAGTTCGCCGGCATGCCGGTTGAGCGCAACACCGTGCTCGCCATGCTCATCGCCGGCGGCATCTCCGGCCTGGCCGGCGCCCTCATGATCACCGGCATCCAGCCCCACAGCCTGTCCACGCTGGCTGGTTTTGAGAACTACGGCTTCAACGGCTTCTCCGTCGCGCTCATCGCCGGATCTTCACCCATCGGCTGCATCTTCGCCGGCCTGCTGTTCGGCGGCCTGCTGTACGGCGGCACCTCGGTGCAGATGGCCGTGGGCGCCCCCACCGACATCATCAACATCATGATCGGCACCATCGTGTTCTTCGTGGCGCTCGCCCGCGTGGTCACGCTTGTGGCCAACCGCCTGGAGAAGCGCGCCGCGCAGAAGGGCACGGGCGGCTCGACGGGCTCGGGCGGTGCGGAGGCAACCTCTGCCGCAACCGCCGTCGCAACCGTTGCCGTGGAGAAGGAGGCCGACAATGCTTAATAACATCACCCTGCTCATCGGCATCACCCTTATGTACGCCACGCCGCTGGTGTTCGGCGCGCTGGGCGGCGTGATCTCCGAGCGCTCCGGCGTCGTCAATATCGGTATCGAGGGCATGATGACCATCGGCGCCCTGGCCGGTGCCGCAACGTCGTTCTTCACCGGCAACGCATGGCTCGGCTTTTTGATCGCCGGCCTGGCCGGTGGCGCCTTTGCGCTGCTGCACGCCGTGGCGGCCGTCACGTTCAAGGCCGACCAGAACGTCTCGGGCATCGCGCTCAACCTGCTGGGACCGGGCATCGCCCTGTTCCTCGCCCGCCTGATGTGGGACGGCGGTACGCAGAGCCCGGCCGTCCAGACGCTGCCCAAGGTGTTTGGATCCGGCGCTTTTGCCGGCACCCCGTGGGCGAACCTCAACATCGACGTCACCGTGGTGCTTGGCCTTGTTGCCGCCATCGTGGTGTGGTTCGTGCTGTACAAGACCAAGTGGGGCCTGCGCGTGCGCGCCGTGGGCGAGCACCCCGCGGCCGCCGACACGCTCGGCATCAACGTGAGCCGTATCCGCTTTGCGTGCGTCGTGCTCTCGGGTGTCATGGCGGGCTTTGGCGGCGCATCCATCACGCTGGCCATCATCTCGCAGTTCACCCAGACCGCTGTGGCCGGTCAGGGCTTCATCGCCCTCGCAGCCGTCATCTTCGGCAAGTGGACCCCGCATGGCGCATTCGGTGCGTGCCTGCTGTTCGGCCTGGCACAAGCGCTCGTCATCATCCTGGGCGGCGGTGTGGTACCGATCCCCAGCGAGATCCTCGCCTGCATGCCCTACATCCTCACCCTGGTTGTACTCGTGCTGTTCGTTGGACGCTCCGTGGCCCCGAAGGCCGATGGCGTTCCGTACGAGAAGGGTTCGCGCGGGTAATCCGTGCCGCACAAAACCCGTGCCATGCCCAACCCAAAGCACCTGTTGGCGCCTCGAGCTTCGTGCTCGGGGCGCTTTTTCAAAAGCTCTGTTAGACCAGAGATCCGATAAGCCTTAGGTATATCTAACAACCGCCTTATGCCTGCGGTGCGACAGTGAGTCTAGCTATTGGCAACCGTACGCACTTACGGGTGAGAGGGGCCGCGCCGTGAACCGGGACAAGATCCCGAGGCTGAGCGGCACCATCGCAGCAAGGCGCTGAAACCCGATCCGAGGGTGTCTTGATTTAGCCAACTGCCGGGGGCTCGGCCCAACAGTCTACGGCTATGCCTTCGGAAGTATCGCCATTGAGTTCGGAATCGAAAGCGCCAAGGACTTTGGGCCAGCGCTCAACCTGCTCAAGTGGGAGTTGGACACATATCACCACAATGGAGACGCAAGTACGCTTCGATAGCGACTTCTCAAATTAACTGACGACCACCGGGTGTCGAGTATCCGGTGGTCGCTGCCATTCTATTATCTTGGCTTATCTTCATGTCAATCTTGGTCTAACAGAGCCTTTTCAAAAGCACCGATATCGGGCTTCCTTTTGCCCGATTTGGGGTATGAGAATCTACATCAACCGCCCCATCGAAGGAGCACCATGACCGATCTTGAACTCGTTGCCGCCGCCATCGAGGCGCGCGAGCACTCGTACAGCCCGTACTCTCACTTTGCCGTAGGCGCCGCGCTGCTCTGCTCGGACGGCGCCGTCTACCGGGGATGCAACATGGAAAACGCCGCCTACTCCCCCGGCATCTGCGCCGAGCGCACGGCCATCTACAAAGCGGTATTCGATGGGCAGCGCGATTTTGCGGCCATCGCCATCGTGGGAGGGCCCGCCGGGCGGCCGATCAGCGAACTGTGCGCACCGTGCGGTGTGTGCCGCCAAGTAATGCGCGAGTTCTGCGATCCCGCGTCCTTCCGCATCATCCTTGCGCAATCCCCCGATGCCTGCGAGGTGCATACGCTTGAAGAACTGCTGCCGCTGAGCTTTGGACCGAACAACCTGGGAAACTAGCGATTCGGCCGGGAGGTGGAACCCGGGCGGCACGGTGCCGCACGGGCCGAACGCTGACCCGTTCGCATCGCAGCCTGTCGTCCGCCACGCCCGCGGCAGCTAGAGCCCACCCCGCCCGCAACAGGCCCTAACCCATACCATCCGTGAAAGGAGCCCGCTATGCGCATGTACGACATCATCGAGGCCAAACGCGATGGCCACGAGCTCACCGATGAGCAGATCGCGTTCTTTGTCCGCGGATACGTGGCCGGAAAGATCCCCGACTACCAGGTATCCGCCCTGCTCATGGCCATTTTCCTGCGCGGCATGACCGACCGCGAGACCACCACGCTCACCCTTGAGATGATGAACTCCGGCGACGTGGTCGACCTGTCGGCACTCCCCGGCACCACCGTGGACAAACACTCCACCGGTGGCGTGGGCGACAAGACCTCCCTCGCGGTGGTACCCATGATCGCGGCCATGGCGCCGGGCGAGGTCTTTGTGGCGAAGATGACCGGACGCGGGCTGGGGCACACCGGCGGCACCCTCGACAAACTCGAGAGCATACCCGGCTTTAACTGCAGCCTTGCCGAGGACGCCTTCATCGGCTGCGTGCGCGCCCACGGCGGCGCCATCATTGGGCAAACGGGCAACCTCGTGCCCGCCGACAAGCTCATGTATGCGCTGCGCGACGTCACGGCAACCGTCGACTGCATCCCGCTCATCGCCAGCTCCATCATGAGCAAAAAGCTCGCCGCGGGCTCCAACTGCATCTTGCTGGACGTAAAGGTCGGCTCGGGCGCCTTTATGAAGAGTGTCCCCGATGCCATCGAGCTCGCCGAGACCATGGTTGCCATCGGCGAGGGCATGGGGAGGCACGTCGAGGCGCTCATCACCAACATGGACCGCCCGCTCGGGCGCAACATAGGCAACGCCCTTGAGGTGGCCGAGGTCATCGACACGCTGGCAGGACACGGTCCGGACGATTTGACGCACGAGGCCGTTATGCTGGCAAGCGAGCTTGTGGCGCTCACGGGTATATGTTCCCGCAACGAGGCCGAGCGCCGGGCCCGCGCCGTTATAGCCGACGGCTCCGCCCTCGCCAAGCTCAAGGAGATCGTTGCCGCGCAGGGCGGCGACACGCGTGTGATCGACGACCCGTCGCTGCTGCCGCAGGCTGCGCTGAGCCGCACGGTTACGGCGCCTCGCGATGGGTTCGTGGCGCATATCGACACCGAGCAGGTTGGCATCGCCAGCGCGCAGCTCGGCGGCGGGCGCCTGAAGATCGACGACGATATCGACCATGCCTCGGGCATCGAGCTGCTGAAGAACTACGGCGAGGCGGTCCGCGAGGGCGAAGCGGTGGCCGTGCTCTTTGCCAACGATGAGCGCAGACTTGCCGAAGGTGCGGCGACGTTCGAGGCGGCCATCTCTTACGCGGGCACCAAGCCGCCCGCAGAGCCGTTGCTGTATGCAACGGTCACGCGCGACGGGGTGCAGCGCGCCTGAGGCCACGCGAGCTCGAGCGCGATACGCGCGATAGCTCGAAAGAGCCTGCTCGCCCGCACGCGCCCGGCTCCCGAACCTGCCACCGCACCGCCCGCCCCGCTCTTCCCACCGGCACACCATGGATATACTGCGGGCACCTGCAATCGCCGGGGCCCGCATGGCACGCCGCCGCTACCATCGAATCATCGACCGAATCCAGAAAGGACTCATCATGAACCTCAACCGCGCACAGCTCGCCAAGTATATGGACCACACGCTGCTCAAGGCCGATGCCACTGCAGAGCAGATCGACCGCGTATGCCAGGAGGCCAAGGACCTGAACACCGCCAGCGTCTGCGTGAACGGTTACTGGGTCCCGCGCGTTGCGGCCAACCTCGCCGGCACCGACATCGCTACCTGCGCCGTCATCGGCTTCCCGCTGGGCGCCATGTCCACCGCCGCCAAGGCCGCCGAGACCGCTGACGTGGTTGCCGCCGGCGCCACCGAGGTCGACATGGTCATCAACATCGGCGAGCTCAAGACCGGCAACGACGATGTGGTCCGCGCCGACATCGCCGCCGTGGCCGAGGCCGCGCACGCCGGCGGCGCGCTGCTCAAGGTCATCATCGAGTGCTGCCTGCTCACCGACGAGGAGAAGGTGCGTGCAAGCCGCCTCACCGTTGAGGGCGGCGCGGACTTCGTGAAGACCTCCACCGGCTTCTCCACGCACGGCGCCACCGTCGAGGACGTCCGCCTGATGCGCGAGACCGTGGGTCCGGACTTTGGCGTGAAGGCCGCCGGCGGCATCCACTCCGCCGAGGAGGCCTTCGCCATGATCGAGGCCGGCGCCAACCGCCTGGGCGTCTCCGCCTCCGTGGCGATCCTGTCCGAGGTGGCCGAGTAACATGGCAGCAGACCTCGCCAACAGCGGCGCCGCGGCAACCGCGCGCTACAAGCGCTACCGCCGCATCCTCGCCATCGTCATCGATTCCATCGGCGTGGGCGACGCCCCCGATGCCGCCAAGTACAACTCCGATGGGGCCGACACCCTCGGTCACATGGCCCAGTGGTGGATCGACCATAAGGGTCGTTCGCTCGAGCTTCCCAACATGGAAAGCCTGGGCCTTGGCCTATGCCGCCCGGGCAAGCCGTTCCCCGGTATCGGTACACCCGACGAGCCCGCCGGCGCGTTCGGCCGCATGCAGATCACCAGCTTTGGCAACGATTCGCTCGACGGCCACTGGGAGATGATGTGCCTGCCCGCACGCTTCCACGTGGACTACTTCCCGCGGGGCTTCCCCGATAGCCTGCTGGATAAAATCCGTGAGTTTTCCGGTCGCGACATCGTGTGCAACAAGCCCTATTCCGGCACCGAGGTCATCCGCGACTACGGCGAGCACCACCTTAAGACCGGTGACCTGATCGTCTATACGTCCGGCGACTCCGTGCTGCAGATCGCCGCACACGAGGATGTCGTGCCCATCGACGAGCTATACCGCATTTGCGAATACGCGCGCACGCTCATCAACGGACCCGAGATCACCATGGGCCGCGTGATCGCACGCCCGTTCGTGG